>NZ_JBNTKB010000001.1:0-986556 GCF_051195155.1 Halobaculum sp. P14
TGCGTCACGTCCCGAATCGCGCCCGCAGACGACGACACGTCCCCGGACTCACGGTTCGCCTCCAGCGTCTCCTCCGCACTGTTCCAGCCGTTCACGTACCCCTGATGGTGCGTGTCGTGATGCCACGTCAGCACCTGCTCTGAAATGTGCGGCTCCAGCGCGTCGTACTCGTACGGCAACGGATCAAGTTCGTACTCGCTCATTGTAATGTCCCTCCGAACGGCTGTTCGCCCGGGACGCTGTTAAAGGTTGAGCAGCGGTCTGCTAGCAGTTCACAGGGGCGGTCCGGGCCGACGCGGCTACCGCATCCGTGCGGCCTGTGCGGCGAGGTCGACGTCGTGCGCCGGGTCGGTCGTGACGCTCGGTCCGTGGCCGGCGTGGAGTTCGGTGACGTCGTCGCCGACGCGGTCGCGGAGCCGGTCGATGCTGTCGACGAGCAGGTCGCGGTCGCCCTCCGCCAGGTCGGTGCGGCCGAAGCCGCCGTTCTCAAAGACGAGGTCGCCGGCGAACAGCGCGCCGGTCTCGTCGCTGAACAGGCAGATGTGGTCGTCCTTGTGGCCGGGCGTGTGGAGCGCCTCGAACGACGCGGTGCCGAGCCGCACCGTTTCGCCGTCAGGGAGTTCGTTGTCGACGGCCGGCTGGCTCGGGTCGAACCCCCACGTCTCCACGTCGAACGCCTCGCGGACGTCCGCGAGCGTCCCGATGTGGTCCGGGTGCGTGTGCGTCAGCACCACCGCGTCGAGGTCGCCGACGTGTTCGCGGACCGCCGCGGCGACGTCGAAGTTCGACCCGGTGTCGACGAGGACGCGGCGGCCGTGGTCGCCGTCGTCGTCCGCGGCCCCTGCCGCCTCGGAGGCCGGCCCGGAGACCAGGAAGGCGTTGCTGGTGAACGACTGGACGCCGGCGGCGAGGTTCCGAATCATGTGTCCGTCTGGGCGCCCCGGCGCCTTTCGTGTTCCCCTTCGACGCCGCGCGGGCCGAGGCTGCACCGCGACGACTGCGGGACGACTGCGGCGGGGAAGGCCGTGGCGTGAGGATTTTTAGTGTCGCCGCGCGCGGATGGAGTATGAAGCAGTACCTCGACACCGCCGAACGCGTTCTGCGCGACGGCTCGCACAAGCCGAACCGGACCGGTGTCGACACGATTTCGTCGTTCTCCGAGCACTACACGGTCGACCTCGCCGAGGGGTTCCCGCTGCTGACGACGAAGGACCTCTCCGGGTTCCGCTGGAACTCGCTGATCCACGAACTGCTGTGGTATCTCTCCGGCGAGGAGCACGTCCGGAATCTGCGCGAGGAGACCGGCATCTGGGACGCGTGGGCCGACGACGAGGGCCACCTCGACACCGCCTACGGCCGGTTCTGGCGGCGGTTCCCGGTGCCGGAGGAGGGGCTGACCGGCGAGACGTGGCCGGACGACGACCACCGGTGGATGAACGACGACGAACGCACCTTCGACCAGCTCCAGTACGTGCTCGACACGCTGGAGGAGAACCCGCAGTCCCGCCGCATCGTCGTGAACGCCTGGCACCCCGCGAACGCGACGGTGTCGACGCTGCCGCCATGTCACTACACGTTCGTGTTCAACGTCCAGGGCGACCGGCTGAACCTGCACCTGACTCAGCGGTCGGGCGACGTCGCACTCGGCGTCCCGTTCAACGTCGCCGCCTACAGCATCCTGCTGACCGCGGTCGCACAGCGAACCGGGTTCGAGCCCGGCGAGTTTGCTCACAGCATCGTCGACACCCACATCTACTGCGGCACCGGCGACCGCGGCGACTGGTACGCCGACAACCTCGACCGGCTCTCCGACCGCGTCGCCGCCGTCGACGACCGCGACGGGTTCCGCGACGTCGCCGACTGGCTGGAGTCCGAGGCGCCGCCGGAAGCCGACGGCGAGGAGGACTACGACCACGTCCCGGGGATGCTCGAACAGCTCTCGCGGGAGCCGCGCGACCGGCCGACCATCGACGTCGCCGACAAGCCCCTGGAGGAACTGACGTTCGACGACATCCGGCTGTCGGAGTACGACCCGGCGCCGGGCATCCGGTTCGCGGTCGCGGAGTAGCCGTGGACCTGGTCCTCATCGTCGCCGTCGCCGACAACGGCGTCATCGGCGCGGACGGCGACATCCCGTGGCACCTCCCGGCCGACCTCCGGCACTTCAAGGAGACGACGACCGGCCACCCGGTCATCGTGGGGCGGCGCACCTACGAGTCCATCGCGCGCGACCTCGGCGGCCCGCTCCCCGGCCGGACCAACATCGTCCTGTCGCGGTCGGAGCCGGACCTCCCGGACGACGTCGTGGTCGCCGACTCCGTCGACGCCGCGGTCGACGCCGCGGAATCGACCGGCGCCGACGCCGCCTACGTCGCCGGCGGCGGCGCGGTGTACGAACAGTTCCTCGACCGCGCCGACCGCATGGTGGTCACGGAACTGCACGACCGCTACGAGGGGGACACCTACTTCCCGGAGCCGGACTGGTCCGCGTGGCGCGAAACCGACCGCGAACGCCGCGACGACTTCGACATCGTGACGTACGAACGCCGGGAGCCGTAGCGGGGACCGTCGCCGACGCGGACGCCGACCCTGAGGCTGCGCGGTCCGTCAGTCGGAATCGTCGTCGCCGGCGGCGACGGTTCGGTCCCGTTCGACCGCGGTCCGGCCGACGGGAGAGGCGAGCGTCGAGAACGCCGAGCGCGCCGCGGCGTCGACTCGGTCGAGCGCGCTCGTCGGTTCGAAAACGAACCCCGACTCGGTCGGGACGATTCGCGACGGCGGCGTTTCCACCTGCGGCGGGTCCGCGGGCGCGTCGTCCCACGAGTCGGGGAGGTCCGCTCTCCACTGCATACGACCGACCAGACGGGGACGCACGGATAACCCCGCGAATCCGTGTCCGGAACGCGGACGCCGCGGGACACCGACGGAATCCGGCGGACCCGGAATCGTTTTCCGTCGCCGAACTCGGCTGCGGCCGCCAGGGCTTAGGTGCCTGAATACGCGTGGTGGGGTATGCCGAGCAAGGCGACGTTCGAACTGTTCGAGGACGACGGCGGCGAGTGGCGGTGGCATCTGACCCACGACAACGGGAACATCATCGCCGACTCCGGCGAAGGGTACGCCTCCAAACAGAAGGCGCGCGAAGGGCTCCAGAGCGTGAAGGAGAACGCGCCCGGCGCCGACGTCGTGGAACTGGACGACTGACCGGACGGCGCGGCGGAGCGCGGGCCGCCGGCTAAAAATCCTTTTAGGGAGGCTTTTTCCGGCGGGAGCACCTAGCCGGAGTCGATGAGTGCAACCGCGACGACACAGGCTGTCGGTGAGACCCGATGAGAGGGAACGACCAGCAGGCGTACGACCGCGGGACGTCGCTGTTCTCGCCTGACGGCCGCATCTACCAGGTCGAGTACGCGCGCGAGGCGGTTTCGCGCGGCGCGCCGTCGCTCGGCATCCGGACGGCCGACGGCGTCGTCCTGGCCGCGCAGGCGCAGGCGTCCTCCAGCCTGATGGAGTCGGAGTCCATCGAGAAGCTGCACAAGCTCGACGACCACGTCGGGACCGCGTCGGCCGGCCACGTCGCCGACGCCCGGCAGCTCATCGACTTCGCGCGCCGCATGGCACAGGGCAACCGGCTCCGCTACCGCGAGCCGGTCGGCGTCGAGACGCTGACGAAGTACGTCACCGACCACATCCAGGAGAACACGCAGATGGGCGGCACGCGGCCGTACGGCGCCGCGCTGCTCATCGGCGGCATCGAGAACGGCGAGCCGCGGCTGTTCGGCGCCGACCCGTCCGGGACGCCCCACGAGTGGAAGGCGACCGCCATCGGCGGCTCCCGACAGGACATCCAGGACTTCCTCGAAGAGCACTGGGCGGACGACCTGGCGCTCGACGACGGCGTCGACCTCGCGCTCCGCGCGCTGCTGCAGGCCGACGACGAACTCACCGCCGCAGACCTCAGCGTGGCGACTATCACCGAGGACGGCGGCTACACGACGCTGACGGCGGACGAACTCGCCGAGCGCGTCGAGGACCTGCCGGACGACGGCGGCGACGACGCCGACGACGAGGAGTAACGACCGCGCCTGTCGCGGACGCCGGCTCGCCCGCCGCGTCCGCCGACCGGGTCCGCTGACCGCACGCCGACCGCTTCCGTTTTCGCGCCCGCCACGCTGCGAGCAGCGGCGCCCGGCGAACCGAGGAACCGTCGGGAACGGCGCTCCGGAACAGCACGGCCGGCGGTCGGCAGCAGCGTCGTCCTCGGCCGCCGGGCGCGACCGAACCGCACACAGTTTTACTCCCGGCCGGCTCCTGGCTCGGGTATGGACCACTCCGCCGCGGCGACGCTCGACAGCATCACGGTGTACCCGGTGAAGGCGCTGGACGGCGTCGGCGTCGACGACGCCCGAATCGGCGACGCCGGCGGCCTCGTCAGGGACCGGGAGTTCGCGGTGGTCGACGCCGACGGCGACTACGTGAACGGGAAGAACGAGCGGCGCATCCACCGCGTCAGCGCCGACTTCGACCTTGGCCGGCGGACCGTCCGGCTCGCCGCGCCGCGCGACGACGACGCGCCGGCCGCCGCCGAGTTCGGCCTCGACGACGACCGCGGCGGCGTCGAGTCGTGGCTCGCGGACTTCCTGGGCTACGACGTCTCGGTCGTCGGCGAAGACCCGGCGGGCTACCCGGACGACGAGGAGGCGGACGGGCCGACCGTCGTGTCCACGGGGACGCTCGCCGAGGTGGCGTCGTGGTTCGACGGCGTCGACGCGGCCGAGATGAAGCGCCGGCTCAGACCGAACCTCGTCGTCGACGCCGCCGAGGCGTTCTGGGAGGACCGGCTGTTCGGCTCCCGCGGCGACCGCGTCCGGTTCCGCGTCGGCGACGTCGCGCTCGACGGCGTGAACCCCTGTCAGCGCTGCGTCGTCCCGACCCGCGACCCTGACACCGGGGAGGCGACGCCGGGGTTCCGCGAGCGGTTCGTCGAGCGACGCCGGGAGACGATGCCGCCGTGGAGCGGCGGCGACTGGTTCGACCACGACTACCGGCTGATGGTGAACACCGAGGTGCCGGCGTCGTCGCGCGGCGACCGGTTCCGCGTCGGCGACGACGTCGTCATCGCCGACGAGTGACGCCCTACTCCGGGTCGTCGCCGGCCCGACCACCAGGACTGGCCCGCACGAACACCGCGGCGGCGACGAAGAGCGCCACGGTCGTCGCGGCGCCCGCGGCTGCGGGCGGAATCGGCGGCGCGTCGCCGACGGCCCGCATCGACGCGAGAACGGAGTGAACGCCGACACCGGCCGCTATCGGCGCGGCGAACGCGACGACCGAGGCCAGCAGCCGCCGCGCCGGGGCGGAGAGGTGCCGGACGAACGGCAGCGTCGCGCCCGGGCCGCGTCGCCGCGGCATCTCAGGCGTTCTGCTCTCGGTACTCCTCGTACTCCTCGGGCGTGAACGTCTTGATTTCGAGCGCGTGGACCTCCTCGGTCATCGCGTCGCCGACGGCGTCGTACACGCGCTGGTGCTGGGCGACCAGCGACTCCCCCTCGAACGCCGGCGAGACGACGACGGCGGCGAAGTGCTGGTCCTCGTGCTCCTCGTCGGGCGCGCGCGGCGTCGTCACGGTGGCGTCTGCGTCGTCGATGCCGGCTTCGATGGCGGCTTCGACGTCGGCTGCGTTCATCGTCATGGACGCACGTCGGCGACGAGCCCGGAAAAAGCGGTCGGTGCCGGCGGTCAGCGCAGGTCCGCGTAGTGGTCGAACAGGCCGGCGAACCGCGCGACGGTCCGCTCCTCGGCGGCGGCCGCGTTCAGCCCGACGACCGTCGCCGCGTCGCCGCCGCGCGCCCGGTCGAGCACCTGCGAGGTGAGCCGGTAGACGTTCGACGGGTCGGCGTACAGCAGCAGGAACTGGAGGTCCTCCCAGAGCAGCCACCCCTCGCCGGGCTTGACGTACTCCATCGCCTGTGACACCCGGACTGAGATGCCGGTGAGGTCGCTCGGGTCGACCGGCGACGACACCCACAGCGGCCCGTCGTACGACACCGGCGACCCGGTCACCGGGACGTGGCCGCACTGCCCCGGGTCGCCGCCGCGGCGCTCGATGGCGGCCTCGACGCGCCCCGGCTGGCTCGGCGAGATGACGAGCGCGTTGTCGAACGCGGTCGTCGGGACGGACCCGACCAGCGAGTCCATCGCCTCCAGCAGCACGAGCGTCGCGTCGCCGAACTCCGCCGCGAGTTCGCTCCCCGCCGCGTCGACGTCCGCGGACCCGCCGTCGCTCCGCAGCGCCGCGGCGGTCTGTTCGAACCGCGCCGCCGCCGGGACGCCGGAGTCGGTCGCGGCCGAGTCGTCGCCGTCAGTTATCATCGGTGAACCCTCCTTCGCCGGTGGAGACGGGCGGCGGCGACTCCTCGGTCAGGTCGCCGCGGTCGAGGCGGACGAACGGTTTCGCGAACAGCAGCACGCCGACGAACACCGCCAGCGCGGCCGCCAGTTCGAGCACCCTGCTGACGAACGGCGCGCCCGCAAGGTCCGCGAGGTAGGACGCGGTCAGCGTCACGAAGCCGGCAGTGAGCGACACGAACGCCTCCGTGTACGCGATGTTTCGCGCGTACCGGACCACCGGGTAGAGCAGCAGCAGGCTGACCGCGGTGAGCGCCCCGGCCTGCGCGAGCAGGACGGCCTCGTGGACGTTCACAGCGACCACCTCCCGCTGAGCAGCAGCGCCCCGCGGACCGCCGCGAGCAGCGCCGCGCCGATGGCCGCCGTCGACAGCACGAGGTGGAACACGGCCGGCGTCGCGACGCCGAGAATCATCGGGATATTCACGACGAGGTACGCGGCGAGAACCACCGGTATCGGCCGCAGTATCCCGCCGAACGGGGCGTCGCGGAAGCCGTACGCCGCGAGGACGGCCGGCGGCAGCGACGCCGCGAGCACCAGCGTCGTCAACAGCAGCAGCGTCGACTGATGCGACATGGCTCGCGCCGACGGCGGCCACCGTCGTAAACGTTCCCCGCGTTCCGGGCGGCCGGGAGCCGGAACGAAGCCGAGCCGGCGACTCGCCGGGGGTCCGCGACGACCTCGGCGGAGTTTTGGGGGAGCGCGAAGACGCCGAGGTATGGAGATCGTCGACTACGACCTGTACGCGGTTCCGCCGCGCTGGCTGTTCCTCCGCATCGAGACGAGCGACGGCACGGTCGGCTGGGGGGAGCCGGTCGTCGAGGGGCGTACGCGCAGCGTGAAGGAAGCGGTGGCTGAGCTCGTCGAGGACTACCTGCTCGGCGAGGACCCGTTGCCGGTCGCCGACCACTGGGAGCGGCTGTACCGCGGCGGCTTCTACCGCGGCGGCCCCGTCTTCATGTCCGCCATCGCCGGTATCGACCAGGCGCTGTGGGACATCAAAGGCAAACACTTCGGCGCGCCGGTCCACGAACTGCTCGGCGGCCCGGTCCGCGACCGCGTCCGCGTCTACCAGTGGGTCGGCGGCGACCGCCCCGAGGGCGTCGCCGAGGCGGCCGAAGCGAAGGTCGACGCCGGCTTCACGGCGCTGAAGATGAACGCGACGCCGGAGCTGGAGCGCGTCGAGTCGCCGGCGACCGTCGAGCGGGCGGCCGAGCGGCTCCGCGTCGTCCGCGAGGCCGTCGGCGACGACGTCGACATCGGCGTCGACTTCCACGGCCGCGCGACCAAGACCGCCGCGAAACAGCTCGCCGCGGCGCTCGAACCGCACGACCCGTTCTTCATCGAGGAGCCGGTGCTCCCCGAACACAACGACGCGCTCGCCGACATCGCCGCCAGCACGTCGACGCCCATCGCGACCGGTGAGCGCATGTTCCACCGGACCGACTTCAAGCAGGTGTTCGAGTCGAACGCCGTCGACGTCGTCCAGCCGGACCTGAGCCACGCCGGCGGCATCACGGAGTGCCACCGCATCGCGACGATGGCGGGCGCGTACGACGTGTCGGTCGCGCCGCACTGCCCGCTCGGCCCCGTCGCGCTCGCCTCCTGCCTGCAACTCGACGCGGCGGTTCCGAACGCGCTCATCCAAGAGCAGAGCCTCGACATCCACTACAACGAGACCAGCGACGTCCTCGACTACCTCGCCGACCCGTCCGTCTTCGAGTACGAGGACGGCTTCGTCCCGGTGCCGGACGGCCCCGGGCTCGGCATCGACGTCGACGAGGACGTCCTCGCGGAGCGCGACGGCCACGACGACTGGCACAACCCGGTGTGGCGCCGCCCCGACGGCTCGGTCGCCGAGTGGTGACCCCGAGTCCGCGCCGACCCGTCCGTCCACGGCGACCTCCGCATACCGTGAAGTGACTGGCGCCGAAACCGCGAGACGAACGACCCGACCATGTCCACGCCAGCCCTCCATCAACAGCGCGACGCAGACCGGGTGAGTGCTCGTGCCGCGTGAACGACACAGAATCGCGGTTTACGGCCTCGCCGCACTCGTCTGTGGGGCACTGACAGTCCGGGCCGTGGTGCGGGGAAGTGACCTGTTTCAGGCCGTGCTGCTCGCCGCAGCGACCGCGTACCTGCTCGGCGCCGCCGCGCCCGCGGTCCACGACCGCGTGCCGCACTACGAGCGCGTCGCCGCCATTCCGCTCGGCCTGCTCGGCGTCGTCGCCGCCGCGGTCGGCGTCCCCACCGACCTCCCCGTACTGTTCATCCTCCTCGGCGCGGCGGCGGTCGTGGACCTCCGCTGGGACCCGACGGGGAACGTCCACGGCGCCGACGACTGACCGCCGGAACGCACCACAGAAACGGCAGACACCGAAACGACCGACAACGAAACGACGGACTGCGAAAATCAGCGAGTGGGCGCGGTTACGCGCCGACTACTTGCCTTCGAACTCCGGTTCCTCGTCGGACATGAACGCCGTGACGCCCTCCATCAGGTCGTCGGTGTTCATGAGGTGGCCGAACGCCATCGCCTCGATTTCGAGGCCGGCGTCCTCGTCGGTGCGGCCCTCGTGCATCGCGCGCTTCGTGTACCGCTGGGCGATGGGCGGGCCGGCGGCGAGGTCGCGGGCGAGTTCGAGCCCGCGCTCTTGCAGTTGGTCGTTCGGCACGACCTCGTTGATGAAGCCGTACCGCTCCATCGTCTCGGCGTCGTAGCGGTCGGCGGTGAAGATTATCTCCTTCGCGCGGCCCTCGCCGACGATGTTGCTGAGCCGCTGGGTGCCGCCCCACCCGGGGAGCAGCCCGAGGTTGTGCTCGGGCTGGCCGAGTTCGGAGCGCTCGGAGGCGACGCGGAGGTCCGCGGCGGTCGCCAGTTCCATGCCGCCGCCGAGGCAGTAGCCGTCGATTGCGGCGACGACCGGGAGGTCGGACGACTCCAGTTTCCCGAACGTGGACTGGCCCTTCCGGGAGAGCTCGACGGCCGACAGCGAGTCGCTGCCGCCGACGGCCATCGACTGCACGTCGGCGCCGGCGGAGAACGCCCGGTCGCCCTCGCCGGTGACGAGGATGGACCGGACGTCGTCGTCGGATTCGAGCGCCTCCACGGCGAGCCCGAGTTCTTCCAGCATCTCCTCCGAGACCGTGTTCATGCGGTGCGGCCGGTCGAGGACGATGCGGCCGACGCGGCCGTCGCGCTCGACGCGGATCGCCTCGTACTCCACGCCGCCCTCCTCGCCGCCGCCGTCGCCGTAGAAGCCTTCGTCGGCGGCGACGAGCCGCTGGAGCGTGTCGGCCGGCTCGTAGCGGGCCGCGCCCGTCTCGTCGTGGAGCGACGCCAGCGTGTCGAGCAGCACGTCGAGTCCCTCCTCGTCGGCCATCTTGGCCGGGCCGTCCGGGAAGCCGGCGCCGAGCTTGACGGCCCGGTCGATCGCCTCCGCGTCGGCGACGTCGTTGCCGACGAGCGCCGCCACCTCGTTCGCCATCACGGCCAGCAGGCGCCGCCGGACGTCCTCGCGAATCTCGTCGGAGGGGATGTCCGCGCCGCCGTTCTCGTAGTCGTAGAACCCGGCGCCGGTCTTCTTGCCGAGCTCGTCGTTGTCGACTTTCTCTTCGAGCAGCGGGCACGGCTCGTAGGCGTCGCCGAGGACGCTGTGCATGTACTCGAGGACGTGGTAGCCGACGTCGATGCCGACCTGGTCTGCGAGTTCGAAGCTCCCCATCGGCAGGCCGACGTCGTACTTCGTCGTGGAGTCGACCTCGGCGACTGTGGCGTCGCCCTCGTGGACCATCCACGCGGCCTCGTTCATCAGCGGGACCAGCACGCGGTTCACGATGAAGCCGGGCGAGTCCTTGCGGACGCGGACCGGCGTCTTCCCCATCCGCTCGGCGACGCCCTCGACCAGCGACAGCGTCTCCTCGCTGCTTGCCTCGCCGGCGATGACCTCGACGAGCTGCATCCGCACCGGCGGATTGAAAAAGTGCATCCCGCAGAACTGCTCGGGCCGGTCCGTCTCCTCGGCCAGCTCGGTGATGGACAGGCTCGACGTGTTCGACGCGAACACGGCGCGCTCCGGCGCGTGCGCTTCGACGTCGGCGTAGACGTCCTTCTTGATGTCCATCTTCTCCGGCACCGCCTCGATGACGAGGTCGGCGTCCGCGACGGCGTCCTCGACGGGGACGACCGGAGTGACGCGGTCCAGCGCGGCCTCCGCGTCGCCCTCGGAAATCTGGTCCTTCTCCGCGAGCTTTTCGAGGCTCCACTCGATCTGCTCGTAGCCGTCCTGGACGAACTCCTCGTTGATGTCGCGCATCCGGACGTCGAACCCGGCGAGCGCGGCCACTTCTGCGATTCCGTGCCCCATGTTCCCGGCGCCGAGCACGGCGACGGTTTCGACCTCTTCTGGGTCCATAGCCGGGTGGTTGGGCGGCCCCGGATTGAACGTTTCCCCTCGAACCACCCGAAACGAACCGCCCGTTCACCGGCGTTTCCGTTCACGCGCCGAAACCCGTTTCCCCCCGCGACGCCTCCGTCCGCTGATGTCAGTCCCGCCGACCACCGCACCGAGAGGCTCCCGTCACCGACCGACCGCCCCGCCGACGGGGGGAGCATGAACGACGACGTCGAGCGCGTCCGTGCGCGACGACCCGGTCATGGCCGACCTCATCGACGCGCACGGACGCATCGAGTTCGTGCCCGCGGACAACGAGTTCGAGCGGCTCAGCGTCTCCATCATCAACCAGCAGCTCTCCACGGCGTCGGCGGCCGCCATCCGTGAACGGGCCTTCGACGTCGTCGGCGACGACGTGACGCCGACGGCGGTCCTGGCCGCCGACGAGGACGCGCTCCGCGACGCCGGGCTGAGCGCGACGAAAGTCGACTACCTCCGGAACGCCGCAGAGGCGTTCCGCAACCGCGACCTCACTCGCGAAGGCCTCGCCGACCTGTCCGACGAGGAGGTCGTCTCGGCGCTCACCGAAATCAAGGGCATCGGCGAGTGGTCCGCGCACATGTACCTGATTTTCACGCTCGGCCGGGAGGACGTCCTCCCGCTCGGCGACCTCGCGGTGCGCCGCGGCTTCGAGGAGCTGTACGGCGCGGAGAGCCGAAGCGAGATGCGCGACATCGCGGCGCAGTGGCGCCCCTACCGGAGCTACGGGACGCGGTACATCTGGGAAGGCTCCGACTGACTGACCGCGGCGGTCGTGCTTCGGATTCGGTCCGTGGGAAAGAAAAGCCGTCGACGCCGCGTCGACGGAGTCGTCCGGGGCCGTTAGAGTTCGACCGCGCTCTTCGAACTCAGCGACTGCGGGACCTGCACCCGGATCGTCGTCGTCGCGCCGGACATCGTGTTGATCTTCAGCGTCACCTCTTCGCCCTCAGACAGGGTACCGGTGAAGTTCCCGCTGCCGAGTTCGAAGATGAGTTTGACGCGGTCGTCCGGGTCGTTCAGGACGGGCGCGGAGTTGTCCGCGTCCTTGACCTCCGCGTAGGTGAATGAGCCGTCGGCCGGACTGCCGACGGAACTCTCCGTCAGGGTGTACGTGCCGTCCGGCCCGATCCAAGACACTGTGGCGTTCAGGAGGTCGATGTCGCCGGCGCCGGGCGCCTGAGACACCGTCACGTTCACCTTGTCGATGGTTTCGCTGCCGGTGACGTGACCGGTCGTCGAAACCGCCTGGAGGCGGTTAGAGACCTGCTGGCTGGACTGTTCGCCTGTCGCTTGCGCTTTCGACTGGAGGAACCCAGCCGTGTTGATGAGTACGCCCGCGGCGATAGCGGCGACGAGCACCATCGCGATGAACACGATGAGCGTCCCGATGCCGACTTGGCCGCGCTCTTCCTCGTCCGTAATGAATTCGAACATTTGTCGTTGTGCTCCCACCCGTTCGCAGATGCGAAGGGGGATACTCTGACGAGCAGCAAGGTGACTCATATATGTTACCTGCAGAGTATTCGAGTTGATATTCGCGCCTCGAACGGCGAGACTGCGGTGGATTGACACGAGTCGCCGAGCAGTAGAGAACAGTTTCAACGAACAGATAGTTCTCGGAAAATTTCGGGCAGAAGAAACCGAGTCGTCGGCGAGCCGCCGTTACTCGTCGTCCGCGTCGGCGTCGTCGCCCTTCATCGTCTGCAGTTGGTCGACGAGGTCGTCCGTCGAGGCGCCCGCCTCGAAGCTCGCCTCCCCATCGTGTTCGGACTCGTGTGCGTCGACCGTCGAGCCGTCGCCGGCTTCCCCGCCGTCGTTCTGTTGACGTTCCTGCTCGGACTCGTCGTAGCTCCCAAAGCCCATACCGGGTCGAGCGGACGGGCACTGATAAACCGACCGGCCTGCGTTCGCCTCGTGAGAACTCGTCTCACCCCATCTCCGCGGGGTCCCCCATGCCTTCCTTGACGCCGACGTGGATGAGCGCGAGGTTCACCGGGTAGGCGGCGACGAGCCCGACGGTGAGCGACACCACGAGGCTCGACCAGAACAGGACGTCGCCGATGGCGGCCTCGCCGGCGAGCCACAGGTCGACGCCGATTGCGGTCGCCTCCATCGCGGTGATGCTCGCGGTTTCGCTGTAGACGGCGTCGCGGAACGCCGCCGGGAACGCCATCCCCTCCTCCAGGAGCGGCCCGACGGTGAGCGCCATCCCGAACGCGTACGCCGCGGTGAACGTCCCGGCGACGACCCACGTGGTTCCGAGCGACAGGACGCCGACGGTGACGACGACCCCGAGGACCTCGCCGGCGCCACACCCCGAGTAGCAGTGTGCGACCGACCGGACGCCGCGGCGCCACGGCGAGTCGTGCGGAATCTGGGTGCGGCCGGCGAACCAGTACAGCGCCAGCCCGAGCGGCCCGGAGTAGAGGACGGTGAGCGTCCACACCCACCGCATCAGCCGCGGAATCGCGGCGTTGTTCGCCGCGAGGTCGTACCGGACCGCGACGAGTGACGCGACCACCAGCACGGCCCAGACTGCGAGTGCCTGCGGGTCCGTGACGACTGCCTCCAGCGCGGATTCGAGCGACACACCGACCTGTTCGGCTCAACGTAGTTTACGGCGGCGGCCGACGCGGACGGCCGAGCGGCGCGTGTCTGCGCGGCTCGCCCGCTACTCCAGCCCTTCTTCCTCCTCTTCGTCGCGGTCCTCGGTCCGCGTCTCGTCGGCGTACCGCTGGACGTCGACGCGGTAGTGCTGGAGGATGTCGCGGCCGAGCAGCAGCGGGTAGCTCATGTGCGAGCGGTCCTCAACGCTCGCGGTCACCGTGTGCTGCTGGCCGCCGATGCCGACGACGAGGTCGACGACCGGCCGGGCCTTCCCGGACTTCATCGACCCGGACTTGACGCGCGTCATGCTCTTGATTGGGCCGGCGCCGATTTCGGCGGCGAGTTCCGTGTCGATGCTCGACCGGGTCGCGCCCGTGTCCGACTTCGCGTACGCCTGCGTCGACCCGCGGGTGCCGGCGACGACGACGTCCTCGATGTAGCCGATGATGGGCGTCTCCTTCGGCGACTCCTGAGTGGTCCGCGGCATGCAGGTCGGCGTCGCGTCGTCCAGCGTCGCGGTCAGCTCCGTCACGCGCTCGTCGTCGACGTCGCCGCCGACGTGTTCGATGGCGAGCCTCGCGATGTGCGGCGCGGGCGAGCGGCCCGTCGCCTTGAACAGCCCCTTGAAGCCGGCCGTCGGGTTCACTTCGAGGACGTACCAGCCGTCGTACCCCTGAACGAGGTCGACGCCGGCGTAGTCGAGCCCGACCGCGTCGGCGGCGCGGAGCGCCATCTCCCGCGCCTCCTCGGAGAGCGAGTCGGTCGCGTCCTCGACGTCGCCGCCGAGCGCGACGTTCGTGCGCCAGTCGCCCTCCGGCGCGTAGCGGTTCATCGCGCCGACGATTTCGTCGCCGACGACGTAGACGCGGAGGTCGTGGTGGCGGACCTCGTCGCGGTCGATGAGTTCCTGCAAGAACGCCTGCCGGTTCCCGACCATCGGGTTCACCGGCTCCGTGAAGTCGACCTTCCAGGTGCCGCCGCCGTGGGTGCCGATGGCGGTCTTGTAGACGCCCTCGTCGCCGAAGCGGCCGCGGCCCTCGTTCAGTTTCCGGTTCGACAGCGCGAGCAGCGCGTCCGGGACGCGGATGCCGGCCTCCGCGAGCGCGACGGCCGACGCGAACTTGTGGACCGCGGTCAGCACCGACGACGGCTCGTTCAGCATCGGCCGCGCCGCCGCGAACGTCTGCGCCAGCCCGAGCCCCTCGGCGGGCTCTTCGGTGTTCGACAGCAGCATCCGGTTCGCGACGACGTCGACGTCAGGGTCGAGCACGACGTCGCTGTCGACCAGATTGACGCTCGTGTTCTCCTCGCGCAGCCACACCGGCTCGTGGCCGAGCGCCTCCACCGCGTTACAGATGGCCTTCGACTCCTTGCTCGTGTGCAGCGACAGAACCCCCACTCGAACCGAATCGTCCGTCATACTGTTTGGCACAGCCGGTCGCACAAAAGAACTCCCGGTTGGTGCGGCCTCTGTGACTCGCTCCCGGGGCACAGACCGGTTCGACCCGCTCTCGCAGTCGGCTCGCCGCCGCAGTGCGGTTCACACGCACGCTTATACGCGGGGCTCTCCGAGGCTACGACATGACCGACGACGGGGCGTTCACCTACAACGGCGGGAAGGTGGAGCCGGGCGAACAGCAGAACATCAGGTACGTCGTCTCGGAGACGTACCTCGGCGACCCCGTCCGCATCCCCGTCACCATCGTCAACGGCGAACGGGACGGCCCGACCGTGTTCCTCTCGGCGGCGGCCCACGGCGACGAACTGAACGGCATCGAGGTGGTCCGCGAAGTGGCGTTCGAGTGGGACCGCTCGGACCTCGCCGGGACGCTCATCTGCATGCCGGTGTTGAACGTCCCGGCGTTCCTCGCCCAGCAGCGCTACCTCCCGGTGTACGACCGCGACCTGAACCGGTCGTTCCCGGGCGCGGCGGACTCGACGTCGTCCAAGCGGATGGCGCACACCATCTTCACAAACTTCATTGAGCCGTGCGACCTCGGCTTGGACTTCCACACGTCGACGCGCGGCCGGACGAACATGGTCCACGTCCGCGCCGACATGTCGAACCCCGAGGTCGCGCGGCTCGCGCGCGCCTTCGGCAGCAACGTCGTCATCGACAGCGAGGGCAGCAGCGGCATGCTGCGGGTCGAAGCCGCGGCGGTCGACACCCCGACCATCACGGTGGAGATGGGCGAGGCACACCGGTTCCAGCGGACCCTCATCGACTACGCGCTCGACGGCGTCCGCAGCGTGTTCGGCGAGTACGGCGTCACCGACCCGGCGGCCGTGCGCTGGCCGGGGTGGCGCACCGTCATCACCGACGAAAAGGAGAAGACGTGGCTGCGCGCGGACGCCGGCGGCATGGTCGACATGCACTTCGAGAAGGGGGCGCTCGTCCACGAGGGCGACACGGTGTGTACGATAACGAACCCGTTCAAGGACGACAACACGGCGGTCGTCGCGCCGTTCACCGGGCTGCTCGTCGGCGTCCTCGAAAACCCGGTGGTCTACCCGGGGAACCCGCTGTGCCACCTCGTCGAACTCGACGAGTCGACGCGACGCGCCGTCGAACTGGAGCAGTCGCCGGTCAGCGACAACGCGACCTGAGCGGAGCGCATCGGGGCTGTCGGGCGCGGAGCGGCCGCGAGGTAAGCGTTGCCCGAACCACGGTTGATGTCGCCCGACTGCGTCGGGGCGGCGCGCGCCCGCGGGACGATACACGTAACTACTATACTACGGGGGAACGCAGCCTCGTACACCCATGAGCCAGTCGTACGACAGAGGCCTCATCGAGGACTTCGGCCGGTGGCGGGAGTTCTCGGCGGGGATGTGGGCGTGGGTGTTCCACAAGTTCACGGGCTGGGTGCTCGTGGGCTACCTCTTCACCCACATCGCCGTCCTGAGTACCGCCATCTCCGCGGCCGGCAACGCGCAGGCCATCGCGGCGGAGAACGACGTTTACACCACAGTCATCTCGACGCTCGAGAGCCTGCTCGTCGTCCGCGTCCTCGAAGTCGGGCTGCTGGCGGTCGCCGTGTTCCACATCCTGAACGGCTGCCGCCTGCTGCTCGTCGACCTCGGTATCGGCCTCGAATCACAGGACAAGAGCTTCTACGCGTCGCTCATCCTCACCGGCGCCATCGTCGTCGCGTCGGTGCCGACGTTCGTCGAGGGGGTGCTCTGAGATGGCGGAGCGCTACTCCTCGTTCGAGAAGGGCGGGCGGCAGTGGCTCTGGCAGCGCATCACGGCGGCGTTCCTCGTCGTCGTGCTCGCGTTCCACTTCTTCCTGCTTCACTTCGTCAACCACGCCGCCGAAGTGACGTTCATGCAGAGCAGCATGCGGATGGAGAACGTCACCTACTACTCACTGATGGTGCTGTTCCTCGTCACCGCGACGTTCCACGGCGTCAACGGCGTCTACAACGCCCTGCTGAATCAGGGTCTCTCCGGGACGAAGCGGCAGGTCGTGAAGTACGCGCTGCTCGCCGCGAGCCTCGTCGTCATCGTCCAGGGAGTCCGCACCGCGAACGCGTGGGCCGGCCTACCGACGTTCTAAACCATGAGTACGCACGTTCCAGACACCGAATCCGACACGGAGACCGCCGACGAGTCGCTCCCGTCCGCCCAGGAAGCGCGGATGCAGAAGAAAGCCGAGGCGCGCGCCGACCGCGAAGAGCGCGCCCGCGAGGAAGCCGAAGCGGCCGCGTCCAGCGACGAAAGCACCTACCACCTCAAGGTGTTCCGGTACGACCCCGAGGTGGAGGGGAAGATGGAGCCGCGGTTCGACGACTTCTACGTCCCCTACGAGAAGGGGATGACGGTGCTCGACGCGCTCATCCACGCGCGCGACACCTTCGACTCGTCGCTGACGTTCCGCCACTCCTGCCGGCAGGCCATCTGCGGGTCGGACGCCATGTTCATCAACGGCTCGCAGCGGCTCGGCTGCAAGACCCAGCTGTCGGACCTCGAAGAGCCGGTCCGCGTCGAGCCGCTCCCGCACGCCGAAGTCCGGAAGGACCTCGTCGTCGACATGGAGCACTTCTACGACCAGATGGAGGCGGTCAAGCCGTACTTCCAGACGAACGAGCTGCCGGACGGCGAACTGGAAGAGCAGCGGCAGACGCGGGAGAACCGCGAGAAGGTGAAGATGTCGACGCGCTGCATCTGGTGTGGCGCCTGCATGTCCTCCTGTAACATCGCCGCCGGCACCAACGAGTACCTCGGCCCGGCGGCCATCAACAAGGCGTACCGGTTCGCGATGGACGAACGCGAAGGCGAGGACATGAAAGAACACCGGCTCAACGTCCTCGAACAGGAGAACGGCGTGTGGCGCTGTCAGACCCAGTTCTCCTGCACCGAGGTGTGCCCGAAGGACATCCCGCTCACCGAGCACATCCAGGAGCTGAAGCGGGAGGCCGTGAAGAACAACCTGAAGTTCTGGTAGCGACCCGACCCGTCCAGAGCACCCGACTCACATTCGACCGACACCCGACACGACACAACTCAACGAAACCATGCACGAACACGACGTCATCGTGGTCGGCGCCGGCGGCTCCGGGCTACGGGCCGCCATCGCCGCCCAGGAGGAAGGCGCGGACGTAGCCATCGTCTCGAAGCTCCACCCGGTGCGAAGCCACACCGGGGCGGCCGAAGGCGGCATCAACGCCGCCCTCCGCGAGGGCGACTCCTGGGAGGACCACGCGTACGACACGATGAAAGGCTCCGACTACCTCGGGGACGCCCCGGCCATCGAGACGCTGTGCCAGGACTCCCCCGAGGAGGTCATCCAGCTGGAACACTGGGGAATGGCGTTCAGCCGCGACGACGACGGCCGCGTCTCCCAGCGGCCGTTCGGCGGGCTGTCGTTCCCGCGCACCACCTACGCGGGCGCCGAAACCGGCCACCAGCTGCTGCACACCATGTACGAACAGCTCGTCAAGCGCGGCATCACCGTCTACGACGAGTGGTACGTGACGGACCTCGCCGTCTCCGACGAGGACGAACCGGAGGACCGCTCGTGTCACGGCGTCGTCGCGTACGACCTGCAGACCGGCGAGGTCTCCGGGTTCCGCGCGACCGACGGCGTCGTGCTCGCGACCGGCGGGCTCGGCCAGGTGTTCGATCACACCACGAACGCGGTGGCGAACACCGGCGACGGCGTCGCGATGGCGTACCGCGCCGGCGTCCCCATCGAGGACATGGAGTTCATCCAGTTCCACCCGACGACGCTCCCGAGCACCGGCGTGCTCATCACGGAGGGCGTCCGCGGCGAGGGCGGCATCCTCTACAACGAGGAGGGCGAGCGGTTCATGTTCGAGTACGGCTACGCCAGCAACGCCGGCGAACTCGCCTCCCGCGACGTCGTCGCACGCGCCGAACTCACCGAGGTGAACGAGGGCCGCGGCATCGACGACGAGTACGTCCACCTCGACATGCGCCACCTCGGCGAGGAGCGCATCATCGACCGGCTCGAGAACATCGTCCACCTCTCGGAGGACTTCGAGGGCGTCAATCCGCTAGACGAGCCGATGCCGGTGAAGCCCGGCCAGCACTACGCGATGGGCGGCATCGAGACCGACGAGAACGGCGCGACCTGCGTCGACGGCCTGTACGCGGTCGGCGAGTGCGCCTGCGCCTCCGTCCACGGCTCGAACCGCCTCGGCGGCAACGCGCTCCCCGAACTCATCGTGTTCGGCAAGCGCGCCGGCCGACACGCCGCGGGCGCCGACCTCGGCGACGCCGAGATCCCGACCGGAAAGCCCGACGACTACGAGCCCGGCGAAGTCGACACGCCCGTCGAACCCGGCGCCGTCGACTCGGCCGGCGACAGGACGGCCGCGGACGGCGGCGTCGCCGAGGCGGACGCGGACGGCGGCGCGGTCGTCGAACGCGCCGTCGACGACCAGCGCGACCGGATTCAGTCGCTGCTCGACGAGGAGGACGGCGTCCAGCACGCCGAGGTCCGAAGCGACGTCCAGGAGACGATGACCGCGAACGTGAACGTGTTCCGCGAGGAGGACGGGCTGAAAGAGGCGCTCGCGGACATCCGCGAGGCCCGCGAGGCGTACCAGGACGTCTACGTGAAAGACCCGTCGCGGACGTTCAACACCGAACTCATCCAGACCATCGAGACCCGGAACGTCATCGACGTCGCCGAAGCCATCACGCTCGGTGCGCTCGCCCGTGAGGAGTTCCGGGGCGCCCACTGGCGCGCGGAGTTCCAGGAGCGCCGCGACGACGAGTGGCTGAAACACACGATGCTGTCGTGGAACGACGGGACGCCGGAGCTGTGGTACCGGCCGGTCATCCTCGAAGGCGAGGAGAAGGAGTACGAACCGAAAATCCGGTCGTACTGACCGACCGAGCCGACTCACCACCGACGAGAGCGGTCGCCGCCGCCGGTCGACGCGACCGACGCGCACCCCGGTTTCTCTCCGTCACGAGTCGAACTCCGCGGCCGCATCGGCGCTGCGGTGGCCGCGAAACCACGCCACGCTCCTCCCGTTACTTCCGCTCGTCGCTGCGTTCGGCCGCCTCGACCCGGTTTCGACTATCGTCGTACAGTAGTTTTACGGGTGTCGAAGTACTGGGTGCGGGTACGAATGCAGGCCACGTCTCGAACCGACGCCACCCCCGCGTCGGACTCGGCAACCGAACCGACGATGGAGCAGGTCCCGGACGACCTGAACTCGCCGCGGGCGAAACTGGTGTATCTGTACCTCGCCACGCACGGCGCCGTCACCGAGGACGAACTGTGCGACGGCCTCGGCATGAAACGCATCTCGCTGTACAGCATCCTCAAAACGCTCCGCGGCGCCGACCACGTCACGAAAGACGGCGACCGCTACGTCCTGAACTGATCTGATTCCTCCCCGTTCGCGTCCACCGCTCCGGCAGCGACGGCGCCGGACGGCCTCCGAGGGGGCGTTCGGCGCGGTTCAGCCGCCCAGGAAGTCCTTGCGGACCTGTTCGTCGCCGAGCAGCGCCTCGCCGGAGTCGACGTAGGCGTTCTCGCCGTTCACGAGGACGTAGCCGCGGTCGCAGCGCCGAAGCGCCTCCTTCGCGTTCTGCTCCACCATCAGGACGGCGGTGCCGTCGTCGTTGATGCGGTCGATTCGGTCGAACATCTCCTCGACGAGGTCCGGGGCGAGCCCCGCCGACGGCTCGTCGAGCAGCAGCAGGTCCGGGTCGAGCATCAGCGCGCGACCCATCGCGAGCATCTGCCGCTGCCCGCCGGACATCGTACCGGCGCGCTGGTCCGAGCGCTCCTCGAGAATCGGGAACCGGTCGTAGACGGCGCGAATCTGGTCCTCCGGCACTTCGTCGAGGATGTACGCGCCCATCTCGAGGTTCTCCCGGACCGTGAGGCTCTCGAAGACGTTCTCGTTCTGCGGGACGTAGCCGACGCCGAGGTGGATGATTTCCTCCGGTCGGAGGCCGTGAATCTCCTCGTCGTCGAACTCGATGCTGCCGTCCATGTACGTCGTCAGCCCGAAGACGGACTTCATCACCGTCGACTTCCCGGCGCCGTTCGGCCCGACGATCGTCACGTACTCCTCGGCGGCGACGTCGAGGTCGACGTCCGAGAGAATCTGGAGGTCGCCGTAGCCGGCGTCGAGGCCGCGGACCTCCAGCAGGGAGTCGTCCGGCGTGTCGGCCTCCTCGGCGGCGGTCGCGTCGGCGCCGTCAGCCGCGGCGTCGCTTCCGTCGGTCATTCGACGTCACCTCCGAGGTACGCCTCGATGACCTGTTCGTTCTCCGTGACCGCCTCGGGCGGCCCCTCGGCGAGCACCTGCCCCTGATGCATGACGATGACGCGTTCGCAGTTGTTCATGATGACGTCCATGTCGTGTTCCACGAGCAGGAACGTGTTCCCGCGTTCGCGGAGCTCGTGGATGCGGTCGAGCAGCTTCTCTTCGAGCGTCGGGTTCACGCCGGCCAGCGGCTCGTCGAGCAGGACGAGCTCCGGGTCGGTCATGAGCGCCCGCGCCATCTCCAGCAGTTTCCGCTGGCCGCCGGAGAGGTTCCCGGCGTACTCCTCGGCGAGGTGGTCGATTTCGAAGAATTCGAGCTGCTGCCACACCTGTTCGAGCAGCTCCTCCTCCTCGCCGACGACGCGGCTGCGCAGCCCCGGCAGCACCGAGTGGAAGAACCGTTCGCCGAGTTGCCCCTGCGGCGCGAGCATCATGTTTTCGAGCACCGTCATCTCCTCCAGTTCGCGGGCGATCTGGAACGTCCGGACCAGGCCGCGGTTCGCGATGTCGTGCGTCTCGAGCCCGGTGATGTCCTCGCCCTGGAACCGGACGGCGCCGGCGGTCGGTTCGTGGACGCCGGTGATGCAGTTGAACGTCGTCGACTTCCCGGCGCCGTTCGGCCCGATGAGCCCCGTGAGCGTCCCCTCCTCGACGGAGAACGTCGCGCCGTCGACGGCCGTGATGCCGCCGAACGTCTTCCGGAGATTCTCGACCTCCAGCGGCGGCTGACCGCCCGATGCGGCGTCGCCGCCGCCGTCGGCGTCGCGCGGGTCGGCCGCCGCGTCTGCGTCCGCTGTGTCGTTCACTGCGGCTCACCTCCGTCGGAAACGGCGTCCGCGGCATCTGGGCCGTCGGAGTCGCCGTCGGCGGACCCGGGCCGCCCGAGCGGAATCGCCGCGGCCTCCTCCTTGCGGTGACCGAGCAGCCCCTCGGGGCGGCGCTGCATCAGCGCGACGAGGATGACGCCGACGAGGATGAATCGGAGCGCGGAGACGTTCGCGAGCAGGAACGACAGCATCGGCAGCACCTTCCCTTCGAACAGCGGCCCGACCGCGGCCGGGAAGTTCGCGGGCGTCCCGCCGAACTCGACGTAGTTCGTGACGACGCGGCGGACGTACGTCGGGCCCTGCCAGACGAGCGACGCGAACAGCGCGCCGCCGAGCACGCTCCCGGTGTTGGAGCCGGCGCCGCCGATGATGAGCGCGACCCAGATGTAGAACGTGATGATGGGCTTGAACGCGCCCGGGTTCGTGTACCCCTGGCTGCCCTGCCAGAGGATGCCGCCGAGCCCCATCAGCCCGCAGCCGAACATGAACGCGACGATTTTGAACCGCCGCGTGTCCTTGCCGAGCGCCTCCGCGACGGTTTCGTCCTCGCGGATGGCCTTGAGGACGCGGCCGAACGGGGAGTTGCCGACGCGGACGAGCAGCACGTAAAACAGCGCGACGAAACACGTGAGCACGAGCACGTACGCCGCGTTGACGATGACCGGCGGCTGGACGGCGAGGTCGAGCGTGAACGCCGGCAGCGGAACGACGCCGAGCCACGACGACCCCGGTGGAATCAGCCGAATCCGGAGCCCTTCGAACAGCGGGAACAGTACGGAGCCGAGCAGCGCCGGCTCGGCGGCCGGACCGAACCCTTCGTAGAACAGCAGGCGGAGCGGATTCCCGGGCATCGAGATGCCGGTCGCGCCGCCGGTCCCGGTCGTCCGCGACGTAATCGACAGCCCGCCGGCGGTGGAGAGCCACGGCACCGTGAACTGCTGGAGCGTCCGGGACTTCAGCGTGATGCGGATGATCTCCGAGAGCGCGACCGTGACGATGGCGAAGTAGTCGGCGCGGAGCCGAAGCGCGGGAAGCGCGGCGACGAGGCCGGCGAGCGACGCCATCAGCATCCCGCCGAGGATGCCGACCGGGAGCGGCAGCCCGAGTCCGGGGATGCCGGCGGCGCCCGCGTCGACCGGCGACGACAGGATGGCCATGGTGTAGACGCCGACGGCCATGAAGCCGGCGACGCCGATGTTGAACACGCCCGTGTACCCCCAGTGGAGGTTCAGCGCGAGCACCAGCATCGCGTACACCGCCGAGAAGAACAGCACCGAGCGGAGCGAACTCACGAGGCCGTTGAACGGGAGGTCGAGCGCCACGGCGAACACGAAGAAGCCGACCGCGACGTGCCCGAGGATGATGGCGAGTTTGTCGACGTCGGAGACGGCCCACCGGTCGCTCAGCCACGCGACGTACGGCTCCGCCGGCGGGGCGACGGCGGCGTACAGCGCCGCGACGACGACGCCGGCGTAGATGAAGCCGATGAGGCTGCCGCCGACCGGCAGCGACGACAGGTCGAACGACAGCACCGCGAACACGACGGCGAAGCCGACGGCGAGGTGTGCGAGCGCGGTGGCCCAGGCGGCGGCGCCGCCGGCCGCCCAGCGGTCCCGGAACCACTCGCGGTACGGGGTCCAGCCGGGGACGTCGCGGTCGTCGTCGAAGCCGACTGTCACGTCGTCGTCACCCCCGAGAACAGTCCGGACGGCTTGAACAGCAGCACGAATATCATGACGGCGAACGCGGCGACCGTCGAGAACTCGCTCGGAATCCAGACGAGCGCGAGGTTCTGTGCGAGCCCCATGACGACGCCGCCGAACATGGCGCCGTAGATGGAGCCGATGCCGCCGAGGATGACGGCGGCGAAGATGAGCAGCAGCAGAATCCAGCCGAACTGGAAGTTCATCGTGCCGCGTTCGAGCGCGATGAGGAAGCCGCCGGCGCCCGCGAGGCCGCCGCCGATGATCCAGGTGAACCGGACGACGCGCTCGGTCGGGATGCCGGTGACGCGGGCCAGGTCCTCGTTGTCGGCCATCGCGCGCATCGCTTTCCCGAGCTTGGTCCGCTGCAACAGCAGATGCACGCCGTACATCAGTCCGGCCGCGACGACGACCAGCGTGAGCTGGTGGCCGCCGAAGCCGACGACGCCGCCGGGCAGCGACAGCGTGAACTCCGGGACCGACTGCGCGTCGGTGAGCCCGCGGGTGCGGGAACTCCAGATGATGTAGATGGTGTACCGGAGCGCGAGCGCGACGCCGATGGAGGCGATGAGCAGCGAGATGCCTTCCTGGTCGCGCATCGGCTTGTAGACGACGCGGTCGATGGCGAGCGACAGCACCACCGCGACGGCGGCCGAGACGACGAGGCCGGCGACGATGGCGAGCGGCGTGTTCACGACGGAGACGCCGAGTTCGCGCGTCGAGATGGAGCCGATGAACAGCAGCGTCGCCGCGTCGAACTGGCCGAAGCCGGCGACGAGCCACGTGACCGACCAGCCGGCGAACGCGCCGGTGGTGACGTAGTCGCCGTGGCCGAAGTTCGCGAAGTTCAGAATGCTGTACGTCATCGAGAGTCCGACGCCCGCCAGTCCGATGGAGAGGCCGACGACGAGTCCCTCCCACAGGTAGGTGACGAGCTGGGCGACCGTGAGGCCGCCCGGCGTCGAGAGCTGTCTGAACACGTCGAACAGGAGCACGACCACCAGCAGCGTCGCCAGGATGGCGAACGACCGGTTCGATGCGAACTCCCGTCCGCGCGTGTACGTTTCATTGATCCCCATTGCGATACCTTCTCACAGTTCTCGGGTGGCCTGACGGAGTTAAATGTTCCCACACGAGCGGCAAAAATCCGGGGAAGCGACGGTTCACGGTGGCGTTGGCGACCTGAGAGGTGCGGGGCGAAACACCCAACCCTGCGACGCTCCTTCCCGTGAACGATGGACGGAGTCGCGGTCGAACCCGGAAGCGTCGCTGACGCGGACGCGGTCGCCGACCTCTGGGTGGAGTTGGCGCGCGGCCAGCGCGACCACGGGTCGACGCTCACCGCGGCGCCGAACCGGACCGCCGCCCGCGACGACGCCGCGCGCCACGCGGTCACCGGCGGCCTGTTCGTCGCCCGCGCCGCCGAAGCCGACCGCTCGGCCGACACCGAAGCCGACGCCGCCGGCGACGCTGACGCCGAAGGCGGCGGTGACACTGACCGCGACGACGATGCCGACGTCGGCGCCGACGACGTCGACGTCGAGGGAGCGCCGGTCGTCGTCGGGTTCGTCACGTGCGGCCCGGAGTCGGAAGGGTACGACCAGGACGTCGACTGCGGCGTCGTGGAGAACCTCTACGTGCGGCCGGCGTACCGCGGCTCCGGCGTCGGCGCCGAACTGCTCAGCCGCGCCGAGGAGTCGCTCGCCGCGGACGGCGCGGACGTCGTCACCCTCGAAGCGATGGCCGACAACGGCGGCGCGCGCCGGTTCTACGAGCGGCACGGCTACGGCGAACACCGCGTCGAGTACCGGAAACCGGTCGGCACGGAGAGCGCCGAAAACGATACCGATTAAACGGAGGACGAAGAACGATAGCCCGCGCCGGGGGAGCATGGGCGGTGCATGCACTCGACTTGTAATCGAGACTTCGCGGGTTCAAATCCCGCCCCCGGCTTGCGAACCGAGGTTCGGCCCGGCCTCCCGACCCCGGGACGGCCGGAGGTGAGCCGACCCATGGACCACGACCTCGGCAGACACGACGTCGCACAACTGTTCATCAGCGCCGCAATCGTCGCGGTCGGCGTCGGTGCCGCTGCCGTTCTCGAATCGTCCGGCGCGTGGACGCCGCGAGCCGCCGCCGTCACTGCCGCGGTCGTCGTCACCGGCGTCACCATCGGGGCGCTGGTCGTCGTCGACGTCACGAACCGTCGAAGCACCGACGCCGCGAGCGACGACGCCGACGGGAACCCCTGAAGCGACGGCGCTGACGGAGACGACTTCCAACGGGGACGACTCCTGTCGGCGACGGTTCCCTCCGCGCGTCGAGACTGCGGCATGGCGCCGGGGCGCACCGTCCGCAGCGTGGTTCGCCGGAACCGAAACGACGACGGAGGTCGGCCGGGAGCCATCCGGTATCGACTACGACGACGTCGACGACGCGGACGCGCTCGTCGCCTACAGCCGCCGCTACGCCGCCCGTGCGGCCGACGAGTACGGCGTCGACGTCGACTTCGACCGGATTCGGGAGTGGCGAGTGTCTCGTCGCGCGAAGCGGCGCGCGGCGGCCGTGAAGTACCCGCGGCTCCCGGACGCCGAGGTCGGCGTGCCGGCCGACTGGGACCGACTCGCCGACGGCTTCGACACCGACGCGTCCCGGTTCGAGGAGCCGGGCCAGTGCGACGTCGTCCTGACGTGGCGGGCGTTCGAGGCGTTCGACGCCGCCGAGTGGAACCGGACGCTCCGACACGAACTGGTCCACGTCGAACAGGTCCAGCGGTTCGGGACGACCGGCCACGGCGCGGCGTTCCGCCGGCGGTGTGACGACGTCGACGCGACCCGTCACTGCCCGTCGTTCCACCGCGGCCGGTACCTCGTCAGGTGCCGCGGCTGCGGCGACGTCGTCGCGGACCGGTGCCGTCGGTGCCGGACGACCCGGACCGCCGCCCAGTCGGTCGCCGACCAGCGCGGCTCCGTCGCTCCGTCCCCGTGCTGTGGCGCCTACTACCGGCTCGAAGACACCCGGGCGGACTGACCCGACTGTCCGTTCGCGCCGCCACGCGACCGACGGCCGCGCCGCTACCCGAAAACGTCGAGTACCCGGCGCACCGACGGTGCCGTGTGACCGAGACGTACCTCTGTGCGTCCTGCCGCGCCGAGCAGACGCGGCCGTACCAGGTCCGGTACTTCGTCGCCGTCTGCCCGGAGTGCGGCGAGCACGCCCGGTTCGTGCACGCCGACCTCGTCGACGCCGCCGAGCAGCTCCCGGCGGCCGACCGGCCGGACGACTGGGCGGACCGCAGCCTCGACGAGCGGGTCCTCTACGCGCTCGAGGAGGGCGCGATCAGCGCCACGTCGGTGCTCCGATGACCGACGCCGACCCCGATTCAGGTGTCGAGCGCGCGGAGTCGGCGTCGCCGCTCTCGGAAGTGGTCGTCGACGGCGCGGTCGTCCGCGGCGTCGACGTGGGCTCGGAGACTCGCTGTGCGCACTGGGACGGCGCCTCCGACGTCGTCGCCATCAAGTTCGCGTGCTGTGAGACGTACTACCCGTGTTACAGGTGTCACGACGCGGCCGCCGGCGGCGACGCCGACGCGGCCGGGCACGAGACCGAACGGTGGCCCGCCGACCGGTTCGACGAACCGGCGGTGCTCTGTGGCGCCTGCGGAACGGAGCTCACGGTTCAGACCTACGTCGACGCCGACGACGCCTGCCCGAACTGCGCGGCGGCGTTCAATCCGGGCTGCGCCGCCCACTACGACCGCTACTTCGCCGTCGACTGACGACGATCGAGCGGGCCGGCGGGGAAGCGGTCTGCCGTCGGCGCGACGCTTATCCGGCCGCCGCCCGACCGTACACCCATGAGCGAATACGAGCGAGCGACGTTCGGCGGCGGCTGCTTCTGGTGTGTCGAGTCGGCGTTCAAACAGCTCCGCGGCGTCGAGTCGGTGACGTCCGGCTACGCCGGCGGCGACGCCGAAGCGCCGACGTACGAGGAGGTGTGCAGCGGGTCGACCGGGCACGCCGAGGTCGTTCAGGTCGAGTACGACCCCGACGAGATCGCGTACCCGGAGCTGCTCCGCGTGTTCTTCACGGTCCACGACCCGACGACGCTGAACCGGCAGGGGCCGGACGTCGGCAGCCAGTACCGCAGCATCGTCCTCTACCACGACGAGGACCAGCGCGCCACCGTCGAGGAGTTCGTCGACGAACTCGACGCCGAAGACGTCTACGACGACGACATCGTGACGGAGGTCGAGCCGCTGGAGACGTTCTACGAGGCGGAGGAGTACCACCAGGACTACTACGAGAAGAACCCGGCGGACCAGTACTGCCAGTTCAATGCCGACCCGAAGATTCGGAAGGTCCGCGAACAGTTCGCCGACAAGGTGCGCACCGACACCGCTGAGGCGAACTGAGGTCTCCGCGGCGACGACGTCCGCCGGAGCGAGACGCCGTCCACGTCGCCCCGAACGCCGAACAGGCCACAAAACCTAAACGAATTTTCGTCGTTACAGTGACGTATGGCCGAGTGTCAGAACTGCGGGGCCTTCGTCACCGAGGAGTACGTGAAGGTGTTCGCGCCGGAGAGCATGTCCGACCCGCGGGTGTGCCCGCAGTGTACGGACAAGGTCCGGGACGGAGCGGACGTCCGCGAAGCGCGCAGCAAGCGGACCTGAGCCCCGCCGGACGCGTCGCTGCTTGCGTCGTGAATCGGAGAACCGGCGGCAGAACGGAACCGACCGGGGGCGGACCGCCGGCCGTTAAACGTTCGGTTCGGTGAGTTCGAGCGACCGGTTCTTCAGCGCCTCGCCGGTCGTCGTGTCGAACAGGTGGATGGCTTCCTCTGGGAAGCGCACCGTGACTTCCTCGCCGGCTTCGACCTGTTTCATGCCGCCGACGGTGGCGACGAACGTGTCTTCGGTGTCCGCGGAGAAGCCGAGGTACACCGAGTTCTCGTTCCCCATCGGCTCGACGACGTCGATGGTCGCGGCGAAGTCGTGGTCGCCTTCGGCGTCGCCGACAAGCTCGATGTCCTCCGGCCGGATGCCGAGCGTGACGCTCGCGGCGCCGCCGAGCGTCTCTTTCGTGTCGGGCGAGAGCGCGTAGGTGAAGTCGTCGCCGACGAGTTCGTCGCCGTCGACATCGAGTTCGAAGAAGTTCATCGACGGCTCTCCGATGAAGCCCGCGACGAACTTGTTCGCCGGTTCGTGGTAGCACTCCAGCGGCGTGCCGACCTGCTGGAGTTCGCCGTCGTTCAGTACGGCGATGCGGTCACCCATCGTCATCGCCTCGGTCTGGTCGTGGGTGACGTACATCGTCGTCGTGTCCAGGTCCTCCTGGAGCCGCTGGAGTTCCGTCCGCATCTCCGAGCGGAGCTTCGCGTCGAGGTTCGACAGCGGCTCGTCCATCAGGAACACTTCGGGTTCGCGGACGATGGCGCGGCCGAGCGCGACGCGCTGCTGCTGGCCGCCCGACAGTTCGCCGGGCTTCCGTTCGAGCAGCTCCGGGATGCCGAGGAGTTCGCCGGCGCGCGTGACGCGGTCGTCGATGTCGTCCTGCGTCATGTCTGTCGACTCCTCCAGCCCGAACGACATGTTCTGCCGGACGGACATGTGCGGATACAGCGCGTACGACTGGAACACCATCGCGATGTCGCGCTCCTGGGGGCGCTGTTTCGTGATGGTCTTCCCGCCGAGGTGGATGTCGCCGGACGTCACGGTTTCGAGGCCGGCGACCATGCGGAGCGTCGTCGATTTCCCGCAGCCCGACGGGCCGACGAGCACGAGGAACTCGCCGTCCTCGATTTCGATGGTCACGTCGTCGACTGCGATGATGTCTGTACCGTCGTCGTCGAATACCTTTGTCAGGTGGTCGAGTTCAAGTTGTGCCATGGTTAGGTAGCTACCCCCTCAGCGAACTCCTCGCCGAACATGATGTACACCACGAGCGTCGGCAGGGCGGCGACGAACGCGCCGGCCATCCGCAGGCCGAAGTCGAGCCCCTGCAGCGACGCGCCCAGCCCGGCCAGTGACAGCGTCACGGGCGCCGCGGTGCTGGAGCTGGTCGCGACGATGACGAGCGCGAACAGCAGGTCGTTCCAGATCTGCGTGAACTGGTAGATGAGTACGACCGCGAACATCGGCGTCGACAGGGGGAAGACGATGCGCCGGTAGACGCGGCGGATGGTGGCGCCGTCGAGCCGCGCCGCCTCCATCATCTCGTCGCTCATCGACCGGTAGTACGACCGGAACAGCACCGTGCAGATCGGGATGCCGTACGCGATGTGCGTCACCATGAGCTCGATGAGGTCCGCGTACTCGGAGCTGACGCCGGTGGTCGCCCACACGAAACTCAGCAGCTCCGCGACGTTCACGATGGAGTACAGCCGCGAGAGCGGCACCAGCACCGCCTGGTACGGGATGAAGACGCCGGCGACGAACAGCACCAGCACTGGAATCTGGTACTTCCAGTCGACGAGCGTCAGGCCGTAGGCGGCGAAGCTCCCGAGCAGCGCCGAGAACACCGTCGCCGGGACGGCGAACAGCAGGCTGTTGAAGATGCCTTTCAGCAGGATGTCGAAGGCGGTCACGTAGTTGCTCAGCGAGAATCCGTCTCCGAGCGGTGGCAGGTACGGCGCCGTGTTCGTGACCGCCGCGTCCGTCTTGAACGACGTGACGAGTCCGGACTCGATGGGCGTCAAGAAGAACACCATGAACAGCCCGATGGCGGCGTACAGCATGACGCGGCCGGCGTCGAGGCTGTCGAGGACGGAGTCGGTGGTCGTCTCGGATGTGTCTGTGCTCATAGGTTGTCGTGTTTGTACTGGTAGGTGAGGTACGGGCCGATGATGGCCAGCGCCATCACGAACAGGATGACCGCGATGGCGGCGCCGTACGCCCAGTTCGTGTTCTGATACGCTTCACGGACCATCTTCGTCGCGAGGATGTCCGCGCCGTTCGGCGGCCGGTACCCGCCGACGAGCGAGTACAGGAAGTCGAACGCTTTCAGCGCGAACACCATCAGGACGACCGCGGCGCTGATGGTCGCGCCGCGCAGCTGCGGGATGATGACGCGCCAGTACATCCGCGCCGTCGACGCGCCGTCGACCTGCGCCGCCTCGAAGTGCGAGTCCGGGATGGCGCGGAGCGCAGCGAGATACACCACCATGGCGTAGCCGCTGAACTGCCAGACGAGCGCGAAGATGACCGCACCGAGAACGAGCTTCGGGTTCCCGATGAAGTTGTACGGCCCGAGGTTCACCAGCCCGAGCAGCCGGTTCACGATGCCGTTGTTGTAGTCGTACATCCACAGCCAGAACTGGGCCGTGACGACGAACGACAGGCTCATCGGGAGCAGGTAGACGGTCCGGACGACGTTCTCGTTGCGGATGCCGCGGTCGATGAGTATCGCGAGGAACATGCCGAGCGCGAGCGAGATGAGCGTGAACCCGAGCAGCAGGACGAACGTGTTGACGGCGGCCTGCTGAACCGTCGGGTCCGCGAACGCCCGCGTGTACATCTCGAAGTCGAGCTGGCTGTAGTCGGCGCTGCCGAACCCCTGGTAGTCCGTCAGCGAGATGAGGATGTTCCAGCCGATTGCGCCGTATACGAAAAAGCCCATCAGGAGGAAGGGCGGCAGCCAGAACGGCGCGGACTCGACGACGTCTTCGCCGAACCGGTCTTCGATTCTGGCGCGGACCCCTCGCTCCGCTGCGGCCGTTCCGCCGTCGGTCATGGCGCGTCGACCGTCGGTGAACCAGCCGGTGAGCGTTCTCTTCAGGCGTACGAAAAATTCGTGCATGGTGGGTGTGCCTGTCGTGTCCTCAGCCCTGGATGGTGGAGACGAACTTCTCGGTCGCGGCGTCGACGTTGTACGGCCCCGAGAACTCGTTGGAGATGACGCCCTTCAGGCTCGTGAGCTTCTCCGGCACGACCGCGAGGCCGTGTGCGAGCGTCGGCGGCTTCTCCTCGGCGTTCTGGAAGTCGTTCATCGTCTCCTTCAGGTACGGACCGAAGGCGTCCATCGACACGTCGGTCCGCGTCGGGATGGAGCCCTTGTACTGGTTGAACGCGACCTGGGCCTTCTTCGAGCCGACGAACCCTTCCCACGTCTTCGCCTTCTGCGGGGTCGGGTTGTTGCCGGGGTAGATGAACGAGTCGATGTGGAGCGTGTAGAGGTTCTCCGTGCCCGGGAACGTCTTGAAGCCCCAGTCCTCGTTGTAGTTGAAGTTCTCCTTGTTCCGGAAGGCGCCGGCCGCCCAGTTGCCCTGGTGGATGAACGCCGCCTCGCCGTTCATGATCTTGGCGTTCGACCCGGTGAGGCCGATTGAGGAGGCGTCCTCGCTGATGTAGTTCTGCAGGATGGTCTTCGTGGTCTTGAACGCCTCGCGGACGGCGGACTTGCCGCCCTCGCCGTTCACGACCTTCATGTAGGTGTCGTAGCCGCCGGTGGACAGCAGCACCGCGGCGACGAGCTGTAGCGTCGTCCACGGCGCCTTCATCGCGTGCGACATCGGCACCTTGTCCGTGTTCTGTTTCACCTTCTCGAGCGCGTCGATGAGCTTCGACGCGGAGGTGAGGTCGTCGGGGTTGACGCCGGCTTCCTCGACGACCGCGGAGTTGTAGAACAGGCAGTTGAGTCGGTGCGAGCCGATGGGGACTGCGCGGTACTCGCCGTTGTACTTGCACAGCTGGGCGGCCTCCTCGACGTGCGCGTCGAGCAGTCCGTCCTCCCAGACGCCCGTGATGTTGCCGAGGACGCCCTCGTACTTCACGAGGTTCTTGCCGGGCCAGCCGGCGAACGAACTCGGCGGGTTGTTGTTCGACAGGCGGTTGGAGACGACCGTGTTCAGGTTCGTGTTCCCGCCGCCGCCGATGGGCTTGAACTCGAGCGTGATGTCGCCGTGCGCCTCCTTCCACGCTTTCTGGAGGGCCTCGGCGGCTTTCGCGCCGTCGCCGCCCGTCCAGCCGTGAAGCACTTCGAGGGGTTGGTCGGAACTGCCGCCGCCGTTACCGCCGAGACAGCCGGCGAAGCCGGTCAGTCCTGCGGCACCGGCGCCCGCTGCGCCTTTGATGTACGTGCGTCGTGAAAGTCCTGTATCCTTCATGTTCGACCCTCCGTGTCAGAGGTCAACGCCCTTTTTCGAGAGCCGATACTTAACGCTTTCCGAAATTAACTCTGGCGTGAGTGAATCTGTAGTCGCCGATGTCGGCTGCGCCGCTGCTATCGGCCCTCCCCCGCGCGCGCCCGTCCAGATTGTTAGTCTCGATTTCAAATAGTCCTGTCGCTCCCTCACCCACCTCTCCGACAACCGCTGGTCCACAGCGGCTAGGCGCCCAGATTCGTTCCGCTCAGCGCCGTCAGTAGGTCGACCGCTTCGGGCTTCGACAGCGGGTCGTTCGCGTTCCCGCAGTGCGGCGACTGGACGCACGCCGGGCAGCCGCCCTCGCAGCCGCAGCCGTCGATCATCCGGGCGGTCCGCGCCATCAGCCGCTCCGCGTCGTCGAACGCCGCGCGGGTGAGGCCGACGCCGCCCGGGTAGCCGTCGTAGATGAACACGGTCGACTGGCCCGTGTACGGGTGGTGCGGCGTCGACACGCCGCCGACGTCGCCGCGGTCGCACAGCAGCGACAGCGGCAGCAGCGAAATCATGCCGTGCTCGGCGGCGTGGATGCCGCCGTTGAAGCCGTACTCGCCGCCGCGTTCGCGCATCGACGCCTCGACGTCCGCCGGCACCGTGTAGTACAGTGCCTTCGTCCGCAGTTCGGTCTCCGGCAGGTCCACCTGTTGCGTCCCGATGGTCTCGCCGGTCCGGCCGTCCTTCCGCTCGAACCCGGTTATCTGTTCGGTCACCGTGACGTCCGCGAACCGGACCGGCGTGTCCGGCCTGGCGGCGAGCGGCTGCTCGCGGACGTCCTCGTTCACGGTGACGTCCTTTTCGGTGAGGACGCGCGTGTAGTAGTCGGCCCACGTCGGCTGAAGTTCGGCGACGTCGCGGTCCAGGTCGAGGTCGGTCACCTCGTACGTCTGCCCCTGGTGGTGGTAAATCGCGCCGGGGTGTGCGTCCCGGAGCGCGTCCGACAGCGACAGCGACGCGATGCGGTCGTTGGTACGGGCGTCGCGGAGGTTCACCTCGCGGTCGTCGATGGTGCGGAGGCTCATCGAGTGCTGCGGGCTGCCGTCGCCGTCGTGCGTCCACCGGACGCCGTCGGCGGTGTCGCGGCGTTCGAGCACGCCGTCGGATTCGAGGTCGTCGACGACCGACGGGAACGTCTCGCCGAAGTGCCGCGCGTCGTCGCGCGAGAGCCAGTTCTCCGCGGCCGCGCTGGCGACGTGGCCGGGGAGCAGTTCGGCGTTCTCCGGGTCGCTCATGGCGCGCTCGGGGTCGCCGCCGAAGAAGTCGTCCGGGTTCGACAGCAGGTACTGGTCGAGCTGGTCTTCGCCGCCGACCATGACGACGAGCGCGGGGTCGTCGCCGCGGCCGGCGCGGCCGGCCTGCTGGAACGCCGACATCCGGGTGCCGGGGTAGCCGTCGAGGATGACGGCGTCGAGGCCGCCGACGTCGACGCCGAGTTCGAGCGCGTTCGTCGACCAGACGCCGCAGGTGTCGCCGCTGTGCAGCCCGGCCTCGATTTCGCGGCGCTTCTCGTCGGTCAGCGCCGCCTGGTACGCCTCGACGCCGGCGGCGAGGTCGTGTTCGCCGCGGTCGCGGAGCTCTGACGCGGAGTCCGTGGCGTACCGCTCTGCGGTCTGGCGCGCCCGAGTGAACACGAGCGTCTGGTAGCCGCGCTCCACGAGGTCGCAGAACAGCCGCTTCGTCTCGGTGTGACTCGACCGGCGCCGCCCGGACTGCTGATCCGCTGTCCGCCCGGTGTACTCGGGCGGATTCCACAGCAGCCAGTGTCGCGGCCCGCGCGCCGACGCGTCCTCGTCGACGAGCCGGAACCCGGATTCGGGCTGGCCGGTGATGCGGGCGGCGTGCTCGACCGGGTTCCCGATGGTCGCCGAACAGCAGACGAACTGCGGGTCGGCGCCGTACCGCTCACAGAGCCGGTTTAGCCGCCGCAGCACCATCGCGACGTGGCTGCCGAAGACGCCGCGGTAGCTGTGCACCTCGTCGACGACGACGAGTTCGACCGACGAGAAGAACCACTCCCACTGCTTGTACGCCCACGGGAGCAGCGCGTAGTGCAGCATGTCCGGGTTCGACAGCAGCACCGTCGGCCGCGCGTCCCGGACGTCGCGCTTCTCCGCGTCCGAGAGCCTGCCCGTGTACTGGTCGACGGAGACCCGCGAGCCGAAGCCGAGCGCGCGCGCCAGGTCGGTCAGCGTCTCCTGCTGGTCGGCGATGAGCGCGTTCTGCGGCGCGAGATACAGCGTCCGGCCGCCGTGGTCCATCGCGTTCTCGAACGCCGGCACCGTGTACGCCAGCGACTTCCCGCTCGCCGTCCGGGTCGCCAACACGGCGTCGTCGCCGCCGCGGACCGCCTCCACCGCCTCCGCTTGATGCCGGTACAGCCGGTCGACGCCGTCCGATTCGAGCGCGTCGGCGAGCCGCGGTTCCAGGTCGACGTCTGCGAACTCCGGGTCGCGGCCGGACAGGACGCGGTGGTCCGCGATCTGCCCCTCGTAGTACGGCCGCGACCGGAGCCACTCCACCGTCTCGTCCACGGATTCCCTTGCGGGGAGCCGGCGCTTACCGGTTCCGGTCGCGGAGCCGCACGGCGCCGCACGGCGCAGCCCGGACTCACGTGCGGCGGGGGGCCGCGAACCGACACCGCCTTTCCCGGCCAGTCCAAACGACCGCCGATGAGTTCGCTCGACGCCTCGCTGCCGCGGCGCGCGTTCGTGAAGCGCGCGGTCGCCGTCGGCGGCGCGGCGGCACTGTCCGCGTGTCTCGACCGCGTCGGCGACGACCCCGTTCCGACCGGCGACGGCGCGGCGGCGCACCCGGACCGACAGCACGCCTGGAACGACTACGTCCGCACCGACGACGCCGGCAACCACCTCCTCCCGAAACACCAGGTGCTGCTGTACTGCTCGCTGCCGCACGACGGGCCGCCCTCCGCCGACGAACGCGGCGTCGTTTCGGCGGCGCTCGACGCGCTGGACGACGCGTACGCGTGGAGCCACGACGCGCTGCTGCACTCGGCCGCATATTCGCCGGCGTACTTCGACCGGTTCGAGGCGTCGCTGCCGCCGTCCGTGGACCTGCCGAAGCCGGCGCGGCTCTCCGGGTTCGAAGAACCCGAGTTCGACACGCAGGACCTCCTGGTTCACCTGGCGTCCGACCGCGCCGACGTCGTCCTGGAGGCGGACGCTGCGCTCCGCGGAGAGCGGGACGTCGCGAACGGCGTCGACGTCCCTGCGCCGCTCACCGACGCCGTCTCGGTGGAGTCGCGCAGAACCGGGTTCGTCGGCGCCGGCTTGCCGCACAAGCGCGCGGACGGACTCGAAGGGGTCCCGGAGCCGAACCCGGTTCCGAAGCGGTCGCCGCTGTTCATGGGGTTCGTCGCCGGCTTCCGGAAGAACCAGGCGACCGAGGACTACGTGACGCTCCCCGACGGCCCGTTCGCCGACGGCACGACGAAGGTGGTCGCGAACTGGCGCCAACGCCTCGCCGACTGGTACGGCGAACAGGACCACCGAGAGCGCGTCATGGAGATGTTCTCGCCCGGCCACGCCGCGAACGACCTCGTGGAGGGCGTCGGCGCGAACCTCGGCGACTCCTCCGGTGTCGACCGGTTCGTCGACGACACGGTCGCTCAGGCGAAGGAGTACGGACGGGTCGGTCACGCCCAGAAGGCCGCGCGGGCGAACCGCGACGCCGACGGCGACGTGCGGCTGCTCCGCCGACACTTCGAGTCGACCGACAGCGACGTCGCAAGCCTCCACTTCCCGTCGCTGCAGCGCCGCGTCACGGCGTTCGAGGAGGTGCGCCGCGCCATGAACGGCGCCGACCTGACCGACGTGACGCCGGCCGTCCGCCAACGCGTCAACAACGGCATCCTGGAGTACATCTTCGTCCGCCGACGCGGCTACTTCCTCGTTCCACCGCGGTCGCTGCGCGCGCTCCCGACGCCGGACGGTGAGACGGAATGACCGGGTTCGCGCGTCCAGGCGGACAGCGAGAGCCGAAACCGGAACGGGCTTTCACTCCGGGGGCGAAGGTGCGCCGATGAAGCGACGCAGTTTCCTTCGCACCGGCGCCGCGACCGGACTGGCGGGGGCCGCCGCGGGCTGTCTCGGATTCAGACTCCGGGAGACGGGCGGTGCCGGCGTCCCGCCGGTGCCGTCTGACCGGCCGGACGGCGTCTACGTCCCGGGGCACGTCGAGGGGATGAAGGTCGTCGGCACCCGGACCGTCGGCGACTACTCGGTCGCGCTGCTGTACTCGTACGCCCACCGCTTCTGGAACGTCAACGGCGCCGCCGTCGAACGGACGTCCATCGGGTCGGACGACGACCTCCACCTGATGGCGGTCGTCTGGGACGCCGAGACCGGGCAGGTGCTTCCCGAAACCGGCCTGTCGGTCGAGGTGACGCAGGACGGCGACCTGGTGACCCAGGAGGTCATCTACCCGATGCTGTCCCAACCGATGGGGTTCCACTACGGCGCGAACTTCTCGCTGAACGGCGACGGCGCGTACACGGCGACGCTCTCGGTCGGCGCCGTCTCGACGCGCCGAACCGGCGCGTTCGCGGACCGGCTCGACGAACCCGCGGACATCGACGTGGAGTTCGACTACAGCGCCGCCGCGAAAGAGGAGATTCCGTTCCGGACGCTCGAACGCGGCGGCGAACCGGGCGCCGTCGACCCGATGACCCACGAGGCGCTCCCGGATTCGCGTGCGCCGGCGCGGGACGCGCTCCCCGGAACCGTCGTCGGGGCGGCGTCGAGCAACGACGCCGTGCTGGTCGCGACGGTGCTGGAATCACCGCCGAGCGGCGTCGACGCCGGGGGCGACGGCGCCGGCGAGGGGTCGGCGTATCTCGCGGTTTCCGCGCGGACGCCGTACAACCGGATGCTCGTCCCGGCGATGGCGCTGGAGGCGACGCTGACCCGCGGCGGCGACGAAGTGTTCGCCGGCGAGCTGACGCGGACGCTCGACCCGTCGCTGTCGTACCACTACGGCGCCGTCGTCGACGCAGCGGTCGCGGACGGCGACGAACTGACGCTGACGCCGACCGTGTGGCCGCAGACGGCCCGCCACGAGGGGTACGAAACCGCCTTCGGCGGCCTCGCCGGCGGGATGCCGCCGGTGACGATTCCGGTGTCCCGTGACGGGTCGGCGTGACGGGAGCGCCGCGCGGCGACCCGCACACCGATTCTTTCCGGCGAACGCCGCCTAAATGAGGCGGTCGGGACACGGCAGCGTGGGGTAAAGTTTAGTATAGTTACGATTCGTTTACCGTATCGATGCCGCTCCGCCCTGTCGACCGGGACGTCTTAGAGGACATCTCTCAGGATATCGCTCAGGACAACTACGGCTTCCTGTACGTCGACCGCGTCCGGGACCAGCTCAAAGACCAGTACGAGTCGCGCGAGAAGAGCAAGCTGAAAGCGCCGACGCTGTCGACCTCGGAGACGAAGGAGGCGCTCCGAGAGATGGCGGAGGACGAAAACTACAGCATCGAACGCATCCGGTCGGGCGTCTTCTACTGGGACCCGTTCGGCACCGGCACCCGAACCGGAATCACGGAGCGCCTGAAGGGCGTGTTCCGGAACCAGATGGTGGTGACGACAGAGGACCTCCGGAAGGCGTTCGACCTCGCGCACGAGGACGCGGAGTTCTTCGCGAACGGGCTGCGGCGGCAGGACCTCGTGATGCGAATCGCGGCCGGGAGCCGCGAGTACTACTCGGTCGGCCGGCGGCTGAAAGAGGAGACCGGCGAGGACGACCTGGAGGGGAAGCTGAAGCGTCGGAGCGTCCACGGAAAGATTTCGCACGACCAGCTCGAGGAGGCGATTTCGGTCGCGGCCACCTCCGACGTCATCGGCTACCTGCAGGGAGAGGGGCTCATCATCGACATGGACGGCGAGTACCTCGTCCGCGCCGCGCTCGACGAGTTCGGGAAGCAGACCGCCGCTGACCTCGCCGACGACGTCGTCTCCGCGTTCGAGGACGCCGGCCACGTGATGCCGCTCCGGGAGTACGAGACGCTGCTCGAATCCGAGATCGACGTCCGGTCGAACGTGCTCGCGCACGTCCGGTCGAGCGGGGCCGACCTCTCGCAGGACGACGTCATCTCGGCGGTCCGCGAGGAGTTCGCGACCGACGACGAGCCGACCATCGAGGTGCTGGACTCGCGGAACCTGGCGGTGCACCGCGAGCCGCTGGAGGCGCAGGTGGAGTCGCACGCGACGGAGCTCACCCGTCCGGTGCTGCGGGACACGACGGCCGCGACGGCGGACTCGCTGAAATCGGAGATTCGCGACGACATCGAAGAGCTCCACGTCACGACGAGCGACGAGGGGAACGCGTACGTCCGCAAGCAGATACGCGAGCGCGCGGAGGAGCTCATCGACGAGGAGTACTGACCCGACCGAACTGACTCGAACCCGAACACACGGACCCAACCCATCTGACTTTCACAATGCAGCGATACACCGAATTCGACGAGGACGAAGAGAACGGAACTGTCGTCGCCCGGTCGCAGGACCCGACCACATCGGCGGTCAGGTTCGAACTGGGGTTCGCCGAGTGGTCCGAAGACAGCGGGAACTGGGAGGAGCTCCTCCAGTACCTGCTCGAGGACATGCTCGGCGACGAACTGTCCATCGACGAGGACGGCAACGCCGTGATGGACGTCGAGCAGGCCGCGGCGGCGCTCGCGGACAGCCCGCACGCCACCGACGAGCAGTCCGCCCGCGCCGTCATCGACTACCTCGCAGACCGCGACATCATCACCGTCGACGGCTCCGAACTGACGGTGCTGCGGCCGCCGCACACCTACGACGAGTCCGAGATGGACCGGGCGGTGAAGATGTACAGCAACTGGGCGGCCGCTTTCGACACGCTCACCGACCGCATCAACACGGCGGTCGACCGCGTGAAGGACGCACAGGAGCGGCTGGAGTCGCGGTCGGAGGAGACGACTGACGTCACGGAGCACCTGAACGACCTGCGGGCGAAGCGGGAGGAGTACCAACAGGAGATGCTGAGCATCGCCGGAGACCGCGACGTCGACGACCTGGACGAGGACGAGCTCCGGCGGTTCAACCACGCCCGCGAGCAGTACTACCACTACGACAACCTCATCGAGCAGGCCGAAACCGACGAGGAGACGATTCCGGACCCGAACCCCGAGCAGATGGACCTCGGCGAGGTCATCGAGCAGCTCGAATCGACCGAGCAGTCGTTCAAGATTCAAAAGCAGAAGCTGCGAGACCGCATCCGGACCCAGCAGCTGTGGCCGACGGAGGCCGTGAACGCCTCCGAGCAGTTCACGAACGTCCTGTCCGTGATGGGGAACGTCGTCCCGAAGAAAGAGCGGATGGAGCAGGAGAGCGGCCAGGACGTCCTCGACGAGATCCGCGGCAGCTCCGAGCAGGCGAAGGAGCTGAGCGAGTCGACGCAGGCGCTCGAACAGGACGACCAGGACATCATCACCGAGTCGTAGCCACAGATGGATGCGACGTCGTGGCTCGGCTACGTGCGGACGTTCGACGCCGCGGCCGAGCGCGCGCTCGATTGGACGGAGATGCCGGAGCCGGCGGCGCTGTGGAGCGAGGTGCTGTCGCTCGACGCGGCGCTCCGGGAGTTCGGCGAAACCGTCGACGCGGCGCTGCCGCTGCCGACGCCGACAGAGACGCCGGAGTCGGGCGTCGACGCCGCGGTGCAGGACGTGCTCGCGGCTCTCCGGTCGGCGGAGTCGCCGCCGGCGGAGTCGGTGGAGACGGCGGCTGACGCCGACCGGCTCAGCCGGCACGGCGACGGCGTCACGGTGCCGCTGCCGACCCGCGGCGCGGGCGTCGCGAACTGGTACGTCGTCGTCCCGTTCGTCGGCGAGGCGTTCGACGGCGCGGCGGCGCGCTACGACCGCGTCGCGGGGCGGCTCGGACTCGTCGACTGCGACTCGTCCGCCGCGGCGTACCGCGACGTCGCCGACGCGCTGCGCGACAGCGCCCGCGTTCTGCGGTTCACGGCCGCCCGGGCGCTGTGGCTGAATCCGCCGGACGACCTCGTCGACGCGGAGTACGAGCAGATACGGGCGTTCGCGACCCGAACCATCGACGCTTACAACCCACACGCATGACTTCGCTCAATCTCACCCCGATTACGAAGGACGACCAGCCGACGTCGCACGTCACGGTCGGCCGCAGCAAAGTCGGCCCCGGCGCGGACGTCGTCAGGGTGCGGCACGCCGGCCGCGAGGCCTTCTTCCGCGTCCGCACCGAGGACGACGGCTTCGCCAGCACCATCAAGAACAAGGTGTACCTGAACAGCAACGTCGCGCGGCTGTTCGGCGGCATCGACCGCACCAGCGACTTCTACGTCGACGCCGACGTCTCGCTCGGCGCGGTGCGGAGCTGCAAGCGCGCGGAGCTGTACGCGGAGAACGCGAACGAGGAAGCGCTCGCCGACGCGCTCCGGTCGAACCAGTACCTGCTCCACCCCATCCGGGAGGTCGCCGAGTTCGGCGACGAGCAGGTGGAGTTCACGGTCGACACGCTGGAACCGGCGGCGACGACGCTCCGCGTCGACGACGACACCGAACTGGAGTTCCTCGACGAGCCGCCGGCTGCCTCGCTGGACGAGCCGCCGACCGGCACAGGCGGCGGTGACGGCGCGTCCTCCGGCGGCCCCGGTGGTCCGGGCGGTCGAGGCGGCCCCGGCGGAGGCGGCGGCCGCGGCGCCGAGGAGGACGCGACCATCGACATCACGCCGACGAACCCGCAGGTGAACTTCGAGGAGGACGTCGCGGGGCTCGAGGAGGTGAAGCGGACCGCGGAGATGGTGCTGTCGCTGTTCGAGCCGGACGTCCGCGACGAGGTGGTGTCGCGGTACGGCGAGGAGTTCGCCGACCGCGGCGGCGGCATGCTGCTGTACGGGCCGCCGGGCTGCGGGAAGACGCTGGTGTCTGAAGCCATCGCCTACGAGGCGAAGTACAACTCGACCATCGAGGACAGCTACGGCGAGGTCGTCTTCCTGCAGGTGCGCGGCAGCGACGTCGTCTCGAAGTACGCCGGCGAGTCCGAGAAGAACGTCCGCGCCGCCTTCGAGCAGGCGCACGAGGCGGCCGGCGACGGCTTCGCGGTCCTGTTTTTCGACGAGGTGGAGACGCTGATTCCGGACCGGAGCGACGACAACCTCCAGCGGCACGAGCGCGCGCTGACGAACGCGTTCCTCCAGGAGATGAACGACGTCGAGGACAACCTGCTCGTCATCGGCGCGACCAACATGCCGTTCAGCATCGACCCGGCGGCGACGCGGCGCTTCCCGATTCAGCAGTTCATCCCGCAGCCGGACGAGGACGTGATGGCGCAGGTGTGGGAGAAGTCGCTCGGCCGCATCGCGGAGAACGGCGACGTCGACGTGGAGCGGCTCGGCGAGGCGTCTGTCGGCTACACGCCCGCCGAAATCGCGGACCGCGTGCTCGGCTCCGAACTCCAGCGCGAACTCGTCGAGAGCGTCATCGACCCGGACGAGGAGGCCATTACGCCGAACACGGAGTACCTGCTGTCGAAGCTCGACGACATGGAGCCGAAGACGGTTCGGCAGTACGTCTCGTCGGTGATGAAGCAGGCGTCCGAACTGGAGGGGTACCCGGAGATGAAAGCGTACATCGAACAGCAGGCCCAGGAGATCGCGGCGGCGAACGCGCCAGGGCCGGGCGAGGCGGACGCGGGGGTCGAGTGACGTGACCGAGCAGCGCTCCTCCGCGCCGGACACGCGGTTCCTGCAGGTGGACTCGTTCGAGTTCGGCGACCCGGTGGCGGCCGCCGGCGGCGACGACGCCGTCGTGGTCGCCGACGACACCGGCGCGGTCGAGGCGGTGCGAACCGACGGCCACCAGGTGCTCACGGACGCCGACGGCGTCGACGACGTCGCGGTCGGCGGCCGCGCGTACGTCCTCGCCGGCGACGCGCTCGAGGCGTACAGCCTGGAGGGGAGCCGCGTCTGGGGCGCCGAAATCGCCGGCGCGGAGTCGGTCGACGCGGACCCGACGACCGACACCGTGTTCGTCCGGACCGGCGGCGGCGAGTTCGCCGTGTTCGACGGGCGCAGCGGCGTGGAGCGCGACCGGCTCGACCAGCCGCACGCCGACGTCGCGGAGGCGCCGTCCGTCGCGGCGTACGACGGCCGGCTCGGCGTCGCCGCCTGGTCGTTCCTCACCGTCATCGACGACGACGGCGACGTGCAGACCGAGGTGTCGCTCGACGGCGCCGCCACGGCTGTCGGCCTGCTCGACGACCTCGTCGTCGTCGCTCTGAAGGACGGACGGCTCGCCGGCTACACCGACGACGGCGAGCTGCGGTGGACGCTCGACGTCGACGCCGACTGGCTCGCACCGAAGGCCGCCGCGTGGCTCCCGGGCCGCGGAAACGCCGGCGTGTTCGGCGTCGACCCCGACGGGTCGCGGCTCGGCGTCGACGGCGTCAGCGGTCGCGGCACCGCCGCGTCGACGGTCGGAAGCGACCTGCTCTGTGAACTCGACGGCGCCACCGCGACGGTGTACGCGCTGACCGGCGAAACGGACGGCACCGTCTCCGTCGACGTCGTCTCCGACTCCTGTACGAAGTCGGACGGCACGGTCGCCGTCGAGTTCACGAACGACGGCGACGTGACCGTCGAGCCGGAGGTCACCGTCGACGCCGACCGGGCGACGCCGACGTCGTCGGTGCTGACGGTGACGCTCGACCCGGGCGAGACGCGTCGCCGCCGCGTCGTGCTCCGCGAGTTCGACGAGGACGCCGACAGCGTCGACGTCACGGTGGGCGTCGACGGCGAAACGACGACCGAGTCGGTCGACGTGACGGAGGCGACCGCCGCGCTCGCCGTCGAGACGGGCGCGATGCGCGTCGACCGCGGGACGCTGTCGGTCGAGGTCGACGTCGCCAACGACGGCACCGCCGCGGTCGACGGCGTCCGCGTCGGCGGCCGCGACGTCGGCACGGTCTCCGCCGGCGAGACGAAGACCGTGACCGTCGAGACGCCGCTGCCCGCCGGCGACCTCACGGTCGAGGCGGCCGGCGTCGACCCGGAGCCGGTGGAACTCGACGTCCCGACGGTTCCGACCGACATCGAGGTGGACGCCACCGGCGACGGCTTCGTCGCCGTGACGCTCCGTAACGACACGCCGGCCGACGCGACGGACGACCTCACCGTCCGGAACGCGCAGGCCGCCGACGTCGAGCACAGCCGCAGCGTCGAACTCGCCGCACACGGCGCCTACCGGCTGCTGCTCCCGGTCGTCGAAGACGGCTCCCGCGACGTCGTCGTGGAGACCTCGGGCGGCCGGCTGACGGAGCCGCTGACGCTCGAACGCAGCGACCTGCTGCCGGACCCGGCCGGGTCGAACCGCGGCTCGTCGTCGCGGGCGGTGTCGGAGTCCGCCGACAGCCTCGCGGCGCCCGAGCCCGACCCCGGCTCCGGCCCCGCGGCAGCCGGGTCGACGGGGGCGCCGGTGTCCGTCGAGCGGTCGTTCGCGTCGACGCCGCGGCGCGGCATCACGTTCGAGGAGAAACTCGTCGTCGACAACGACGGCGACCAGCCCGTCGAGTTCACGCTGTCCGCGGACGACGGCGGCTACGAGGAGACGCTGTCGGTCCGCGGACGCAGCACCGCCTACGGCCGCCGGTACCACGTCGCCTACGGCGACCGCGTCTCCGTGCCGCCGGTGCGGCTCCGCGGCGACTGGGGAACCATCGAGGAGGACGGCGCGGAGTTCGCGGTGGAGGCGAGCCCGGTCGTCCCGCTGTTGACGTGGCGGGACCGCGCGGACGGCGGCGCGACGCTGACGTACAGCCTCGAAACCGACGGCGGGAACTGGTCGTTCTCCGAACTCGTCTTCCCGGACACCGACGTGCAGGTGCCGGTCGACATCGACGCGGCGGGCGGCACCGCGACCGGCGAGGTCGACCTCCCGGTGCAGCCGGACCGCCGCGTCGTCGTCGCGAAACTCGTCGGGCAGGTGGGCGCCGACCGGCAGACGGTGCGGACGCTGTGCCCCCACGAGTCGCTCGTCGGAGACGACGACGCGAGCGCGCTGGCGGACGTCGACGTCGCGCTCCAGACGGACTCGCGGGTCGTCGACGGACGCGGCGCGCTGTTCGTCGAACTCACCAACGCCGGCGGCGACGTGAGCGGCGTCACCGTCGAGGCGTCCGGCGGGGCGGTCGACGACACGATGTACGTCCCGCAGACCGTCGAGTCGTTCGGCGCCGGCGAGTCCGTCGAACACATCGTCGACGTCGACGGCGTCGACGGCGGCGACGCCGTCACGGTCACGCTGACGCTCACCGCGGACGGCGCCGACGCCGACGAACGGACCGTCACGGTCGCCGCGTCCGCGGACGGCGACGGCGACATTCCGAGCGACGCCTGGCGCATCGAAGACGACGCCGGCGGCCACGGCCGCGACCTCCCGGACCGGCTCTCCACCGCCTACCGCTGACGCACAGCGGCCAGCCTGCGTACCTCCGACGCCGATGCTTGCGGGTGGTGACGATGCGGTTCGGGCGGCTGCGACGTTCCTTCTTCGCCTCCGACGTTCGTCCCCGGACCGTTCTCGAGCGGGTCGCTCAGCAGCGGCGAGTAAGCGAACGGAAAGAATCCGGTCGGGCCGTGTGGCGAGTCCCTGCCGCGGTCAGGTCTGCAGCAGGAAGTCGCCGGTGGTCGCGGCGTCCGCGTCGCGGACGTACGCGTACGTGTTCCGGCCGATGCGCACGAGCAGCAGCAGGAACGCGGCGCCGTAGACGGCGCTGGCGCCGAGCAGGCTGTACCGCGCGGCCTGGATTCGCGAACTGACCGCCGACGCCCGCTGCCGGGTGGCGGCCGCCTCGTCGGTCGCGCCGGCGCGCGCGTACGTCGACGCGGCCTCTGAGAACAGCGACTCGACGCGGTTCGTGGTCGCGTACACGCTGTCGACCCGCGCCGGGTTCAACACGAGCGGGTAGTCGGCGATGACGAGCGTGGCGTTGTCGCGGAACCCGGACCAGAGCACCTGCGCGCGGGCGCTGCTGTTGGCGGCGTGCTCCACCAGCCGCAGGTACTTCTCGGAGGCGCGCTGGTACGCCTCGCGGTGCGTCTGCGCCTGCTGGCTGTTGCCGGTGTACTCGGCGAGCCGCATCAGCGCCCGGTGCGCCTGCGCGTTCCGGATGACCGACTCGTTCGCCGCCAGCACCTCCTCGTAGTGGCTGCGCTGCTTCGCCGCGGTGGCGGCGAACGCCTCGTTCGCCGCGGCGACGGCCGGCGACGCTGTCGACTGCAGCTTGTCTCCCTGGAGGTTGTTGACGTACTGGGCGAGCAGGTCGCGGGCAACGGCGGCCCGGGCGAGCGCGCGCTGCGCCTCCGAGTAGTTCCCCTGCTGGCGCGCCGTCCGTGCGCGTTCGAGCGAGTCGACGAACAGCAGCGCCGCGCGGCCGCCGGCGAGCGCCCGCGAGAGGTCGTCGCCGGCGACGGCGCCGTCTCCTTTCAGGCGCTCTTCGAGCAGCAGCAGCATCTGGTTCATCGGCCGCGTCGTGGCGGCCTGCCAGCCGCCCTGGCTCGCCGTGTCGCTGAGCGGCTGCGTGATCTGGTCGAAGCTGTACGGCTTCGGGCGGGCGACGACGGTGATCGTCTTCGTCGGGACGTTGTCCGCGGAGACGCGGAACTTCCAGCGGTACTGCTTGTACAGTTCCGCCTGCGTGTCGAACCGGAGCGCGACGACGAGCGGCGACACCTGGCCGGGTTCGATCCGGCTCGGCGGCCGTTCGACCACGGTCAGCCACTTGTTCGGCCCGGACACCTTCTGAATCTGGAGGCCGGTGATGGACTCGTAGCCGAGCTGTTCGGCGACGTCGATGCTCTGCGTCCGGTTTTCGGTCACCGTGACCTCGCCGTACTGGACGGTGCTCTGAACGCCGAGGCTCGGCTGCTGGGAGATCGTGACGCTGCGCGTGATGGTCTTGGTGCCGGCGCTCTCGGTGTCGACGGTCACCTGGACGGTGTGGGTTCCCTCCGGCGCGTCTGCGTCCGCCTCGACGACGAGCGTGGCTTCACCGGTGGACAGGCCGCCGACGGTGCTCGGGACGTTCTCGACGGACGCCGAGAGGTACTGCCCGCCGCTCTGCATCGACGCGGAGGCGCTCTGGACGTTCATCTCCAGGTCACCGGAGTTCACGATGTCGACGGTCGACTCCTCCGTGAACGTCGACACCTCCGACCGCGGCTGGTCGAACGGAACCGTCACCTGGTTCAAGCCGACGCGCTGAAGCTTCGCCGGGTGGATGACGCGCGCCGTCACGGTGACGGTCCGCGTCGGCGCGTACTCGGCGTACGGCGTGATTTCGACGTCCCACGACAGTGTGGAGTGCTGGGCTGCGCCCTCGGCGGCCCTGACCGTCACGGACGCCGTGTCGCTGCCGCCGGCGCTCGTGGAGACGGAGCCGCTGAACGAGACGGAGCCGGACTGTTCGTTGCCGACGACCTCGATGGAGACGCCGTCGATGCCGCTGTAGCCGCCGACCTCGTTCACCGTGAACTCGGTCGACTTGCTGGTGCCGACGAGGACGTCGCCGACGTTGATTTCGGAGCCGGAGACGTCCGCGACCGGCGGCTTCCTGACGTCGACGCTGATGGACGAGGAGGCGTCGCTCACGGAGTCGAGGTTGTCAGCGACGTTCATCGTGAAGCTGTGACTGCCGCTGGAGACGCTGCTGTCCGCCTCCACGCGGACCGTCACGGTCCCCTGGCTGTTCGCGGCGATGGTGTTCGGGACGTCGACGGCGGTGACGGAGAAGCCGCTCGGGACGTTCGAGAACGTCACGTCCGAGAGCACCATCACGCCCTGCCCGGTGTTCTCGACGGTGACGTCGAACTCCTGGGTCTGCGTGCTGCCGCTGCCGTCGTCGAACACGAACGTCGGGTTGCCGGCGCCGATGGAGCCGAACTGCGGGTACAGCACGTCGACGTTCACGGAGAGCTGTTCGGACGCTTCGGTGCCGGCGCCGCCGGAGACCTCGACGGTTCCGGAGTAGGTGGTGTCGTCGACGTCGCCGGTCACCGTGACCTCGTAGGTGACGCGGTAGGAGCCGCCGGAGACGACCTGCCAGGAGTTCGACGACCCGGAGCCGCCGCCGTCGGTGCGCTCCCAGCGGTCGAACTGGAACTGGACGTTGCCGCCGGCGCGCGAGAAGCCGCTCGTCGCCGTCACAGTCTGGTTCGACGACGCCGTGAACGTGAACGACAGCTCGTCGGTCCGCGTCTGGTCGGTGAGCGCGGCGTCCACCTGCACCGATGTCGACGCGGCGAGCGCCGGCGTCGCGACGCCGAGCAGGAACAGCGCGGCGACGGCGACGGTCGCGGCGCGCGCGGCGGTCGACCGGCGGGCGGTGCGGCTCATTGGTCCGCCACCTCCACCGGCTCCCGCGGAACGACGCGGCCGACCTGCGACCCGTCGACGTCCTGCGCCCACGTCGCGACCCTGATGGCGACGAGCATCGCGACGGTGCCGAGCAGGCCGGCGTAGACGAATCCGAGCAGCGACCCGGCGAGCGCGAGCGCGAGCCGCGCCGCGGCAATCGACTCAGACAGCGAGGAGGCGCGTGCGGCGGCCTCCTGCAGCCCGTGCTTCTCGGCGAGCCGGACGGCTGTTCTCGCGTCGGCCGCGGCGGCGCGGGCGTTCTGGTACTGCCCGAACACGCCGACGCCGAGCGAGGCGACGGCGCCCGTCGGCGACGTGCACGACTCGCCGCACCGGTTCAGGAACGCCGCGGACTGGTTCATCGCGCGCAGCATCCGCTGACGGTCGGCGCGGAACGTCGCGCGCACCCGGCTCTCCTCCGCGCTGACCTGCGAGTACCGGCTCGCTGCGCCGCCCGCCTTGAACGCCTGCGCGGCGGCGTCCAGGTACCTGAGCTGCGTCGACGTGTTAGCGGCGCTCCGCGCCCGTTCGTACAGCGCGTCGCCCTGCACCCGGTAGAACCGTTCGAGGCCGAGCCGGGCCAGCGTCGCGTACTGCGTTCCGCCGGCGGCCCGCAGCGCGTCGATGGCCGCCGCCGTCTCGTTGGCGAGCGCGAGGCTGTCGATACGGCTGCCGTTCTGCGCCTCGTCGTAGGCGTCGACGAACCGCGTCAGCACCGTCAGCACCGCCTGCATCCGTTTCCGGTCGGCGTCGGTGAACGTCCCGACCTGGACTGCGGTGACGGCCTGGCTCCGCAGCACTTCGAACTCGCTGTACGTCTGAAACGCCGGTTCGTCCTCGAACCCTTGGAGCTGCTGGAGCGCCTCGTCGGCGGTCAGCGACCCGTCGGCCGCCGACGCGGTCGCCGTCGCCGGCACCGAGCCAGCGACGACGGTGGCGCAGAGACAGACGGCCAGCAGCGCCCTCGTGAGTGATGTGTCCGTCATGTTAGTACACCGTTCTGTTGAGTCTATCGAGGAGGGCAGGTTCGTCGAACAGGGACTCGACCGCGTCCGCGACGCCGACGACGACGAACACGAACGCGGCGTTCTTCACGGCGTCGGCCTCCCGCGTCTCCCTGACGTACTGCTGGAGTTCGTCCAGCAGCGCCTGGGCCGGCGAGATGACCGTCACGTCGCGGCGGGCGTCGTCGAGGAACTCGTCGAGGTCGTCGACGCGGTCTTTGAGGTCGGACCGCTGGTCGACGCGGTCCATCGCCGCGTACGACAGGAAGTCGTCGAGGCGGTAGGCGCCGCTCCACGTCACGGAGACGTCGCGGAGGTCGGCGCAGGCGCTGAACAGGTCGACGTTGTGTTTCGTGTTCATCGCGTCGTCGATGACGGAGACGACGCCGCGGCCGACCGACAGCATCCCGTCGACGCTGCGGTCCGGGTCGACGCCGCCGTCGGCGAACGCGACGCCGCGGCTCGGTACCTCCTCCACCGTGTCCGCCAGGTCGTGGATGACGCTGGCGTAGTACCGGTGGACGGCGGTGTCGAGCTGGCTCGACGGCACGAGGTCGTCGGCCTCGTCGCGGAGCGCCGCCAGTTCGTCGCGCTGCCGGTCGGAGAGCCGGAAGTCGAAGGCGACGTCGAGCGTCTCGCGCTGGGTCGCGTCCTCCGTGAGCTGCACCGTCGTCGTCGCCTCGCTGAACGCCGGTGCGTCGACGCTGCCGGTGAGCCGGTATCGGCCGACCGGGAGTTCGCCGAAGTCGACGGTGCCGTCGCGGTTCTCCGGCGCGGCGCCCTGGACGTGGTCGGCGAGCCAGTCCTCGTCGGCGGTCAGCGTCACATCGACGGCGCCGGTCCGCTCACCGCCGACGGTCGTCGTCACCGTGAGCCCGCCGGTCTTCCCGATGAGCCGGACCTCCGACGGGAACGCGTCGAGGTCGTCCACCTCGGTCGACTCCTCCGTGAACCGGTCGTGGCTGGCGCGCACCGCCAGGTCCGACGCGGTCGGCGGCAGCTCGAACCGGGCGACGCCGTCGGCGTCGGTCGCCTCCTGCACCGTGGAGCCGTCGTAGCTCACCTCGACCGTCGCGCCGCTGATGGGGTCGCCCGCCTCGTCGACGACGGTCATCGACTTCCGCGCCGGCGGAATCGTGAGTTCGGCGCGGTCCGGGTCGACCAGTTCGACCGTCTCGGTGTCCTTCAGCCCGTTGTACGACGCCGTCAGCCGCCAGCCTTCCCGCGGCAGGTCGACGGTGTCGCCGCCGCCGTCGATTTCGAACTCGCGGGGCTGCGGCCCCGAGACGTTCCGGCCGCCCTGCCGCCCGCCGCCGGACGTCGACTCCGCGAGCAGGTGGACGGGCGCGCCGAACGGGCCGCCGGCGAAGCCGTCGCGGACGTCGACCTGAATCGTCCGGCTCCCCCCGCCGCCAGCACCGCCAGAGGAGTCGTCGCGCAGGAACGTATCCCAGACGAGCAGCACGACGATGGCGAGCAGGAGGAGCACCAGTATGACGACGAACGCCAAGTTCGGGACTCCGTAAGTTTCCCCGCCGAGGAGTCCGCCGGCCTTCGCTCCCCCGCCGCCCGCCGTTCCGTTCGTCGTGCCGTTCGTCGTCCCGTTGGTCGTGCCTGCGGTGCCGTTCGCCGTGCCGTTCTGGACGGCAGCGGCGGCGTTCGTCGCCCCGAACGGGCTGCCGCCCGCGGAGCCGAGCGCGTCGAACGACGCGTTCCCGACGGACAGGACGGCCGACGCGCCGGAGTCGCCGGCGAGCGCGAGCAGGTAGCCGCTGGACCCGTTCAGCGAGACGTCGCCGAGCGACACCGTCGAGCCGTCGACGGCGACGCCGGTGAGCGTCTGGACGCCGTCGCTCGTCACGAGGAGCGCCCGGGTGACCGAGTCGACCGGGACGGCCTGTCCGGCGGCGAGCGTCGTCCCGGACCGGAGTTTCGCGTCGATGATTTCTCCGGGCTTCGTCGAGTCGTCGACGACGGTCGCGCCCTCGACGGTGACGGTGGCGTTCACGCGGTCGGCGCCGGCGACGTACTCGTTCGTGACGACGATTCGGCCGGTTTCGGCCGTCTCGTGCACCGCGTACGTCCCGGCGGGGCCGGCGGTCCGTATCGCGACCGTGTACTGCGTGTCCGCGACGAGCAGCGGCGACTCGACGACGATTTTGCTCCCGGCAACCGTCGTCGTCGGCGCGGCGAGCGACCCGAGGTCGGCGGTGACCGACCCGGTGACGGTGACGCCGCCGTCGGCGTCCGAGACGGTCACCGACCGCGGCGGGGTGAGCAGGGCGGTGAAGGCGTCGGACCGCGGAAGCCGCAGCGTCCCGTTGTTCACCTGCGTCGCCGAGGCGGTGACGGCGGTTCCGCTCTCGGACGTCACGTTCAGGGTGACGGCGGCGGAGCCGAGCCCGACCTGCTTCGTCGTCCCGACCGTCAGCCGTCCCTTACCGTCGAACGCCGCGGAGCCGCCTTCCAGCGCCACGTACCGGAGGTCGAGCGTCTCGTTGTACACCGCCGTCCCGTTCGACCGGACGACCACCGTCGCCTCCGCGAGGTTCGCGTCGGGCAGCGCGTCCGCGCCGACCACGTACCGGTAGTGCGTCCCGTTGGCGTTCGCGTTCGTCGGCGTCTTCCGGTACGTCTGGAGGCGCTTCGAGCCGGCCGACACCGCGATTTCGACGCTCCGGTCGGCGACCGCCGACCGGCTGATGCGGACGCGCAGCCCGCCGCTGTCCGTCTGGCTGGCGTCCGAGCCGGCGAGCGCGGCCGTGACGGCGTCGTCCGGCGGCGACACCGCTCCTTGGGTCGTCGTGGCGGCGTTCGCCGCTGATTCGTGCGTCGCCGCCGGGGTCGTGGCCTGGGTCGTCGCCGCGGCGGCGAGCGGCGTCGCCGCGGCGCCGACGACGAGGACGGCGAGGAGCACGGCGAACACCGACCGGGTCCGGAGTGGTTTCATGCCGTCGTCACCTCGCGTTCAGCGACACGTACCGGTCGAGGTTCTCCTCCAGGTCGGCGAGGTGCGCCTCCGAAATCGCGTTCTCCGCGCCGTTCCCGAGCTGTCTGGCGACCTCGATGTTGTCCTTGTGCTCTTCGAACGCGTCGCGGGCGTGGTCGAGCAGCGGATTCAGGTCGAAGCCGCCGAGCAACAGCAGGACGTCGACGTCGTTGCCGCGGCCCTCCTTCGGCGTCAGCGTCGTCATGCCGACGGCGCCGCCGATGTCGTTCTTCCGCTTCCACGTGCTGAACGCCGACTGCACGCCGGTCTCGGTGACGTCGCCGCTCTCGATGAGGTGTTCGGGGGCGCGGACGACGGCGTACGCCGCCCGCGAGGTCGAGACGTCCATCGGCACGAACGTCTGGTCCGCCGCGCGGTCGAACATCAGTTCGTACTCGATCATCTTCCCGTTCAGTCCGGTGGCGACCGCCGGCGTGAAGTGGTACGCGCCGATTTCGGACGGCTTCGCAACGTAGTCCTCCACGTCGATGACGCCGCGGGCCTCCCGGCCGGCGCTGATGAGCAGGTCGATGGCGGTGACGATTCGTTCGTTCACCGTCCCGTAGCTCCCGACGCCGTCGTCGTTGTCGAGGTGGGAGTTCGCGGCGAGCAGCACCATGTCGGCGTTCTGCGAGCCGTCGCGGTCCATCAGGAGCCGTGACAGCCCGCAGATGGCGTTGAACTGCCGCTGGGCGGGCTCGTCGTAGTACGGCCACGCGGCGAACGCGACGTTGACGAGCGTGTCGTTGTCGAGCCAGCCGGGGAGTTCGACGTCCGAGTCCTGCGATATCTGCCGAATCAGGTACGGGATGGAGCCGCTGCCGGTGCCGCCGCCGAGCGTCGTGAGGTAGACGAAGGCGTCCGAGCCGATGGTGAAGTCGTCGACGTTGTCGATGATTTTGCTGACGTCCTCGCGGGCGCACTCCTCGCCGGCGAGGAAGTTGTTGCCGACGCCGCGTTTCGACCCGAACACGACGCCGGGGTCGTCGTCCAGCGCGTCCTCCAGCCCGGCGTGGTCCATCGTGTTCCGGATGTCCGCGCGGTTCGTGTTCAGAATCAGGATGCGGTCTTCGATGCCGGGGTTTTCGTTCCGTGCGAGGAACTCGGCGGCGATGCGGCCGCCGCCCTCTCCCGAGGAGATGAGCGCCCACCGGGTGAACGACCGTTCGCGCTGAGACATCAGGCTGTCACCCCCGCGTCGCCGACCGTGACGTCGGCGTCGAGTTCGCGGATGGTCGCCGCGACGAGGTCGTCAGAGGCCGGTACCGACAGGAACTTCGTCCGCATCTCGTCGAAAGTCATTGAGTCTCCGTCTGTGAGGTTGTGGTCGATGATGGTCTCCAGCCTCGACCGGAACTGGTCGTGGTCGTACACGAGCACGTCGCCGTCGTCGAGCGTCGCCGTGTGGCCCTCCTGCTCCGCCCACAGCACGAGCAGACACGGGACGTAGTCGTCGGCGATGGGCAGGTCGGTCTCCGGCGTCAGGTACTCGTCGTCGTCGAACTTCGATTCGAGCTCCGGCGCGACCGTCGGCAACTGTTCTTCGACGTCGGCTGCGTCGTCGCCGCACACCTGCTCGCGGAGGCTGCGCTCGGGCAGCGTCAGCTCCACGGACCGGTCGGCGTCGACGCGGACCGACTCGGTCGCGTCGGTGAAGCCGTCCGTCGGCGTCGACGCCGACACCGTGTACTCGCCGTACGGCACGTCGTCGAACGTCTCCGTCGCGGCGACGTACGTCGACGCGGTCGCCTCGCGGTCGACGCCGTCGCCGTCGAGCCGGAGCGTCAGGTCGTGCTCCTCGCCGGTGCTCGCGGCGAGCTGCGCGGTGAGTTCGACGCTGTACGACTCGCCGCCGCCCGCCGCGACGACCGCCGGGCCGTCCGGGTCGAACTCGACGTCGTCGGCGGCGTCGGCGTACAGTTCGAGGAACGGCTCCGCGTCGCGGACCGGGAGGTCGTCGGCGCCGACCCGGCCGCTGCTCCGGAGCCCCTCGTCGATGCGTTCGCGGACCGTCGGGTACGACTCGGCGACCGCGGCTTTCGTCTCCGCGGCCTCGACGGCGTCCGTCAGTTCGCTCGCCGCGCTCAGCCACGCCGACCGGAACTCCTCGAGCGACTCAGCGTCGTCGAGCTGCGCCGCGTAGTCGGTCGCGACCGCCGGCGGCGCCGTGTAAAAGCCCATGGGGACGTCGGCGTCGCGGATGGTGTCGACGTGCCGCTCCAGGTCCGATTCCAGTTCGCGAATCATCGCGGTCGCGGCCGACCGGACGTCGGCGGCGGCGCGGTCGAGGTCGTCCGCCGCGAGCGCGGAGTCCATCGACGCCAGTTCGTCTTCGACGCGCCGGACCGTGTCGAGGTGCTCGTCGGAGACGAAGCCGTCGACGCCGACGGAGTCGATGGTGGACAGCGTGTTCTCCAGCGCCTCGCGGTCGGCGCTGAACTGCTCGCTCACCTCGCCTTCGGCGTGCTGCCGCGCGCGGCGCAGCGCCGCGAGCGCGTCGTCGTACCTGGCGGCGTCGACGAACCGCTCGGCCTCGTCGAGTTCTTCGCGGACGCGGTCGGCGTCGCCGTCGTAGTCCTCGACGGTCCGCTCGATGCGGTCGACCGCGTCGCCGAACGCGGCCGCGGCCTGCTCGCGGGCGTCCTGCAGCACCGCCTCCGCGTCGCCGTAGCCGCCGTCCGCCGGCACGTCGCGCGCGGCGACGTCGACCGGCGTGCCGTCCTCGCCGAGGAAGTCCTCGGCGGCCGTCGCGGCCGCGTCACGCGCGCGCTCCACGTCGTCCTCCGCGAACGAGCGGAAGGCGTCGTCGCGGTCCGCCGCGAACGAGCCGACGCGGTCGGACAGCCGGTCGAACTCCTGGACGCGGTCGGGCGACCGGACCGTGAACGTCGCCGCGTCGACGTCGACGTCGACGCCGGCGTCCGCGAAGTCGTCTGCGAGCTGTTCGGCGTCCGTCTGGACGCCGTCGGGCCGCCACTGCGGGTAGTCGCTGCGGAGCTGGTTGTACGTCGTGAGCTCCGCGCGGAACGAGTCCGCGGCGCTGCGCGCGGCGTCCTGCAGGAACTCCCCTTCGGAGGTCGACGACCGCGTCACGACGCCGCGGACGTACAGCCCGATGGACGCGACGATGACGACCGGGACGCCGACGCCCAGCACGTACACGCCGAGCTGTGAGCCGAAGTAGAGGAACACGCCGAGACCGACGAGTACCGTGACGAGAACGATGCCTCCGATGCCGAGTGCGGCTTTGTACTGTCGCTTCATAGAATCACTGTGAGGAGGGAGGAGGCGACCACCGGCACCGCCGCGCCGACGATGAGCGCGACGACGCCGAGGCCGACGGGGACCGCGATCTGTTTCGGGCTGAACTGGGAGGTGCGGGAGACGCCGCGGTCGAACTCCGTCTTCGACAGTTCGCGCCGGGCGAGCCAGTAGCCGGCGCCGCCGCCGACCGCCGCGCCGACGAGCAGCGCGCCGACGGCGACGAGCCGGACGAGCCGCGCCGCGCCGCGCCGCGTCTCCTGGAGCGCCCCGAGGTACGCCTGCAGCGCCGACCGAGCCGACTTGTGCGCGTCCGCGTTCTGCCGTTCGACCGCGGCGATGACCTCGCCCGCGTCCGCGGTGTCACCGGCGCGGGTCGCCGCGAACGCGCTCTGCTGTGCGGCGGCCGCCGACGCGTTCAGCGAGACGCTTTGGAGCGTCGTCAGCGACTCGTTCGGCTTGCTCGCGCCGAGCGACCCGTTCTTCGCGCGCGCCTGCAGCGTCTCCGCCGCGTCCATCACGCGGTCGTTCGCTTCGACGAACGCGGCTTCGTCCTGCACGAACTGCGTCTTCGCCGCCCCCGACGGGAAGCTGAGCGTCCGGTTGCCGACCGCGGAGTCCGCGCGGGCGCCGGTCACGACCGTGTACCGGCCGCCCGGGAGCGCGTCCTTGAATCTGAGCGCCCGGCCGAGCCGAACCGGGCCGTCCGCCGGCTGAACCGTCACGACCGCGCTCAGTCGCCGCTCTTCGGTGATCGCGAAGCCGGGGTTGTTCTGGAGTTCCCACGCGGAGTACGTCTCGGGAGTGCCGCTGTCACAGACGTAAACGGTGAGTTCCGTGCCGGGGTAGAGGCTGGCGCTCTGTGAGAGCCGGTCGCCGGTGTCGAGGTAGGCGACCACGGAGTCCTGATTGACGCCGGCGCACGGCTCCGCCACGGTGACGGCACCGGCCGCCGGAGCGGACGCCGCGAGCGTCGCGGCGAGCACCACGGCCGCGAGCATAGCCGCTCGGCGGGGTCGGTCGCGGCTCATCTCACCGCATCCCCCGGCCGCGGTAAGCGACCGCCGCGCCCGCGATGAGGCCGCCGCCGACGCCGAGCGCGCCGCCGAACACCGCCGGCGCGACCGGGAGGCTGGCGAACCGGACCGCGGCGGCCGTCACCTCGTACTGCCGGGACGCTTCCCTCGCCAGCGCGGCGAGCGTCCGGCTCGACTCCGCGCCCGCCGGAGACGACAGCAGCGTCACGGCGACCGCGAGCACCGCCGACGCCGCCAGCGCCGCCGTCACGGTGCGGAGTCCGCGTCGGCGCCGCGTCGAGCCGCCGCGCGTCAAGCCGGCACCCCCGCGGCGTGCTCCTCCGCCAACTCCTCCAGTTCGGCGATGCGGCTGATGTCCTCGCGCGCGAACGTCAGGAGCGTCGTGAACGACGCGAGGTTGCGCTCCGTCAGCGTCATCCCGATGTTCACCTCCGAGCAGTACGAGTCCAGCAGGCTCCGAATCACGGACACCTGGATCCGGTGGTCGTCGTCGGTGATGTACGGCGCCGGCGCGCGGACCTGCCCGATGGCCTTCTGGGCGTCGGCCGGCGTGAGGTCCGCGACGCTGCGTTTGCTGACCGCGAGCCGGGAGAGCGCGGCGCCGTCGACGTTCTCCCGGCCGACGAACGGCGCGACGTAGCCGAGCAGCGACCGCGTCATCGTCACCGACCGGCCGAGCGACGCGTAGCCGACGCCGCCGTCGTTCAGCGTCAGCGACGTCACGACGTCCTGCAGGTCCACCACCGGCGCGTCCAGGTCGTCGTACCGGCCCGGGTCGATGCGTTCGAGAATCGGCCCCGAGATGAGGTCGACGATGGCGGAGCCGACGTAGTCGTTGTACTCGTTGAACCGGCCCTCCGCGGCGTCCTCGTAGGCGAGCCGCTGGTTGTCCACGAGCACGACGCCGTCGACGTGCTCCTCCAGCCGGTTCAGGCCGTACACCGCGTTGGCGGCCTGCCGGGTCGCGCTCGCCTCCCCGTCGTCGCTCACCTGCCCCGTCGTGTTCGGCATCACGGCGACGGCGATGACGTCTGTGGACGGGCCGCCGTACGCCTTGATGGCGTCGGCGAGGTGCGGCGCGATACCGCACCCGGTGCCGCCGCCGAGCCCGAGGAACAGGAACGCGAACGGCGGCGTCCCCTCGCCGAACCGCTCTTGGTACGCCTCGACGACGCGGTCGGTGGTCCCCTGCATCGCGTCGTCGGCCTTCTGCGGGTCGCGGCCGAACCCGCCCGTCACCTCCTCTTCGAACCCGGGCGTCGTCCCCGGGACGAGCCCTTCGGACGCGGAGACGCCGTACCACGCCTCGCGTTCGATGTTCGAGAGGTTCTGTAGGTCCCTGATGGTCGAGTTGAACACGACCGGCGTTGCGAGCTGCGCGACGCGCTCGTGGTCGAACACTGAATCGACGATGGCACACCCGGCCTGGCCGGCGCCGACGAACAGATATGGCATAGACTAATCTGTGGAGAACATTATCGATTCGCCACATAACTCTAACGTCAGGTTGTGTCTCCCAGACCGGGAAAATAACCCTCAGCCGCGGAGCCGGCGCAGCATCACGCTGTACTCGTTCCGCTCGTACAGCCCCTCGACTCTGTCCAGGACGTCGTGGGTCGCGGCCGCGACCCCGGCCGCCCGCTCTGCGTCGCCGGCGGCGAGCGCATCCGACGCGGTCTCCTCCAGCGACTCCGTCAGCGAGAGGAAGTACACCGGGATGCTGTGGTTGTGGTCGGTCCGGGAGTCCACGTACCGCGACCTGATTTCGGCGCGGCGGTCGCCGATGCGGTCGACGTCGGCGCGCGCCGCTTCCGCGTCGGCGTCCGCGCCACCCGGGCCGCCGCCCGCCGACTCGGCCGTCGCGTCGGACGCGTCGGTCGCATCGGACGCGTCGCCTCCGCGGGCGTCGGCGTCGCGGAGCGCGGCGACCAGTTCGCGCTCGTAGAACTCCACTTCGTTGCGGACGGCGTACGGCACCACCGTGTTCGTCGCGTCCGCGCGGTCGAGCATCCCGTCGAGCTGGTCGAGGCGGTCGCGGAGCGCGGCGGCCGCGGCGTCGTCGATGCCGTCGAGCTCCGACCGGACCGCGTCGACGCGGGCGGCGACGTCCGCGGCGTCGACGTCGCCGGTCAGGCTCCGAATCGTCGCGGACTCGTTCAGCGAGTCGACCGCGGTGCGGAGCGCGCGGGCGACGTCGTCTTCGGCCCCGGTGACGAGTTCGTCGAGCAGGTCGCGGGCGGCGCTGCTCTCCGCGCGGTTCCCGCTGCGGACCCGTTCGGCCGCACGGGACGCCGGCGTGTCGGCGCCCCCGACGTCCGCGTCGTCGGTGGCGGCGTCTGCGAGCGCCTCCACCTGGTCGGTGAGCGACGCGTCCGAGAGGTCGCGGTCCAGGTCGGCACGACGAACCGCGCGGTCGACCGTCACCTCCAGGTCCGACAGTTCCGCGGCCGCGTCGGCCTCCGCGGCGGCGTCGTCGGCGACGGCCGCCGCCAGCGACGCCACGGCAGCCGACAGCGAGTCGTCGTTGTCGCGGAGCCGCGAGGCGACCCGTTCGGCGTCGCCGTCCGCGACGGTTCGCTGCACGGTCTCGGCGGCCTCCAGCGCGTCGACCGCGGCGGTCAGGGTTTCCCGGAGGTCCTCTCGGCTCCGCGTCGACGCCGCCGACAGCGAGTCGAGCAGGTCCGCGGCGCGCTCCCCGGACGGCCGCCGCGACCGCGTGATTTCATCGGCGACGTCGGCGACCTGCGAGTACTCGTCGCTGCCGGCGCCCGCGACGTCCGCCGGCGCGACCGTCACCTGGCTCCGCTCGACGGCGGTGGCGAGCGCCCGCGCCTTCTTCGGCGCCGACGCGTCGGACGCGACCCGGCCGTCCGCGCCGGCGACGCCGGCCTCGCGAGCAAGCGTGTCGAGCGCCTCGCCGAGGTCGTCGAGCTGGCGGAGGACGTCGGTCTCGTTCGGCCGGGCGTCGAGCCGCGCCGCGACCTTCTCGACGTCGAAGCCGCCGTCGTCGCCGCCGAACAGCCCCATGAACACGGTCGGGAGTGGTGCGCCGGGCATCGTCACAGCATGTTGTCGCGGCCGAGACAGCTGAACAGCGATTCGACCTCGCCCCAGACCTCCCGCAGGTCCTCCGCCTGCGAGGTCTGCCCTTCGTCTTTCAGCCGCTTCGCGTGGTCGTACATCGATTCGAGCGACGGCATCCGGGGGTTCCACAGCGTCCCCCACATGAACACGTCGTCGAGGTACGGGATGACGAGCTGGTTCACCTGGACGTCGACGGTTTCGACGCCGGCCGTGTTCGCGGAGTCGAGGAACTCCTCGCCGTTCAGAATCGATTGGAGCGTCCCGTCGGTGACGTACGACGACACCTCCTCCATCTTCTCCTCCGGCCCGTACACCATGAAGTTCCCGCCCCACGCCGTCGACGGGTCGAAGTCGGCGAGCCGGTTCTGCAGAATCGTGTTTCGCGCCAGCAGTTCGAGGCTGGACTCGTTGATGTCGTTCGACCGGAGGCGGCCGAGCGCCGGCGCCAGCACGACCGCGGGCCGCTCGTCGGCGTCCATGTCGTGCGGGTACTTGTCCTCGACCAGCCGGAAGCTGTCGGCGACGTCGAAGACGCTGCCCCGAATCGTCATCGTGGCGTCCTGGTCGGTGAGCTGCGGCGTCGACGACATCGTGAACGCCTCGAGGAACGCGACCAGCGGCTTGTTGAGGTCGACGTACTCCGGCGGGTTGTACCGGTCGAGGTTGTCGATGCGCGGCGTGATGTCCTTGCTCGCGAGCCGCAGGTGGTCGTTGTTGAACGGGATGAGCGCGTCCGCGGCCCGCGAGATGCGCGCCAGCCCGACGACGCCGTTCGTCTTCGCGCGGCCGCCGACCTCCGACTGCTTGCCGCCCTCCGACGGAATCACGACCGAACTCAGGATGGCCTTGTCGATGACCAGGTCGTCTTCGAGGACGTGTTCGCGAATCTTGTCGGTGATGACCGGCGTCGCGCCGCAGCCGGTGCCTTTGGTGACGCTGTGGACCATCATGATGGCCTGCGCGTCGCGGATGTCCTGCTGGGTCATGTCCCAGCGGTCGCGGAACGGGTTCGCGCCGTCGGCGAAGTCGGCCTCGGCGACCTTCGCGCCGTTGCTCCACCGGTAGCCCATGCCGCTGTAGCCGTGCTTCCCGAAGCCGATGATGGAGTTCGACAGCAGGTCGTTCCGGCTGTACTGCTTCAGTTCCTTCGCGTAGTACGTCTGTTCGAGTTCGGCGATGTTCGTGTTCAGCAGGCCGTAGCCGGCGAGGCCGCCCTCCCAGATGCGGGCGCGGTCCTCGTGGTTTCGGCTGAGCGTGTCCCGCCGCATCAACACGGCGTCGACGATGTTGTTGCCGGCGCCGCCGACGCCGACGAGGAACCACTTCCGGCCGTACATCTCGTCGTCCACGGCGCCAGCGCCGCCGCCGGCTGCCGCGCCGGCGCCGCCGGTGTCACCGATGCCGTTGCCGGCGGGCGGGCCGCCGGAGTCGCCGCCGTTCCGCCCCGTGTCGTCCGGTCCGTCGGCCTCAGGGGCGTCGTCGGCGTCGCCGAACAGGTAGGCGAACTCGTCGCCGTAGATGGCGCGGACCGACGGCTCGTCGCCGCCGTGGGCGTTCACGATGTGGTCTTCGAGGGAGTCAGCCTCCCACTGTGCGGCCGAGGCGAAACAGATCTGACATTGCTCACTCATTGCTTGGGTCGTGTGATTCGGGGGAGTTAGGTGTACTTCTCGCGGAATCGCTGATGGGTCCGTTCGAGCGCCCGCGACGCGGAGACGCCGTCCGCCGTCGTGAACTCGATGAACCCCGGCGGCTCCGGGCTCTGCAGGTCGACGGCGTCGAACAGGTCGCTCTGTCTGCTCGCGAACCGTTCGAGGTTCACCAGCACCGGCCGGGTCGCGACGGACTCGGGGAGCGCCTCGACGTTGTACTGGACGACGTCGCCGTCGTCGTCGACGTCGCGCTGGAAGTCCCGCAGCGCGTACAGCACCTCGTCGACGACCTCCTCGGGCGGCGGCACGCGCTCGCGGGACGACGGCGACGACCCCGGCGTCGACGACGTTGACGGAGACGCAGAGGCCGACGACGAAGACGACGAGGACGAATCGGTCGAGCGCGCGGAGTCGGCGTCGTCCGCGGCGTCACCGGACCCGGCGTCGGAGTCTGTCGAACGGGTCGGCGTCGACGCGGACGCCGCGGGGTAGTCGAACCGGAGTGCCCGCGCGGCGTCGTCGTACGTCACCGAGACGTCGTCGTAGCCCGCCTGAATCGCCGGGAGCAGCGTCTCGACGTACTCGTCGGCGACGCCGGAGGGGACCGACACCGACTCGTGGCGGTTGTCGATGCTCGCGCGCAGCGACCCGACGAACTCGACGGCGGAGACGAGCCGTGCGGCGAGCGTCGCCGCCTCCTCGGCCCGGTCTTCCGCCTCCTCGAACCGGCAGTCGTGGAGCGCCTCCTTCGCCTCTTCGACGCCGGTTCTGACGCTGCGGACGCCGCCGGCGTCGGCGTCGCGGCCGTCCACGAACACGTCCGCGACGCGGTCGGCGAACGGGACGTCGAGCGAGTCGACCTGTGACTCCGCGGTCGACGCCTGCTGTTCGGCGCGCTCGACGGCGTCCGCGACCGCGGACTCGTGTTCGTCGACGTACGTCCGGAGGTCCGAGCGGTGCTGGTCGACGGCGTCGACGGCGGCGGCGACCTCGGCGTACGTGTCGCTCTCGTCGGCGAGCGCCACGAGTTCGTCGGCGACGTGGTCGATGTGGACGCCGCCGTCGCGGTTCGGCAGCGACACTTCGCGGAACCGCGTCGGGAGGTTCACGAGGCTGTACTCGTCGCCGTACCGCGACCGTACCGTCGTCTTCCCGAACTCCGTCCGGAGCCCGCTCGTCAGCCGCCGCGCGAACTCCTCGTCGAGTTCGTCGAGCCGGCGCTCCGCCGACAGCGACTCCAGCCGCTCCTCGATGGCGGCGCGTCGCGTCCGCGCCTCCTCGCCGTCCGTGAGCCGCTGGCACTCCGCGATGTCCGCTTCGACGTCGTCGAGCCGGTCGCGGAACGACGCGGCGCCCTCGCGGACCGCCTTCGTCCCCTCGGGCGCGACGGTTTCGAGGTCGTCGAGGCCGTCGAACCGGCTCTCGTAGCCGGCCTCGAACGTCGACCGGAGGTCGTCGAGTTCGGTCTTGAGCCGGCCGAGTTCGCCGCTGGTCTCCTCCAGTACGACGTCGTTCCAGCGGTAGCTCCGCACGGCGTACAGCTGCAGGGCGGCGGCGACGACCGGGACCGCGAAGAAGCCGGCGAGCTGCAGCGCGGGGACGTCCCGGCTCAGCAGCGGCGCGTACACGCCGAAGAAGAGCACGAAGAACAGCACGGCCGACAGCGTCGCGGCGCCGTAGGCGGCTTCGCGGTGGTCGAACAGCAGCATCGCGACGCCCTGCGCCGCCCACGCGGCGACGATGAGCAGGAACAGCGCCATCACCAGCGCGGAGCTATCCTTGAACACGACGGCCGCCTGAAACAGCACCGGAACCGACAGAATCGGGTCGGCGACCGGTTCGAGCCCGGCGGAGCTAGTCGAGTAGCCGAAGAGCGCGAGCAGGGTCTGGACGAGTGCGACGAGCAGCGGAACCCCCGCCGCGCCCCACGCGACCGTCGACCCGTTCGGTTCGGTTGACATCCTCGACTCACACTGATACACACACCCTCAAAACAGTTGAGCATAAATTCTTAGTTACAGTACGGCAACGATATCCGACACGGCACGCAGCGCCGAGCGGCGCGCCATCGACGCGGGCAGCTATGTTTCAGGAAGTCGTGACGAGAGAAGAAGTGCAGAGCCAGGCCGCTCCGCCCTACCGGCTCCGTCGCCGCCACGACGCTACGCGTCCGGCGCCCGGAACACCCGCAGCGTGTCTCGGCGGAGTTCCTCGGAGTGAATCTGTTCGGCGCCGACGCCCGAGAAGACGTCTCGCCAGTTCCGGTAGTACAGCGGGAGGCCGTCGTCCACGTAGTTCACCGACGGGTCGGTGTCGCTGCCGTCGTCGCTGTGGCAGTTGGCGTCACTGCCGTCGTCGCTGCCGTCGCCGCTGGCCGCGTCGTCGGCCGGGGCTTCAGACTCGTTCTCGACGGTGACGATGCGCTCGGCGGCGACTCTGGCGACGTCCGCGAACGCCCACGCCGAGTCGGGGTGGAGGTGCTGGAGGGTCTCGACGGAGTAGACGACGTCGTAGCGGTCGTCGGGGGCGTCGGCGACGAACTCCTCGATGGTGCCGACGTGGAACGTCCCGTCGGCGGCGAGCGCCGGGGACGACTCCCGAAGCACGTCGATGGCGTCCCCGTTGATTTCGACGCCGTGGAGGTCGCGGTAGCCGGCGTCGTGGAGGTGCGCGAGGTGCCGGCCGGGCCCGCAGCCCAGTTCCAGCACCGCGGCGTCGCTGTCGACGTGGTCGTCGAGTATCGCTCCGAGCCGCTTGCTGGTCTCGTCCGGGCCCTTGTAGTCGTAGTACTCCGGTGAGTATTCGCCGGTGCGTCCCGCCCACTCCTTCCGGATATCGGGGGCGTCCACGTCGGCAGCGACGCCGCTCGTGCGGATAGTTGCTTCGGCACCGCCGCGACGTGACCGAGTCGACGAGCCGCATCGACGCCGGCCGCTGCGGCGCGATACAGGCCACCTGAATTCTTGGCACTCAGGAAATCCCCGCTTCTTCCGGAGAGATGCGGATATTAATTCCTTAGTTCGGCGCAATTCAGGAAGTAACATCCAAGAAGGCTAGTTCTATCGGCGTATTAGTGGACGTTTACACACAGTTCTTATCACGTGTTGTGGGTCGTGTGTACGTGAAGCACGAACTGTTTCGCCAGGAAACTGGAGAAACACGGGGCAGATACGCCGACCTACCACCATGGTACACAAAAAAGAACACTGGAAGGAGGAGCTGTACGGCGACGAGGTACGGGAGAAACTGCTGGAGTTCGCGGCCGAGGGCTGGGACTCGATTCCCGAGGAGGAGCGCGACGAGTGGTTCTCGCGGTTCAAGTTCTGGGGGGTGTTCCACCAGCGCAGTGGCCAGGAGAGCTACTTCATGCTCCGGCTCACGAACTGCGGCGGCGTGCTCGAACCGGGGCAGCTCCGCGCCATCGGCGAGGTCGCGCGCGACTACGCCACCGGCCCGGTCGACAACCCCGAGTTCGGGAACGGCTGGGTCGACTTCACGACGCGGCAGTCGGTTCAGCTCCACTGGCTGAGCCTCGAAGACGTCCCGGCCGTCTGGGAGAAACTGGAGTCGGTCGGCGTCAGCACGCGCTCGGCCGGCGGCGACGCGATGCGGAACATCTCGGGCTGCCCGGTCGCCGGCGCCGACGCCGACGAGTTCGTCGAGACGCGGCCGCTGCTCGACCGGCTGCAGTCCGACCTCCGCGGCGACGACGCGCTCGCGAACATGCCGCGGAAGTTCAACGTCTCCGTGACCGGCTGCCGGGAGGGCTGCGCGCAGGACTCCATCAACGACGTCGCGCTCGAACCGGCGAAGAAGCTCCGCGACGGCGACGCAGTCAAGGGGTTCAACGTCCGCGTCGGCGGCGGCCTCGGCGGCCGCGAGCCGCGCCGCGCCCGCCCGCTCGACGTGTTCGTCGACACCGACCGCGCCTACGACGTCGTCCGGGCGTTCGTCGAACTGTACCACGACGAGGGGAACCGCGAGAACCGCAGCAAGAACCGCGCGCGTTTCTTCGTCGACGACTGGGGGACCGACGACATCCGCGAGGCGCTCGCCGACCGCGTCGACTTCGACCTGGCGCACGCCGGCACCGACCTCCGCGAGGAGTACACCTACAACGCCGGCAAACACGAGAGCCACGGGAAACACGACCACGTCGGCGTCCACGAGCAGGGAGACGGCGCGTACTACGTCGGCCTGAGCGTCCCGGTCGGCCGGATACCCGCGGAGGAAGCCATCGAACTGGCGGACCTCGCCGACGAGTACGGCTCCGGCGAGGTTCGGCTCACGCGCCGGCAGAACCCGCTCATCATGGACGTCCCGGAGGCCAAACTGGACGCGCTGCTCGACGAGCCGCTCTTGGAGACCCACAGCCCGGACCCGGACCTGTTCACCCGCGGGTCGATGGCGTGCACCGGAACGGAGTTCTGCTCGCTCGCGCTCACCGAGACGAAGACCCGGATGGCGGTGATGCTGCGGTAGCTCCGCGCGAACGTCGACGCGCCGAGCGACGTGTCCCAACTCAAGATTCACTTCTCGGGCTGCACCGCCGACTGCGGGCAGGCGATGACCGCGGACATCGGCCTGCAGGGGATGCGCGCCCGGAAGGACGGCGAGATGGTGGAGGCGATGGACGTCGGCGTCGGCGGCGGTATCGGCGCGGACCCGACGTTCATCGAGTGGGTCCGCCAGCGCGTCCCGGCCGACGAGGTCCCCGGAATGTTGCGGAACCTCGTCGAGGCGTTCGCGGCGCTCCGGGAGGACGGCCAGACGTTCCGCGAGTGGGTCGACGCGACCGGCCACGAGACCATCATCGAGCTGGCCGAGCCGGAGGAGACGACGTACGACGACCCGTGTCTCACCGACGCGAAACAGTCGTGGTACCCGTTCGCGGCCGACGAGAGCCCGGCGCCGACGACGCCCGACGGCACCCCGATTCAGAGCGATGACTGACGGCGACCCGGCGACCGCGACGGCGACTAAAGCGGGAACTGACTCGGTGGTCGACGCCGCGACCGAATCACAGCCGCGGCGTTCGTCCCGGACGTCGGTGGCGCCGATGGACGCCGCGCCCGAACTGATGGCTCCGGCCGCTGCGGCTGACGCCGACACTCCAGCCACGGACGGCGAATCCGCGGCCGACGACCGCGACCGGTGCGGAGGCGGTGACGCGTGACCGCCCCGGTGCCGACGACATGCATGCGGTGTGCGGTCGGCTGCGGCCACGTCCAGCGCGGCGTCGACAGCGGCTACGGCGTCGCGGCGGTCCGCGGCGACGTCTCACACCCCGTGAACAACGGCCTGGCGTGCAGCCGCGGCATCCGCGAGAGCGCCGACCCGGACGGCGAGTGGCTGACGCAGCCGCTCGTCCGCGAAGACGGAGAGCTGCTGGCGACGACGTGGGACGTCGCGCTGGCCCGCGTCGCCGAGGAGTTCCGGGCGCGGCTCGAACGCGACCCGGACTCGGTCGCGGTGCTCGGGAGCGGCCAGCAGACCAACGAGGCGGCGTACGCGCTCGGGAAGCTCGCGCGCGGCGGCTTCGGCACCCGGTACTACGACGCGAACACGACGCTGTGCATGGCGAGCGCCGTCGCCGCCTACTACGACGCCTTCGGGAGCGACGCGCCGCCGTGCACCTACGACGACATCCCAGAGGCGGAGACGCACCTCGTCTGGGGCGCGAACCCGGCGGTCGCTCACCCAGTCATGTTCCGCTGGATCGCCGAGAGCGCCGAGGCCGACGGCAGCCGGCTCGTCGTCGTCGACCCCGTCGAGTCCGAGACCGCCGAGCGCGCCGACGCCCACGTCGCCCCCGACCCCGGCGGCGACCTCGCGCTCGCGCGGGCCGTGCTCGCTCGCCTCGTCGACCGCGGCGACGTCGACCGGGAGTTCGTCGCGGCCGCCACCACCGGCTTCGCCGCGCTCACCGAACGGCTGCCCGCGGCGGAGTCGGCCGCCCGCGACGCCGGCGTCTCGATGTCCGTCGTCGACGGCCTCGTGGACGCGCTCTGCGACGACACGCTGCTGTACTGGGGGATGGGCGTGAACCAGAGCGTCCGAGGCACCGCGACCGCCGGCGCGCTCGTCGACCTCTGTCTCGCCTCCGGGAACCTCGGCGGCGGCTCCGGGCCGTTCTCGCTGACCGGGCAGGCGAACTCGATGGGCACCCGCGTCTGCTCCGCGAAGGGGACGTGGCCCGGCCACCGGTCGTTCACCGACCCGGACGAGCGCCGCGTCGTCGCGGACGCGTGGGGAGTCCCGGCCGACCGGCTCCCCGACGACGCCGGCCCCGGACCGGTCGGTCTCGTCGACGCCGTCGACGACGGCCCGGTGTCGGCCGTCTGGGCGGTCGCGACGAACCCGGTCGCCGGCCTCCCCGACGCGACCGCCGCGAAACGCCGGCTCGACGACGCCTTCCTCGTCGTCCAGGACGCCTTCCGCACCGAGACCGTCGAGCACGCGGACGTCGTGCTGCCGGCGGCGACGTGGGGTGAATCCGAGGGGTCGACGATAAACATGGAGCGGACGGTGTCGCGGGTCCGTGCGGCGACCGACCTGCCGTCGGGCGTCCGGACGGACCTCGACGTCATCACGACCGTCGCCGCGCGCGTCGTCCCGGGGCTGTTCGAGACGACGACGCCGTCGGGGCTGTTCGACGAACTCGCGGCGCTGACGGCGGGCACCCCGGCCGACCTCTCCGGCATCAGCTACGACCGGCTCGACGACGAAACCGCGGTGCGCTGGCCCGCGCCGGACGCCGCGTCGAGCACGGCGTACCGCTACGTCGACGGCGACGGCTGGTCGTTCGAGACGCCGTCCGGGGCGGCGCGGTTCTCGACGGGCGACGGTGACCCGCTCCCGGAGCCGACCGACGACCGGTACCCGCTCACGCTGACCACCGCCCGCGAATCCGACGGCTACAACACCGGGATTCGGTCCCGTACCAGAGACGGCGTGGACGACGCGGGCGGTTCCGCGGACGCGGACGGCAGCGCGGACCGAGAGGACGGTCCGGCCGTCGACCCTGACGTGGAGACGCACGGCGTCGGTGCCCCGGACTCCGTCTCCGGGACGGACGCCGGGTCGGACCACGGCCCGGTTCGCTGCCGGGTGCACCCGGAGACCGCGGAGCGGCTGAGCGACGAGGACGGGACGGCGGTGGTCGAGTCGCGGCGCGCCGCGGTTCCGGTCCGCGTCGAGGCCGACGACGCAATCCCGGAAGGGATGGTGTGGCTCCCGATTCACCACCCGCGGACGAACGAACTCACCGTGCCGGAGACCGACCCGCGGTCGGACGAGCCGAACTACAAGCAGTGCGCCGTCCGGCTCTCCGCGACGCCGACGGAGTCGGAACTGGCGACGAAGCGCGGCGCGAACGCCGACGACTGACCAGCGGCTCTTCGCTCGGAGAAGCGGTGTGTTCGCCGCGCCTCGGCAGCCCCTCTGGGCGACGTGGGTGTGCGCCCGCCCCTGTGGTGACGGACGCGCGGCCGAAGCCGGCGGCACCGGAATGCGCACAGCGCGGGTGGGTGCCCGGCACTGTACCGACCCGTACAGAACCGACTGATTTCAGGGTACCGACTGTGGACTGACACGTCCGTCGTCGGTCGTCCGCCGTCGAACGTCAGCCGCCCGCTCCGGCTCCGTGACGGCTGGCCGTCGCTGCCGCCGCTTTCACCGCCTGATGCGTCCGGTCGTCGCACTCGGTCGGCGTGACGCCTCGTCGCTCCGGAAGCCGCGGCCGAGACGCGCAGTCCCCTGCCGTCCGCGTCCGGCGGACCGGAACGTGAAACTGTGCGCGCATCCGCCGAGCGAACTCCTCGCGGCTCGTCGCCATCGGCGGACGAACAGCCCGCCCCGACAAAAGTGATTGGTATGTGTTCACAAGCCGCTGCGGCGAACCGAACGCGACGAGGCGACACGAACCACTTTCACTTCCGCCGCGCGCGTGGCTCGCTTTGAAGCCCTGTCCGGCCGTCACTGGCAGTGATGCCCACGAATCCATCCGTCGCCGACCTCCGCGGGCGCCTCGAATCGGCGTGGCAGTCGTTCCGGGACGAACTGTCCGCGCCCGACCAGCGGCGCTTCGACCGGCTGTTCGAGTACGTCGGCCTCCACAGCGACGCCGACACCGCGGCCGACGCCCGCGACGCCGCCGGCGAAACCACCGACGCAGGCGCGGCGCATCTGTACCCCGACCGGGTCGCGAAACTGCTGTTCGCCGTCGACGTCGAACAGGAGCGCCGACTCGACGACCTCGACGACCGCGTCGCCGCCATCGAGCGCGACCTGAACCCCGACCTCCGGACTGGGGAGCGGGCCGCCGACGGCGACGAAGCGGGCGCTGCGCGCTCAGCGGCCGACTCCGACGGCGGCGAACAGGCTGACCGCGCCGGCGACGACGACTGACCGAGGATCGACGGCGCGGCGGCGACACGGGAGGGATGCGTTTTTGCGTGGCGCGGTGAACCTCGCGGTATGTTCCCGCCGCTGGCGTACCTCGAATGGATCGACGGCCGGCCGGCCGCAGCCGACTACGACCTCGGCACGAGCGACCTTCGGCTGGCGGAGACGCCCGACGGCGCGGAGCCGGTCCCGCCGCGGCTCGCCGGACTCGACGCGCCGGCCGGAGACGCGTCGCTCGCCGCGCTCGTCGCCGACGAATACGGCGTCGCCGAAGACCGGGTCGTCGTCACGGCGGGTGCGACCCACGCGAACTTCGTCGCCGCGGCGACGGCCTACACGCTCGACGACGGCTGCGCGGCTGCCGCGGACGCCGGAGTCGGCGGAGCGGACACCGGAACCGACGACTCCGCCGGCGGCGCCCGCACCGGCCGAGACGCCGGCGGCGACGAGGACGAATCCAGGCCGCGAGCGCTCGTCGAGGCGCCGGGGTACGAGCCGCTGGTGGAACTTCCGCGGGCGCTCGGCGCGCGCGTCGAACGGTTCCGGCGGCCCGCCCCCGAGGCCGAACTCCTCCCGGACCGGGTCGAAAACGCCGTCGTCGCCGCCGGTTCCGAGGAGATCGCGCACGTCACCGTCACGAACAGGCACAACCCGACCGGGCGGCTCGAATCGCGCGACGACCTCGCGGACGTGGCGGCCGTCGTCGCCGACCACGAGGGCTACCTGCTCGTCGACGAGGTGTACGCGCCGTACACCGCCGAACCGGTCGACGGCCGCGGCTTCGGCGGCCCGACCGCAGCCGGGTTGCCGTCGACGGTCGTGACGGGGTCGCTGACGAAGTTCCACGGCCTCGGCGGACTGAAAATCGGCTGGCTCGTCGCCCCGCCCGAGTTCGCGGAGTGCGCCCGCGCCGTCGAGGCGCACGTCCCGGCGGTCGCCGAGCCCAGCGTCGCGCTCGCGAAGCGGCTGTTCGCCAACCGCGACGACCTGGTCGCGGAGTCCAGGACGCGCTGTGCCTCGAACCACGGGCTGCTGGCGGAGTTCGTCGCCGGCCGCGACGACCTGACCGGGCCGGTCCCCGACGGCTCGCCATTCGGGCTCCTCCGGCACGACACCGCGGACGGCGACGAGGTCGCGCGGGCGGCCTGGGACGCCGGCGTGCTCGTCGTCCCGGGGCGGTTCTTCGGCGCCCCCGACGGCGTCAGGGTGTCGCTCGGCGGCGACGCGGCGGAGTCGGAGCAGGCGCTGGCGGCGTTCGGAGCCGTCCTCGACGGACTCTGAGCCGCGGCGGCCGAAGCGGCGAGCGGCGCAGTCACCGACGCGACGCTCAGTTCTCCGCGGACGCCTCGTCGCGGTCGGCGTCGTCGCTGTCGCGGTAGCCGCGGCCGAACGAGATGCCGGCGACGATACCGAACACGCCGCCGGCCCCGATGAGGAACGCGAGCAGCGTCGACAGCGGCGACACGCCGTCGAACCCGCCGAGCGCGAACACGACGCCGAACACCGAGACGTAGCCGAACAGCGGCATCGAGACGTACCGGTCCATGCGGTCCGATTCGCGCCGACGGGCATAAGCCTACCTCGGGGTCGCAGCCGTCGGCAGGGCTGGCAGCGTCCGCAGCGCTCGTCAGTACGCGCCGTCACCGAAGATCTCGGGCACCGTTCGGCGGACGGATACGAAGCGAAGAAAACGAACGGGAAACGCGGCGAGCGCCGGGCGAGAGTCGGGTGCGATGCCGAGCGGCCGTGCGCGCCGCGTCTCAGTTCCCGACGTTCATCGCGCGCTCGACGACGTCCTCGCTGTACCGCTCTGCGAGGTCGTCGTGCTGGTCGGGGCGGTGCTCGTAGACGTCCTGGAACAGCGTAATCGGCGTCTGCGCCGCCTGGTACGTCGCCTCGTCCCACATGCGGTCCTTCTGCAGGTCGACGTCGACGCCGTCGATTTCGAGGGTCGCCGCCTGCGTCATCGCGATGGCGCCCTTCCCGGCCTCCTTGGCCGCCTCGAACTCCTCCATGGAGTCGACGATGTCGTCGAGGCTCGGCACGTACGCGGTCATGTCGAGCAGCTCCTCGCGGAGTTCGTCCTCGTCGAGTTCGCGCTCGTCGCCGCCGACGCTGAGCACGTAGCCGTCGCCGGTCTCCCGGAGCGAGAGGTCGTCGCCGTCGTACACCTGCTTGCCGTCGACCGCCTCCAGTTCGACTTCGTCGCCGTCGACGTCGAGGAGCCAGCGGCCGGTCTGGGGTGGCAGCGGCGCCGTGTTCGCTTCCTTCACCTGCGCCGGCGTGAGCGACCAGATGCCGGTCATCCCCTTCGCGCGGTTCTCCTGCATCCGAGTGCGGTAGCCGTCGATGTCGCGGATGTCGTCGAACGGGCCGTCGACGGCGACGAGGCCGGCGGCGCTGGCGCCGCGGGACGTGTTGTGGCGGAGTTCGGGCCACGGCGGCAGTTCGCCGGTCGGCGTCATCGCGCGCATGTCCTTCGTGTAGTCGACCTCGCCGTCCACCAGCAGGAACAGCCGTTCGAGGTTGTTCGACGGCTTCCCCATCTCCTCGCGGAGGTTCCCCATCGCGAGTTCGGCTTCGCCGCTCTCGATGATGACGGACATCGAGAGGCTCCCCTCCTCGAGTCCGTGCTCGTGTTCGACGATGGTGATGAACTCGTCGGCCTTCTTCCAGTCGTCGAGGTCGCCGACCTCCGGGATGACGAAGCCGTCGATGTGGTCGACGGCGCCGTTGTCGGGGTCGGCGATCTCCAGAATCTGCTGGAATCCGGAGTAGCGCGTCGTGGGGCTGTCGCGGTGCCAGACGACGCGCGGGTGGATCTCGCCGGGGAAGTCGGCGCCGTGTTCGGAGACGACGTCGACGATGTTCCGGACGCCCTCGTCGCGCATCGACGGCGCCGTCGCGTCCTCGTTGTCCGGCACCCAGACGTCGGGCGCCTGCATGCCGCGGAGGCCGGCCGCGCTCCGAATCATCTTCGCGGTGTCGTCTTCGCCTTGCACCGCCGTCGGCGAGGTGAAGAACGTCCGAACGAACTCGCGCTCGTAGTGTCGTTCCGTACTCATATCGGTCAGTCGCGGGTTCGGCCGGATTCATCATAAACGTTGATAATAGACGCAGTTTTCCCGCCTGTCGCCGCCCGTCGCACACCACCGATTCACTCAAGTACCGGCGGCGGGCAGCGGGCCGGAGCGGCGCGCGCTGGAATCGGACGAGAGCGTCGATTGCGCCGCAACGAAGATTTTTACATGATTGTTCCTTGGAGACTGGTATGGCTGCCGAGGACGGAGAGACGGCACGGTGGGACACGTCGGCCGCGTCGCTCGGACACGACCGGCCGGACGTGTCGGCGTACGCGGCGCTCGCGGCCGACCTCCGCGACCGCGTCGCCGGCGAGGTTCAGTTCGACGAGTACGCGCAGGTGCTGTACGCGACGGACGGAAGCATCTACGGGGCGCGCCCGGCGGGCGTCGTCTGCCCGAGAGACACCGACGACGTCCGGGCGGCGGTCGACGTCGCCGCCGACCACGACGTCCCGGTGCTCCCGCGCGGCGCCGGGTCGTCGCTCGCCGGACAGACGGTCGGCCCCGGCTGCGTCGTCCTCGACTGCTCGCGGCACATGGACGACATCCTCGACGTCGACCCGGAGGCCCGCCGCGCGACGGTGCAGCCCGGCGTCGTCCAGGACCACCTCGACGACCGCCTCGCCGATCACGGCCTGAAGTTCGCGCCCGACCCGGCGTCGTCGGCCCGCGCCACGGTCGGCGGCGGCCTCGGCAACAACTCCACCGGCGCGCACTCGGTCCGGTACGGCATCAGCGACGCCTACACCGAGGAGCTCGACGTCGTGCTGCCCGACGGCTCGCTCATCCACACCCGCGAGGTCGTCCTCGACTCCGACGAGTGGGACGACGTCGTCGCCGGCGACGGCCGCGAAGCCGCCATCTACGAGACGGTCCGCGGCCTCGTCGAGGAACACGACGACGAAATCGAGGCGCGCTACCCGACGCTGAAACGCTCCGTGTCCGGCTACAACCTCCACAAGGTCGTCTACGAGAACGACGACGGCGACGACGTCATCAACCTCAGCAAGCTGTTCGTCGGCGCCGAAGGCACCCTCGGCGTCATCGTCTCGGCGACGCTGTCGCTCGTCACGCGCCCGGACAGCACCGCGCTGGCGCTGTACTGCTTCGACGACCTCGTCGACGCGATGCGGGCCGTCCCGGAGGCGCTGGAGTACCCGGTTTCGGCCGTGGAACTGATGGACGCCGAGGTGTTCCGGCTCGCCCGCGAGTCCGCCGAGTACGCCCAGTACGAGGAGCCGATTCCTGACGGCACCGCCGCGGCCCTGATGCTGGAGTGGGACTCCGAGACGGTCCCGCCCGCCGACCGCGACGGCGACGCGGACGACGGCGGGGACGAGCCGAGGGGCCGAGCCGACTTCGAGGCGGCCGTCGCGGACACCACGGCGCGCTTCGTCGACGACGGCGACGCCTTCGACGTGCTCGAAGCGTACTCGGAGTCGGACCAGGCCGACCTCTGGAAGCTCCGGAAGGCGGCGATTCCGCTGCTGATGAGCCTGGAGGGCGACGCGAAGCCGTACCCGTTCATCGAGGACGCGTCGGTGCCGCCGGCCGAACTGGCCGAGTACGTCCAGCAGTTCGAGGCGGTGCTCGACGACCACGACACGTCGGCGGCGTACTTCGCGCACGCCGGCGCCGGGACGCTCCACATCCGCCCGATTCTCTCGCTGAAAGACGAGCAGGGCATCGAGACGATGCACGGCATCGCCGACGACGTGACGGACCTCGTCTTGGAGCACCACGGCTCGTTCTCCGGCGAACACGGCGACGGGCTCGCCCGGACCGAGTTCAATCCGAAGATGTACGGCGAGACGCTGTGGGGCGCGTTCCAGGAGCTCAAGTCGACGTTCGACCCGGACTGGCGGCTGAACCCCGGGAAGGTGGTCTACGTCGACGAGGAGACCGCGGCGGCGCGCGGCTACCCGGAGACCGCCGCCGACACCGACATGCGCGACCACCTCCGGTACGGCGCCGACTACCAGTCCGTCGAGCCGCAGAGCGAACTGGATTTCTCCGAGGAGGGCGGCTTCTCCCACCTCGTCGAGCTGTGCAACGGCTGTGGCACCTGCCGGCAGACCCGCGGCGACGTGATGTGCCCGACGTACCGCGCCTCGAACGAGGAGATGCAGGCGACGCGCGGCCGCGCGAACATGCTGCGCGCCGCCATCTCGGGCGACCTCGACGACGGCGAACTCCACTCCGACCGGTTCCAAGAGGAGGTGCTCGGGCTCTGCGTCGGCTGTAAGGGCTGCCAGTCGGACTGCCCGACCGGCGTCGACCTCGCGAAACTGAAAGCCGAGGTGAAACACCAGCACCACGAGGAGCGCGGCGCCGGGCTCCGCGAACGGCTGTTCGCGAACATCGACGCGGCGAGCCGAGTCGGCTCGGCGCTCGCGCCGCTGTCGAACGCCGCGACGAAGATTCCCGGCGCGCGGTGGGCGATGGAGCGAGTGCTCGGCGTCGCCGCCGACCGCGACCTGCCGACGTTCACCCGCGACACGTTCCGCGACCGGTTCGAGGCGCGCGGCGGCCCGGCCGTCTCCGAAGCCGACGCCGAGGCGACGGTCGTGCTGTTCGCGGACACGTACACGAACTACAGCGCGCCCGAGGTCGGCATCGCCGCCGTCGAGGTGCTGGAGGCGGCCGACGTCCGCGTCGAACTGCTCGACGACCTCGCGCCGTCGGGCCGCGCGGCGTTCTCCGGCGGCTTCCTCGACGTCGCGCGCGACCGCGCCGAGCAGAACGTCGCGGCGCTCGCCCCGTACGTCGACGACGGCGCCGCGGTCGTGTTCGTCGAGCCGTCGGACGCCGTGATGTTCCAAGACGAGTACCGCGACCTCCTCTCGGGCGAGCGCGTCGAAGCCGTCTCGGCGGCGAGCTACGGCGTCCTCGAGTACCTCGACGCTGCGCGCGCCGACGACCGCATCGACTTCGCGGACGCCGACGAGGCGCTGGCGTACCACGGCCACTGCAACCAGAAAGCGACGAACAAAGACCACCACGCCGTCGGGGTGCTGCGCCGCGCCGGCTACGACGTCGACCCGCTCGACACCACCTGCTGCGGCATGGCCGGCAGTTTCGGCTACGAGTCCGAACACTACGAGCTCTCGAAAGCCATCGGGTCGCTGCTGTTCGACGCCGTCGACGAGAGCGACGCCCCGACCGCCACCGCGCCCGGCGCCTCCTGCCGGACGCAACTCGGCGACCGCGACGGCGCCGACGACCGACCGCCCCACCCGGTCGAGAAACTGGCCGAGGCGCTCGAACCGACTGGCTGAGCCGCTCCGGTCGCCTCAGAACGGCGACTGGCCGCGCAGAATCCCGACCGCGGTCTTCAGCTTCGACGGCTGCCGGACCGCGAGCATCTCGGCGTCCGTCAGTTCGAAGTCGAACACCGCCAGGTTCGCCTCGAGGTGCGCGTGGCTCGTCGCCTTCGGAATCGCGGCGACGTGCTCCTGCTGGAGCAGCCACCGGAGCGCCACCTGCGCCGGCGACTTCCCGTACTTCCGGCCGATCCGGGCGAGCCGGTCGTCGTGCAGCACGCCGCCCTGCGCGAGCGGGCTGTAGGCGGCCAGCAGGACGTCCTCGGACTGGCAGTAGTCGAGCAGCTCCGACTGGTCCCAGTACGGGTGGTACTGCACCTGGTCTGCGAGAATCGGCGCGTCGGCGTACTTCCGGGCGGCCCGGAGCCGGTCGACGCCGAAGTTGCTGACTCCGATGTGGTCGATTTTCCCCTCTTCGCGCAGCGCCTGCATCGCGTCGAGCGTCTCCGCGGTCGACACGGACGCCGCGTCGGGCTTGATGCGGTCCGGCAGCTCCAGCCAGTCTGGGAGGACCGAGTCGACCCCCGGCACCGCGACGTCGTTCGGCCAGTGGATGTACAGCAGGTCGACCGAGTCGAGCCCCAGCCTGTCGAGGCTCTCCTCGACGCCGTCGACGACGTCGTCGTACGCGCGGTGGTCGCCGTCGAGTTTCGTGGCGACGAACAGTTCGTCGCGGTCAACGTCGCGTTCGGCGATGGCGTCGCCGACCTGCGCCTCGTTCCCGTACGCCTGCGCCGTGTCGATGTGGCGGTAGCCGAGATCGAGCGCGTCCGAGACGGCGCGCCGGCACTCCGGGCCCTCCATCCGCCACGTCCCCAGTCCGAGCGCCGGAATCTCCACTCCCTGAACGGTGAGATACTCCATGCGTCACGGTTCGGGCGGCGACGACGAAAGGGTAGCGGCGCCGAGAGGTCCAGGGCAGCGCCGATCGACGACGGGTAGCGATAGGCGGCAACGAGCGGCGGCGAATCAGTGCCGGCGGGGAGAACCGAAACTCAGCGAGCAGCCGGCTGCCGGGTCGTTACAGCCAGCCGTCGGCGGCGAGCAGTTCGCCGTTCAGCAGCGAGGCGCCCGCCGCGCCGCGAATCGTGTTGTGCGCGAGGCAGTTGTACTTCACGCCGTTCGGGGTGGTCTGGACGCCGCCGGCGGACACCTGCATGCCGTCGCCGCGCATCCGGTCCATCCGGGGCTGGGGCCGCTCGGGCTGGTCGTCGCCGAACACGTGGATGAGCTGGTCGGGCGAGGAGTGGAGGTCGGCGCTCGGCGCGGCGGCGAGCGCGTCGCGGACCTCGGTGGCCGACGGGTCGGCGTCGAGCTCGGCGAACACGTTCTCGAGGTGGCCGTCGAGCGTCGGAATCCGGTTGCAGGAGGCGGAGACGTCCGCCTCGTGCAGCGAGAACGACGCGCCGTCGAACTCGCCGAGCAGCTTCCGGCTTTCGGTCTCCATCTTCTCCTCTTCGCCGCCGATGTGCGGGACGGCGTTGTCGAGGATTTCCATGGACGTGACGCCGGAGTAGCCGGCGCCGGAGACGGCCTGCAGCGTCGAGACGTGGACGCGGTCGAGCCCGAACTCGTCGAGGGCGGCGAGCGTCGGCACCATCGTGATGGTGGAGCAGTTCGGGTTCTTGATGAGCGCGCCGTCCCAGCCGCGCTCGTCGCGCTGGACGTCGATGAGCCCGAGGTGGTCGGGGTTGATTTCGGGGATGGTGAGCGGGACGTCCTCGGCCATCCGGTCGTTCGAGGAGTTCGAGGAGACGACGTAGCCGGCCTCACACAGCGCCGGTTCGACGTCGGCGGCGACGCCGGAGGGGAGCGAGGAGAACAGCAGGTCCAGGTCGTCCGGGATGGCGTCGGGGTCGGTCTCCCGGACTTCGAGTTCGGCGACGTCGTCCGGAATCGGCGTGTCGACGCGCCACTTCGCGGCGTCGCGGTACGTCTTGCCCGCGCTGGCTTCGCTGGCGGTGACGCAGGCGAGGTCGAACGTCGGGTGGTCGTCGAGGAGCTGGATGAATCGCTGGCCGACGGCGCCGGTGGCGCCGAGGATGCCGACTCGGTAGGTCATTGTGTGCCACAGAGGCACACGTGCATAAGACGGTTCGGATTCGGGGGAGGGTGGCGAGGTTTGCCGCGGCCGAAGTCCGTCGGCGACGACCCGGATTCACCGACGATTCCTGACCGTTCAGCCGGAGACGCCGAGGAGTCGCCACCGTTCGGCTCGTCGCTCCGGGCGCGGTGAGACGCCGACGAGTCGCGTCCGTTCGTGTTGAGACGTGTCGGGTCCCGCAGGCGTCGAACGGGCGTCGACTGTCGGTGGCGAGCGGGATTAGAGCGCCTCGTCGAAGGCGGCGTTCAGGTCGGCTTTCATGTCGTCGATGTGTTCGACGCCGACGGAGACGCGGATGAGGCCGTCGGAGAGCCCGGCGGCGAGCCGCTCCTCGCGCGGAATCGCGGCGTGCGTCATCGCCGCCGGCTGCTCGATGAGCGACTCGACGCCGCCGAGGCTCTCGGCGAGCGTGAACACCTCGGTCTCGGAGACGACGGTGCTGGCCTCTTCGAGGCTGCCGTCGAGTTCGAACGACAGCATGCCGCCGAAGTCGTCCATCTGCTCGGCGGCGAGGTCGTGCTGCGGGTGGCTCTCCAGTCCCGGGTAGTAGACGCGGTCGACGGCGTCGTGGTCCTGGAGCCACGTCGCGAGCGCGCGGGCGTTCTCGCAGTGGCGGTCCATCCGGACGGGCAGCGTCTTGGTGCCGCGCAGCACGAGGAAACAGTCGAACGGCGACGGCGTCGCGCCGACGGAGTTCTGGTAGAAGCCGATGTCGGCGTCGAGCGCCTCGTCGTCGGTGACGAGCGCGCCGCCGACCACGTCCGAGTGCCCGCCGAGGTACTTCGTGAGGCTGTGGGAGACGACGTCGGCGCCGAGTTCGAGCGGGCGCTGCAGGTACGGCGTCGCGAACGTGTTGTCGACGGCGCACAGCGCGCCGTACTCGTGGGCGACGTCGGCGAGCGCCGAGATGTCGTTGACGTTCAACAGCGGGTTCGTCGGCGTCTCCACCCAGAGCAGCTCCGTCGACTCCCCCATCGCGTCGCGGACCGCGTCGAGGTCCGTGGTGTCGACGAAGTCGAACGCGAGGTCGTACTGCTCGTACACCTGCGTGAAGATGCGGTGGGTGCCGCCGTAGATGTCGTCGCCGGCGACGACGTGGTCGCCGGATTCGAGGAGGTTCAACACGGTGTTGATGCCGCCCATCCCGGAGGCGAACGCCCGGCCGTACTCGCCGCCTTCGAGCGCCGCGACGTTCTGCTCCATGTCCGCGCGCGTCGGATTCCCGGTGCGGCTGTACTCGTAGCCGCGGTGTTCGCCCGGCGCGTCCTGCTGGTACGTGGAGTTCGCGTAAATCGGCGTCATCAGCGCCCCCGTCTCCTCGTCGGGCTCCTGGCCCGCGTGAATCGCGTCCGTCTCGATGCGGAACTCGCGCTCGTCGTCGCTCATGGAGCCATCTCCGTCGGCCTGCTCTGTGACTCTTGCCATCGCCCGCGAGCCAGCGCCGGTGCCGCAGACAGCCGGACCGACGGGATGCAGTTCGGTTCCGGAGCCGCGGAGCCGTCAGGCGGAGATGTAGTCGTCGTTGATTTCCCACTCGCCGCGGTCGTTCTCGACGAGGTATTCGCCGTAGTACGGGACGCGGCTGTCGACGACTTCGCGGAAGGCGTCGCGGATCTCGTCGCGGGTCATCTCGCCCATCGACCGGAGGTCGTCGTTGCGGTTCAGGCAGCCTTTCAGGTAGCCCTCGTGGGTGACGCGGACGCGGCCGCAGTTCGCACAGAAGTCCGCGTTCTCGACGGGGTCGACGATTTCGACCATGCCGCCGTCGACGAAGTAGCGCTTCCGGTCGTGCATCTCGCGGCGTTCGACGCGGTCGGCGACGTCGGCGAGCCAGTCGTGGACGCGGCCGATGTCGATGTTCCACTCGGGGCGGCCGGTCAGCTCCGGCATGTACTCGATGAGCTGGAGCTGGAGGCCGTCGTTGTCCGCGACGTGTTCGACCATCCCTTCGACGTAGCCGGCGGTGTGCTCGAACACGACCATGTTGAGCTTCACCGGGTCGAGGCCGGCGTCGACGGCGCACCTGACGCCCTCCATCACCTGGTCGTACGCGCCGGACTTCGTGATTTCGGCGAACTCGTCGGGGTCGAGCGCGTCCTGGGAGACGTTGACGCGGTCGAGGCCGGCGTCGACGAGGCCCTCCGCGCGGCCCGGCAGGAAGGTGCCGTTCGTCGTCATCGACGTCTCCATCGAGTCGGGCGTCCGCGCGATGATCTCTTCGAGGTCGTCCCGAAGCATCGGCTCGCCGCCCGTGAACTTCACGGAGTCGACGCCGAACTCGGCGGCGACGTCGAGAAACCGGACGACGTCGTCCGTCCCCATCTCGTCGTCGCCCGGCTCCATCGGCCCGCGAGTGTCACCCAACCCTTCGTTGTGGCAGTAGACGCAGTCGAAGTTGCAGCGGTCGGTCAGCGAGACGCGGACCCCGGTCACCTCGCGCCCGAAGTCGTCCGAAAGCGGGGTCGCCATGCGTACTGATTCGGCCGCGCAGCCTTGAAAGTGCGGGGTGAAACCGCCGAAGCGAAACCAGAAACAGTTACGGGACTGGCTGCCGTGTGAGGCTGGCTCGTTGCATCCGGCGGGCCGGTTTCGGACGCGCCGTTCGGGGTGGGAAACCCTTATTCGCGGCGCTCGCCGACGGAGACGTATGACCAGCCCCACGGAGTCTGCGGTTCGCGACCGGCTCGGAGCCGTCGAGGACCCCGACCTCGGCGACGACGTGGTGTCGCTCGGCCTCGTCAACGCCGTCGACGTCGACGACGACGAGCGCCGCATCCGCGTGTCGCTCGCGCTCGGCGCCCCCTTCTCGCCCAACGAGACGCAGCTGGCGGCAAACGTCCGGGAGGCGCTCGCCGACTTCGACTACGACGTCGACCTGTCCGCGTCGCTGCCCGCAGAGCGCAGCGCCGACGAGGAGGTGCTGCCGAACGTCACAAACATCGTCGCCGTCGCGTCCGGGAAGGGCGGCGTCGGGAAGTCCACGGTGGCGGTGAACCTCGCGGCCGGCCTGTCACAGCTCGGCGCGCGCGTCGGCCTGTTCGACGCCGACGTGTACGGCCCGAACGTCCCGCGGATGGTCGACGCCGACGAGGCGCCGAAGGCGACGGAGGACGAGACCATCGTTCCGCCCGAGCAGTACGGCATGAAGCTGATGAGCATGGCGTTCCTCGTCGGCGACGACGACCCCGTCATCTGGCGCGGCCCGATGGTCCACCAGCTCATCACGCAGCTCGTCGAGGACGTCGACTGGGGCGACCTCGACTACCTCGTGCTCGACCTGCCGCCGGGCACCGGCGACACGCAGCTCACCATCCTCCAGACGCTGCCGCTCACCGGCGCCGTCATCGCCACGACGCCGCAGGAGGTCGCGCTCGACGACGCCAGCAAGGGCCTCCGGATGTTCGGCAAACACGACACGAACGTCCTCGGCATCGTCGAGAACATGAGCGGCTTCGTCTGCCCGGACTGCGGCAGCGAACACGACGTGTTCGGGAAGGGTGGCGGCAAGCAGTTCGCCGCCGACAACGACCTGCCGTTCCTCGGCGGCGTCCCGCTCGACCCGGCTGTCCGGGAGGGCGGCGACGGCGGCGCCCCCATCGTCCTCGAGGAGGGCTCCGACACCGCCGACGCGTTCCGCGTCGTCACCGAAAACGTCGCCAACAACGTCGGCGTCGTCCAGCGCCGCAAGGCGAGCCGCAACGCCGCGCGCGACCCACCGACGCAGTAGGCCGCGTCCCGCGCTCACAGTGCGTCACCCGCCGAGCGCGTCTACGGCGCGACTGTCGCTTCTCCGTACAGCGGTATCGTGACGAGCAGCAGCGCGGCGGCGGCGAGCAGCGCCGGAACGGTGACGGCGAGCCGCCGATTCTCCGCCGCCGAGTAGGTGACCACAGCGACGAGCACGAGGAGCGCGGCCTGCAGCGCGACTTCGAGATACGACGCCGCGAGTCCGAGCGTCCCGCGGAGCACGAACACCGCGAGCACCGTCGAACAGACGGTGAGCCCGCCGGCGACGAACGGAGCGCGGGAGTCCTCGCCGGACAGCGCGGCGGTGCGAGCGGTGAGGACGGCGTTGAGGAAGGCTTTCGCCGCGACGACCGCGGCGACGGCGACCGGGCTCGACCAGTTCGGAAAGAGCCACTCGACCATACCCCCTCGACTCCGCAGCGACACATCAACGTTCCGCGACGACTGTTCCGAGCGGCCGAACGCCGAGCCGGCATTCACCGTTTCCGCGCCGGCGGGTTCACAGTCAGAAAGCGATTAGCCGCCGGACGCCCGAGCGTGAGGTATGACCGGCGACGACGACGACGTCAACGACGCGGCCGACGCGACCGACGCGGCTCACGGCGATGCAGCCGCCGCTGCGGACGCGGCGGACGGGGAGTCCAGTGACGACGAACTCCCGCCCGAACTGCAGGAGGACGACCAGGACTGGGCGCTGGCGCCGGACTCCGACGCCGAGTTCGACGACGACGAGACCCGGCGGCGCCTCCTCCGCGACGTCGCGGAGGACGTCCGCGGCGACTCCACCGAGTCGAAGCAGCTCTCCGCGATTCTGTACCGCGTCTCCGACCTCTACGACCCGGACGAGGACACGTCTCCCGAAGAGATATACCTGAACGTCCAGCGAATCATGCAGATCAAAGCGCAGGGCGGCCTGCAGCGGGACTAGGACGGCGGCGGGCGACCAATCCGGCGCCGAACCGGCGCCGTCGCTCCCGTCCGGTCGGCGCGGCGGCGAGGACCGCCGCCGCAACGTCACACGGTCGCCGCGGCGAACCCGCCGCGGCGTGCATTCCCCGTCACAGCGCGCCGCTCTGCGCGGCGCGGCACACCCAGTGCTCCGGGTGTATGTTCGCCGTATCCCGCCGGGAATAAAACGGCACGGGTCTCGGACGCCGCGCTTCCGCGGCGTCGTGGCTGTGAGACACGAATCGTCGACTCGCCACGTGGGCAGCGGAAGCAGGGTGGGTGAGACAGAAAACCGCTGGACCGGATACCGCGAGACCGAAAATCGCGGCGGCAGTGTGCGCGGCCGCCGCGACGCGGGTTACTGGAAGGTGCGGCCGAGTTCGGTTTCCTCGGAGGTTCCGGGCTCCGACTGCGTGAACCGCTCTTCGATCTCCTCGTACCGCTCTTTCGTCTGCTCGGTCACGGACGGCTGCACCTGGTCGAGGGCGTCCTCGAAGTGCTGCATCGTGACGCGGACGTTGCCGATGGACTCGTCGACCTCCTCCGGCGAGACGGACTGGATGAACTCGCGGGAGGCGTTCATGGAGGCCTCGCGGCACACCGCTTCGATGTCGGCGCCGACGTAGCCCTCCGTCTTCCGGGCGAGCTTGTCGAGGTCGACGTCGTCGGCGAGCGGCTTGTGCTGGGTGTGGACCGCGAAGATCTTGCGGCGCGCCTCCTCGTCCGGCACCGGGACGTGGACGTGGCGGTCCAGCCGGCCCGGGCGGAGCAGCGCCGAGTCGATGAGGTCCGGCCGGTTGGTCGTCGCGATGACGACGACGTCCTCCAGCGTTTCGAGGCCGTCGAGCTCCGTCAGGAGCTGAGAGACGACGCGTTCGCCGACGCCGGAGTCGCCGGTGTTCTGTCCGCGCTCGGTCGCGATGGCGTCGATCTCATCGAAGAAGATGATTGTCGGCGCGTTCTCGCGTGCCTTGCTGAACACCTCGCGGACGCCCTTCTCGGACTCCCCGACGTACTTGTTGAGCAGCTCCGGCCCCTTCACGGAGATGAAGTTGGACTCGGACTCGTTGGCGACGGCTTTCGCGAGCAGCGTCTTCCCGGTGCCCGGCGGGCCGTACATGAGGACGCCCTTCGCGGACTCCATGTCCATGGCCTCGAACACCTCGGGGTAGTCGAGCGGCCACTGGATGGTCTCGCGGAGCCGCTCTTTCGTCTCGCCGAGGCCGCCGACGTCCTCCCAGGTGACGTCCGGGACCTCCACGAACACCTCCCGGAGCGCGGAGGGCTCGATGCCCTTCATCGCCTCCTTGACGTCCTCGTCCGTCACCTTGATGGAGTCGAGGATTTCGGCGTCGACCTCCTCCTCGTCGAGGTCGAGCTGCGGCCGGATGCGGCGCAGCGCGTTCATCCCGGCCTCCTTCGCGAGGCTCTCGAGGTCCGCGCCGACGAAGCCGTGGGTCGACTCGGCGTACGCGTCGAGGTCGACGTCGTCGGTGAGCGGCATGTTCCGCGTGTGGACCTGCAGAATCTCCTTTCGGCCGTCGCGGTCCGGGACGCCGATTTCGATTTCGCGGTCGAAGCGGCCGCCGCGGCGGAGCGCCGGGTCGATGGCGTCCACGCGGTTCGTCGCGCCGATGACGACGACTTCCCCGCGCTCTTCGAGGCCGTCCATCAGCGACAGCAGCTGCGCCACGACGCGGCGCTCCACGTCGCCGCCGGCCTCCTCGCGCTTCGGCGCGATGGAGTCGAGTTCGTCCATGAAGATGATGGCCGGCGCGTTCTCGGCGGCCTCCTCGAACACCTCGCGGAGCTGCTCTTCGGACTCCCCGTAGTACTTCGACATGATTTCGGGGCCCGACAGCGTCTGGAAGTGCGCGTCGATCTCGTTGGCGACGGCCTTCGCGATGAGCGTCTTCCCGGTGCCCGGCGGGCCGTGCAGCAGGACGCCTTTCGGCGGCTCGATGCCGAGGCGCTTGAACAGCTCCGGGTGGCGCATCGGCAGCTCGATCATCTCGCGGACCTGCTCCAGTTCGTCGTCGAGTCCGCCGATGTCCTCGTAGGTGACGTCCGGCGTCTCCTCGCCGCTGGCGGTGCCTTCCGTGATTTCCTCCGCCGGCTTCTCCGAGATGGTGACCTCGGTCGTGTCCGTGATGACGACCGTCCCGGACGGCGTCGTCGACGCGATTTTCAGCGGAACTGCCTGCGAGCCGCCGCCCATGAGGCCGAGACCGAGCGGGAACCGGATGGTCTGCCCCTGCGTGACGGGCTGGCCGCTGAGCTTGTCGCGGATGATGGAGCCGACGTTCCCGCGGATGCCGAACTGCTGGGGGAGCGCGATGGTGATGCTCTCCGCCGGTTCGACGTCGGCGGGCTCGACGGTGACGCGGTCGTCGATGCCGACGCCGGCTTCCTGCCGGAGCTGGCCGTCGATGCGGATGACGCCCGAGTTGTCGTCCTCCGGGTAGCCGGGCCAGACGCGCGCGATGGCGGTGGAGTCGCCGTCGATCTGGATGTAGTCACCGCCCGAGAGCCCGAGCTCTTCGGCCGCGACGCGGTCGATTGCGGCGAGGCGACGCCCCGCGTCCTTCTGCTTGAGGGGTTTGACGGTGAGCTTCATTGGTCGATGGTGATGGTGAGTACGCCGTTCGTGGTGTCAACGTTTGCGGCCGGGGCGGGGAGTTCGAACTCGAACTCGTCCTCCTCGCCGTCCCGGTCGACGACGACGATGGCCGTGCCGTCGACGGTGTCGACGGAGACGGCGTCGTCGTCGGCGTTCAGGTCGGCGGCGATGACGGTCCGGTCGTCGTAGTCGTACTGACGCACGAACCGTTCCTGCCGGCCGGATGATTGGCGCTGTGGCATATGAATCCTAACTCCAAGTAACACGCTTAACTATTTAAGCCTTTCTGCGGCTAATCGCAGTACGGCGAACGCTACCCCTGGATAAACACGTATTGCGGTTCACACCACTCGGGCACTCCCAGTAGTTAATGCGGGTCGGCACGCCACTACAGACGTGAACTCCGTGAGACACCACGGCCGGGACACCGCCTACCGGCTCTCCGACCGCGGCGGCGACGCGCCCGGCCTGCTCTGCATCCACGGGAGCGGCGGGACGAGCGCCGTGTGGAAGGCGCAGTCCAGGCTGGCGGACCGCGCTCCCGTCGTCGCGGTCGACCTGAGCGGCCACGGCGACAGCGACGACGTCGACGCCGCCGCAGGCCCCGAAGCGCTGGAGGCGTACACCGACGACGTCGTCGCCGTCGCCGACGAAACCGGGGCGTCCGTGCTCGTCGGGAACTCGCTCGGCGGCGCCGTCGCGCTGTGGACCGCCCTCGACCGCGACGTCGACCTGGACGGGCTGGTGCTCGCGGGCACCGGCGCGAAACTCGCCGTCCTCGAAGACCTGCTCACGTGGCTCGACGAGGACTTCGACCGCGCCGTCGAGTTCCTCCACGGCGACGACCGCCTGTTCGCCGACCCGGACGACCGCCTGACGGAACTGTCCGCCGCGGCGATGCGCGACGCCGGCGCGGCCGTCGTCGAACGCGACTTCAGGACCTGCCACAGCTTCGACGTCCGCGACCGCCTCGACGAAATCGGCGTCCCCGCGCTCGCCGTCGTCGGCGAACGTGACAAACTCACGCCGCCCCGCTACCACGAACACCTCGCCGACAACATCCCCGACTGCGAACTCGCTGTCGTCGAAGACGCCGCTCACCTCGCGATGCTCGAACAGCCGGACGCGTTCAACGCCGCAGTCAGCGAATTCCTCGACCGGCTCTGACCGCCGCGGCTCCGCGACCCTCCTCCCCGGCGACCGGGTAGTTTATATCGAATAGCGCGGGCACGGTCGCCGTGACGTGACGGACGCCTCGGGGCGATCACGGTTGCGCGGCCCACCGCCCCGAGCGACTCCGCGACGCGGACGACGCTCCACCGGGCCGCCTGCCAGCCCCAAACTCCGCCCCTGTCAGCGGCCGCTTCGCGGCCTCAGTACAGGTCTTCGACGTCCGATTCAACGTGGCTGTGTTCGTCGGCCGGGAACTCGCCGCTCTCGACTTCGTCCCGGTACGCCTCGACCGCGCGCTTCATCTCCGAGCGGACGTCGGCGAACTGCTTGGAGAACGGCGGCGAACTGTCGTCCAGCCCGAGCACGTCGGTGATGACCAGCACCTGCCCGTCCGTGTCCGGGCCGGCGCCGATGCCGATGGTCGGGATGTCGAGCGCCTCGGTCACCTGCCGCGCGAGGTTCGACGGGACGTGCTCGAGCACGAGCGAGAACGCGCCGGCCTCCTCGTGCTCCCGCGCCAATTCGACGATTCGCTCGGCCGCGTCGCGGTCGGTGCCCTGCCGCTGGTAGCCGAGCTGGTTCACGTGCTGCGGCGTCAGCCCGAGGTGCGCCATCACCGGAATCCCGAGGTCCGCGAGCCGCCGCGTCAGCTCCACGGTGTGCGGTCCGGACTCCAGTTTCACGGCGTCTGCGTCCGACTCCTTCAGGAGCCGCCCGGCGTTCTCGACGCTGTCGGCGTCGTCGACGCCGAACGACAGGAACGGCATGTCCGCGACGACGAGCGCGTCTTCGGTCGCGCGAGCGACCGCCGCGGTGCGGCTCGCCACCTCGTCGAGCGTCACCGGGAGCGTCGTCTCGTAGCCGAGCACCGCGTTCCCCATGCTGTCGCCGACGAGGATGGCGTCGATGTCCGCCTCGTCGACGATGGCGGCGGTCGGCGCGTCGTACGCCGTCAGCATCGTGATGGGCTCGGAGCCGGCCTTCTCACGGAGCGTCCGCGTCGTGGTCATGTGTGTCTGAGTGCCGGCGTCCCTGGGAGATAAATCCGGCCGGTCCGGGCGAACCGACACGGCCTTTGCGTGTCGCCGGCAACCGGGTGTCGTGCCCGAACGCGTCGAGACGTCCAACCCCGACGGCGTCGACTACGGCTGGGTGATGCAGACGACGTTCGTCGTCACCATCGTGGTCGGCGCCCCCCTCGTCGCCGCGCTGTCCACGCAGGTCGCGCTGCCGACGTGGAGCGCCCGCGCGGCGTTCGCCATCCGCGTCGGCGCGGTCGTCTGGTTTCTCACCGCAGTCGGCGCGTTCCTCTACGAGAAGCGCCGGCAGTAACCCGGCGGGACGGCGCCTGGCGGTCACTCAGACGTAGCGGAACGACACGCCGGCCCGGTTCGCGGTCAGTTCGTCCCGCTCGGAGTCGCCGACGAACACGGCGTGCTCCGGCGGGACACCGAGGTCGCGCAGCGTCGCCAGCAGCGGCTCCGGGTCCGGCTTGTACGTCCCGACCGAGTCCCGTCCGACGACGACGTCGACCGAGTCGGCGAGCCCGTGTCTGTCGAGCGCGACGCGGCAGGCGGCCTCGCAGTTCAGCGAGCAGACGCCGGTGGGCACGCCGCGCGGGAGTTCGTCGGCGTGCGGGAGTCGGTCGGCGCGCTCGGCGCCGTCGACTTCGTGCTCGCCGAGCAGCGACTCCAGTTCGTCCCTGATGCCGGCGCTGTCCGCGCGCTCCAGCAGCCCCCAGAGGTCCGCGTCGGCGACGTCGTGGCCGTGCCGTTCGAACAGCGAGACCGCGTCGCGCGCGGCGGCGTCCCAGTCGACGGCGAGCCGGACGAGCGTCCCGTCGAGGTCGTACACCACGGCGTCGAACTCGTCGTCGGCCGCCGCGTCGCCGTCAGCGGCGGCTTCGTCGCGGGTCATGCCAGCACGTCAGTTCCACACCGACAAAGACGTGTCGCGGACGGACAGCGGTCCGATGCACCGAATCTTCGGACGGATTCGGCTGGCCGGGCCGTCTCACCGTGAAGCACTGGGTGCTCCGAGGGTCAGCCGAGCAGGTTCCGCGCGATGATTTTCTTCTGAATCTCGGAGGTGCCCTCGTAGATGGTCGTGATTTTCGCGTCGCGGTAGAACCGCTCCACGTCGAACTCGGACATGTAGCCGTAGCCGCCGTGAATCTGGACGGCCTCGTTGGTCACGTCGACGGCCACCTCCGAGGCGAAGTACTTCGCCATCGACGCCGCGAGCCCCGGCGACTCCCCGGCGTCGGACTGCCGGGCGGCCTCGCGGACGAGGAGCCGCGACGCCTGAATCTGCGTCGCCATGTCGGCGAACTTGTGCCGGATGCTCTGGATGTCGCCGATTGGGCCGCCGAACTGTTCGCGTTCGTCGGCGTAGGCGGCGGCCTCGTCGAACGCTGCCTGCGCGAGCCCGACCGCCTGCGCCGCGATGGCGATTCGGCCGCCGGTGAGGATGCGGAACGCCGCGCCCAGCCCCTCGCCCTCCGGCGTGAGCCGGTACGACTCCGGGACTCGGACGCCGTCGAACGTCATCTGCGTCGTGTCGGATGCGCGCAGCCCCAGTTTCTCCTCCGTCCGGCCGACCTCGACGCCGTCGAAGTCGGCGGGGACGAGGAACTGCGTGACGGAGCCGGGGTCGTCGGCGTCGGTCTTCGCGAACACGACGTAGACGCCGGCGCGTTCGCCGTTCGTAATCCACTGCTTGTCGCCGTTCAGGACGTACTCGTCGCCGTCTCGTCTCGCGGTCGTCCGCATCTCCGCGGGGTTCGACCCGGCCTGCGGCTCCGACAGGCAGAACGCGCCGACGGGCCGGCCGTCGACCATCTCCGGCAGCCACTCGGCGCGGACGTCGTCGTCGCCGAACTCGGCGATACAGGAGGTGGCGAGACAGTGCACCGACAGCGCCGTCGCGACCGCGAGCTGGCCGTACGCGAGCTCCTCGTTCACCAGCGCGTACGTCCGCCTGTCCGCGTCGAAGCCGCCGTACTCCGCCGGCACCGTCAGCCCCGTCAGGTCGAGGTCGGCGAGGCCGTCCCACGTCTCCTCCGGGAACGTCTCCGTCTCGTCGGCCTCCTGGGCGCCGGGCCGGACCTCCTCGACGGCGAACTCCCGCACCACCTCGCGGATGGCTCGCTCCTCCTCGTCAAGCATCGACGCGGAGTGGCCGTACACGTCCGGATTCGCTTTCGCCATGCTCAGTCGTCCAGTTCCACGCGGGATAAGCGTGCCTCCACGGGGTGGTCGAAGTACCCACGAATCGACTCCGGAGCAACGGGGAGGCGTCCGTGACAGGGGTACCGGAGGTGAACGGGCCGAATCGGGTGAGAACGGGGAAAGCGCCTTTCCGTGGCGGCTGTGAAGGCAGACGATATGTCCGTCGAGGAAGACCACACGCTCCGCGAACGAATCTACTACCGGATTCGGCGGCGACTCCCGCCGGGCGGCGAGGACGAACTGAATCAGGTCGGCGTCGCCGTCGTGCTGCTCGTCGTCGCGCTCGCGCTGTGGGGTATCGCCGCGGCGCTCGGCTCCGCGGAGTTCGGCCCGACCATCCTCGGCTTCTTCGCGCTGATGTACGTGCTGTACGTCGGCTACGACTACCTCAACATCTCCTGAGGCGGTCGGCAGGGCCGAATCCGCGTCCGTTCAGCGGCGGAGCGCCGCGACGACGTCGGACGGGTCGGCGTCAAGCCCGCCGCCCTGCGCGAACGTCGGGCCGCCGCCTCCGCCGCCGCCGAACTCGTCCGTGAGGCCGTCGACGACGTCGCCGGCGTCCACGTCACCGTCGGTCGCGACGACCACGAACGGCGCGTCGTCGCCGCCGACCGCTGCCACGACGTCGTCGGCGGAGTCGTCGACGCGTCGCTGCGCCGCGTCGCCGACCTGGTTCGCGTCGAACCCGTCGACGACGCCGACCCGCCACGTCAGTCCGTCGCGGTCGACGGCGTCGCAGTCGGCGAGCCGAGCGGCCAGCACCTCCTCGCGGAGCGCGCCGAGTTCGTCGGCCAGGTCGTCGCGTTCGGCGCGGAGCCGCGCGGCCTCGGCTGGGACGTCGTCGACGGCGACGCCGAGTTCCCGGGCGGCGTCGAGCGCGGCGCCGTGGACCGCCGCGCGGCGTCCGATTCCGGCCGGGCCGACGGCGAACTCGACGCGCGTCATTCCTTCGCCGGGGTTCGACCGGTCGAGGAGCGTCACCGGGCCGATTTCGGCGGTGTTCGAGACGTGCGTCCCGCCGCAGGCGGCCCAGTCCCAGCCGTCGACGGAGACGACCCGGACCGTGTCTGCGTCGCTCATCACGCCCTCCTCGGTCTTCGTGTTGAACGCGACGTCGTCGCGGCCGCGCGCCTCCTCGACCGGGAGTTCCTCCCAGGTGACGTCCCGGGCGTCCCAGACCGCGCGGTTCACGAGCCGTTCCAGTTCGACGAACACGTCGTCGTCGACGTCCGTGGTCGTGGTGAAGTCGACCCGCACCTTCTCGTCTCCCGCAGTCCCGCCGGAGTCGGCGCCGGTGCCGTCATCGGTGTCGGCGTCGATGTCGGCGTCAGCGCCGTCCGAATCGCGTCGGCCGGTCGGCGCCGCCGAGATGCCGAATCCGCCGTACCCGAGGCCGTCGAGGACGCGTCGAGCCGCGCCGTAGAGGACGTGGCTCGCGGTGTGCGCCCGCATGCAGTACGTCCGGAAGTCGTCGTCCACGACGCCGACTACGTCGTCCCCGGCGTCGAACGCCGGCGGCTCGGCGAGCGTGTGGACGACGCCGCCGTCGGTCGGCTGGACGTCGACGACGAGTTCGTCGCCGAGCGTGCCGCGGTCCGCCGGCTGGCCGCCGCCCTCAGGGTAGAAGTACGTCTCCGAGAGGACGACGTCGGTTCCGTCGACCGACTCGACAGTCGCCTCGAACTCCCGAACGCCGGGGTTGTTCGGCGCGAGTGACTCGCTCATCGCCTCCCCGGTTCGTGCACGGCCGCAAAAATCGGTCGTCACCGGCAGCCCGTCCGCCGGGCCACCAACTGCTGCTCCGCCGCTACCCGGCCACCTGGTCTACTCGTCGACCAGCGTGACGTCGAGCGCCTGCTCGATTGCGCGGACGACGGAGCCGCCGACGTCGGCGCGGGCCGCACGGCCCTGCTCGACGGCGAGCACGTCGTCTTCGTCCGCGTCGATTTCGGCGGCGAGCTCCTCGACCGTCAGCCCGGCGTCCTGGCGGGCCTGTTCGGCCGTTTCGCCGTAGCCGCTGACGAGGTACGGGAGCCGGTCCTCCTCGTAGTCGGTGCCTTCCTCCTCCCAGTTCTTCGATTTGCCTTTCGAGGCGTCGAGCACCTTCGCCGTGTTCTGCGCCGCGCGCTTCCGCCGATTCGGCTCGGAGTCGTCGCGGGACGCGCCGCCCGACGAGCCGCCCTGGCCGCCCGAGCGGCCGCCGCCGGACCCGCCGCGCTTCGATTTCCGGTCGTCGTGCGGTGCGCAGTCCGAGCAGACGAGCAGGTCGGCGCCGGCGACGTTCGCCTCGCTCAGCGAGACGTCCTCGCGGCCGCACAGCTCGCACGCGCCGCCCGACCCCCCGCCGCCGCCGCTGCCGGTGGAGTACTTCGCCATACCCCTCCGTAGCAGCTACGCGGATTTAAAACCGTGTTTCGTGGCGACCCCAGACCCGTCCGCTGCGCCGGCCGCGTCGCGCCGGGCGGCGCCGGCGGAACCGGGTCCGCCCACTGACGTGGATGCTACCTGAACTTCATACGCGAGCGCGACGCAGGGCCCGTATGGCCTGTCCGCACCTGGAGTACCGAGACGCCGCGAACGGCAAGCAGTTCGAGGCGGCGCGCGCCTTCTGCACCGTGACCGACGAGTTCGTCCAGCCGGTTCACGCGGACGTCTGCGCCGAGCGCTACGGGCTCGACCCGGAGTCCGACTGCGGCGTGTACCGCGACCACGAGGGGCTGGAGTGGGACGAGTGAGATGACGTACCAGGAGTACCTCGACGGGAAGCCCGCAATCGTGACGGCCGCGCTCACCGGCGGCATCCAGGGGAAAGAGACGCATCCGGGGCTGCCGGAGACGCCCGACGAAATTGCTGCCGCCGCGGCGGCCTGTGAGGACGCCGGCGCCGCAATCGTCCACCTGCACGCGCGCCGCGAGAACGGCGAGCGGGCTTTCTCGACCGAACGGTTCCAGGCGGTGACCGACGCCGTCCGCGACGCCACCGACGACGTCGTCGTCCAACACTCGACCGGCGGGACCGCTGCGCCGGCCGCGCTGCGCGCCGAACCGCTCCGCACCGACCCGGCGCCCGAGATGGCGAGCCTCGACATGGGGCCGATGAACCGCGGCCGCCGCCTCACCTCCGAGAACACGCGCGACACCATCGACGGCCTCCACGGCGAGATGCGCGACCGCGGCATCAAGCCGGAACTGGAGGTGTTCAACAACGGCCACCTGAACGAGTCGTTCCGCATCCTCGACGACCTCGACGACCCGCCGTACCTGAACCTCGTCTTCGGTCCGGGGACGCTGACGCCGCCGAGCCCCGCAAACCTCCAGCGGCTTGTCGACCAACTCCCGGACGGCGCGGAGTTCAACGTCCTCGGCTTCGGCCGGCATCAGCTCCCGCTGACGACCCAGTCGCTGCTGCTCGGCGGCCACGTCCGCGTCGGCCTGGAGGACAACAGCTACTACGCGGATGGCGACCGCGCCACCAACGAGCGCCTCGTCGCCCGCGCGGTCCGCGTCGCCGAGGAACTCGGGCGGCCGGTCGCGACCCCCGACGAGGCCCGCGAACTGCTCGGACTCTGACGTGATTGTCGCCGCCAGAACGCCTTTTTGTCGCCACCCGAAGTGACGCCCATGAAGCAGGACGCGCCGGCCGACGCCGACCGCACGGCGCGACGGTTCGCCGAGCGCGCACGCGAGCTGCCCGGCGACGACACCACTCCGGCGTTCGCGGCGGTGGAGCCGACGACGCGCGCCGACCCGTACGGCGCCTTCGCCACGTCGTTCGTGTCGCCGGAGTCGTTCGACGGGCCGCTGTCGGACCTGAGCGTCGCGGTGAAGGACAACGTCGCGGTCCGCGGCGTCGCCCACGGCGTCGGCACAGCCTCGCTCGCCGTCGAGGCCGACAGGGACGCGACGGTCGTCGAACGCATCCGGGCGAGCGGCGCCGACCTGGTCGGAACGACCCGGATGGACCCGTTCGCGCTCGGCGTCACCGGCGAGTCTGGCGACGGCGGCCGGACCGTGAACCCGGCCGCCGTCGACGCGATTCCCGGCGGGTCGTCGGCGGGCTCCGCCGCCGCGGTCGCCGGCGGCCTCGTCGACGCCGCGCTCGGCACCGACACCGCCGGCTCGGTCCGCGTCCCCGCGTCGTTCTGCGGCGCCGTCGGCGTCAAGCCGACGTTCGGCCGCGTCCCGCGCACCGGCGTCGTCGACCTGGCGCCGACGCTCGACCACGTCGGCGTCGTCGGCCAGGACGTCGAAACCGCGGCTCGGCTGCTCGACCGGGTTTCGGGCCGCGACCCGCTGTTCCCGTCCGACGCGGCCGCCGAGCCGACCGCGGCCGGCGACGAACTGGAGTCGTCGGTCGACCGGCTTCGCATCGGCGTCCCGGAGCCGTTCGCGGAGGCGGCGGCCAGGCCGGTGCGCGCGGTGTTCGAGTCGGCGCTGACCGCGCTGGCCGGCCGCGACGGCGTCACGGTCGAACGGCTGTCGTTCCCCGAGCACGGCGACGCCGGCTTCGTGAATCAGCTCCACACCGTCTCTGAGTTCGCGGCGATGCTCGACGGCGCCGGGCAGCCGCTGAGCGGCGGGCGGACGAAGCTGGTGCAGGCCGTGTTCGCGGCGGGGCTTGACGGCGCGGACGCCCCGGACCGGGTCCGGGAACTCGCCGCGACCGGCCGGGCGCTCAACGAAGCCGAACCCGGAGCCTACAGCGACGCGTGGGGCGCCCGGCGGCGACTCGTCCGGCGCGTCGAGGCGTGTTTCGACCGGGTCGACGTGCTCGTGACGCCGACGACGCCGACGACGGCGCCGGACGTCGGAACGGTCGGCCCCGATGCGGACTACGACGTCGGCGACCTGTTCGCGAACACGGCGCCGTTCAACTGCACCGGGAACCCGGCGGTGTCGGTGCCGTGCGGCGACTCCGCGGGCAGACCCGTCGGCGTCCAGATCGTCGCCCCGACCGGCGCGGACGAAGAGGCGCTTCGGGCCGCGCGCGAAGTCGAGTCGGTCGTCGCTGACGGCGCGGTGTGACGCTGCGGTGTGACGCCGCCGGCGGGCTCAGTGGAGCACCAGCACGAACGCGACGAACCCGACGAGCATCGACAGCGTCAGGAAGAACTGGGCGGCCGAGGAGGCGAGCAGCCCGCCGACGGTCCACGCCGACGCGGTCATCGCCTCCTCGAACTCCTTGCCGGCGCGGAGTTCCGCGCCGAGTACGACGACGCCGGTCCCGACCACGACGCCGAGCGGGCCGAGCACGAAAAAGAGGAGCAGCGACGCGGCCGCGGCGACCAGCATCGTCGACGTGGAGGCGCCGCCGGCCTTCGACGCGAGCGCCCCGCCGAAGTGCTCCAGCAGCGCCGTGAGCACGCCGACGACGGTGAAGCCCGCGAGCAGCCACACGCTCATCTCGTCGGCGCCGCCGGGCGCGTCGCCGAACCAGTAGAGGTAGACGCCGGCGAGCGACAGCGCTCCGGCGGGCAGCATCGGCAGCACGCTCCCGGCGACGCCGGCGACGAGCAGCGCCACCGCCAGCACCGTCACGAGGTCGACCATACCGGCCGCAGGACCCCCGGCGGCTTAACACGCCGGGAACCGACGACGTCCGGCGCCGCCCAATTCCATCCGGCTGACCCCGTCTCGCGTCGCCGAGCCGTCACTCGAACCAGTCTCGCTCCGCGTCGGCGACGTCGCCGCCGTAGGCGTCGACGAGCACGTCGTAGGCGCCGCCGAGCGACCGCATGCACTCGGCCGTCGAGACGTAGCCGAGCGCGTCCGCGACATCGTCCCACGGCTCGGCCTGCAGCACTTTCCGGACGAGCAGCCGCTCCTCGCAGCCGTCGAGTTCGGCGGCTTCCGAGCCGGCGTCGTCGCCGAGGAGGTGTGCGAGCGCGAGGCGACGGAACGGCCGCGGCGCCACGTCGTACAGCCCCGGCCCTGCGGAGGCGCCGACGACGACGCGCCACTCGTAGTCGGTGAGGTCCACGAGCGACTCCGGGTCGGCGTCGCACGCGCGGAGCGTTCCGCGAACCACGTCGGCGTCGACGGCCGAGAGCGCGTCGCCGAGCGCGTCGCCGACGCGATCGCGGAACCACGCGGCGTGCCGGTCGAGCAGCCGCCTGCCGGCGTCGCTCGTCGGACGGAGCATGACGGCGGAGTGCTCTCCGCTGGCCTCGTTCCGCGTCGTCGACAGGTGGACGGTCCGGTAGCCGTTGCGTCGCCAGAACCGCAGCAGTTCCGGGGTCGCGCCGAACCCGGTGCCGACGTAGTCGACGCCGCCGTCGTCGCTGTCGTCGCTGCTGTCGCCGCTGCCGGCCGTGCCGAGTTCGTCGTGGACGTCACCGAGGAGTTCGGAGCCGAGCCCGGACGACCGGACGGCGTGGTGGGTGGCGATGCGCATCACGCGGTAGCCGACCGGGTCGCCGGCGTCGGGGTCGCGGAGCTGGCTCGTCAGGACGTCCGGAATCATGTTGCCGCGGACGCGCTCGCCGCGGTACATGCCGTCCATCGTCTCGCGGTCGAGGCCGCCCTCGCGCGCGAGCAGCGCGACGGAGACCACGTGGCCGTCGGCGGTCAGCGCGCGGAGCGTGAGGTTCGGCGCGTCCAGCAGCCGCGCGAGGTCGTCGGGCTCGGTCCGGTAGTGCGCCAGCACGAGCAGCCCGAACGCCTCACGGAGCAACTGCTCGTCCGCGCGGAGTTCCGCCGGCGGAACGCGGCGGTACCGGGCGGTCGCGGGCGTGGCGTCGGCGACCGCCTCGTCGACCGCGGGCCGCGCGTCGAGCAGCAGCGCCCGGAACGCCCACGTCTCCACCGGGTCGCCGCGGCCGTACCGGATGGGCGCTTCGAGCCGCACGTCGGACACCGCGAGGTCGGCGTCGCCGAGGCGGTCGCGGAACCGCACGGAGAAGCCGCGGCCGGCGCCCTCGTAGCCGTGGACGGTGGTGACGAACGCGACGCTGCGCGCCGACAGGAACGACTCGAGGACGCTGACCGGGAGCGCCGCGGCCTCGTCGACGATGACGGCGTCCGGTCCGCCGCCGGACGAATCGGTGTCCGCTCGGGCCGCGTTCCCGTCGGCTGCGTCCCCGTCGGCACCGTCTCCGTCGGCGCCGCCTCCGGACCCACGGGTGCCGTCTCCGACTTCTTCGGCGGCCGCCGTCGGCGTCGCGAACCGGACGCAGCCGTCGTCAGCGGCGTCGATTCGGCGGCCGTCGTCGCTGACGGCGCCGAGTTCGTCGAGCGTGTCGAGGAGCGCGCGGGCCCTGTCGAACAGCGCCTCGGCGCCGGAGAACTCCGCGGCGGTCACGAGCACGTCGCGTCCGGCCGCCGCGAGGCTCCCCGCGGCGAGTCCGGCGGCGCTCGACTTGCCGCGGCCGCGGTCGGCCTCCACGACGACTGCGGCGCCGTCGCGGCGGAGCCGTTCGAGTTCCCGAACCGCGCGGGACTGGTCGCCGGTCAGGCAGGACTCGTAGGCGGCAGCCGGGAACGCGCCGTCGCGCGGCACCGTCGGCGTCGACCGCGTCGGCGGCGCCGCGGCGCCCGTCAGCCCGTCTCGGCCGAGTTCGTCGGCGTCGGCGTCGTAGACCGCGACGCCGTGGTGTTCGCGCAGCGTTTCGACGAGCCGGTCGCGGAAGTGCCCGGTGACGTCGTCGACGCCGAACGGCGGGACCGCGAGCGACTCGTCGAAGTCGTCGCGCCGGTCGGGCCAGTCGTCCAGCGGCGGCGCGAGCAGCACGTAGAGGCCGCCGCCGTCGACGGCGCCGACGGACTGCCCGACCGCGTTCGCCGAGAACTCGGCGAACGCGTCGAGCACGACGGCGTCGCGGGTCGCCCCGAGCAGTTTGTGAGCGTGTTTCGGCCGGAGGCGGTGGTAGCGGAATCCTTCGCGCGTCGTCAGCAGCGTCGCCGCGTCGTCGTCGACGTCTGCGGCGTCGAGCGCAGTGTACGCGGCGTCGAGACAGCGGTCGCGGTCGCCGTGTATCACGAGCAGGCGCCGCTGGTTCGCCCGCGTGGCCTCCGCTCGGAGGGCGGCGACGGCGTCGGCGAGAGTCGAGCCGGCCATCGGTGGCTCGTCGTTGCAGGGTCAGCGGCTTGGCCGTTGCGGGTTCGGGACGCAGCGCAGCGATGGGTCCGACGACCCGACGGGGGCAGCACGGCACGGCGCGCGGTCGGCGCCTGGATTTACGGGGGCGGCCGGAGAAGCGGCGACGTGACGATGGAGGACCTGACGCGGCGAATCCAGTCGGGGATGTCGACGTATCCGGGCGACCCGCCGGTCGGGGTGACGCCGCACGCGACGATGGAGTCGGACGGCTACCGGGTGTCGTCGCTCCGCCTCGGCACCCACACCGGGACGCACGTCGACGCGCCGGCGCACACCGAGCCCGACGGCGCCACGCTCGACGAGTTCGAGCCGGCGGCGTTCCGGTTCGACGCGGCGCTCGTCGACGTCACCGACGTTGGCGCGCGCGAGGCGATACAGCCGTCGGCGGTTCCCTCCGAAGACGACTGCGCGGACGCCGACCTGCTGGTGTTCCGGACCGGCTGGGGCCGCCACTGGAGGACGGACCGCTACCGCGACCACCCGTTTCTCGCACCCGCGGCCGCGGAGGCCTGCGCCGACCGCGGCCTCGCCGTCGGCGTAGACACGCTGAGCCCTGACCCGACAGCCGCCGGCGCGGCGTCGCCGACGGACGAATCCCTCGAAGCCGACGGAGCGTCGACGGGGGCCAGCGGCGCGTCCGCGGAGGCCGACGGCGTCCCGGCGCACCACGCGCTGCTCGGCGCGGGGCTGCTAATCGTCGAGAACCTCCGGCTGCCGTCCGCGCTCCCCGAGCGGTTCACGGTGCACGCGTACCCGCTCAGGGTGGACGCGGACGGCGCGCCGGTCCGTGCCGTCGCCGACGTCGCCGACGAGTGAGTCGTCGCGGCCCGCGGAGCCGGCGGCGGGGAGACGCTCGCCTGGGCGGAGGCTGCGTCGCCGTGACGTGCGTTCCGTTCACACGGCCGGGCAGTATTGAAAGCGTTTATACGGAGCCGCGGCCAACCGGTGTAGTACGACCTGTCCGGGGTCGTGACCCTCTCCGTCGGCAGGGATTTACAACGGCGGGGAAGTCGAGCCACCGGGCGGGACGGAGATACAACAATGTCAGTCTACGTCGACTACGATGTACCCGCGGACCTCGCGGAGCGAAGCCTCGAAGCGCTCGAGGTCGCCCGCGACACAGGCACCGTCAAGAAAGGCACCAACGAGACGACGAAGGCCGTCGAGCGCGGCAACGCCGAGCTCGTCTTCATCGCCGAGGACGTCGAGCCGGAGGAGATCGTGATGCACCTCCCCGAGCTCGCCGAGGAGAAGGGAATCGCCTACGTGTTCATCGAGACACAGGACGACGTCGGCCACGCCGCCGGCCTCGAAGTCGGCTCCGCCGCCGCCGCCATCACGGACGCCGGCGACGCGGAGGAGGACGTCGAGGACATCGCGGCGAAGGTCGAGGAACTCCGGTAATCGCCCATGTCGGCTGAAGAACAAGAGAGCGGCTCGACGCCCGCCGAGGTCATCGAGATCGTCGGCAAAACCGGGATGCACGGCGAGGCCATGCAGGTCAAGTGCCGCATCCAGGAGGGCGGCAATCAGGGTCGCATCATCACACGAAACGTCCTGGGTCCGGTGCGGGAGGGCGACATCCTCCAGCTCCGCGAGACGCAGCGCGACGCCGACTCCATCGGAGGACAGTAAATGCCCCAGCAACGAAACTGCGACTACTGCGGCGCCGACATCGAGCCCGGCACGGGCACGATGTTCGTCTCCACCGACGGCACAGTGACGCACTTCTGCTCCGCGAAGTGCGAGAAGAACGTCGACCTGGGCCGGGAAGCCCGCGACCTCGAGTGGACGGAGGCCGGCAGCGAATGAGCCACCACGACGAGCGCACCTTCGTGATGGTGAAGCCCGACGGCGTCCAGCGCGGCCTCATCGGCGAAGTCGTCGGCCGCCTCGAGGACAAGGGCCTGAAGCTGGTCGGCGCGAAGTTCATGCAGATCGACGAGGACCTCGCTCACGAGCACTACGGCGAGCACGAAGGCAAGCCGTTCTTCGAGGGGCTCGTCGAGTTCATCACGTCCGGCCCCGTCTTCGCGATGGTGTGGGAAGGCGCGGACGCGACCCGGCAGGTCCGCCGGCTGATGGGCGACACGGACGCGCAGGAAGCCGCGCCCGGCACCATCCGCGGCGACCTCGGCAACGACCTCGGCCACAACGTCATCCACGGCTCGGACCACGAGGACGAGGGCGCCAACGAGCGCGAAATCGGCCTCTTCTTCGACGAGGACGAACTCGTCGACTGGGAGCTCGACTCCGCCTCGTGGGTGTACGAGGACGCCGGCGACCACTAACCCCGGAACGCACCCGTTCCGACTTCTTCAGTTCTTCAGCCCGACAGCGACGCCGCCCGCCGCTACCCGGAGCCACCCGGTGCCGCCGAGACGTCCGGGGGCGGCCGCGGCCCGGGTCACGACGAACCGCCCGAATCCGTCTCCGGTATCAGTAGCTTACAAACCCGGCGCCGCCGACACCACACGCATGGTCACGTTCCTCGCCGGCGGCACCGGCACGCCGAAGCTGCTCGACGGTGCCGCAGCGGTCTTCGACCCCGCCGACACGGCCGTCGTCGCGAACACCGGCGACGACGTCGAACTCGGCGGGCACCTCGTCTGCCCGGACGTCGACACGGTGCTGTTCTCCGAGGGCGGCGTGTTGAACCGGGAGCGCTGGTGGGGCATCGACGGCGACACGACGGAGACGCACGACGAACTGCACCGGCTGGCGGACGCCGCCGGATTCGACGCCGGGCCGCGGTACCTGCCGGACGACGCACAGACGGCCGGCCGCGACATCGCGCGGTGGCGCCGGTTCTCCGGCGTCGCGGAGTTCATGGAGATCGGCGACCGCGACCGCGCGGTCCACGTCACCCGGACCGGGCTGCTCGACGAGGGCCGGACGCTGACCGAGGCGACGCGGACGCTGGCGGAGGCGTTCGGCGTCGACGTCGACCTCGTGCCGATGAGCGACGACCCGGTCGCGACGCTGATTCACACGCCCGACGGGACGCTGCACTTCCAGGAGTACTGGGTGGCCGAGCGCGCCGACCCGACCGTCGAAGACGTGGAGTTCCGGGGCGCCGACGACGCCGAGCCGTCCCCGGCGGCGCTCGACGCGCTCGACGACGAGGTGGTCGTCGGGCCGTCGAACCCGGTCACCAGCATCGGGCCGATGCTCGCCGTCCCGGGGTTCGAGGCGGCGCTTCGCGACACGACGGTGGTCGCGGTGTCGCCGTTCGTCGAGGACGACGTGTTCTCCGGGCCGGCCGCCGACCTGATGGCCGGCGTCGGCGAGGAGCCGAGCACCGCCGGCGTCGCCGACGTCTACCCGTTCGCGGACGCGTTCGTCCTCGACGACGACGACGGCACGGACCTCGACCGGCCGGTCGTCCGCACCGACACCCGGATGGACGACGCCGCGGACGCCGAACGGGTCGCCGAAGCCTGCGCGGAGGCGCTGGAGGTGGCCGGGTGACCGACCGACGCCCGTCCGACAGGGTCGGCTCCGAGGAACGAGCCGAGTTCGACGGCTTCGAGCCGCGGGTCGCCGCCGCCAGCCTCTCCGGCCGGTCGGACGCCGACTGGGCGCTCGCGGCGGAGCAGTTCGTCGGCGCCGCGTTCCTCGGCGGCGTCGCGCTCGACGCCGGCAGCCGCGAGGCGGCGCGGGAGATGGTCGCGGACCGCGACCGGACCGAGTTCCTCCCGGACGACCCGCTCGACTGGGTCGCCGGCCAACTGGACGCGCTCGCGGACGCCGACCTGCACGCCGCCGTGAACGTCAGAAGCGCGACCGTCGACCCGGTTCGGGCGGCGGGCGCGGTGTGCGCCGCTCGCGGCGCGACGCTGGAGGTGAACGCCCACTGCCGGCAGGCGGAGCTCGTCGCCGCCGGCTGCGGGGAGGCGCTGCTCGCGGACACCGACAGGCTTGCCGAGTACGTCGCCGCGGCGGCAGCGACCGGCGCGACCGTGAGCGTGAAGGTGCGCGCGGAGGTCGACGGCGTGGACCTGCGGGAGACGGCGCGCCGCGTCGCCGACGCGGGCGCAGCCGTGATTCACGTCGACGCGATGGACTCGGAGGGCGTCGTCGCCGACGTGGTCGACGCCGCGCCGTCGCTGTTCGTCGTCGCGAACAACGGCGTCCGCGACGCGCGGACCGTCCGGGAGTACCTCGCGTACGGCGCGGACGCGGTGAGCGTCGGCCGGCCGAGCGACACGCCGCGCGTGCTGCGCAGCGTCCGCCGCGCGGTCGACGACTGGGCCGCCGAGGAGGGACGGGCGCGATGACCGGGGACGACTCGTCGCAGTCGCCATCGCCGTCGCCGTTCGAGCCGCGGCCGCGCGGCGCGGCGGCGAACGCCGAGTTGGCGCTGCTGCTCGAAGTCGCCGGGACGCCGAAGCCGGGGAACGTCGACCGGCACCGCGACGCCGCCGACCTGCGGTTCGACCACTTCCTCGCGGGCGCGGTCGGCGCGCGCCCCGGTCTCGAACGCGCCGCGGCGGGTGACGCGCTCGGCGAGGCGTTCGAGACCGCCGTCGCGGGGATGAGCGACCAGTCCGGCGGGAACACGCAGTTCGGCTGCCTGCTGCTGTTGACGCCGCTCGCCGCGGCCGCCGGCGACGACGCGCTCTCCCCCGACGGCGTCCGCGAGGTGTGTCGGTCGACGACCGTCGACGACGCCGCCGGCTTCTACCGGGCGTTCGAGTACGTCGACGTCGCGGTCCCCGACCCGCCGGCGGACATGGACGCCCTGGACGTCAGGCGCGGCGCGGACGCGGTGCCGACGGTTCGCGAGCGCGGCCTGACGCTGTTCGACGTGCTGGAGCGCTCCGCCCCGGGCGACGCGAACGCCGCGGAGTGGGCGTCGTCGTTCCCGCGGACGTTCCGCGCCGCGGAGTCGATACTCGACGACGACGGCCCGCCGACCGACCGCGCCGCGCGGGCGTTCCTCGACCTGCTCGCGGAGCGCGAAGACACGCTCGTCCGAACCCAGCACGGCCCCGACGTCGCCCGCGAGGTGCGCGACCGCGCCGCCGACGTCGACTCGCTGGAGGAGGCCGAGGCGTGGGCCGACGAACTCGCCGAGCGCGACGTGAACCCCGGGACGACAGCGGACCTGACAGCCGCGGCGCTGTTCGTCGCGCTCGAACGCGGACTGGAGGTGTGACCGTGCGCGACGACCGGAACCCCGGCGACGGAGGCGACGTCGGAACCGACCGGAACCCCGGCGGCGACGCGCCCGACTGGCCGGTTTCGCTCCGCGGCGTCACGGAGTCCGTCGTCGCGACGCGCGGCCCGAACGGTCGGTGGAACCTCGCCGCGCTCGGCCTACACGCGCCCGAACACGACGGCCGCGACGCCGACGCGCCCGTCCGGGCGCGGACGTGGGGGCGGACGCGGACGCGGCGGAACTTCGCGGAGCGCGGCGGCGGCGTCGTCCAGTTCGTCGCGGACCCGCGGGACTTCGTCGACGCCGCGGTCACGGTGCGCGAAGAGCCCGAGCCGGTGGTCGACTCCGCGGACGCGTGGGTCCGCGTCGACGCAGAGCGCGTCGACGCCGGCGAACGCGGCGGCACCGAGTGGGTCGACTGGCACCTCCGGCCCGGCGAGGCGTCGGTGGAGCGGACCGCCGTCAGGACCGTCAATCGCGGCTTCGGCGCGGTCGTCGAAGCCACGGTCGCGGCGTCGCGGCTATCCGTGCCGGCGTACGACACCGAGGCGCTGCTCGACCGCCTCGTCTACTTCGCCGACGTCGTCGAGCGCTGCGGCGGCGCCCCCGAACGGGAGGCGTTCGCGACGCTGACGGCGGAAACCGGGTGGCGCGACCGGCTCGACGGCGACGACTCGGAGTGACTCGTCGCGGCTCCGTCCGTTCGGCCGGCTGGCCGGCGGTGGCCGTCCGGTTCGGAACGAACGCTTTTAGTTCGTCTTCGTTGAACACCACACCATGGCAATCAAACCGAAGTACGTCAAGCAGCTCGCCACCGCCCTGCTGGAGAAGTACCCCCAGTCGTTCAACGCCGACTTCGAGACGAACAAAGAGAGCGTCGAGACCCTGACGAACGTCGAGTCGAAGGGCGTCCGCAACCGCATCGCCGGCTACATCACCCGGAAGAAGGCCGGTCAGGCCGCCTCGGCGTAACGCCGCGTTTTCTGCCTCGACGTCGACGCGCCGAGCGATAGCTGCGGCCGACTCGATTGACTCGACTCGTCGGAGGCTGACGGTGGACTGTCGGTCGGTGGGGCGGCGGCGTCCACAACCGACACCTTAACCGAGCAGCGGAACGCCTCACCCGGTATGTCGACTTCCTCGCTCGCCGACCGGGTCGCCGCGTCGCCGGCGAAAGCGTACGTGCTCGGCGTCGGCGCGGCGCTGCTCGCGCTCGTCGCCGGGTCGCTGCTGTTCCCGGAGACCGTCTACGACGGCTTCGTCTGGCACTACTTCTGGGGGCCGGTGCAGGCGGACGCGCACTCGGCGACCTGCGCGATTCGGCAGGCGGGCGACACCGTCTACCTGTACTCGCAGTCGGACTGCGCGGCCGCGGCCGAGCCGGTCGCGTACCCCGGCTACACGCTGGTCTCCGAGGTCGGCTACGTCGTCACGCTCGTCGTGGCGCTGTCGGGGGTCGTGCTGCTGCTCCGCCGGCTCGACCTGGCTCGCACCGTCGACTTCTACTACGCGCTGGTCCCGTACTTCGTGTTCGGCGGCGCGCTCCGCGTGCTGGAGGACGCCGACAACCGGATGGCGGACGTCGCGCTGTTCCCGTACCCGTGGAACACGCTGCTCATCAGCCCCATCATCTACTTCACCGTGTTCGCGCTGACGCTCGTCGCCGTGGTCGCGGCGGTGTGGGTCGCTCGCCGCGGCGTCGTCGAGGAGTACCGGCGGCCGCTGTTCTGGTTCGGCGTCCTGCTGAACGTCGGCTCCATCGCCTACCTGGCCTCGCTCGCGCTCGCCCCCGACAACCCCGTGACGTTCTACCCGCAGGTCATCACGGTAATGCTCGTCGGCACCGCCGCCGCGACCGCCGCGACCTGGTACCTCACGAAGGCGTTCGTCCCGTGGGTTCACGAGGCGACCGGGAAGGCCGGCATCGTCGTCATCGCAGCGCACGCGCTCGACGGCGTCGCCAACGTCGTCGGCCTCGAGTACATGGACGTGCTCGGCGCCGGCCAGGACCTCATCCCGAAGCATCCGGTGAACGCCTTCATCGTCGACGTCACCGGAGCGGTCTGGCCGTTCCTCCTCGTGAAACTGGTCGCCGCCGTCGCCGTCCTCGCCATCTTCGAGCAGGAACTGTTCGACGAGTCGCCGCGGTACGCCGTCCTGCTGCTCGTCGCCGTCACCGCCGTCGGGATGGGCCCCGGGACGCGCGACATGCTCCGCGCCACGTTCGGCGTCTGAGACGCACCGGCCGAAACCCCGGACGCCGCTGCGACGCTCTCAGTTCTACCGCCATAGTTCGGCCGAGCCGGTCGTTCTTTCCCCGTCAGTGCGCGGACATCTCGGAGACGACGTTGACGCAGTAGACGCCGGCGACGATGAGGAGAATCCCGACGACGCCCGCCGGGTCGACCTGTTCGTCGAAGAGGACGACGCCGACGGTCGCGACGCCGACGATGCCGAGCGCGGCCCACGTCCCGTAGACGACGCCGAGCGGCAGTTCTTCGAGCGTGAGCGACACCAGGTAGAACGCGGCGCCGTAGCCGACGACGACGCCGAGGCTCGGGAGCGGCTCCGAGAAGCCCTCCGACAGTTTCAGCGACGTCGTTCCGACGAGTTCGGACAGAATCGCCGCGCCGAGCAGCACGTACGGATTCATACGCGGCCCTCCTCGCGACCGAACGTCAATTTGCTGATTTTTCCGGGCAATTCACGTTGTCCTCACGGGTCGATTCCGCCGGACGGCCGAACCGCAGAACGAGAGACAGGGAGACTCGGGCTCGGAGCCGCGGAGCCTTTCGGCTACTCGAGGACGACGAGGACGTCGCCCATGTCGACGGAGTCGCCTTCGCCGACGAGGACCTGCGTGACGGTGCCGCCGCGGTCGGCGACGACGTCGTTCTCCATCTTCATCGCTTCGAGCACGCAGACGACGTCGCCGGCGGCGACTTCGTCGCCCTCCTCGACGTCCACCGAGAGGATGGTTCCCTGCATCTCGGCCTCGACGGTTTCGCCGTCGCCCTCGACGACGACCTCCTGCTCGTCTGACTCCTCGGCGACGTCCGGACGCTCCATACCGCCGCTGCTGCCGCCGCCGGCCGCCTCGGGCGTCGGGATGTCGGGCGCGCCGCGCTCTTCGAGGCTAACCTCGAACCGCTTGCCGTTCACCTCGACGGTGAAGTCGCGCTCCGTCGTCTCCGCGGCTTCCTCGCCGGATTCGGCGTCGCCGGTGCCCCAGCGCTCCTGGGCGTCGGCGACGCGGCCGGCGTCCAACTCCTCGTCGAGGTACTTCGTGGTGTGGAGGCCGTCGACGAACCGGTCGTCGGTGAGCATCAGACGGTGGAACGGGACGATGGTGACGACGCCCTCGACGTCGTACTCGGCGAGCGCGCGCTTCGAGCGGGCGATACACTCCTCGCGGTCCGCGCCCCAGACGACCAGTTTCGCGATCATCGAGTCGTAGTCCGTCACCAGGTCGTCGCCCTGCCGGAGCGCGTCGTCGAGCCGGACGCCGATGCCGCCCGGCGGGTCGTACGTCTCCAGCGAGCCGCCGGTGGCCGGCGCGAACTCGTCGGCGGCGTTCTCGGCGTTGATGCGGAACTCCATCGCGTGGCCGTCCAGTTCGACGTCGTCCTGCGAGAAGTCGAGTTCCTCGCCGGCGGCGACGCGGAGCTGCTCTTTCACGATGTCGATGCCGGTGAGCTCCTCCGTGACGGTGTGTTCGACCTGGATTCGGGTGTTGACTTCGAGGAAGTAGAAGTTCGCGTCGCCGCCGAGCGGCTCGTCCGGGTCGCGCTCGGGGTTCTCCTCGACGAGGAACTCGACGGTGCCGGCGTTGTAGTAGTCGGACTCGCTGACGCCGCGCCGGGCCGCCTCGCCGATTCGCTCGCGGAGCTCCTCCGAGAGCGCAGGCGACGGCCCCTCCTCGATGACCTTCTGGTGGCGGCGCTGCAGCGAGCAGTCGCGTTCGCCGAGGTGGCGGACGTTGCCGTGGCGGTCGGCGATGATCTGGACTTCGACGTGCCGCGGCGTCTCGAGGTACCGTTCGAGGTAGACGGAGTCGTTCGAGAAGTACGCCTCGCCTTCGCGCTTCGCGGATTCGAGCTGTTCTGCGGCTTCCTCCGCGGACTCGACGACCTTCATGCCGCGGCCGCCGCCGCCGCCCTCCGCTTTGATGGCGACCGGGTAGCCGTGCTCGTCGCCGAACGCCTGCACCTCCTCGGCGGTGTCGACCGGGTCGGTGGTCCCGGGGACGATGGGGACGTCGGCCTCCTGCATCACCGTCCGCGCCTTCGTCTTCTCGCCGAGCGTCTCCATCGCGTCGGCGCTCGGCCCGACCCACGTGACGCCGTCGGTGGCCTCGACGGCCGCCGCGAACTCCGCGTTCTCCGCGAGGAAGCCGTAGCCCGGATGGATGGCGTCGGCGCCCGCCTTCTCTGCGGCCTCGATGACGGCCTCCTGGTCGAGATACGAGTCGGCGGCCCGCGCCGGCCCGACGTTGTACGCCTCGTCGGCGTACCGGACGTGCCCGGAGTGCTTGTCCGCCTCCGAGTAGACGGCGACGGTGTCGATGCCGAGTTCCGCGCAGGCCCGCATGACGCGGACCGCGATTTCGCCGCGGTTCGCGACGAGCACCTTCTCGAACATTCTTACCGACGGTTCGGGGAAGTGCCTACTCAAACCGTCGGTTCGGGTTCGTCTACTCGGAACGAAGAAACGGTTGACAGAACGGGTGCGTCGTCGCCCCGCGGCTCAGAACCGGTCGGTTCGGCCGGCGGCCGTCCAGTCGTCGGTCGGCGCGCCGTCCGGGACGCGGCCGGCGCAGCCGCCGACCGCGTCGACTCGCCCGGCGAACCGCCAGCGGTCGCCGTCCCACGTCTCCACCGCGTCGCCGGCTGCGGCCGCTGCAGCGGCGGCGGCTTCGTGGTCCCGGAGGTGCGCGCCGACCGCCGCCGCGATGGCTGCCGCCTCCGCGTCGTCGGCGTCCGCCGGGATGTCGAGCGCTGCGGCGAGGCCGTCCGCGGTGCCGTCTGGTACGGCGTCGCCTGCTGCCGTGTCGCCGGCGGCGCCGTCAACGTCGCCGTCGGCGGACGCGTCGCCGTCCGAGTCGTGCGGTGCCATCAGATCGGGATGTTGCCGTGTTTCTTGTCGGGGTTCGACTCGCGCTTCGACTTCAGCATCTCCAGGTCGGCGACGAGCCGCGGCCGGGTCTCCGTCGGCTCGATGACGGCGTCGAGGAACCCCTTGTCGGCGGCCGTGTAGGGGTTCGCGAACTCCTCGCGGTACTCCTCGATGAGTTCGTCGCGGCGCGCCTCGGGGTCGTCCGCCTCCTGCAACTGGTCGCTGTAGAGGATGTTGACGGCGCCCTGCGGCCCCATCACGGCGATTTCAGCGGTCGGCCACGCGTAGTTCACGTCGCCGCCGATGTGTTTCGACGCCATGACGTCGTAGGCGCCGCCGTACGCCTTCCGCGTGATGACGGTGAGAAGCGGCACCGTCGCCTCCGAGTAGGCGTACAGCAGTTTCGCGCCGTGCCGGATGATGCCGTCGTGCTCCTGGTCGGTGCCGGGCATGAACCCGGGGACGTCGACGAACGACACGATGGGGACGTTGAACGCGTCGCAAAAGCGGACGAACCGCGCGGCCTTCTCGCTCGCCTCGATGTCGAGCGTCCCGGCGTTGACGCGCGGCTGGTTCGCGACGACGCCGACGCTGTGGCCGTCGAGCCGCGCGAACCCGGTGACGATGTTCTTCGCGAAGCCGGCGTGCGTCTCGAAGAACGACCCTTCGTCGACGACGCTGTCGACGACGTTCGTCGCGTCGTACGGCTTCCGTGGCTCGTCGGGCACGATGGTTTCGAGCTCCTCGTCGCGGCGCTCCGGGTCGTCCCACGGGTCGACGCGCGGCGGGTCCTCGACGTTGTTCTGCGGCAGGTACGACAGCAGCCGCCGCATGTCGTCGAGCGCGTCCTCTTCGGACTCCTCGGCGAAGTGGGCGACGCCGGAGGTGGATGCGTGCGTCGTCGCGCCGCCGAGCTCCTCGAAGCTCACCTCCTCGCCCGTCACGGTCTTGATGACCTCCGGGCCGGTGATGAACATGTGGCTGGTGTCTTTCACCATGAACGTGAAGTCCGTGATGGCGGGCGAGTAGACGGCGCCGCCGGCGCAGGGGCCCATGATGGCTGACAGCTGCGGGATGACGCCGGAGGCGGCCGTGTTACGCTCGAAGATTTCGCCGAAGCCGGCGAGCGACTTCACGCCCTCCTGGATGCGGGCGCCCGCGGAGTCGTTGAGGCCGACGACCGGCGCGCCGACGTCCATCGCCTTGTCCATGACCTTGCAGACCTTCTCGGCGAACACCTCGCCGAGCGACCCGCCGAACACGGTGAAGTCGTGTGCGAACACGAACGTCTTCCGGCCGTTCACCTCGCCGTAGCCGGTGACGACGCCGTCGCCGTACAGCTGCTGTTCTTCCATCCCGAACGAGTGGGTGTCGTGCGTCCGGAACTGGTCGAACTCGTGGAACGTGCCGTCGTCGAGGAAGTAGTCGATGCGCTCGCGCGCCGTCATCTTACCCTTCTCGTGCTGGCGTTCGATGCGGTCTTCGCCGCCGCCTTTCTCCGCCTCTGCACGCTTTTCGCGCAGCTCGTCGATCCGGTCGTCCATCGTCACCGCCGACCACCTCGCGCGGACACGACTGCGTTCATTCGTTGCCGGAAACGTCCGGTCAGCCACTCCAAAAGGGTTCCGTAATCCGAAATCCGTTCGCGCCGCCGCACGACGCGGACCGGCGCCCCGCCGACCCGGCTCAGGCGGCGTCGTGGTCGGCGATGAACGCGTCGATGCGCTCCCACGTCAACTCCGCGCGCGCGCCGACTTCACAGGAGGCGATGGCGCCGCAGGCGTTCGCGACGGCGATGGCGCGCTCGTGGTCGGCGCCGTCGGCGCGCGCCGCGAGGAAGCCGGAGGCGAACGCGTCGCCGGCGCCGGTCGTGTCCAGCGGCTCCACGTCGAAGCCGGGGTGGCTGTACGTGCGGCCGTCGACGCGGACCTCGGCGCCGTCGGAGCCGCGCGTGATGACGAGCGTCGCGCCCTCGCGCAGCACGTCGAGGCCGTCCTCGTTCACGAGCACGGTGGCTTCGCGCTGGTTCACGAACACGGTGTCGGCGAGCGCCAGCGTCTCCGCGAAGTCCCGGTCGGCGAGCGTCCGGCCCGGCGAGAAGCTCACCGGGACGTCGGCGTCGCGGCCGCGGCTCGCGAGCCGGGCGGCGACGGCGGGCGGCTGGTTCGTCAGGTGGAGCAGGTCGAAGTCGGCGACGTCGACGGCGAGGTCGGCCGCGTCGTACGCCTCGTTGGCGCCGCGGTTCGACAGCACCATCACTTCGCCGTCGCCGTCGACGACGAGGTACTTCACGGCGGTGTCGCCGTCTGCCTCGACGAGGTGCGTCTCGACGCCGGCGCGCGCCAACTCCCGGCCGGCGAGCATCCCGGACTCGTCGTCGCCGACGGAGCCGAACAGCGAGGCGTCGTGGTTCAGCGCCGCGAGGTTGACCGCGACGTTGGCCGCGGAGCCGCCGCCGGCCTGGTGCTGCTGCTCGATGGTGACTTCGCCGTCGGGCGCCGGGAGCCGGTCGACGCGGAGGGTCACGTCCCAGTTGACGTGCCCGGCACACAGCGCCCGCATCACTCCTCCCACGGCTTCGCCGCCGACTCCCCGAACAGTTCGCGCATCAGCGTCACGATGCTCTCGGGCGGGAACTGTCCGGACTCCGTGACGATGGCGTCGACGTACCGCGGCGGCGTCACGTCGAACGCCGGGTTCTCGACGTCGATGTCGCCGATGTCGGCGCGCTCCTCGTCGCTCACCAGTTCGGACTCGTCGCGCATCTCGATTTCGACGGTGTGGCCGGTGAGCGTGTCCGGGTGGAACTTGATGGTCTGGGCGGCGACCATGATGGGCGTGCCGCGTTCGCGGGCGTTCACGGCGAGCCCGGACGTCCCGATCTTGTTGACGACGCCGCCGTCGGCGGCGATGGAGTCCGCGCCGACGAGGACGTGGTCGACCTCGTCGAGGTAGCGGCGCGCCGCCGAGTCGACGACGAGCGTCACCGGGACGCCCATCTCGCGGAGCTGCCGCGCCGTGATGTGGCCCTGGTTCCGCGGCCGCGTCTCCTTCACGATCGCCGAGACGTCCTTCCCCTGCTCGACGGCGGCTTCGACGCACGCCAGCGCGTCCGTCGAGTGGCAGTGCGTCATCACCGTGTCGCCGTCGCGGAGGCGGTTCGCGCCGACGCTCCCGAGCTCGTCCTGCGCGGTGTCGAGCCGCGTCCGGAAGGCGTCTGCGGCCTCGACGACGGAGGACTGCAGCGCCGGCACCGTGCTGCCGTCCATCCGGCCGAGCACGTACCGGAGCGCGTTCGGCAGCGACACGGCCGTCGGCCGCGTGTCGTACAGCCGCCGCCCCGCCGCGCGCATCGTCTCCCTGAACGCCGCGGTCGACTCGGCGTCCGTCTCGCGGGCCTGTTCGGCGAGCGCCTCCGCCGCCGCCGCGGCGATGGTCGCCGCGCCGCGCGTCTCCATCGTCGCGATGGCCTCGGCGGTCTCCTCCAGCGCGTCACACAGCGCCGGGTCGTCCGTGTCGGTCATGGCCTCCGAGTTGGCGGCGCCCGGCCTTGAGTGGTTTGGGTGGCGAGGCGAAGAAACCGAGCGCGAGGACGGCCGGCCGAGTCGTCAGTCGTCCGCGGGCGCGGCGTCCTCCGCGGCCGGCACGTCGATTTCGCCGTCGTCGAGTTCGGCCTCGACTTCGCGGGCGGCCTGCACGAGGTTCTCCATCTTCCCGTAGGCGGCCTCGCGGGGGAGCAGCTTCAGCCCGCAGTCGGGCGAGACGGTGAGCTTGTCCGGGCCGACCACCTTCAGCCCCTGTTCGATGTTTCGCTTGATTTCGGCGACGGACTCCACGTCGGCGACGTGGGCGTCGACGACGCCGAGCGCGAGGTCCGGCGCGAACTCGCCGTCCGCGAACACCTCGATCTGCTCGTAGCCGCCGTTGCACAGTTCGACGTCGAACTCGTCGATGGGGTAGTCGTTGATTTCCGGGTAGATGCGGGAGTAGTCGCCGTAACAGACGTGCAGGCCGATGCGGACGTCCTCCGGGATGTCGGCGACGATGCGGTCGAGACACTCGCCGACGATGGCGTGGTCGTCGGGCGTCGTCGCGAGCGCCGGCTCGTCGATCTGGATGTAGCGCGCGCCGGCGTCGACCAGTTTCTCTATCTCCTCGTTCACGAGGTCGGCGAGTGCGTACGCCAGGTCCGCGTCGGTGTCGTACGCCTCGTTGAACGCCCAGCGGGCGAGCGTGTACGGCCCCGTGATGGGGACTTTGACCGGCCGGTCGGCGACGCCGGCGGTGAACTCGAACTCGTCGACCAGCCACGGCTCGTCGTAGGCGACGTCGTCGACGACGGACGGCTTGTCGAAGTAGTTGTGCCCCCACACCTTCACGGGGCCGTTGAACTCGTAGCCGTCGATGCGCTCGGCGAAGAACTCCACCATCTCCTCGCGGCGCATCTCGCCGTCGACGACGGTGTCCAGCCCGGCGCGTTCGTGTTCGTGCGTGATGACGCGGCAGGCGTCGTCGTGCGCCTCGGCGAGGTCGTCGGCGTCGAACTTTGAGTCGTCGTCCTCGGCGAGGTCGTTCGCGCGGTTCAGCCACTTCGGCTTCGGGTACGACCCGACGACGGTGGTCAAGAGGAAGTGGTCGGCGTCGTGGCCGTCCGGCCGGAACTGCTCGCGGTTCTCGGGGTTCCGGCTCACGCTTCCACCTCCGTCGTCGCGGCCAGGTGAGCGCCCTCGGCGAGCGCGTCGAGCTTCGCGAGGTGCTTGTTCACCGGCAGGTAGAACGACTCCGTGTTGTACGTCGCGTACGTCGTCTCGAACTCCTGGGCCGGAATCTGTCCGTGCGTCCACGCGACGCGCTCGGCGACCGTCTCGGCGGCTTCGACCTTCGTGTTCTGGCCGTCGACGACGCCGAGCGAGATGTCGGCTTTCGTGCCGTACTCGTTGATGCATTCGAGGTTCGCCTCGCGGTCGGCGCCGACCAGGTCGAAGCCGATGGCGTCGACGTCGGCGTCCATCAGGTGGGCGTACGGCTTCTCCTCGAACGCCTCCCAGTACGTCTGCACGACGACGTCCGCGTCGGTCGCGGCGGCGACCTCGTCGACCGCCTCGCTGGCCGGCTCCTGCAGGTCGTCGTCGGGGGCGTCGGTGACGAAGCTCGGTTCGAGCAGGAACAGCGTCTCGTGGGACGGGAACGCGTCGATTTCGCCGGCGAGGAACTCCGCGACGGCGGCGAGGAACTCGCGGTCGTCGCCGTAGTGCTCGTCCGAGGCGAGTGCCGCGAGCGTGTACGGCCCCGGGAGGACGGCCTGCAGCGGCGCGTCGTCGCCGAGCAGTTCGGCGGCGGCCGACAGTTCGTCAGCGACGTCGCCGGAGAACGTCAGGTCGTCGACGACGCGGGGGTCGCGGTAGAAGTTGTTGTTGTCGTAGTACCGGACGATGCCGCCGGTCTCGACGCTGTCGTGGACGGTCAGCGGGTGCGCGAGCATGTCGTCCCAGCGCGCCTGCCCTTCGACGATTCGGTCGAGGTCGGCGTCGCGCTGATCGGAGACGACTTCGCTGCGGACGCGGTCGTAGGCGTCGGCGACGTCGCCGGATTCGTCGCCGGAGACGAGGTCGGCTTTCTGGTGGCCCTTCAGGTCCGATAACTCCGATTTCGCCCAGTCGGGCAGCGGGAACAGCCCGAGCGTGGTCGCGACTGCGTCAGTCATCGAACTGTTGTTCGAAATGCCGAGGCATAATACTTGCTAAACCAATGAATTACCTTCAGTTATTCTCTCGGCGTGAGCGCGAGCACCGACAGCGACTCGAACGGGTACGACTCCTCGACGACCGTCTCCGCGTCGAAGCCCGCGTCGACGGCGTACTCGACGACGGCGCCGAAGCCGGTGAGCGACGACACGAGCAGCAGCACGACGCCGCCCGGCCGGAGCACGCGGGCGACGTCGTCGAGGAACGGTTCGATGAGTTCACGGCCCGACTCGCCGCCCGACAGCGCCGCCTCCTGCCAGTCGTCCCACTCGGCGTCCGGGTCGGTCGGCAGGTACGGCGGATTGAACAGTACCGTGTCGACGCTGTCCGCTGCGAACGGCGCGAGCAGGTCGGCACGGACCGCCTCGACGCCCCGGTCGCGCGCCTGCTCGCACGCGTGCGGGTTCACGTCGCTTCCGACGACGCGCTCCACGTCGGCCCGGTCGCGCACCTGCGCCGCCACCCAGCCCGACCCGGTGCCGACTTCGAGCGCGACGCCGCGCGCCCGCTCCGCGCCCGCCTCCGCGAGCAGCCCCGAGTCCTCCGCCGGCGCGTACACCGGGTCGCCGAGACCCCGACGCGCCGCCAGCGCGTCCCGCGACGCGGTCGACTCGGCGTCGCCGTCGCTGCCGTGGTCGCGGTGGGCGCCGTCGCTGCCGTCGCTTCCGCCGCCGTCACTCCGCATCGGATTCCTCCGCGGGGTCGACGCCGCCGTCAGTATCCCGCGCCGACGCGTCGACCGCGTCGGCGACGCGGAGGCCGCCGGTCTGGGCGCGGCCGGACAGTTCCCGCTGCGGGAACGGGATTTTGACGCCGGCCTCGTCGAACCGCTCTTTCACCGCGGCGATGACTTTCGTCCGGGCTTTCCACATCTTCCGGGCGCTCGGGTTGCTGATGTAGAATCGGAGTCGGAGCACGACCGCGGAGTCGCCGAACTCCGCCAGCACGACGTGCGGGTCGGGCTTGTCGAGCAGCAGGTCGTGGCCCGTCATCGCCTCCTCCGCCAGTTCCATCGCGGTTTCGAGGTCGGTCGTGTAGTCGACGCCGACGTCGACGTTCACGCGGAGCCGCCCCTGCCGGCTCCGATTGATTATCTCCTCGCTCGTTACGATGTCGTTCGGTATCATCGCGTACTCGTCGTCGAACGTCCGCAGCTGCGTGTTGACGATGGTGATGTCGGTGACGATGCCCTCCTGGTCGCCGATTTCGACCCAGTCGCCGAGCTCGAACGGCCGGGAGAATAGGACGACGAACCCGGCGAGCACGGCGCCGAGCGTCTGCCGGGCGGCGAGTCCGAGCACGATGCCGGCGAACCCGGCGCCGACGAGGAGGCCGCCGATGTTGACGCCCCACATCCCGAGGACGACCAGCAGCGCGAACACGTAGACGCTGACCTGCACGACGTGGTGGGCGATCTCCTGCTGGTGTTCGGAGATGCCGCCGCGCTCCGTGCCGACCCGGTGGATTACGCGCCTGGTGAGCCGCGTCACCGAGTAGGCGCCGGCGAGAATCGTGACGGTGAAGACGGCGCGGACGACGTCTCTCCCGCCGAACTCGAACGATTCGAGCAGCGCGTTCACCTCGCCGCCGCCGCGCCACACGACGACGAAGAACACGCCGACCAGCCCCGTGAGAATCGCCGTGACGGCCGCCTGCGTCGCCTCGACCGCGGTGTCGTTGAATCTGCGCTTCATCGCCGGGCCGAGCCGGCGGACCACGTCGCTGACGCCGACCAGCAGCGCGACGACGAGCAGCGTCCCGAGGAACTGCGACTCCAGCGTCGGGAACAGCCGGTGGATAGCGTCCACGACTCCGGGCGGCAGAATCGGGCCGAACGGGGCGCCGCCCGCCGCGGCCGACGTCGCGGTTCCGGCTCCGGAAGACGCTGCGGTCGCCGTCTCCGTCGCCGAGCCGCCCGACTGCATTATTGGCCCTCACCCACGTCGCTGACGTCGGCGGCGACCGCCGCCAACTCGGCGAACCGCGCCGGCGACAGCTCCCCAGGCCGCTTCCGGAGCGTCTCCTCGTCCAGCGCGTCCACCACGGCGTCCGGCGACTTCAGCCCGGAGATGTGCGCCGTGTTCCGGACGGCGTTCCGGACGTTCTTGCGGCGCTGGGTGAACAGCGCCTTCACGAACCGCAGGAAGAACGCCTCGTCGTCCACCTCGTAGTCCGGGTCGCGCGGCGTACACCGGACGACGGCGCTCTCGACGCGCGGCTTCGGGTCGAACGCCTCCGGCGGCACGGTCTCGACCAGTTCGACGTCCGCGTAGTGCTGTGCGGAGACGGAGAGCCGGCCGTACTCGGACGTCCCCGGCTCAGCCACCATCCGCTCTGCGAACTCCTTCTGGAACATCAAGACGAGCGGTCGGTCGAGCGGCAGCAGCCGGAACGCGACCTCGGAGGAGACGCCGTACGGAAGATTGGACACGCACGCCGTGAACGCCGGGAGGTCGACGTCGAGCGCGTCGCCCTCGACGATTTCGAGGCGGCCGTCGGCGACCGCGTCGGCGAACTCCTCGCGGAGGAACGAGACGAGCCGCGTGTCGCGTTCGACGACCGTGACCCGGTCGGCGACGGCGAGCAGCCGGTCGGTGAGCGCGCCGGTGCCGCCGCCGATTTCGAGGACGTGCGACCGGTCCGCGTCCGCCGGGAGGTAGCCGGGGACGCGGTCGAGCACGCGGTCGTCGACGAGGAAGTGCTGGTCCTGGTCGGGGTCGCCGCCGACGCCGGCCCGCTTCCGGAGCCGGTCCGGGTCGCGGAACGACCGCGCGGACTCGGAGTCAGTCATTGGGACGTGATTCGCGGCCGCGCGCCGTAAATCCGTCTATGACTGTGCCGCGGCGTCGACGCCAGCCCGGCACGCGTCGACGGCGGCGAAGGCGATGCAGCCGGCGAAAGTGGTGCGGTCGTCGCGGCGACTCACTCCCCGGACGAACTGTCGCCGCCGACGAACGCTCGGTACTTCAGGTCGTCCTCGCGGATCTCCTCGACGATTCGCTCCACCAGCAGCTCCTTCGGCCGGTGCAGCCCGGAGACGCGGTCTTCGAGGTCCTCGAACGACTCGAACGGGCCGCGCTTCCGCTCGTCGAGGATGTTGTTGCGGAGCTTCTTCCCGATGCCGGGGAGCAGATTCAGCCGGTGGAGCCGGAGCGTGATGGGCTGTGCGTCGTTGTAGAAGTCGACGAACCGCTGCTCGTCGCCGTCGACGATGGCTTCGACCGCGTACTCGACCTCCTGGGTCGCCGCCCGCGTCAGGTCGTCGTATTCGACCTCGCGGAACCGTTCGACGGCGTCGCGGGCGTCCGCCGGCGCGATGGCGACGCGGTCCGCGAAGCCGACGTCCGCGTCCGGTTCGAGGGTGAGTTCGTACAGCCGGAAGTCGCGTTCGCCGAGCGCGTACGCCACCGGCGACTTCTTGTTCCGCGGCCGGTTGTCGTCCGGCTTTCCGGTCGGCAGGTGGTCGAGCACGACCGCGTACCGCGGCTCGTCGCGTCCCTCCGCCTCACCGTCGCTGGCGGTCTCACCGGGCGGTTCTTCCCCGGTCGCTGCGTCGCCGGCGGTGTCAGACGTGTCAGAGTCAGTCATACCGCGAGAGTGAACGGGGACGGACTTAAAAGGTGGTCGCCGTCGGTCAGGCGTACTTCGCGACGACGTTCAGGATCTCGTCCAGTTCCTCGCCGTCGAGCGCGTACCGCTCCTGGGCGTAGACGGCGCGAAGCTCGGTCCGGTCGCGCGGAAGCAGGTCGGCGATCTTGTACGCCTGCGCCTCGTCGACCTTCTCGAGCTCCTGGAGTTCGTCGACGAGGCTCCGGGCGTCCTCCGCCGAGAGGAACGCGAACTGGTTGACGTGTTCGATGGCGCGCGCCAGTTCGTAGCGGAGCTCGCGGTCCTCGTCGGCCGCGCGCTCCGCCTCGACGTCCTCGAGGAGTTCTTTCGTCTCGGAGACGGTGAGGTACTCCTCGTCGAGCTTCTCCTTGAAGATCGTCATCTATTCCGTTTGCTCGCGGAGGTGCGCCGGCTTCGCGATGATGGTCTTCGTCTTCCCGCCGTCGGTGATTTCGACCTTGTAGGCGGCGCCCTGCTCGCCGACGACGGTGCCGGTGTGGCCGTTGAACCGCGGGTGGAACCGACCGTCGTTCACGGACGGGTCGAGCGTGAGGTGGACCTTCTGTCCCTCCTCGAACTCGGCGATGGCGCGCTGAGGCGGCGACGTACCGCGTTCTCGGGGCTTGTTCGACAGCTTTCCGCGCGTGCCTTTGAGGGGGCCGTTCGAGCTCGGCATAATCGTACGGGTGTGTTCAGCGGACGCAGGTATAAATGGTGCGTTCTTCCGTGCCGGCGTGCCACCGTGACACGCGCGGCCGGTCACAGCACGACGTCGACGACGTCGCCCTGCCCTGCGCGCCGCACGACCGCGCGGACGAAGTCCTTGACGCCGGCGAGGTTGTCCGAGTCGCCGTCGAGCACCAGCAGTTTGGCGTCGCGGCCGGGTTCGACGAGCCCGCAGTTCAGCCCGGCCACCTCGGCGCCGTTCACCGTCGCCATCCGCAGCACTTCGAGCGCGGAGGCGTCGGTGAGCTTCGCGGCGAACTCCATCTCGCGGAACATCGACGGCGAGTTCAACATCACGTTGTCGGTGCCGAGCGCGACCGTGGTCCGGTCGAGCAGTTCGCGGAGCGGCGGGACGCCGACGTCCGTGACGAGGTTCGACCGCGGGCAGACCACGACCGGGGTTCCGACGTCGGCGAGCCGGTCGAGGTGGTGCGGTTCGGGGTGGACCATGTGGACGAGGTGGTCGGGGTCGAGGTCCATCGCGGCGTCGACGTCGTACGGGTCGCGTTCGCCGGCGTGGATGCCGAACAGTTTCCCGGCGTTCCGGGTCGCGGTGCGTTCGGCGTCGAAGTCGGCGTCGCGGGCGCCGCTGGCGCCGAAGCCGTCCGCGCCGTCGTGTTCCATCGCCGCCACCGTCTCGCGTCCCAGGACGACCGACCGAATCTGGAGGCCGCCGCCGGCTTCCCGGATGAGGTCGACGCCGTCGACGCCGCCTTCGCGGAACTCGACGTGCGCCGCCGTCCCGGTCTGCTGCATGAACTCCAGCGAGCGCCGCATCGCCACGGCCTTCTCTTCGCGGCTCGCGTCGCGGAGCAGCCGGTGTTTGAGGCCGTCCGGCGGCGCGACCAGTTCGTCCAGCGACAGGCCGCGACCCGCCTCCTTCGCGATGGAGTCGCCGATGTGGGTGTGCGCGTTCACGAACGCCGGCAGCACGACGTCGTCGGAGGCGACGGGCTCCTCCTCGATGGCCTGAATCGTGCCGTCCTCCACGACGACCGTTCCCTCGACGGGCTCGAAATCGCGGCCGACCAGTATCGTCCCCTCGTACGTCTCGGTCGCCGACCGGTCCCCGGCCGGCTCCGTGGTCTCTGCGTCGCGGCTCATGCGTTCTCCTCCGGGCTTCCGTCCTCGAACTGGTCGAGCGTGACGTGGAGCCGCTGTCTGACGTCGCTGACGAGCGCGCCGTCGATGTCGAGGCCGAGCCGCTCCGCCGCCGCGGAGCCGACCCGTTCTGTGGCGTCCGCTCTCGTGTAGACGCCGAGCCGCCACTGGCCGCGCTGGGCGGTGCGGAGCGCCGTCACGAGCGGCGACTGGTCTTCGAGCCGCCGGACTTCGCCGTTCACCAGCACCTCCGAGGTCGACTCTTTCATCTCCGGTTCGGCGGGGACGTCGATGATGACGTCCGTCGCCGGGAGGTCGCAGTCGTCGGCGATGTCCCGCTCGACCCGCCGGATCTCGTCGTGGCCGGCGCGCCGGATCGACTCCGGGACGTCGTCGTACTCCGCCCAGACGGCGCGCTTGAACAGGTCGCGGTGGTCGTACCGCCGCGCGAACTCGGCTGTCTCGTCGGTGTCTCTGAGCGCGGAGACGAGCGCCGGGTCGTCCATGCGGCGCACCGTCGTGGCGTCCACGTCGGACACGTCGATGAGCCGCTCGGTGGCCCGGCGGAGCATCGCCTTGGAGATGCGGGCGACGTGGTGGGCGTACACGGTCGGGTTCATCAGCGCCCGCGCGACGAGCAGCGACTCGGCGGTCTGGACGTTCCCCTCGGCGAGCACCAGTTCGCCGTCGGCGAAGGTGAGTTCGCGGATGAGCCGTTCGTGGTCGATGGTGCCGTACGGGACGCCGGTGTGGTGGGCGTCCCGGACCAGGTAGTCCATCCGGTCGACGTCCAGCTCGCCCGACACCAGCTGGCCGTACTGGCCGTCGCCGCCGATGAGCCCGGCGACGTTCGCCGGGTCGAGGCCGTGGTCGACGAGCACGTCGCCGACCGCCGAGTCGACGATGAGGTCGTCGACGTCGTCGTGGTACCGGCCGGTGTGTCGGTGGAGGAGCTCCTCGACGTTGTGGCTGAACGGGGCGTGGCCGACGTCGTGCAGCAGCGCCGCGGCGCGGACCCGCTCGGCCTCGCGGCCCTCGACGCCGAGGTGCTCGAGCGCGCGGTTCGCGAGGTAGTAGACGCCGAGGCTGTGCTCGAACCGGGTGTGGTTCGCGGACGGGTACACCAGTTTCACGGTGCCGAGCTGTGCGATGCGGCGGAGCCGCTGCACCTGCGGCGTGTCCAGCAGGTCGGCGGCGACGCCGTCGATGGTGATGTGGTCGTGAACGGAGTCCTTGATGGTCGTCACGCCGCGGCACCTCCGGCGCGCGCGGTGGCGGCGAGACGCCGTCGGTACCCGGCGCCGTCGCGGTCGAAGCCAGTCATACCCGTCCGTTCGCCGTCATCCCGTAAAAACCGTCCGCGATTCGGCGTCGCATTTAGCGTCGCGTTCGGCGGCCGGTCGGGGCCGTCGACGAGGCCGCTGGGTTCGAGCGCAGAGCCGGTGAGCGCGCCGAGCCGAAGAGAACGCCGAGCGGTTCCGTACCGAAGTGCTCCGTCGTCAGGGGACGTCCGCGCGGACGCCGAGCACGTCCTCGGTCGCCGCGGCGACGGCGGGGACGTGCTCCTCGGGCGCGTACACGCCCATCCGCCACTGTGCGCGCTGGGCGGCGCGCAGCCCCGAGACGAGTTCGGAGGCGTCTTCGAGCCGCTGCGGGACGCCGTTGACGACGACGCGGCTCCCGGCCTCGGTGAACGTCGGCCTGCTCGGGACGTCGACGATGACGTCCGCCGGGTCGACGCCGGCGACGTCGGCGACGTCGCGCTCGGCGTCGCGTTCGTCGGCGTGCCGGAAGTCGACGACGTCCGCGGGCGTCGCGCTGAGGTCGGCCCAGGCGGCGCGCTTGTACAGGTCGCGGTGTTCGATGCGGCGGCCGAGCGCCGGGACGCGCTCGCGGAGCGCGACGAGCAGATCGTGGTCCGCCATCCGGCTGAACTCCCGCACCGTCGGCCCGTCGTCGGCGTCGAGCAGCCGCTCGGAGGCGCGCTCCAGCATCGCGCCGGCGATGCGGGAGACGTGGTGGCGGTACACCGTCGCGTCCATCAGCGCGCGGGCGAGCAGCAGCGACTCGGCGGTCTGGACGTTCCCCTCCGCGAGCACGAGCGCTCCGTCCTGGTACTGGAGTTCGCGGACGAGCCGTTCGTGGTCGATTGTGCCGTACGGGACGCCGGTGTGGTGGGCGTCCCGGACCAGGTAGTCCATCCGGTCGACGTCAAGCTCGCCGGACACCAGCTGGCCGAGTTCGCCGTCGCCGCGGACGATGTCGGCGACTCGGCCGGGGTCGAGGCCGTGCCTGTCGAGTACCGCACCGGCGTCGGTGTCGCCGAGCAGCCCGCCGATTTCGTCGTGGTGGCGGCCGGCGCGCCGCCGGATGACCTCCTCGGTCTGGTGGCCGTACGGGCCGTGGCCGACGTCGTGCAGCAGCGCCGCGGCGCGGAGGTGTCGCGCGCGGTCGCCGTCCGGGTCGACGCCGAGGTGCTGGAGGGCGCGGCTCGCGAGGTGGTAGACGCCGAGGCTGTGCTCGAACCGGGTGTGCGACGCGGAGGGGTAGACCAGCCGGACCGTCGACAGCTGCTTGATGTGCCGGAGCCGCTGGAAGGCCCGGGTGTCGAGCAGGTCGACGGCGACCGGGTCGAGCGTGATGTAGTCGTGGACGCTGTCCTTGATAGCCTTCATGCGGAGATGGAGACAGTGCGCGCGGTCGCCGTGAAATTCTGTCGGTCGCGAGTCCCGCGGTCGGCGGCGGACAGTCAGGCGGACAGGAGGGGGTGGCTCAGATGGGGACGCCGGACTCCTCGTAGTCGGTGCCGAGGATGACCATGGTCTGCGAGCGGTCGAAGCCGTCGGTGGCGGCGATCTCGTTGAACATCAGTTCGCGGAGGCCGTCGGTGGACTCGGCGTACACGCGGAGCATCACGTCCCACTCGCCGGTGGTGAGGTGGACTTCGCGGACGCCGTCGATGCCGCGGAGCCGTTCGAGCGCGTCCTCCTCGTGGCCCTGTTCGACGCGGAGGCCGACGAGCGCGGAGACGCCGTAGCCGAGCTGTGCGGCGTCGACGTCCGCGTGGTAGCCCCGGATGACGCCGGCCTCTTCGAGCCGCGACACGCGGTCGTGTACCGTCGCGCTCGACATGTCGATGCGGCGCGCAATCTCGCTGAACGGGGTGCGCGCGTCCTCCTGAAGCGCCCGCAGAATCGCCCGGTCCGTCTCGTCCAGTTCCATATCTCGGAGTCGCGCGGGGCGTACTTCGACGTTGCGTTCGGCTCAATCTCCGCCCGCCGAACCGACACGTCCGGGGGCTGCCGTCGCGCGACGGCGAGGCTACCGGTCGTCGTCGCGGACCTCGTCGATGCGGCGGGCCGCGGCGAGCAGTTCGTCGTGGAGGTCGCCGTTCGAGGCGACGAGTCCGCGGTCGTCGTGCGTCCACCGGTCGCCGTCGAGGTCGGTGACGGTGCCGCCTGCCTGCCGAATCATGTGGACGCCGGCGACGGTGTCCCAGGGGTTGCAGTCGACGTTCGTGACGGCGCCTTCGAGCGACCCGTCGGCGACCATCGAGAGCGTGGCCTGCGCGCAGCCGAACCGGCGCATGTCCCCGAACCGTTCGACCAGTGTGCCTCCGGCCGCGGCGTACTCGTCGCGGCGGTCGAACCCCCACCAGATCGTCGGCGCGACCGCGGCGCGTTCCGGGTCGGCGACGTCGCTGACGGACACCGGGTCGCCGTCGCGGTACGCGCCGTCGGCGTCGGAGGTGTAGACGTCGCCGAGCGCCGGGAGGACGTTCGCGGCGGCGACCGGTTCGCCGTCGACGACGGCAGCGACGGAGGTGGCGAACACACGGATGTTCCGGACGTAGTTGTTCGTGCCGTCGATGGGGTCGATGACCCACGCCGGCCCGGAGTCCGGGACCGCCTTCAGTTCGTCCTCCTCCTCGCCGACGAACGCGTCCGTCGGATACGTCTCCCGGACGGTTTCGATGACGCGGCGCTGCGCCGACCGGTCGGCCTCCGTCACCACGTCCGTCTTTCCGCCCTTCGTCTCGACGTCGATGTCGCGTCGGAAGTGCTCCTCCGCGACCGCTGCGCCGGCGCGCGCCGCGCGTTCGACGACGGCGGCGCGGCCAGTCTCGTCGCTCATGACTCCACGGGTTCCTGCGGCCGCACCGAATATCCGTCGGTTCCGCTCCGCCCCGACAGCGGCGACCGCACTCCTCCGCCGCACGCGATTTACTCAGTTCCGACTCAGAGTGAACTTATAGGGGGCAGGGTGGTACGGTTGCGTATGCGCCCACCGGAAGCAGTCCGGCACATCGAGCACGTCATCGACGCGACAACCACGGACGGCGGCCGCCGCTGCGCCGCCGGCTACCGCGCCGCCTTCGAACGCGTCGCCGACGACGGCACCGGCGCCGACGTCGCTGAACTCGCCGCGGAACTCGGCGACGCCGTCCGCGCCGGAAGCCGCCCGACGCCGCGGAAAGCGAACCGCGTCGCCGACCGCGTCCTCGGCGTCGCCACAGACGGCGGGAACTGACCGACGGCTCGACCGTCGACTCGACCGTCGACTCGACAGCCTACCGCGACGCGCCGTTCTGCGCTCTCTTCACTGCGTTTCTCCGTCGCGGCCGTTCGCCGGCGCAGCCGCTCGGAGTGCAGCGTCGCCGAGTAAGTTTTGCGAGGGAAGAGCGCCCCTGCGGCGTCTTCCGCACTGTTGCCAGTGCGAGGGAAGGGATTTGAACCCTTGGACCTCTACAGGAGCGGATCTTGAGTCCGCCGCCGTTTCCTGGCTTGGCTACCCTCGCACGGACCGCTCTTGTTCGGACGGACGCGGCGCCGGTCTCGGGCGGAGCCGTCGCCGCTCGTCCACGGGTGAACCGTCGCGTCGACTGCTATAAAGGTTGCACGGAAGCGGCTCCTCACCGGCCGCGGGTCGGGGCGTTCCCCGCCTGCCGAATCGACAGGTAAAGCACGACGGCGAGCGACGCGAGCAGCAGCGCGAACTGGAACCGCGACGGGCCGCCGCCGCTGCCGACGAGGAACAGCAGGAAGCTGACGCCGCCGAGGTTCAACGCGAGCAGGTAGAGCAGCGCCGGCCGGTAGCCGCTGTGGAACAGCAGCCGCCGCGTCGCCGTCGAGGCGCGGACCCACGCCGCCGCGACCGCGTCGCCGACGCGGAGCACCACCGCCGAGAGGTCGACCATCGGTGTCGGACGTTGGCGCGTCGACAGATAAATCCGTCCCCGCGTCCCGCGTTCCCCGTCCGGCTGCGGTCGGCGCAGTCGGGCGACGGAGTTACGTCGACGGCTCCGCGACTGTTGGGCATGGACGACCACACCCGCGACCCGAGCGTCGCGCCGCCGCTCGGCGACCCGACCGGGTGGCGGACCCGCGAGCGAGTGTGGGAGCACGCGACGCTCCGCCGCGCGACCGAACACGGCGTCAGGCTGTTCAACAGCGGCGACTACCACGAGAGCCACGACTGCTTCGAGGACGAGTGGTACAACTACGGCAGCGGCACGGCCGAGTCAGCGTTCCTCCACGGGATGGTACAGGTGGCGGCCGGCGCGTACAAGCGCGTGGACTTCGAGGACGACGACGGGATGCGGTCGCTGTTCGAGACGGCGCTGCAGTACCTCGACGGCCTCCCGGACGACTTCTACGGCGTCGACGTCGCCGACGTCCGGGCGACGCTCGACGCGGCGCTCGACGACCCGGCCGCGGTCGACGGCTGGCGAATCAGGCTCGACGGCGAGCGCGTCGACGCCTACGACGCGGACTACGACTACGTCGAGACGCTGGAGTAGCGCAGCAGCGGGGCGAATCGGGGGGGAGCAGCGGAACGCCGGCGTAGCCGAGCGACGGAGCAGCGGAACGGTGGCGGAGCGGCCGAACTGTCGGTTCGTGGACCGTGGCCCACAAATAGTCGGCCGGCGGAGAGACGGTATGCGAATCCACCAACTGGGCGATGGTGTCCCCGAAATCGCCGTCGTCGGCGGGATTCACGGCGACGAGCCGTGCGGGCCCGCCGCCATCGAGCGGCTCGTCGCCGAGGACCCCGACGTCGCGCGGCCGGTGAAACTCGTCGTCGCGAACGAGGAGGCGCTGGAGCGAGACACGCGGTACGTCGACGAGGACTTGAACCGGGCGTTCCCCGGGTCGAGAGACGCCGAGACGCACGAGGGCCGGCTCGCCGCCGCGCTCGCCCGCGAACTCGACGGCTGCACGACGTTCTCGCTGCACTCGACGCAGTCGTACGCGGAGCCGTTCGCGCTGTGTGACACCGTCGACGAGGTCGTCCGCGCCGTCGTCCCGTCGCTCCCGGTCGACACGCTCGTCGAGACAGACCGGTTCACCGAGGGGCGGCTCATCGAGCACCCGCACACAGTCGAAGTCGAATGCGGCCTGCAGGGCTCAGCGGAGGCCGCGGACAACGCCTACTGGCTCGTCCGGGCGTTTCTCACTGCCACCGAGACGCTGCCGGCGCCCGTCGCCGAGGAGGAGTCGAACGACGGGCTGGTCGGTCTCGCCGGCGACGCCGAAGAAGCCACTAACGATGTCGACGTGTTTCGGCTGCTCGACCCGATCGCGAAGCCGCCGGCCGACCGGTACGAGGTGTTCGCGCACAACTTCGAGCGCGTCGAGGCCGGCGAGCAGTTCGCCACGGCGGACGGCGAGTCGTTCACCGCCGACGAGCCGTTCTACCCGGTGTTGCTCTCCGCGTACGGCTACGAGGACGTGTTCGGCTACGCCGCCGAGAACGTCGGGACGCTGACGTAGCGGCGCGACCCCGGTCACCGCGGCACCGCGGCACCGACGCTACTCGCCGAGGTCGCCGAGGTCGTCGACGTCGTCCAGGTCGTCGAGTTCGTCCGGGGGCGCGGCGTCGACGTCGCCCGAGAGCAGTTTCTTCGCGCCGACGGCCACGGCGACCGCGACCACGACTGCGGCCAGCGCGGCGACGACCGCAGCGCCGCCGACGCCGGACGACTCATCGTCGCTCGCCGTCGGGGCCGCCCCGGTGCTCTGCTCCGTCTGTTCGTCCGTCTCAGCGCCGCTCCGAAGGCTGATTCCGTCGTGCAGGTGGAGTTCGAGGAACGTGAACTCGGACATGAGTGGAGCATCGGCTCGGCGCGGTTTATCGGTTGGGGCGGCGTCGTCCGAGTCGGCGGACGGCGAGACGGCCGGAGTCACCGGCTTCTTCACCCGCCGCGCCGAACGGCGCGTATGGACGAGACACGCCGCGCGTTCCTCGACGACCTGCTGAACACGCCGTCGCCGTCGGGCTTCGAAGCCGCCGGGCAGCGCGTCTGGACCGACTACGTCGCGGAGTTCGCCGACTCCGTCAGCACCGACTCGTACGGCAACGCCGTCGCGGTCCACGAGGGCTCCGGCGACGGCCCCGAAATCGCGTTCGCCGGCCACGCGGACGAAATCGGATTCATCGTCCGCGACGTCACCGACGACGGCTTCCTGCGGCTCTCCCGCGTCGGCGGCTCGGACCGCACGGTCTCGAAGGGCCAGCACGTGACGGTTCACGCCGACGGCGGCGACAGCCCGGTCCACGGCGTCATCGGGCAGACCGCGATTCACCTGCGCGACCCGTCCGACGAGGAGTACGAGGAGATCGCCGGCCAGTTTGTCGACGTCGGCGCGACGGACGCCGACGAGGCCGCGGACCTCGTCGAAGTCGGCGACCCGGTGACGTTCGCCTCAACCGTCTCCGACCTCCACGGCTCGCGCGTCTCGGCCCGCGGCATGGACAACCGCGTCGGGACGTGGGCGGCCGCCGAGGGGCTGCGCCGCGCCGCCGAGGCGGACGTCGACGCGACCGTCTACGCCGTCTCCACGGTCCAGGAGGAGGTCGGGCTGAAGGGCGCGCAGATGGTCGGGTTCGACCTCGACCCGGACGTCGCCGTCGCCGCGGACGTCACGCACGCCACCGACAACCCGGACGTCGACAAGGAGAAGCGCGGCCCGGTCGAACTCGGCGCCGGACCGGTCGTCGGCCGCGGCTCCGCGAACCACCCGGTCGTCGTCGACCTCGCTCGGACCGCCGGCGACCACGCCGACATCGACTACCAGCTGCAGGCTGCCGGCAGCCGGACCGGGACGGACGCGGACGCCTTCTTCACCAGCCGCGGCGGCATCCCGTCGCTGAACGTCGGCATCCCGAACCGCTACATGCACACGCCGGTCGAGGTCGTCGACACCGAGGACCTCGTCGCCGTCGCCGACCTGTTCGGCGCGATGGCCGAACGGGCCTCCGAGTTCGCGCCGTTCGAAGTCGAGGTGTAGCGGCCGCGGAGAACAGCGGACTGGGACGGTGGCCACCGGACCGTAACGGTTCAGACGGTACGGCTCGAAGGCGGTGCGGCCGGGTCAGGTCCGGTCAGGTCCGGTCAGGTCCGGTCAGATGCGGCCAGGTCAGGCGCGCCGTAGTTCGATCTCCTGCCCCTCGATGTCCTCGTAGGCGGCGACGAGGCCGCCGACGGTGACGCGGTCGCCCTCACTGGTTTCGAGCGTGATGGACGCGACCTGCTCTGACGGGTCGTGTTCGTAGCTGACGACCGGTCCCTCGACGTGGACGTCGGTGCCGGTTTCGACGTCGCGGCCGGTGACGGACGCCTCGAAGTCGCCGTCGACTTCGTGGATGTCCTTGACTGCGCGACGGATGGATGCGTACGTCCGCGGGAACGGCCGGTCTTCGCCGTCGGCGACGATGACCTCGGCGGTGCTCCACAGCACCGTCCCGAAGAACCCGGAGACGAGGAAGCCGAGCGCCGAGCGGTTGAAGATGACGCCGTAGCGGTCGCGGTCGTCGCGGAGCGCGTCCTGGGTCGCGTACACCGAGTACTCGCCGTCGCCGACCGCGATGACGGGCGTCGTGATGCCGCGTCGCTCGCGGGCCTCGGTGGCGACGGCGTCGTAGTCGAACTCGGTCGGCGACGGCGCCCGCGCCGCCGGCGCGACCAGCACCTCCACGGCGACGCCGCGGCCGACCGCCTCGGTGAGTTCCTCGTTGAACCGGCGGAGCAGGTCCGGCGTGAGCGACACGGCGAGTTCGTACTCGGCGCCCTCGATGACCTCCTCCAGGTACCGGAGGATGGTGGAGCGGGACTTGACGAGCGACACCGCCTCGGTGTCGCGCGCCGGCGCCGTGTAGCGCGCCTCCAGTTCGTCCACCATCTCCGCGAGGCTCGACCGGATGCCGCCGAACGCCTCGTCCGGGTCGACCGCGACGATTTTCATCGGGCGGGACTCGCGGAGTTCCACGAGTCCGCGGTCCGAGAGGCTCCGGACGGTGTCGTACACCCGGGGCTGGGGGATGTCGGTCCGGTTCGCGATGTCGCTCGCGGTGAGTTCGCCGTTTTCGAGCACGGCGAGGTAGGCGTCGATTTCGTACTCGCCGAGGTTGAATCGCTCCCCGACGCGCTCCATCGTCGAGCGCAGGTCGTCGGCCATACCTCACGGTTTTCCCGGAGCGACAAGTCGTTTACTGAACGGCGAGTAACACGGCGTTCCGAAAAGCTGTTATAGCACGCCCCGGGCCGGTGACAGCCGGCCTACATGTACATCCGGTCGAGCGGCTGCTCCTCCGCCCGCTCGGACTCCAGTCGCTCGGCGAGGTTCTGGTAGTACTGCTGGACCTGGTCCGCGAACGACCGCAGCGGCGCGGTGTCGACGCCGAGCCCGTAGACGGATTCGAGCGAGTCGAGCAGCCGGATGGTCGCCTCGACGTCCGGCACCTGGTCGTGCACCGGCGTGACGTACACGCAGACCCCCATCGGGGAGTCCATGCCGCGGCTGACGAGCGACCCGTTCGTGCCGTCGAGGAAGCCCGCGCCCATCGGCGGCACCGGCGAGTCGTCGCCGAACCGCTTCTCGCGGTAGTCGTCGGTCGCGACGTAGAACGTCCGGTGGTCGTCCGGGCCGTGCGGCACCGGGACGCCCGAGAGCACCGCCAGTTCGTCGACGTCTGCCTCCTCGGTCCAGTCGAGAATCGCCTCCGAGAACGGCTGGGCCATCGACACCGGAACCGCGAGCTCGCCGACCAGCACCGTCACGTCGAGGTCGTCGCGGGAGTAGAGCCGCGTCGGCTGCCGGGGCCGGCCGTTCTCGAACGGCGTGATGGTCGGGAGGCCGTCCGCGCGGATGAACCCGGTCTGCTCCAGGTCGAGGTGGTCGACGAGGAAGTCGACCGCCGCCAGCCCGGCGAGCCCGTACTGCGAGAACCCCGCGATGACGGTCGCTTCGGGCTGCTCAGTCGCTTCGATCTGATAGACCGCGTCCGAATCCGGTGACAGCTCGGGCATATTCCCGGTTCGGCGGCCCCGGAGTTAGGCGTACCGACCGCCTGACCGGCCCGGTCGACTCCGGGAGGGCAACGCTTTTTCCGCGCGGTGCTGTCGGCTGCGGTATGCAATCCGGAACCGCGTCGGCGACGACGACCGCGCCGCCGCCGACCGGGTCGGGAGTGTTCGCGGGCCTCGCCGCGCTCTACCGGGACGTCCTCGCCGTGCCGGGCGTCCCCGCGGTCGTGTTCCTGCTGTGTCTCGTCGTCGGCGTCGTCGTCTCGAAGTACCTCATCAGGCTGCTCGGACGGCCCATCGCTCAGCGGTTCGTCCGGCAGAGCGTCGCCCAGACCGTCCTCCGGGCGACCCGCATCGGCGTCGTCCTGGTGTTCGCGCTGTTCGGCCTGAACCTCGCCGGCCTCGAACTCGGCAACATCGTGCTGTCGGTGACGGTGTTCTCCGCCGTCATCGGCATCGTGCTCGCGCCCATCGTCGGCTCCATCGTCAACGGCGTGTTCGTGCTCGCCGACCAGCCGTACGAAATCGGCGACATGGTCGAGCTGGCCGACGGGACGCGCGGGTTCGTCGACGACATCACGCTCCGCTACACGAAGGTGTTCACGCTCGACAACACGTTCGCGGTCATCCCGAACAGCGTCATCCGCGACAACAAGGTGACGAACTACTCCGCGGAGGACCAGCGGACCAGGCTGTCGCTGACGCTCGTCGTCACCTACGAGTCCGACATCCAGCAGGCGCGGCGGCTGATGGAGCGCGCCGCGGCCTCGTGCGAGGGCGTCATCGAGGGCGGCCCGGACATCCGCATCGGCGCGGCCCGCTACCCGGCGAAGCCGACGGCGTACATCGACAACTACGGCGACCACGGCGTGGAACTCACGCTGCGGTACTGGACGGAGTCGCCGTACAAACTGCTCACCACCCGGTCGAAGGTGCAGACCGCCATCTGGGACCTCCTGGAGACGGAGGACCCGGCGGTCACCATCGCCTACCCGCACAGCCACCTCGTGTTCGACGAGACGAGCGGCACCGCGGAGGTCGCCGTCTCGGAAGGCCCGCTCGACGGCGGCGCGTCCGAAACTCCCGACGACGAGAGCAGGACGGTCGGCCCGGACCGCTCCGGCGGCGCCGCCGAGGAGAAGCGCACCGCAGGCCCCGACAGGTCCGGCGACGCCGACGCCCGCGACGGCGGCGAGTGAAGGCGGCACCTGTCCGGGCCGTGTTCCGGCCAGACGAGGCGCCTCATTTTCGGACTTCGCGGAAGAACAGAACTGGTCTGCGACGAGAGCGGCGACCTCGGGGTCGTCGCGGTCGACCGTACGTCGCCGCCGGCTCTCGGCGTCGCTACTCCTGGACTTCGAATGCGACTTCCACTTCCGCCTGGTACTCACGGCCCTCGACGGACGCGATTTCGACGCCCATCTCCGTGACTTCGGCCCAGTGGACCTTGTCGAGGGTCTCCTCGGCGCGGTCGATGGCGTCGTCCGCGGCGTCGTCGAAGCTCTCGTCGCTGCTCCCGATGAGTGTCACCTTCTTGAATACCATGACAGTCGGTAGCAGGGGCGGCCGCGGGAAAAAGGTGTTCGCGGCTCAGGCGTCGCCGCTGCGCTCGTCCAGTTTCTCGGTGAGCGCGCCGGCGACGTCCGTGAGGTGGGCGGTCCCCCAGACGGCGACGACGACGCCGCCGATGGCGTCGAACACCAGGTCGAGCATCGTGTCCGAGAGGCCGTACTGAGTGAGGACGGAGCCGCTGCCGAGGACCGACGCGAGGCCGCTGACCGCGAACTCGATGACCTCCCAGAACACGCCGAACGCCAGGACGAACAGGAGGATGAACACGAACATGAACCGCGACGGGAGGTAGACGGCGTCCGAGTGCTCGTCGACGGCGCGCGCGACGGTGTAGCCGGCGGCGGCGACGACCGACGACGACAGCGCGTGCGTCATGTGGTCCCACCACCAGACGTTCGCGTAGAAGCTGTACCGCGACCCCGGGATGCCGACGGTTCCGAGCGCGTGCAAGAAGACGGCGACCGTGATCCACAGCGTCAGCCCGGCGTCCATCGGGACGTCGTACTCGCGTTCGAGCAGCGCCGGCAGGTAGGTGACCGCCAGCGCGACCGTCGCGTTCACCGCGATACCCATGTTGCCGCGGTCGACGCCGATGAACAGGAGGCCGACGAGCGACAGTTGCAGCACGCGTGAGAGCTGTTCTTGCCGCTTTTCGGAGATGCCGAGCGCGTCTCGGACGTTCACGGCTCGGCCACCTCGACTGCGACGCGCTCTGCGGCGTTCGACCGGCGCCGGAAGTAGAACTCGAACAGGAGGCCGGCGACGACGCCGGCGACCGTGGCGGCGACGAAGTCCCACATCAGCGCGGACTCGACGACCTCCTCCGGGCGGCCGTCGAGCAGCCAGTCGGTCCCAAGCAGGACGTCGGAGGCGTACCGCATCACGGCCCAGACGCCGGCGGCCGCCATCGTCGTCATCGTCACGAAGAACACGGCGAAACTGTGGTTCATCCGGACCGGCGTGAACACGTCCGTCTCGACGGCGACGATGAGCGCGACCGTCGCGACGGCGAGGTACGTCGTGATGCGGCCGGTGAGCGTCACGCCGGCGACGGTTTCGCCGGCGATGAGCGTCCGGCCGACCGCCGGCAGCGACGCGAGCGCGAGCACCTCCCACGGGAGCATCGCGGTCGGGTCGCGGAACGCGACCGGCGGAATCAGGGCGATGACGGCGACGGCGGCGACGAAGACGCCCCAGACGACGTCGCCGACGAGCAGTTCGCTTGTCGCGGTGAGCAGGAGGAACGCGACGACGAGCCAGCCGAGGACGGCGTTCAGCCGCCTCGCTTCGACCACTTCTCGCAGCCCGGACGTCGACATGAACCTCGATTCGGACCCGGCACTGAAAACCGTTCTCACCGTGCAGTCAGGCGACGCCGCCGAGGTACGCGAGCAGGTACGCCGCGGCGGCGACCGTCACCGCCGCGAGCGCCGTGAACACCGCACGTTCCGGGCCGGGTCGGGCGACGCCGATGCGCCACGTCCGGGGGCGGAGCCGGACGCGGGGCGCGACGCCGACGAGGCCGACCGCGAGCACGCTGAACACGAACGGGTACGACAGGTCGAGCGTCGGCGCGGGGATGACGAGGGCGGACGCGGCGTAGCCGGCGCCGGCGACCGCGCGGGCGTCGACGCGCGGCAGCAGCCTCGCCGGGCCGCCCGCGTCGGTCGCACGGATGCGCGCCCAGACGAGCGCCGCCGCCCAGACGGTGGCGAGTTCGACGCCGAACGCGGCGAGCAGGTGGAGCGTCGGGTCCGGGCTGAGCGCGACTCGGTGCGGCACCAGTTCGACGCCGAGCGGGTAGAGCAGCCGCGGCGGCTCGCCGGTGAACAGGTCGCCGAACGGGTGCGAGAGCAGTCCGAACGCGGCGACGGCGAACGTCCCTGCGGGCGTCAGGTCGGTCCGGCCGGCGACCGCGGCGGCGAGCAGCAGCGCGGCGACGGCGAACGCGAGCATGACGGCCGCGCCGAGCGCGCCGCTGACCGCGGCTGCGACGACGACGAGACAACCGAGCAGCGCGGCGCCGACCAGCCGCGCGTCGGTCCGGTCCGTGACCCAGAGCGCCGCGGCGGCCGCGACGACGGGCGCGACGACGAGCGAGTGTGTGACCGCGCGGTGGACGACGTTCCCGGTCGACCAGAACGTCGCGGCGAGCGACACCGCGTCGCCGGCGGCCGTCCCGCCAGCGCCGGTCGCGCCGGCGACACCGACGCCGCCGAGGTGGCTGGCGACGCCGACGAGCGCGTAGCCGATGTCGACGTCGGGGACGGCGGCGAACGCGGCGGCGACGATGCCCAGCGTCAGCGCCCGCTCGGAGCCCAGCCGGTGGGCGACGGCGGCGACGAGCGCGAACGCCAGGAGGGCGTGGCCGACGAACATACCGCGGAGTTACTCGTCACGAGCTATAAACTTCCTGTCGTGCGTGTCATCGACTCCCGGAGCCGCGCGTGTCGCGAGTATCCGGGTGGCAGCGGTTCACGGCGCCGAATCGGGTTCCGAGTCCGCCTCCGACGCCGGCGCCTCGGCGAGTTTCGTCCACTTCTTCTCGATTTCGCTGTTGCCGCGGACGACGGTGTCGTCGTCGACGCTGAGCCGGGTTTTCCGGAGTTCGATGGACCTGACGACGCCGGTGGTGCCGCCGATGTCGACGCGGTCGCCGGGGTTGAAGTCCGGGTCGCGGAGGAGGTAGACGCCGGCGACGGCGTCGGCGATCATGCTCGACAGCGCGTACGAGACGCCGAGCGCGAGGAAGCCGGCGGCGGTGCCGAGCGACTGCGCGATCTTGTCGAGGCCGACGATGGAGAGGAACGACAGGCCGACGCCGAACCAGAGGAAGGCGGCGACGATGGTGGTGATGAACTGTCGGTACACCGGTGATTCGCCCCCCAGCGTCCGTTCGAGCGCCCAGCGCACCGCGGTCGTCACCAGCTTCACGAGCAGCGCGGCGAGCAGCAAGAACACGACGCCGGCGATGACCTTCGGGAGCGCCGCCTCGATGTCGGCGACGAACGACCAGAGCGCGTCGCGGACGAGCCCCCCGAGGACGTCGCCGAACAGGGGAGCCGTCAGTCGGTGAGTCGAAGCCGGAAGCACGTGGGTGGCTGCTCACCGCGAACAGTTGGCTCTTTGGGGGCGCGGGCCAGCCGACGGGGGCCGTTTGGAGTCGACGCGAGTTAGCTGGAGACGCCGAGCGTCGCGCGGAGTCGACGCGAGTTAGCTGGAGACGCCGAGCGTCGCGCGGAGTCGACGCGGTTACTCGTGGGCGGCGTCCCACTCTTCGGGCTTCCGGATGTTCTCGCACCGGTTGCAGGCGATTCGGCCCATCGTATCCATGGCGTTGTCGACGGTCTCGCAGTTCCCGCAGAAGTAGCCCCAGCGGGTCTCCGCGTCGGCGTCGGCGTAGACGTGGAAGAACGGCGCCTCGGAGCCGCGTTCGGCGGCGGCGCGGTCGACGTACAGCGAACCGGCGTCGGTGTCGAGGACTTCGAGGTTCACGTATCATCGACGCCGTCTGCGGCCAAAAAGCTTCCCGGGTTCGCAGGTATTCCGCCCGCAGTTCCGGGTTCCCGGCGAGTCGGATGGGCGGTCAGCAGCCGCAACGCCGCGTCGGCCGGGTCAGACGCCGGCGGTGGCGCGGTCGGCGAGCCGACGGAGTTCGGCGCGCTTCACGACGGCGAAGCCGACGAGGATGCACGCGAAGCCGACGACGGTTCTGGGGGCGACGACCTCGCCGAGGACGGCCCAGGCGACGCCGGCGGCGACGAGCGGTTCGACGTAGCCGACGAGGTTCAGTTCGGTCGGGCCGACGACGTCGAGCAAGTGGAAGTAGACGAGGTAGGCGACGGCGCCGGCGAGCAGCGTCAGGTACGCGAACGCCGCGATGGACTCGGCCGTCCAGGCGACGTCGCTGACGGATTCGCCGCGGAACCAGCCGCCGACGTGGAGGACGGCGGCGCCGCCGAGCATCGCCCATCCCTGCGTGGTCCGGGTCGGGAGGTCGGTTGCGAGCGGGCGGCTGAGCACCGAGCCGAACGCGAACGACGCGGCGCCGGCGAGCACGAGCAGCACGCCCGCGACGTCGGTGCCGACGAATCCGGACGGACTGATGCCGGCGACGACGGCGACGCCGAGGAAGCCGAAGAGGACGCCGGCGACCCGCGTCAGGTCCAGCGACTCGCTGCGGAGGACGACCGCGGAGAAGCCGACGGTCAAGACGGGATTGAGGCCGATGAGCGTGGCGGCGACGGCGCCGCTGACGTGTTCGACGCCGAGGAACAGCAGGCCGTGGTAGCCGGCGAAGACGAACAGCGCCGCGGCGCCGACGGAGAGCCATTCGCGGCCGCGCGGCCGCCAGCGCTCCACCGTTGTCGCCGCGTAGGCGACGACGAGCAGTCCGGCGACGTCGTAGCGCAGCGCCGCGAACGACAGCGGCGGGAAGTAGTCGAGCCCCAGTTCGATCCAGACGAACGACCCGCCCCACAGCAGCGCGAGCACCGCGAACAGCGCGGCCGGAGGGAGAGTCCGCCAGTCCCAGTTCATGTCTATCCAAGATTCTTGGAGTATTTTAGAGTTTCCTTCAACTAGCCCCCGTGTTGCTGTGTCACGAACGGCTTGGGAGACACCTGACGGGATATCCCATCACGAATGTCCGGGCGGTTTGCGTCGTCGGAGAGCGGTGAGATGTGTCGGGAGTCCTTCCGTGCGCCCCGGAGCCGGTGGCTATTTGCGGTCGCCGGGTGACACGGTAGCCAGATGGACGAGCGCGACGTCACCATCCTGAAAGCCATCGCGGACCTCGAAACCGGGAGCCCGGAGCGGCTCCACGAGGAGACCGGGATTCCGGTGTCCACGATTCACTACCGGCTGAACAACCTCCGCGACGCCGGCGTCATCGAGAACGACCTGTACGACGTCGACCTCGACGCGCTGGGGCTCGGCGTCACCGTCGTCCTCGACGTGTTCACGGACTACTCAGGCACACACCACGACGTCGGGGAGAAGCTCGCCGAAATCGAGGGGGTGACGCAGGTGTACTTCACGATGGGCGAGACGGACTTCATGGTCACCGCGCACCTCTCCGGCCGCGAGATGGTCGAGCGGCTCATCACGGACTTCGAGCGAATCGACGAGGTGGAGCGGACGAACTCGACGTTCGTCGTCGAAACCGTCGCGGACGCACACAGCGCGCTCCAGAGTTACAGCCTCGACACGCTCGTCGCGGAACTCACCGACGGCGGCGCGCAGGCCGACGCGGACGACGACAGCTGACGACGACGGCCGACGCTGGCGGAGCAAAGAGGAACGCAGAACCGACTTTCCGGGCAGCCGGGGTCGATGCCGCCGCGTTACGTCCGGAACGACTCGCCGCAGCCGCACTCCGCTTCGATGTTCGGGTTCTCGACGTGGAATCCCTCCGCCTGCAGGCCACCTTCGTAGTCCAGCGTCGAGCCGCCGATGTAGTTCAGCGACGACGGGTCGACGAACACGCGCAGCCCGTGCTGGACGACGACGCGGTCGTCCTCCTCCGGCTCCGTATCGAACCGCATCCCGTAGCTCAGCCCGGCGCAGCCGCCCTGCTGGACGAACAGCCGGAGCCCGGCGACGTCCGTGTCCATCCCTTCGCCCTCCAGAAGCGACACCGCTTCCTCGGCGGCGTCGGGCGTCACCGACACTACCGGGTCCGCGCTGCCGCCATCGGACGCGTCAGTACTCATGTGCGGATAATCCGGCTGTGTCCTCATAACCCTGACGCCGACGGAGGCTTCGACGTGTTCGACCGGGACGCAGACGGCGGCGGACCGGCCTCCGAGGACCGCGCGGCAGCGGTGTCGGCGCCACGTAGCCACCGTCCGAGTACGATTTCAACAGACCGAAATGCCGCTCCAGCCAGCCGTTCGATATGGCACGTGACTTCTCGTTCCGGAGCTTCGTGCGGGAACTCGGTTCCCGTCTCGCCGCCGCGGGCGTCGTCCTCGGGATATTCTTCGGGCTCGCCCGCCTCAAAACGGCCGACATCCCCGTGGTTTCGGCCGCGCTGGAGACGCAGTTCGCGTTCTTCGTCGCCGCATTCGGCCTCGTGGGGCTCGCGGCCGCCCTCTGGATCGGCTTCCGGCAGTACACCGAGTGAACCATCGAGCAGGCTTCGGGTCGCAAACGGACGGCTCGACGTCGCTCCGCCCGTATCGACATCGCCCGATTCGTCTCTCGACCCGCCGCTCGGGCATCGAGCAGAGTAGCACAGAGCAGCGAGCGGTAACCACCGAACGTCCGTCCGCAGCGGCCGCCCGCCCTATTCGAACCGTTTCCGGACGCTCTCGGCGTGGGCGTCGAGGCCCTCGGCCTCGGCGAGCAGCGTCACGGTGTCGGCGAGGTCGGCGAGGCCGTCCTCGTCGAGTCGCTGGACGGTCGACGAGCGGAGGAAGGTGTCGACGGAGAGGCCGCCGAAGGCTTTCGCGCCGCCGTTCGTCGGCAGGACGTGGTTCGTACCGGAGGCGTAGTCGCCGGCGGCGACGGGCGTGTACGGCCCGAGGAACGCGGAGCCGACGTTGCTGACGCGGTCGAGCAGCACCTCGTCGTCGTCGGCCTGAATCGACAGGTGCTCGGGGGCGTACTCCTCGGCGAACAGTACTGCCTCGGACATCGACCGGGCGACCAGGACGCCGGAGGCGTCGGCGCCGAGGGCGGCCCGAATCGTCTCCTCGCGGTCGCGGTCGGCGGCCTGTTCGTCGACCGCTTCCGCGACCGCCGCGGCGACGTCCTCGTCGTCGGTGACGGCGACGACGGACGCGTCCGAGTCGTGTTCCGCCTGGGCGACGAGGTCGGCGGCAACCAGTTCCGGGTCGGCGGTGTCGTCGGCGAGCACGAGCAGTTCGCTCGGCCCGGCGAGGAAGTCGATTTCGACGTCGCCGCGGACCTCGGCTTTCGCCGCGGTCACCCACTTGTTGCCCGGGCCGACGATCTTCCGGACGGCGCGGACCGTCTCGGTGCCGTACGCGAGCGCCGCGACGCCCTGCGCGCCGCCGGCGGAGTAGACGGCGTCGGCGCCGGCCTCGTGAATCGCGGCGAGCGTCACGGGGTCGATGTCGTCGGCCGGCGGCGTCACGACGGCGACGTGGTCGACGCCCGCCACGGTCGCCGGCACGACGCCCATGATGGCCGAGGAGGGGTAGGCGGCGGTGCCGCCGGGGACGTAGACGCCGACGCGGTCGATGGGGCGGAACCGGCGGCCGAGCGTCCGGCCGTCGCCGAACTCCTCGGTCCAGTCCGACGGGCGCTGCGCCTCGTGGAACTCCCGGACGTTCTCGATGGCGTCCCGGACGGCGGCGAGTTCGTCGTCGCCGACCGCGTCGACGGCGCGCTCGGCCTCGTCGGTGATGTCGATGTTGGCGACGTCGACGTCGTCGAACTCCTGGGAGAACCGGCGGATTGCCGCGTCGCCCTCGTCGCGAACCGTCTCCACGATTTCGCGGACGTCGCCGCGGACCGCGTCGACCCCGGCGTCCCGGTCGAAGAAGGCGCGACGTTCGCCCGTCGAGAGGTCGGCGACGTCGCGCGGTGTCAGCGTCATGGCCGACGTTCGGGCCGCGGCGCGAAAAGTCGTTCCGGTCCCGCGAGCGAGGTTTTGAAGGCCCGGGTGTGCGTCGTCGGAACCGTGCAGCCCTCCACGCAGTCACGGCGGACAGTCCTCGCGCTCGCCGGAACCGCCGCGGTCGGCAGCCTCGCAGGCTGCCTCGACGCACTCGGCGGAGACGGCGGCGGCGACGGCGACGGCCGCGCGCTGAAACTCTCGATGGAGCACGAAGAGGGGTCGCTCCGAGACCGGTTCGTCCGCTCGCTCGACGACAGCGGCTCGTCGGGAGACGAGGCGGCGTTCGCGGCGGCGCGCAACGGCACGGCGTACACGACGACGTTCCACACGCCGTTCCTCGCCCGCGGCGAACCGGCGTACGCAGAACACGACGGCACCTACTACGAACTCGGCTCCGTCGTCGTCGACGAGTCGACGGCGACGCACCCGGTGCTCAGGCTGAAGACCGTCGGCCGAACCGACCAGCTCGACTCGGTCCCCGAACACGTCGACGCGTCGTCGCTTCCCGCGGTCGACGAGCGCGCCGTCCACGTCGCCCACATGGCGGCTCGCGCCCGCGGCAACGCCGGCGGCTACCCGCGCGAACTCGTCGACCGCGGCGGCTACGTCTACCGCGACGAGGACGCCGTCGCCGACAGCAGCCTCCTCGACGGGTCGCCGCCGAGCCACGTCGCCTTCCGCGACACCATCTACGCCGTCGACGTCGCGCGCGAACGGTTCCACGAGCCGGTGTACCGCGCCGTCGTCGAACCGGTCGCCGACGACCCGGCGCAGATGGAGGAAATCCTCCGCGCCCGCCTCGTCACGGCGTCCGTCGAGCGAGAACAGCTCTCAGAAGCCGCGCGGTCCATCATGCGGGAGGCCGCCGCTGAAGGGTACGCCGAGAGCCACCCGTACTCGGACGGATACCGAGAGGTGCTGAAAGCGCTGCACCGCAGGGCCTACCTCGACGGGAACGTCGAGAAGGACGCCGGCGACGACGACCCGTCGTTCCGGTACATCGAGTACGGCGGCGAGTACTACGAGTACCTGCTGCGGTTCACGACGTGACCGCGCAGGCCCGGAGGACCCACCGCTGCCCGTCGGCCTGTTACGGCGAGTAGCCGGGCGACTGCGACTCGATGACCGTCGCGACGTCTTCCAGCTCCTCGCCGACGACCGCGACCACGTCGTCGAGCGTGACGACGCCCTCGATGTCGCCGTGGTCGTCGACGACCGGGAGCCGCCGCACACCGGCTTCGGCCATCCGCTTCGGGAGGTCGACGGCTTCGGCGTCGCCTTCGATTGTCACCGGGTTCTCAGACATGACGTCGGCAGCCTCCAGTTCGTCGAGGTTCCGGCCGTTCCCGTAGGCGACGGCGACGTCGCGGTCGGTGAGGACGCCGACCGGCGACTCGTTTTCGGTGACGACGACGTCGCCGATGCCGTCTTCGGCCATCGTTTCCGCGACCGATTCGACCGAGTCGTCCGGCGAAGCCGTTACCGGCTCGACTGCGAGGTGGTGGACCGGCATACGGGGGAGTCGTCGGTGCGAGCGCCGGAAAACGTGGTGGCCGAACGGTTCGCTCCGCCTCGTCGCCGGCGCCGGGCAGCGGCGTGGGAGTGCGGTTCAGGCGCGGACGACGACGGTTTCGGCGAGCCTGTCGAAGACGCGCTGGCGGGTGTCGCTGGCCGCCATCGACGCGAGCGCGACGAGGTAGACGAGCCACCCCGGCATCACCACCGCCGGGAGGTTTCGGACGAACGCCTGACCCACCGAGCAGTCGCCGCCGCGGCGGTCTACGACGCGGATGCCGACGAACTTCTTGCCGAGCGTCTGTCCGTCCCAGTACCCTTCGAGCAGGCCGCCGTACAGCGGCAGCGTGAGGATGCCGACGGCGACCGGCCCGGTGCCGCTCCCGCCGAGGAGCGCTCCGAGCGCCACCGCGACGACGAGTATCTGAACCGTCATCGCGATGACGTCGATGATCTGTGCGACGATGCGGCCGCCGACCACGTCGGTCCTGTCGCGGAGCTGTGCGGACCGCGGCTGGCTGGAGGGCATACGCCGGCGAATTCGGCGAATTCCCTGCTAAACGTTGCGGTTCGCCGCCGAACAGTCGTTCGGTTCCGGGCGTCCGGACCGACGAACTCAACGAGAGGGTCGGCGGGGCTGCGCGGTCAGAGCGTGGACGGAGTGTATCGAGCACAGCATCCCTGTGGTCGAGTCGAGGTCTGGTGTGCCGTGACCTGCCGCTCCGAAAAGCAGGCTACCGACGCAGAATTCCTCGTGATCGTTCACAATATTTCTGCTGTGTGTAATCGTATTTAAACACCAGAATCGCCTTACTGGTCCGGATTCCGTCAGTGTTTAGAGCGGCGTCCGCGGAGTGACGCGTGTGCTCGTCCGACTGGTCCTCGTACTGGGAAGTCTCGTCGGGACGGTCCTCCTCGCGTACTTCGTCCTCGGGCTCCTCGGCTACCTGCTGTATCGGCCCGAGACCGCCTCGGAACCGGCCGAAAACGTCCGGTTCGTCGTCCCGACGGTCGGCGCCGACCACGTCCGCGATTCGCTGCTGGAGTGTCTCGACCACCACCGCGACCGGTTCAGCGACTACACAGTGTACTGTCTCACCGACGAGGGCGCCGACCTGGAGGCGGAGCTCCGCGCGCTCGACGGCGTCGAGACGGTCGTCGTGCCGGACGACTACGACTGCGACGCGGTCGCGAAGGGCCGCGCCATCCAGTACTTCATCGACACCGTCGTCGCCGACGCCCCCGACTACTGGTACTCGTTCATCGACGACGACAACCTCGTCCGCGACGACCGCTTCCTCTACGAGATTCCGGTGCAGGAGGCCAAGGGCCGCGGCGCGATGAACGCGGTGCTCTCCCCGCGGCGCGGCGACAGCACCGTGACGTACATCATGGACCACATCCGCCTGCTCGACGACCTCACCGTGTTCCGGGCGTTCACGGGGCTGTTCGGCCGGCCGTACATCGGCTTCCACGGCGAACTGCTCACCGCCCGCGGGGACGTGCTGCTCGACGTCGGCTTCGACCGCGAAACCATCGTCGAGGACTTCGCGTTCGCCGCCGAACTCGTCCGGAACGACGTGCGGACGTGGCAGTCGCGGACCAGGGTCAGCATCCTCAGCCCGCACACGCTCGAAGCCCTGTTCGAGCAGCGCTCCCGGTGGTTCATCGGGACGTGGAACCTGCTGTGGAGCGCCTCGCCGGTCACCCGCGCGCTGACCGGACTCCGGTTCTCCTCGTGGGTGTGCGCCATCGTCGCCGGGCCGCTCGGCACGCTGCTGTGGTACTCCTCCGGCGGCGTCGCCCTCCCAGACGTCCTCGAACTCGCGCCGACGCTCGCCGGCGTCGTCTACGGCGGCACCTACCTGTACGGCGTCGGCCGCGTCGGCGGCAGCCGGTGGCCGGTGCTCGCGCTCGCGCTGCCGCTGTACGCCGTGTTCGAAGCGCTCTCCCCGATATACGCGGTGCTGTTCTCCGGGAACGAGTTCACCGTCATCGAGAAGTGAGTCGCGGCGGCGGCGGCGCGCCGCCCGGTGCGGCTCAGTCGCCGTCGACGCGGTCGAGGTACGCCCTGATTCGGTCGGTGTCGATGTGTTCGAGCAGCCGGTCGTGCGCGCGCTGCTCTCGACGGTCGATTTCGTCGTCGGAGACGTACATGTCGAGCCGGTCGTCGATTTCGCGTTCGCGGAGGCGCTCGTACTCCGCGTCGCTGACGTCGAGGTCGTCCGGCGCGGCGTCGTCGAAGTAGTCGCGCCACCGGTCGCGGTCGCCCCACTCGGGGTCGCGGGCGCGCTCGCGGCGGACCCAGTCGACCCGGTCTGCGGCGTCGTCCCAGTAGCCCTCGTCGCGCCGGGCGTCGCCGACGACGTGTCGGCCGACGAGCGCGCCGTGGCCCGCCGCCGTAATCGCCTGCGTGCTCACCGACTCGACGGGCGAGGCGACGTACAGGCCGTCGATCGGGGTTCGGCCGTCGCGGTCGGCGTAGGTCCGGTCGAAGTGCTCGTGGACCTCGCCGTCGTGCTCGTGCGATTCGAACATGGCGTCCTCGTCGCCGAGCGGCCGGAGGTAGTCGGCGTCGTACCGCGCCGCCGCGACGACGGACGCCGCCTCGACGGTTCTGCCGTCCTGCGTCTCGACGACGAAGCCCGACGGCTCGGCGTCCTCCTCCCTGTCGGCGTCCGGACGCGTGACGGACTCGACGAGGTCGTCGACGAGGTCGCAGCCGGCTTCGCGCGCGTGGTCGTGCGCGAGGTCGTAGAACGTCTCGACGTCGATGCCGCCGGGGAAGCCGAGGTAGTTTTCGAGGTGCGCACACCGGCGCAGCGAGGAGTTCCCGCGATCGAAGACGACGGTGTCGAGCCCGTACCGCGCGGTGAACACGCCCGCCGAACAGCCGGCCGGTCCGCCGCCGACGATGACGACGTCGTAGCGGTCGGCCGCGTCGCTGTCGGCGGTCATTCTTCGACCGACCCGGTGACCGCGGCGGCGACCTTCGTCCGGTCGAACAGCCACTCGTCTTCGGGAATCTCCGGGTACGGCTGCCCGTCGGTGTACTCCGGCCACTCGCCGAACACGTCGGGGTACAGCTGCTTCGCCGTCATCTCCGTCTGGAACAGGTTCATGATCGGCCCCTGATACCGCATCCCCTGGGCGTACACGCGGCCGTTCTGGACCGCCGAGAGCTGCTTGCCGACCGGGTCCTTCTCGAGCTGTGAGCGGACGTCGCTCATCGCGTAGTTCGGCGTCATCCCCCAGAGGTGGAGGATGACGTCAGGGTCGGCTTCCAGCATCGCCTCGTAGCCGACCTGGCCCCAGAGCTGCCCCCAGTCCTTCTCGGCGAACGCGTCGATGGCGCCGAGCGGCCGGGTGTCCGCCAGCCAGTAGCCGGGCCGGTTCAGGTGGTACGTCCAGAAGCTGTCGCTGCTGAGCGTGACCCGGACCGCCGTCGGCCGCTCCTCCTTCGGCGGCAGGTTCGCCTCGATGGTCGAGAGCATCTCCCGCCGGACCGACGCGAGCGCCTCGTAGCGCTGCCGTTCGCGGAACACCTGCGCCACCTTCCCGAACATGTCCCACAGCGAGTAGTACTGGTAGCTGTCGGCGTACGCCTCCGGCGGATCGGCGTGCGTCCCGCTGTAGAAGTTCCCGAACCACGGCGCGACGGCGCTGCCGACCTCCTCGACGTCGCTCTGGCTCCAGTTGTTCTGCGTCGACGCCCACGCGGGGTCGGCGAAGTGGACGTCGCTGCCGAGGTCGAAGAGCAGCTCCTTGCTCAGCCCGTCGCTGAGCGGGTCGGTCAGGCCCTTCCAGTCGAACGAGACGCCGTCGAGGCAATCGTAGTAGTGGTTCATCGTCGTCCCCGACATCTCGGGGACGTACACCGAGTTGACGGCGTCGCCGTGGCCGAGCGCGACGGCCATGTCGGCGTACTGCGGGAACACGGTGAAGACGTTCTCCGGCGGCGCGTCGAACGCGACGTCGCCCATCGGCGCCATCGACACCGTGTACGGCCCGGATTCCGTCGTCGATTCGGTCGTCCCCGACTCCGGGGTCGCGGTCGGTGTCTTCACGTCGTCGGTCGGCGTCGCGTCGCCGCCGCTCGTACAGCCGGCGAACAGCCCCGCCGTGAGGACCGCCCCGCCCGCTCTCAGCGCGTCTCTCCGCGTCGGCGTCGACGAGTCGTCTGCGTCCATACTGTTTAGGGCCGCCTAATCACTGATAAGCCCATCGAACTTTAGGGAGCCCTTAATCGGGGTCCGCGCCCGGATTTAATGGGCCCGCGGTCGACCACGCGACCATGACCGACCTCGGCTTCCAACTGCACAGCCTCCACGCGGTCGACGACTCGCTCCACGACGTCGTTCGCCGCGTCGGCGAGGCGCCGTTCGACGGCGTCGAGTTCGCCGGCCTCGACGACGCCGACCCGGCGGAGCTGGCCGACACGCTCGACGATGCGGGCCTCGCCGTCGCGGGCGCCCACGTCGACCTCGACGCCCTCGAATCGGACGTGGGCGGCGTCGCCGACACGTACGCCGCGCTCGGCTGCCGCGCCATAACGGTTCCGTGGCTCGACCCGGAGCACTTCGACTCCGTGGACGCCGTCGAGGCCGCCGCCGACCGGCTCACCGCCGTCGGCGACGCGCTCGACGACCGCGGGTTCGACCTCCACTACCACAACCACGACCAGGGGTTCGTCGACCTCGACGGCGAACCGGCGCTCGACGTGCTGCTCGACGCGGCCGACGGGGTCGGCCTCGAACTCGACCTCGGCTGGGCGGGCGCCGCCGGCCACGACCCGCTCGCCGTCCTCGACGACCACGCCGACCGGGTCGACCTCGTCCACCTGAAAGACTACGACGAGACGACTAGGAAACCGACGGCGGTCGGCACGGGCGACCTGGACGTCGAGGCGGCCGTCGAACTGGTCCGCGACCACGAGTTCGACTGGCTCGTCTACGAAGCGGAAGGCCGCCCGGACAGCTACGAGACGCTGGCGCACGCGACCGACGTCGTCGAACAGTACTGGTAGGCGACGCGGACCGGAGAATCGCGGAGAGTCGAGGGTTGCTCGGCGGGAGGCGGTCAGCGGTCAGCGTCGACGTCGACCCACTCTCCGCGGGCGTCGCTGCGTTCGACGGCGTCGAGCACCGCCTGAACGCGGCGCGCGTCGTCGAACGACGGCCGGAACGAGTCGTCGCCGGCGACCGCCGACAGGAACTCGTAGTTCTCGTGGACGAACGTGTGTTCCCAGCCGAGGACGTGCCCCGGCGGCCACCAGTGGTCGAGGTACGGGTCGTCCTCGTCGGTGACCAGCACGGTCTCGTAGCCGCGGGCGCCCTCCCGCATCAGTTCGAGTTCGTTCAGCCGTTCGAGCGAGAACCGGAGGCTGCCCTTCGAGCCGTGCACCTCGATGGTGTGGTCGTTCTTGTGGCCGGCGGCGACGCGGGAGGCTTCGAGCGTGCAGGTCGCGCCGTTCGCCAGCGTCGCCTGTGCGGAGTAGGCGTCGTCGACGGTGACCGGTCGCGTCTCGCCCGCCGGCGTGTCGCGCTCCTCGACGAACGTCTCCAGTCGGCCGGAGACGCCGACGACGTCGTCGACGAGGAACTGGACGAGGTCGACGGTGTGCGCGCCGAGGTCGCCGAGCGCCCCGGAGCCGGCACGCTCGGCGTCCATCCGCCACGTCCACGGCGCGTCCGCGTCGACCAGCCAGTCCTGCAGGTAGCGGCCGCGCACCTGCCGAATCTCGCCGAGCTCGCCGGCGTCGATGAGCCGCTTCGCGAGCTGAATCGCCGGGATGAACCGGTAGTTGAACCCGCAGCCCGCGACGGCGTCCGACTCCGCGGCTGCCGACGCCATCTGCTCGGCGCCGGCCATCGTCGGCGCGAGCGGCTTCTCACACAGCACGTGGACGCCGGCGTCCAGCGCCGCGACGGACGGTTCGACGTGCAGGAAGTTCGGGCCGAGGTTGTACAGGACGTCCACGTCGTCGACGACGTCCTCCCAGTCGGTCGCCGCCCGGTCGAAGCCGAGCCGGTCGCGGGCGTCCGTCAGCGCGTCCTCGTCGCGGCCGACGACGACCGCCCGGTTCGTCTCCGGCGCCTCCGGGAAGAACATCGACAGCCGCGACAGCGCGTTCGCGTGCGCCTTCCCCATGAACCGGTAGCCGATGAAGCCGACGTCGAGCGTCACGCCCAGAACGCCTCCCCGGGCGACGTCTCGAAGACGGCGCGCTGCAGCACGTCCACCGCCTTCTCGAGTCCCTCCCGGCTGCTCGTCAGCGCGTCCTCGTGTTCGATGGAGAGCGCGCCGTCGTAGCCGACCATGCGGAGCGTCGACACGACGTCCTTCCAGTGCGCCTCGCCGTGGCCGTAGCCGACCGACCGGAACAGCCACGACCGGTCCTCGACGTCGCCGTACGGCGTCGTGTCGAGGACGCCCTTGGTCCGCGCGTTCGACTCGTACACCTTCGTGTCCTTCGCGTGGACGTGGTGGATGGCGTCGCGGTCACCGAGGAGCCGTATCGCCTCGGGCATGTCGATGCCCTGCCAGTAGAGGTGCGACGGGTCGAAGTTCGCGCCGATGCGGTCGTTGGTGCGCTCGCGCAGTTCCAGCATGCCGTGCGGCTCGTACACCAGCATGTTCGGGTGCATCTCGACGGCGACGTCGACGCCGTGGGAGTCGGCGAACGCCGCGAGGTCGGCCCAGTACTCCTCGGCGACGCCCCACTGGTACTCGTGGGCGTCGGCGTGTTCGCTCGGCCACGGTGCCGTAATCCAGTTCGGCACCTCGTCGTTCGGGCCGCCCGCCGGGAGCCCGGAGAACGCCGTCACGGTGTTCACGTCGAGCTGAGCGGCGAGCTCGACGGCTTCGCGGAGTTCGGTGTCCGCGCGGTCGGCGGTGTCGTCGTCCGGGTGGAGCGGATTGTTGTGCGTCGCCAGCGCGGACACCGACAGGCCGTGTTCGTCGAGCGTGTCGCGGAGCGCCGCCCGTGCGTCCGGGTCGTGGAGGTGTCGCTCACGCGGGAGGTGCGCGTCGCCGGGGTGGCCGCCGCAGCCGAGTTCGACGGCGTCGACGCCGATGCCGGCGAGGTACTCCAGGGTGTCCTCGAGCGGTTCGTCATGGAACGGAACGGTGAGTACGCCGACGTTCATTGGTCGAGTGTCACGGCGGAACCGGCGTCCGCCGACCGGTAAATCGCGTCGATGACGCGCTGGACGTCGAGCGCCTGTTCGACCGTGTTTCGCGCGGGCGCCTCGCCGGCCCGAACCCCCTCGAAGAACCGGGCGAGTTCGCGTCGGTGCGTCGGTTCGTCGCGCGTCTCGACGGCGGTGTCGGTGAAGTGCGGGTCGCCGACGTCGGCGACCTCGTGGATGGTGAGATCGCCCGCGTGCCGGTCGAGGGTCGCTCCGCCGTCGGTGCCTTGCACGACGAAGTCGTGTTCGGGCGGCCGGTTCGTCGCCCAGGCGACTTCGAGCGAGACGGTCTGTCCGTCGGCGGTCCGGACGAACGCCGTGACGGAGTCGTCGACGTCGAACTGGCTCTCCTCGCCGTCTTCGCCCCACATGTCGAGGTAGGTGTAGTCCGCGCGACTCCCGAACGCCGACCGGGTCTGGCCCGAAACCTCGACGAGGTCCGGGAAGTCGAGGAAGTGAAGCGCGAGGTCGATGGCGTGGACGCCGATGTCGATGAGCGACCCGCCGCCCGACAGCTCTTTCGTCGTGAACCAGCCGCCGCGCCCGGGGACGCCGCGACGCCGGACGAAGTTCGCCTCGACGTGCGTCACGTCGCCGAACCGGCCCCGCTCCTGGTAGCCCTTGAACACCTCGACGGCCGGCAGGAACCGGTTGTTGAACCCGACCATGCAGAAGCCGTCCGCGTCGCGGGCGGCCGCGGCGATGCGTTCCGCGCTGTCGAGCCTGTGCGCCAGCGGCTTCTCACAGAGCACGTCGACGCCGGTTTCGAGCGCCTCGACGACGTACTGCTCGTGGAACTTGTTCGGCGTCGTCACGATGACCGCGTCGATGCCCTCGTCGGACAGTCCGGCGTACGTCTCGAACGTCGGCACGTCGTACTCCGCGGCGAACGCGTCGCGCGCGCCCTCGGCGACGTCGACGCCGCCGACGAGCGTCTCGCCGAGGTCGCGGACGTAGTCGGCGTGGTGCGTGCCGATGCCGCCGAGCCCGACGATTCCGACGCGGACCGTGTCAGCTGTACCCATACGCCGACCACGTGAAGACGGATGTAGTAATTTTTCATTCGTCACCGAGTTGCGCGTTCAGGGGCCGCTGTCGTCGCCGTCTCACCCGACCGCACCGGCCGACTTGCCGGGAACTACGGACCCCAACCACACTTGCCCTAATTCAACCACAATTGTTTTAGGTTCCACCTGCGTTGTTCTCTGCGATGCCACGGACACGACTACCGCACGACGCGAAGGCCGGCCCCACGAAGCCGGAGGTGCGGGCCGTCCTTCGCGACAAACTCGCCCTCGGCCCCGACGACCACTTCGTGGAAGTCGGCTCCTGCACGGGCGCCGTCACGGCCGACGCCGCACGCGACGCGGGCCGCGTCACCGCGCTCGAACGACACGCAGACCGCGCCGACGTGACCCGGAAGAACCTCGCCGCGAACGGGCTCGAAGACGCGGTCACGGTCCGCACCGCCGAGGCGCCGGACGGCCTCCCTGACGACGCCGACGCCCTGTTCCTCGGCGGCAGCCGGAACTACGAGGGGGTCCTCGACCACGCGGTCGAAACCGGCGTCGACCGCGTCGTGATGAACGTCTCCCGGCTCGAAGTCGCCGGCGCCGCAGTCGAGGCGTTCCGCGAACGCGACCTCCTGGACGAAGTCGTCCAGTTCCAGGTCAGCCACGGCTACGAACTCGCCGGCGCGACGTCGTTCGACTCGGACAACCCCGTCTACATGCTCGGCGGCGGAACCGACGACGAGGACGCGGAGGAAACCGCATGACGCTGTACGGCGTCGGTCTCGGCCCCGGACAGCCCGACCTCGTCACCGTTCGCGGCAAGCGGGTTCTCGAAGCGGCGAGCGTCGTCTACTCGCCGGGCCGCCTCTCGCGGTCCGTCGCGACGCAGCACGTCCCCGAAGAGCGCATCGGCGACCTCGACTTCCCGATGACCCGAGACCGCGAGGAACTCCGCGCCGCGTGGAAGGAGGCGGCCGCGGAAGTCGCCCCGCTCGCCGCGGCGGACGACGTCGCGTTCGTCACCCTCGGGGACCCGAACGTCTACTCGACGTTCGGACACCTCCGCCGGACGCTCGACGCGTTCCACCCCGACGTCGACGTCGAGGTCGTCCCGGGCGTGAGCGCGGTCACCGCGTTCACCGCGGCGCTCGGCGTCGAAGTCGACGCGGGCGCCGGGCTCGCGCTCCGGGAAGCCGCGAACGGCGACGCTCCGACCGGGCCGGACCGCATGGTCCTGTTCAAGGTGACCGACGCGCCGGCGACGCACGACGGCCTCGTCGACGCGGGCTACGACGTCACGTACGGCCGCCGGCTGTTCATGGAGCAGGGCGAGACGCTCGTCACTGACGACCCCGCCGACGTCGCGGACCGTGACTACTACACGCTCGCCTACGCCGAACGGCGGACGCTGGAGAAGGACCGCCCGACCGCGTTCACCCGCTCGGAGACAGAGGTGCGCGCCGATGACTGAGAGCGGCGCGACGGACCCGCAGGACGCCATCGACGCGGCGGCCGCGGAACGCGGACGCGGCCGCGACCCCCGCGTCTACGAGCACACCGCCGGCGACGTCCAGGACGGCGTCCCGTTCATCGGCGCCGGCCCCGGCGACCCCGGCCTCCTCACGGTGACCGGGAAGGAACTCGTCGAGGCGGCCGACCTCGTCGTGCACGCGGGGTCGCTCGTGAACAGCGACCTCATCGAGCGGTACTGCGCGGACGCGGAAACCGTCTCCTCTGTCGGCAAGGACCTGGAGGAACTGATTCCGCTGATGCGTGACGCTCACGAGGACGGCCGGACCGTCGCCCGCCTCCACAGCGGCGACCCGGCCATCTACGGGGCGGCGCTCGAACAGATGGACGCCCTCGAACACGAAGGCGTCCCGACGTACGTCGTCCCGGGCGTCACCTCGGCGTTCGCCGCGAGCGCGACGCTCCGGACGCAACTCACGCTCAACGGCACCGCGGACCACGTCGCCTTCACCCGGCCGCAGGGGAAGACCCTCGACCCGGCGGACGACCACATCTCCGAGTTCGTGGAGATGGGGGACGTGACGACCTGCATCTACCTCGGGACGCACGCCGTCCCCGACGTGATGGACCGACTCCGCGAGGACGGCCACGACCCGGACACCCCGGTGACCGTCGTCTACCACGCGTCGTGGCCGGACGAGGACGTCATCGAGGGCACCATCGACACCATCGGCGAGGCGGTCGAGGACGCCGGCTACCGCGCCTCAGCGCTCGTCATCATCGGCGAGGCGGGCGCGGGCACGGGCTACGAGCGCTCGTACCTCTACGGCGACTGGGCGAACCGCGGCGCCGACTCGAACGACGACCCACAGGAGGCTGACGACTGACATGAGCACCGACAACGACGACGCAGGCGCGCACTGTTCGACGCCCGAGTCCGACGGCGAGGTCGCCGAGGAGATAGCCATCGTCTCGTTCGGCCGGAAGATGGACACGGCCGAAGAAATCGTGGACGGCATCGGCGACCGCTACGCGTCCATCGACGTTCTGGAGTACCACGGCGAGGTCTTCGCCGAGCACTGGGGCGAGTACGACTGCTTCGTCGGCCTGATGGCCAGCGGCATCGCGATGCGGAAGACCGCGCCGCTGCTCGACGACAAGTGGGACGACCCCGCGGTCGTCGTGGTCGACGAGGAACTGACGTGGGCGATTCCGCTCACTGGCGGCCACCACGGCGCGAACCAGGTCGCCCAGGACCTCGCGTCGATGGGCGCGGTGCCCGCGATGACCACCGCGTCCGAGGCGGCCGGCAAACAGGGCGTCGAGGAGCGCGCGAAAGCCCTCGACACCCACGTCGTCAACGGCGACTCGACGGTCGCGACGAACCTCGCGGTGCTCGACGACGACCTCGGCCCGGTCGCCCGCCTCGACGGCCCGAAGGCGGTGCTGGTCGGCGACGGGGTCACCGTCCTGAAGCGCAACGAGGCGGACGGCGTCGTCCTCGGAACCGGGAGCGTCTCCGGCGCCAAGCAGGAGCAGTTCCTCGACGCGTGGGAGTCCGTGCTCGACGACACCGACTACGGCGTCGACGACGTGGAGTTCGTCGCCACCGGCACCCGCAAGGAGGACGAGGACGGCCTGCTCGAAGCCGCCGACGAACTCGGCGTCGGCGTCGTCGCCTTCGAGAAGGACACCCTGGAGGAGTTCGAGGGACCGACGACGTCGCGGTCGAAGGAGCTCATCGGCTGGCCCGGAATCTCCGAGGCGTCGGCCATCGCCGGCGGCCGCGACCACGAGCTGCTGGTGGAGAAGGAGCGGTACGACGACGCCGTGACCGTGGCGGTGGGACGATGAGCAGCGAGGCCGAACGGAGCGAGGCCTCGGAAGATGCGAGCGGTGCAACCGCGAGCAGCGAGGCCGAACGGAGCGAGGCCTCGGAAGATGCGAGCGGTGCAACCGCGAGCAGCGAGGCCGAACCGGGCGCCGACGCCGGGACCGCCGTCGACGCGAGCGACTACGGCACCCTCTACGTCGTCGGCATCGGTCCCGGCCTCCCGGGCGGGATGACCCAGCGCGCGAAAGACGTCATCCGGACCGCGGACTGCGTCGTCGCGTCGAACCTCTACCAGGAGTTCCTCCGCCGGGACGGCACGCTTCCGCCGGAAGACTCCGACGACCGGCCCGACCAGGAGCTGGTCCGTTCGACGATGGGGCGTCAGGTCGAACTCGCGCGCGAGGCGTTCGAGCGCGTCCGCGACGGCGAGGACGTCGCGCACGTCTCCGGCGGCGACCCGAACGTCTACGGCAAGTCCGACTTGGTCTACCTGATGGCGGAGGAGGACGAGGCGTACGACGTCCCCATCGAAATCGTGCCCGGCGTCACCGCCGCGCTCGGCGGGGCGGCGAACCTCGGCGCGCCGCTCTCGAACGACTTCTGCACCGTCTCGCTGTCCGACAAGTGGCGCGGCTGGGCGGAGATCGAGGAGAAACTCCGCGCGGCGGCCATCAGCGGGTTCGTCGTCTTCCTCTACAACTGCTGGCGCGACTACGAGCGCGCAATCGAGGTGCTGCGCGAGGAGCGCGCGGACCACGTACCGGTCGCCATCATCAACGACGCCGGGCGCGGCGAGGCCGGCCGCAACCGCGACGGCGAGACGCACACCATCACCACGCTCGGCGAAGCCACCGAACACGACGACGAGGTCGGCGGGATGGGCGCGTCCATCCTCGTCGGCAACAGCGAGACGGCGGTCTGGGAGAACGACCACGGCGAACACCTCGTCACCCCGCGCGGCGGGCGTGACGTGGACGACTTCTAACGACAATGAGCACTGACGACACTACCACGACGGACGAATCGGCTTCCGAGTGCGGCGCGACCACCGAGCGCAGTTCGGAGAGCGCGTGCGGCGCGACGGCCTCCACGACCGACGACGCGAGCGACGCGTCGAAATGCGGAGGGTCGACCGACTCCGCGGACACCGGCTCCTCGTCGGATTCGGGGTGCGGCTCCGCCGCGGCCTCGAAGAAGGAGGCGACCGAGGAGAACGTCGGCGCGTCCGCCGACGACTTCGACGCGGACCCCGGAACGCTCACGACGGTCGGGCTCGGCCCCGGCCGCCCGGAAGGCATGACCCAGCGCGCGAAGGCCGCGCTGCTGGACGCCGACCACATCGTCGGCTACACGACCTACACCGAACTCCTCCCCGACGAGGTCATCGAGCAGGCAGACGACGTCTACGACACGCCGATGTGCGGCGAGGTCTCCCGGACCGAGGAGGCGGTCGACCGGACGCTCGCCGGGAACGACGTCGCCATCATCGGCAGCGGCGACCCGAACGTCTACGCGCTGTCGGGGCTGGCGCTCGAAATCATCGAGTCGAAGGGCGCGACCGCGTCCGCGCTCGACTTCGAGGTCGTGCCCGGCGTCCCCGCCGCGCAGTCCTGCGGCGCCCGGCTCGGCGCCCCCCTCGTGAACGACTCCGTGAGCGTCTCGCTTTCGGACCACCTGACGCCGATGCCGGAGATTGAGTCCCGGCTTCACGCCGTCGCGAGCGAGTCGTTCACCATCACCATCTACAATCCGTGGAGCCGCAAGCGCCGCGAGAACTTCCAGAAGGCCTGCGAAATCCTGCTCACCCACCGCGACGAGGACACGCCGGTCGGCATCGTCCACGGCGCGAGCCGCGACGACGAAGCCGTCGAAATCACGACGCTCGGCGAACTGGAGGCGTACGGCGAAACGGACCTCGTGGACATGACGACGACCGTCGTCGTCGGCAACGAGGAGACGTACGTCTGGGACGGCCGGATGGTCACGCCCCGCGGCTACGAGAGCAAGTACGACTACTGATGTACCGAGTCACAATCGACCGCGAGGCGTGCGACGGCGTGTTCGCCTGCCTGACGCGCGACCCGCGGTTCGTCGAGGGCGACGACGGCGTCGCGACGCTCGACCCGACGGCGGACCCGGTTCCGCCCGCGGACGCGGACGGCGGCACCGTCCGCACCGACTCGGAGACGGTCGTCGGGACGTTCGAGGACTCGCTCGTCGACGACGCGCGGCAGGCCGCCGAAGCCTGCCCCTTCGACGCCATCACCGTCGAAGAACTCGGGGGTGAGAGCGCGTGAGCACCGAGCCCGTGACGCCGGACTCCCTCATCGCGAACCACCCCGAGACCGCGTACTTCTGGGGGCACGTCGCCGGCGCGGGCCGTCTGCGCGAGAACTCCGTCACCGTCGAGACGACCGACGAAGCCGCCGCCGAACGCCTCGTCGCCATCGCGGACGGCGGTGACGTCGACCACCGAAGCACCGAGCGCCGGTACGCGCACGACACGTCGATTACGCGCTCGGCGGACGAGTACACGGTCCAGGTCTTCGGCGACCTCGCGCGGCGCGCGGCCGCCGCGTTCGGGCTCCCGCTGGACGGCGAGGCCGGCGGCTACCGGTTCGACTCGTTCGACGGCCACGAGCGCCAACTCCTCCGCGGTCTCGTGGAGTCGAGCGGCACGGTCTGTTTCAAGTCGTCGTCCGGCACCGTCGGCGTGTCCTTCGTGCACCCCGACCGCCGGCTCCTCGAACGGATCCGGACGCTGCTCGCCGACGTCCCGGTGGACGCCCCGGCCGACGAGGTCTCGGAGGCGTCCTCGGGGTACTGGTTCGGCGTCGCCGACGAGGCGGTGCCCGAACTCGGTCCGTGGCTCTACGAGGGGGCGGCGGAGTCCGGGCTGTTCGCGCCGTCCAGGCGCCGGAAGCTCCGTCGGAGCCTCGAAGAAGCAGCCGGCTCGGAGGCGTGGTGCCGATGAGTCAGGCGGATACGGCTGCGGTCGAGGGGGGCGACGAAGCCGTGTTGCTGGTCGGGCACGGCTCGCGCCGCGAGAAGTCGAACGACCAGGTCCGGGAGCTCGCCGCGGCGCTCGAAACCCGGCTCGGACTCCCGGTCGACGCCGGGTTCCTCGAACTCGCGGACCCCTCGATTCCGGACGCCATCGCGGGGCTCGCGCCGTCGGTGTCGTCCATCGCGGTCGTCCACCTCTCGCTGTTCGCCGCGAGCCACGTGAAAAACGACGTGCCCGCGGCGCTCCAGCGCGCCCGCGAGAACTACCCGGACGTCTCGTTCGACAACGGCGCGCACCTCGGCGTTCACCCGGCCATCGTCGACCTGCTGGACGACCGCGCGGCGTCCGTGGAAGCCGACCTCGGCGTGAACCGAGAGCAAGACGACGTCGCGGTCGTGCTCTGTGCGCGTGGGTCGAGCGACCCGGACGCCAACGCCGACGTCCACAAACTCGCTCGCCTGCTCTACGAGGGCCGCGCGTTCTCGCGGGTCGAAGCGACGTTCATCGGGGTCACGGAGCCGACGCTCTCCGAGACCCTGCACGACGTCGCCAAACACCGGCCGGACGGCGTGGTCGTCGTCCCCTACATGCTCGGCGACGGCGTGCTCACGGGCCGCATCCGAGAGGGCGCGGCCGAGTTCGACGCGGACTACCCCTACGTCGACGCCGCCTGCGGCGACCCGCTCGGCACGGACTCCCGGCTCCTGGACGTGCTCGGCGACCGCTGGCAGGAGGCCCGCACGGACAGCGTCGAGATGTCGTGTGACACCTGCAAGTACAAGGTGGAACTCGACGGCTACGAGGAGGACGTCGGCGGCGCGAAAGCGATGCTGCGGGCGCTGAACCACGAGGAGGCGCACGCCGACCGCGACGACGTCGCGGACGAACCGCACGCCCACGACGCCCCCGAAAAGCACGTCGCGGTCTGTACGAACCAGACCTGTGCGGCCGACGGCGCGCCCGCCGTCCTCGAACGCCTCCGGCAGAGCGCCCGCGACTCCGACGACTGCGACGTCCGCGTCACCCGGACGTCCTGCCTCGGGCAGTGCGGGGACGGCCCGAACGTCGCCGTCTACCCGGACGGCGTCTGGTACCAGCGCGTCGACGCCGACGACGCCGACCGCATCGTCTCGTCCCACCTCGACCGGGACCGCATCGTCGCCGACATCGACTCCCAACTCCTATGAGCTGTCACGAACTCGAAGCCCTCCGACTGGGGCTGATGAACGTCCTCGGAACCGACGACCGCAGCGCCCGCGAACACGCCGAGAAGGAACTGGAGGGGCACCTCGACGGCCCCATCGAGGGGCTGGCGACCGCCGAGAGCCTTTCGGCGCTCCGCCGACACCTCGACGCCGCGCTCGTCGACCTCGAAGAGGATGTGGCTTCGGCAGACGAGTCGGCCCCCGGCTACGACTACCTCCGCGGCCGCCTCGTCGCGGTCCGCGACGCCGAGCGGTCACTCGCCCGGCTCGCAGACCACGGCGACTCCTTCCTCGACGACCTCGGCGAGACCCACCACTCGCTCCACGACGCCTTCCCGGCCGATGAGTGAGGTCGGCCTGGGCGGCGTCACACCGGCGGGGTCCCGCCAACTCGGCCGCCGGTCGAGCATCTGTTTCGCGGGCGAGACCGTCGTCGTCGGCTGCGCCGACGGCAGCGTGCGCGCGTTCGACTCGTCCCTCGACGAGCTGTGGCGCGACGACGGCGTCGAGGGGAGCGTCGTCGCACTCACCGATTTCGCGGGCGGCGTCCTCGCCGGCGAACGCGGCGCGAACGGCACGCTCACCTACTACGTCGACGGCGCGGTGCGGTGGCGGTACCGGACCGCGGCCGACCTCGGGGCTCCGCAGCAGGACACCCGGTTCTTCCTCCCGTTCGTCGCGGACGCCGCGGCGACCGGTGACCGCGTGTACGTCGCGTCACGCCGCTACGAGCGCGGCGACGACGGCAACAGGACGTTCGTGAGCGTCGTGTACGCGTTCGACGACGCGGGGGACGTCCAGTGGCGACACCGAACTGACGCGTCGCCGATTTCGCTGGCCGTCGACGACGGCCGCGTCGCCGTCGCGTACAACCGATGCCCCGGAACCCACCGGGACGGCCTCGCCGTGCTGGACGCGGAGACGGGCGAAGTGTCCCGACGCTGGGACCCGCCCGGTGACGGACAACGCCGGGTCGGAGACGTCGCGTTCCTGGACGGCCGACTCGCCGTCGCCAGCCACGCCGACTACCGCGGCTACGTCCTCGGCGGCGACGGCGTCGAGTGGTCGGTCGACCTCGCCCGGCCGGTCGAACGGGGCGACGAACGGGTGTACGCGTATCCGAACCACGTTCGCGCCACCGCCGACGGCGTCGTCTTCGTCACCGGGAACACGTTCCCGGAGGACGGCCGCGAAACCGACCGCCGCCACCCGAACGAACACACCGCGGTCGGGTTCGACGCCGACGGAAACCGACGCTGGCGGTCCTCCGTCGGCGGGTTCGCTCACGCCGTCGCGGCGGACGGCCACCGGGTGGTCGCGCCGGCCGCCCAGCACTTCCGCGACCGCGACCCGGGACGACACGGATTCGACGTCTACGGCGTGCAGAGCGGCCCGGAGTCCAGCGAACGGACTCCGGGGGTCGTGACCGCAGTCGCGGTAGACGCGAACAGAATCGCGGCTGTCGAGGAACCGGTGGCGTACCACGACGGCGACGTCGAACACGGCGCCTACCGGCTTCGACTCGCCGAAACGTAGCGGTCGCTTTTCACAGAATCGTCAGGCGAGCAGGTGGACGGCGAACCCGAACACCACGACGCTCGCGACGAGTTCGACGGTGGCGTGGACCGCGTGGCCGCGGCGTTTCGCGAACGAGAAGACGCCGCCGAGCCCGAGTCCGACGAGCAGCATCGAGGCCGTGAGCGCGAGCGCGTACACGCCGACGCTGACGCCCGTGGCGGCGAGCCCCGCGGTCGGAAGTACGACGGAGACCAGCGCGAGCATACTCACGGGCGGTGAGAGGGCGAAGAGAGACCCGACGATGCCGGTCCGGAGGTAGTCCCGGGTGGTGTCGTGGTCGTGGCCGTGGACGTGCGTGTGCGCGTACGCGATGGTCCGCGAGACCGGCCCGGACGCACCGGCGGGCGTCGGATGCGGCGGGAGGCCGCGGAGCCGACGGGTCCCGGTGGTCGCGAGGAGCAGGGCGACCGCGACGAGGACGGTTCCCGCGAACAGCGTTCCGACGGTGTCGACCACCCCCGCCGCGGGCACGGCGGTGCGGTCGATGGCCGTGAGCAGGCCGACCCACGCGACGACCACGAGCACGTGTCCGAGGGCGAAACTCCCGCCGACGAACCCGGCGTGCCGCCAGCCGTCGGTGTCGTCCGTGAGCGCCGAGATGCCGGCGGCGTGGTCGGGTTCGAACCCGTGGGTGACGCCGAGGACCGCTGCGGCGGCGAACACACCCGCTTCGGAGCCCACTCCGAACCCGGCCATCAGGCTCCACCTCCGGTGGTTTCGCGGACGGCGTCGGCGACTCGGTCGGGCGTGAGCGCATCGAGAGGAATGCGTTCGCCGTCCGCGGCGGCGACGACGTCCTCGACGAGGCTGGACCGGCCGCCCGTTCCGGGGTCCACGACGAGCACGTGCGCACCGTGGTCGGCGAGCGCGCGAGCGGCCGCCCGGGTGTCCGCGGTCGGCTGGTCGCTCCCGGCGTTCGCGCGGCCGTCCGTGACGACGACGACCACGCTCGCCGACGGGTCGGCGCGCGACAGGACGTCCGACGCGGCGCGAAGCCCCGCGGGAAGCGGCGTCCGGTCCCCCGTCGGGAGGGACTTGAGGTGGCGGGCCGCGTGGTCGACGTCGTCCGTCGGCGGGAGAACGACGTCGGCGTCGGTCCCCGCGAACGTGACGACGGAGACGACGTCGCGGCGCTCGTAGGCGTCCTGCAGGAGGTCGAGCGCGACGCCTTTCGCAGCGCGCAGGGGACCGCGCATCGACGCGCTGGCGTCGACGGCGAAGACGACGAGCGCGGCGTCCGCACCGGACCGCACCGACCGCCTGAGGTCGCGTGACTCGACGCGGTCGCTTCCCCGGAGCGCTGCGGCGCGAACCGACGCCGCCGCGTCGACGTCGCCGCCCGAATCGGCTCGCTCCGTCCGGACCTGAACCCCCCGTCCACCGGCTGTCGGCCCGGCGTCGGCGCGACCACCGCCGCCGGCACGGTCCGCTGTCACGTCCAGTTCGGGAGCGCGACCGAACGCGGGGTCAGCGGAGTCGGCGACCGACTGCCCGGGAACGAGCGGCGCCGCTTCCTCGTCGTCTCCGCCGCCCCCGGATTCGTCGGCACCGCCGTCTCCCTTCTCCGCGGTCGAACTGGACGCGGCACCCCCGTCAGAACCCGGAGGCTCCGGCGCCTCACCAGAACCGTCCTCGCCGTCGCCCGGTGGGCCTCCACGGTGTTCGTCGTCCCGCTCCTCGCAGTTCTCTTCCTCGCCGTTTCGTTCCTGGCTGTCGCGTCCCGCGGAATCCGCTTCGGGACCGGCCTCCGACGACTCCGTCTCTCCCTCGGGCGAGTCCCCGGGGCTCTCCTCCGCCTCGTCGCTGTTTTCGTTCCCCCCGTGATCCTCGTTCTGCCGGTCGTCGTCGAAGTGGTCGTCGAGCAGTTCGTCGGCGTCCGGCTCGTCTTCGAACGGCCGGGTTTTGAGGCGGTGGGGGAGCGCGAGCGCCGCCGCGCGGCGGACGTCGGACTCGGCGACGGTGGGCCGGCCGTCGAGCGCTGCGAGCGTGCGCGCGGCTCGGGCGGTGGCGATGTCGGCGCGGTGTCCCTCGACGCCGGCGTCCCGACAGAGTTCCGCGACGTCTCGGCCGAGCGAGTCGGGGAGGGTCACGTCGTCGAGGAGGGCACGGGCGTCGGAAACGCGGTCGCGGATTCGGTCGGTTTCCGCGGCGTGGTCGCCGTCGAAGCCGTCGAGCGCCCGTCGAACGATTTCGAGTCGGTCGTCGAGGTCGGCGGTTCCGGCGACCTCCGCCTGGAGGGCGAACCGGTCGCGGAACTGGGGGCGGAGATCGCCCTCCTCCGGGTTCATCGTGCCGATGAGCGTGAACTCCGCCGGGTGAGTGACGCTGACGCCGTCGCGTTCGACGCGGTTGACGCCGGAGGCGGCGGCGTCCAGGAGGACGTCGACGAGGTGGTCGTCGAGCAGGTTCACTTCGTCGACGTAGAGGAAGCCGCGGTTCGCCCGCGCGAGTAACCCCGGGTTGAATTCGGCGGTCCCGGCGAGCGCGTCGGTGACGGAGAGCGAGCCGACGACGCGGTCGCGGGACGCGCCGAGCGGGAGCGTTACGAAGGGGACGGGTCGCTGTTCCACCGACGGATTCTCCCGGCTCTGGCACTCCTCGCACTGCCGGTCGGGGGCGTCGGGGGGACAGCCGTACGGACAGTCCGCGACCGCTCGCTGTTCGGGGAGGAGGTCGACGAGCGCCCGGGCCGTCGTCGACTTCGCCGTTCCCTTCTCGCCGCGGACGAGCAGGCCGTCGAGTTCGTCGTTCACGGCCAGCGCCGTGAGCGCCCGTTTCAGGCGGTGTTGGCCGACGACGGCGGGAAACGGAACGTCGCTCCGCCGGGACGGCGACAGTTTTTTCCCACCAGATAACTCAACCATAGTTGTAATAGAACAATGGAGGTTTAATAGAGTTGTGACTACACTCGCCCTGTACACAGCGACGGAGAACGAACTGGGCGCCATCCAGGCTGCCGGCGAGCGGGTCGACGCCGACCTCGTCGTCCGCTCGGAGAGCGACCTCGAAGAAGCGGCCGACGTCGAGTCGTTCGTCGACGCCGCCGAGGACGCGAGCGCGGCCGTACTCTGGCTCCACGGCGCCGAGGACAGCATGCCCGACTACGACCGCGTGACCGACCGACTCGACGCCGCTGGCGTCCCGCTCGTGGTGAAGTCCACGGGTGACGCCTACGCCGTCGAGGACACGACCGCCGACGACGAGACGCGACGGACGGTATCGGACTACCTCGAACACGGCGGTGTCGCGAACATCGCGAACTGCGTCCGGTTTCTCACCGCGCAGTACTCGACGGACTCCCCCGACTACGACGACCCCGTCGCGCTCCCCACTGAAGGCGTCTACCACCCGGACCACCCGGGCGTCGAGTACGACGAACTCCGCGCCACGTTCGACCCGGAGGCGCCGACGGTCGCCGTCTGGTTCTACGAGTCCCACTGGACGCACGAGAACACCCGGTACGTGGACGCGGTCGTCCGCGCGCTCGAATCCGAAGGCGCGAACGCGCTCCCCGTCTTCTGTAACCCCGCGACCGACGCGGACGAACAGGAGGACGCCGAGTGGGTGACCGACGAGTGGCTCACCGACGCCGACGGCGACGCTGTCGTCGACGCCGTCCTCTCCTCGTTCATGTTCTCGCTCTCCATGGACGAGCGCGGCCGGTCCGCCAGCGACGAGGGCGAGAGCGCCGAAGACGTCTTCCTCGACCGCCTCGGCGTCCCGGTGTTACAGACCGTCACGACGATGCGCTCGCGCTCCCGGTACGAGTCGAGCGACACCGGCGTCATGGGGTTCGAACTCGCGCTCTCGGTCGCACTCCCGGAGTTCGACGGGAACGTCATCACCCACCCCATCTCCGGGAAGGAGCGGATGGACGACGACGCCGGCATCGGCTCCGCGCCGAAGCAGCACTTCCCCATCGACGACCGCGTCGAACACGCGGTGCGCCTCGCGGTCAACTGGGCGCGCCTCCGCCACCTCGACAACGACGAGAAGAACGTCGCGGTCGTCCTCCACAACTACCCGCCGAGCGACGACGGCATCGGCACCGCGTTCGGCCTGGACACGCCCGAGAGCACCGTCAACCTCCTTGACGAACTCGACGAGAGAGGCTACGACCTCGGCGGGACGGCTCTGCCGGACGGCCAGTCACTCATCGAGACGCTGACGAGTCAGTTGACGCTCGACGACCGCTGGGTCGCCCCGGAGGACGTCCGCGAGCAGAGCGTCGACGTCGTCTCGCCGGACGCGTACGACGAGTGGTGGCGCGACGCCGACCCGGGCTTCCGGGAGAACGTCGTCGCGGAGTGGGGAGACCCTCCGGACCGGCCGTTCGCGATTCCCGGCGCCGCGTTCGGGAACGTCCTCGTGACGGTCCAGCCGCCTCGAGGGTTCGGGATGGACCCGGAGAAGGTGTACCACGACTCCGACCTGCAGCCCCCGCACGACTACTACGCGTTCTACGCGTGGCTCCGCAACGACTTCGACGCCGACGCGGTCGTCCACCTCGGCACCCACGGGAGTCTGGAGTGGCTCCCCGGCAAGACCGTCGGCCTCGACTCGGAGAGCGCGCCGGACGCGCTCGTCGGCGACCTCCCGAACGTCTACCCGTACATCATCAACAACCCCGGCGAGGGGACGCAGGCGAAGCGCCGCTCGTACGCCGCCGTCGTCGACTACCTGACCCCGGTGATGCGGAACGCGGGTACGTACGACGAACTCGCCGAACTGGAGGAACTCGCGTCGCGCTACCGTGAAGCCGGGACCGGTGCCGGCGCGGAGAGCGAAGAGCACCTTGCGGACCGCATCCGCGAGGCCGTCGACGACCTCGACCTCGCCGTGGAACTCGGCGTCGAAGGTAAGATTTCCGAGAGAGCGGACGTCCGCGGCCCGGACAGCGAGGCGCCACGCGCCTCGGGGAACGCGAGCGAGAAGCGAAGCGACTCGCGAGGCGAGGCCGGTTCGACGCTCGCGGAGGGCGACGTATCGGGCGACGACGTCTCCGTCGACGAACTGGTGGAGCGCGTCCACGAGTACGTGACGGACGTGAAGACGACGCAGATACGCCTCGGGCTGCACACGATGGGCGAGCCGCCGGCGGGCGAACGGCTCGTCGAGTACCTCGTCGCGCTCACGCGCCTCGAGAACCCCGGCGCGCCCTCCCTCCGCGAGAGCGTCGCCGGCGTGCTCGGCGTCGACTACGAGACGATGCTCGACGCGCCCGGCGAGTACGACGACCAGTTGGGCATGACGTACGCCGAGGCCGCCGACGAGGTGTACGAGACGAGCGTCGAACTCGTGGAGACGCTCGCGGACTACGGGTTCGACCTGGCGGCCTCCGAGGTCGAGGGCGGCCCGGACGACGAGGTGAACATGAACCTGCTCGTCGTCGACGTCGACACGCTCGGCGACGCGAAGGCGGAGTCGGGCGCCCACGGCGACCTCCGCGACGTCCTCCGGTTCATCTGCGAGGAAGCCGGCCCGCGGGTGTTCGACGCCGAGACCGAAATCCCGCAGACCGCGGACGCGCTGAACGGCGAGTACGTCGAACCGGGCGGCAGCGGCGCGCCCACCCGAGGCGGCGTCGACCTCCTCCCGACGGGACGCAACTTCTACACGCTCGACCCGCGGAAGGTGCCCGCGAAGACCGCGTGGGACGTCGGCAAGGAGGTCGCCGACGGCGTCGCCGAGCGCCACCGCGAAGACGAGGGCGACTACCCCGAGGAGGTCGGCGTGGTCGCGTGGGGCACCCCCACGGTCCGCACGCGCGGCGAGACCATCGCGCAGGTGCTCGGCCTGATGGGCGTCCGACCCGTCTGGACCGACGCGGGCCGCGTCGACGACGTGGATCCGATTCCGCTCGACGAACTCGGCCGGCCGCGCATCGACGTGACGACGCGCGTCTCCGGGCTGTTCCGGGACGCGTTCCCGCAGGCCGCCGGCGTGATTCACGACGCCGTCGACGCACTCGTCGAACTCGACGAACCGCACGAGCTGAACTACGTGAAGAAACACGTCGAGGAGGAGGCGGACGAGCTCGACGCGGACGGCGTGGAGAACCCCGAGGAAGCGGCGAAACACCGCGTGTTCACGACGCGGCCCGGCGGGTACGGCGCCGGGACGAACAAGGCCGTCGACGAGGGGAACTGGGACGAGCGCTCGGACCTCGCCGACGTCTACGTCCAGTGGGGCGGCTACGCCATGGGCTCTCGGGGGCGCGTCTCCGACGCTCACGACGCCTTCGAGCGGCGCCTCGGGAACGTCGACGCCACGGTCAAAATCGAGGACACGATGGAGCAAGACGAGTTCGACTCCTCGGACTGGTACGCCTTCCACGGCGGCTTCATCACCGCCGTCGCGGACGCCGCGGGCGAGGAGCCGGCGTCGTACGTCGGCGACTCCTCGGACCCGGACAACGTCGACGTCTACACGAACGAGGAGAAGGTGCGGAAGGCGATGCGCGCCCGCGTCCTCAACCCGGACTGGCTCGACTCCATGGAGGAGCACGGCTACAAGGGCGCCGGCGACCTCTCGACGACGGTCGACGTCGTCCTCGGCTGGGACGCCACGGCGGGCGTCGTCTCCGACACGCTGTGGGCGGACGTCGCGGAGAAGTTCGCGTTCGACGACGACCGCCAGGAGTGGATGCGAGACGTCAACCCCTGGGCGCTCGACTCCATCACCGACACGCTCCTCGAGGCCATCGAGCGCGGCCTCTGGGACGCCGAGGACGGCGTCGAACAGCGGCTCCGGGACCTGAACCTCACAGTCGACGGGGACCTGGAGGCCAGAGCGAGTCCGGCCGAGGCCGCGACGCCCGAGGAGGTGCGTTCGGATGACGACTGAGGAGTTCGCGGAGTACGCGGACCTCGGCGCCACCACGAGCGAGGCGATGGACATCGCGGAGACCAGCATGGACCGCGTCCGCGAACTCGTCCCCGACGAGACGCTCGCGGACCGGATTCGGCAGAAGTCGGTGCACGCGACCGGCGACCCGGAGTTCCAGCACCTCGTTCGGTTCACCGGCGCCGACGACTCCGAACCGGTACGGGCGGGCGCCCGCGCGGTCCTCGATAGCGCGCCCATCGTGACCGACATCACGATGGTGCAGGCCGGAATCACCGGCCGCGGCCACGACTGCGAGGTCCGGAAGGCCATCGGGAACGGCGCCGACCTCGCCGCCGAAACGGGGATGACGCGGACGGCCGCGTCGGTCCTCGAACTCGACAAGCGCGGCGTGTACGACGGCGCGGTAGCCGCCGTCGGGAACGCGCCGACAGCCGCGCTCGCGCTCGCCGACTGCATCGAGGACGGGACGCGGCCAGCGGTCGTCGTCGCCACCCCGGTCGGGTTCGTGAAGGCCGCAGAGAGCCGGACGCGCCTGCGGTCGGTCGCGGCCGAACACGGCGTCCCCGCGATCACGAACGTCGGCCGACGCGGCGGGAGCGGTCTCGCCGCGGGGCTGACGAACGAGCTCGTCCACGTCGCGAGCGACGTCCGGGACGGGGAGGTGTCGCTCGACACCGCCGAAGCGGCGACCGACCACCCCGTCGGCGATGAGGTGAAGCGGTGAGCGATGAGTACGGCCTCGACGCCGGGCCCGACCCGGCCGAGTTCGCCGCGCGGAACCCCGAAGCCCGGAACGTCGACGACCCCGTCTACGCCGTCGGCATCGGCCCGGGGAACCGGGAGTTCCTGACGCCGCGCGGCGCGCGAGCCATCGAGGAGGCGGACGTCGTGGTCGGGTTCGAGACGGTCGTGGAGTTCGTCTCAGGGACGACCGACGCCGACCTCCTGACGTGCGGCTACCGCGACGAGGGCGAGACGCTCTCCCGGTTCGCGGACCGCGTCGCGGCCGGAGCGCGGGGCACCGCGGTCCTGATGGGCGACCCGAACCACTCCGGCTACCAGTTCCTCGGGAAGGTCGAGCGAGCCGTCGACCGGCCCGTGCGACTGGTTCCGGGCGTCTCGTCGCTCCAGGTGGCCGCGAGCCGCGCACGGACGCCGATGGAGGACACCGAGTTCGTCACGCTCCACAAGAGCGGCGACCTCTCCGACGACCTCGAACGGCTCCGCGAGGCGGCGGGCGACCGCCACCTCCTCGTCCTCCCGCGGCCGTTCGACCTGATGCCGGGCGACGTCGCCCGGGACCTGCTGGACGCCGGCGCGGCCCCCGACCTGACGGCGCTCGTTCTGGAGCGGCTGACGCACGACGACGAAGCGGTCACGACGACGACGCTCGATTCGCTCGCCGAACACGCCGGCGAGGAAACGCCGTTCTCGGACCTCTCGGTACTCGCGGTGCGTCGGACCTAGCTCCGACCGGACGTTTTCGCAGAATTTCTCGGGAACAGCGCGGTTCCGTGGACGCGTCAGTCCTGCCGACGGTACTCGGGTTTCTTACAGGTGTTCGTCGCCGCGGCCGTCGGTCGCGACTGCGGCGGCGTCCGCCGTGAGCGACTGTTCGAAGGTGTCCGCCGCGGCTCCGTTCTCGGCGAGGACGCGCTGTTTCGCCAGTTCGGCGGCAGCGGCGTTCGTGAGCTGTGGGTGGTCGCCGAGTGGGGCCGCGTAGTCGAGGTTGCCGCGGTCGAGTTCGAGCCGGTCCGGGATGTCGTCGCTCGTCGCCTGACTCCCGACGACGAACAGCGGGAGGACGACGGCGCGGTCGGCGTCGACGTTGTACCGGAGGCACTCGACGGCGGGGTTCTGGACGACGTAGCTCGTCGTGACTTCCCCGTAGGCGCCGTGTTCGCGGAGGCGGCCGGCGTGGTACTCGGCGACCTGGCGGTGGTAGGGCTGTGAGCTACTCCCGAGGGCGACCAGTGCGAGCGCCTGCGGTTCCGTGGTGCTGGCTTCCTCGGCGCGGTCGCGGAGCGCGGCGGTGACCGCGGGGCTCCGACCGACGGGTTCGCCGTAGTGGACGGCCGCGTCGATGCGGTCGAGCGCCGCGGGGACGTCGACGGTGGTCTGGCGGTCGTGTGCGGCGACCATCGGGACGGCGAACACGCGGTCCGCCCGGACGTCCGCGAGCTGGTCGCGGAGGTCGTACTGTGCTTCGTGCCCGTAGTAGCACGTGTGAATCTCGTCGACGCTGCCGCGGCGGGCGAGTCGGTCGGCGTGCGTCGGTAGCGTCTCGCGGGCGTGGGGTGTGTCCCGGCTGAGCAGGACGAGCGCGTCGCGTGTCATTGTAGTAAATCTGAGTTTATCTATTTCAACTCAGCCTGAGTTATGCCGTTGGACGGGAAGCTCAAATACTTTTCGCTGGGGCCGACGAAGGACAACCAGAGGCGTCCACAACACCTCTAAATTAAAGTGGGCTTGTGTTGTCTGGGCTGCTGTGACACGCACTCCCCGGACGCTCTTCGCGCTCGCCGCCGGGACGACCCGGACGGCGGGCATCGACGGCATCAGCGCGGCCGGCGCGGACCCGGCGCTGCTGTCTCACACGCCGAGCGCCGACGCCGAGATTTTCGAGTACGGCCACCCCGTCCGGTCCCCCGTCGTCCCCGTCAGCCCGACGGGCTGCCCGACTCCGGCGGTCGTCACTCGCGCCGTCCGCGACTGCCTCGGCTTCGACAGCATCGTCGTCGACGCCGGGCTCGCGGAACCGACGGGCGCGCCGACCGTCGACGTCGACGCCGCGCCCGGCGCGGACGTCCGCGAAGCCGTCGCAGTGGCCGACGCCGAACGGACGTTCGCGAACGCTCGTCGGCTCGGCACCGAACTCCCGGTCGACCGCCTCGTCCTCGGCGAAACGATTCCCGGCGGCACGACCACCGCGATGGGCGTCCTCGCCGCTCTCGGTGAGCGACGCGACGTCTCCTCGTCGCTCCCGGAGAACCCGCTCGCGCTCAAGCGCGACGTCGTCCGGGCGGGACTCGAAGCGAGCGGCCTCGACCCCGGCGGTCTCGCCGGCCAGCCGACCGAAGCGGTGCGGCGGATGGGCGACCCCGTCCTCGCGACCCTCTCCGGACTCGCCGTCGGCGCGCTCGAAGCTGACACCGACGTGGTGCTGGCGGGCGGCACGCAGCTCGCCGCCGTGGCGGCGCTCGTCCGACACGCCGGCCGGAACGACTCGCTCGCGCTCGCCACGACGTCGTTCGTCGCCGACGACGAGTCGGCCGGAATCCGCGACCTCGCCGCCGACCTGGCGCTCGACCTCACCGTGACCGACCCCGGATTCGAAGCGAACGAATCCCACCCCGCGATGGCCGCGTACCGCGCCGGCGAAGCGAAGGAGGGCGTCGGCATGGGGGGTGCGCTCGCGCTCGCTGACGAGGCGGGCGTCGAGATGGCGGCGGTTCGAGACGCGCTTGTTTCGGTCTACGACCGCGTCACCGAGACCGCAGAGGAACCCCGATGAGAGGCGTCGTTCTGGGCGGCACGGCGTCCGGCGTCGGCAAGACCGTCGCGACGCTCGCCGTGCTCCGCGCGCTCGACGACGCCGGCTACGACCCCCAGCCCGCGAAGGCCGGCCCGGACTTCATCGACCCGAGCCACCACGAAGCGGTCGTCGAGAAACCGTCGCGGACGCTCGACACGTGGCTCGTCGGCGAGGAGGGAACGCGGCGGAACTACTACGCCGGCGAGGGCGACGTCTGCGTCGTGGAGGGGATGATGGGGCTCTACGACGGGACGGTCGCCAGCACCGCCGGCGTGGCCGAGGCGCTCGACGTGCCCGTCGTGCTCGTCGTCGACGCGAGCGCCGGCATGCAGAGCGTCGCGGCGACGGCGCTCGGGTTCCGCGAGTACGCCGAGGCCGCCGGCTTCGACGTGGACGTCGTCGGCGTCCTCGCCCAGCGGACCCACGGCGGCCGCCACGAGCAGGGCATCCGCGACGCGCTCCCCGAGTCGCTCGACTACCTCGGACGCATCCCGCCGATAGGGGAACTGGAGATACCCGACCGCCACCTCGGCCTCCACATGGGCGACGAGTCGCCGCTCGACCGGGACACGCTGAAAGCGGCCGCAGAACACGTCGCGGTGGAGCGGCTGGTGGACGCCGCCCGAGAGCCGCCCCGCCCGGCCCCGGTCGACGCGCGAGCGCGCACCGAAAAGCGGGTCGCTGTCGCGGCCGACGCGGCGTTCTGCTTCGAGTACCCCGCGACCCGAGACCGCCTCGGTGACCGCGCGGCGGTGGTGACGTTCTCGCCGGTCGCGGGCGACGACCTCCCCGACTGCGACGGCGCCTACCTGCCCGGCGGCTACCCGGAACTGCACGCCGAGGCGCTCGCCGACTCGCCGGCGCTCGACGCGCTCGGCGACCGCGCCGCGGACGGTCTCCCCGTCCTGGGCGAGTGCGGCGGACTGATGGCGCTCTCCGAGTCGCTAACGACGACCGACGGCGAACGCCACGGGATGGCCGGCGTCCTCCCCGCGGACGTGACGATGCGAGAGCGGTACCAGGCGCTCGACCACGTCGAACTCGTCGCCCGCGAGGACACGCTCACCGCCGACGCGGACGGGTCGCTCCGCGGCCACGAGTTCCACTACTCATCCGCGGACGTCGGCACCGACGCGCGGTTCGCGTTCGACGTCGAACGCGGGAGCGGCATCACCGGCGACGCGGACGGCCTGACCGAGTACGACACCCTCGGCACGTACGCGCACCTCCACGCCGAGAGCGGCGCCTTCGACGCATTCCTCGACAGACTATGAGCGAGAACACGGAGCCAACCGACCGACACGCACAGCCCCCCGGAGCGGGAGAGACGCCCACGGCCCGCGACATCGAACCCGACGCCCCCGACGAGTTCGGACTGGTCCAGGTCTGGTGGGGCGACGGGAAGGGGAAGACGACCGCCGCCATGGGGATGGGGTTCCGGGCCGCCGGCCACGGCTACCGCGTCCACATGCTCCAGTTCATGAAAGGCGGCGCCGCGAGCGTCGAGAACGTCCGCGGCGAGTACAACGCCATCGCGGCCATGCCGGGGTTCACGTACGAGAACTCGGGCCACTACGGCTGGCACGGGTTCCTCGACGGCTCCGACGAGGAGGAACACGAAGCCCGAGCGAAGGGCGGTCTCGCCCGCGCACGAGACCTGCTCGACGCCGCACGCGACGTCGACGGCCCGCTCGACCCGGACGCGCCGGCCGACGACGGCGTCCACATGCTCATCCTCGACGAACTCCTCTACGCCGCCAACCGCGGCCTCGTCGCCGCCGAAGACGTCGTCGCGCTCGTCGAGGACAAGCCGCCGAACCTCGAACTCGTGCTCACCGGCGGCCACGAGGAACCGACGTTCGTCACGGAGCGGGCCGACCTCGTGAGCGAGGTCCGCAAGCAACGCCACCCGATGGACGACGGCCAGCGCGCGCGCACCGGCACGGAGTTTTGAGCCGTGAGCGCTCGCACCATCCTCGTCGCGGGCACGGCGTCCCACGTCGGCAAGAGCACGGTCGCCGCCGGCCTCTGCCGTCACCTCGCCGACCGCGGCGTCTCCGTCGCGCCGTTCAAGGCCCAGAACATGAGCAACAACGCCCGCGCGGTTCCGGACGGCGAGGGTGGCTGGGGGGAGATCGGCGTCTCGCAGTACGTCCAGGCGCGCGCCGCCCGCGTCCGGCCGACGACCGACTCGAACCCCGTGCTACTGAAGCCGCGAGGGGACGCCGAGAGCCAGCTCGTCGTCGACGGGCGAGCGGTCGGCCACTTCGACGCGGCGGACTACTACGAGACGCACTGGGAGACCGCCCGGGAAGCGGCCGAAGACGCCTACGAGCGACTCGCAGAGCAGCACGACGTCGTCGTCGCGGAGGGCGCGGGGAGCATCGCGGAGATCAACCTCCGGCACCGCGACCTCGCGAACCTCGAAACCGCGCGGTTCGCCGACGCCGACGTCCTCCTGGTCGCCGACATCGAGCGCGGCGGCGTGTTCGCCAGCCTCTACGGGACGCTCGAACTGCTGCCGGCGGACGTCCGCGAACGGGTGGTCGGCTGCGTCGTCACGAAGTTCCGTGGGGACGCATCCCTGCTCGACCCCGGTATCGCGGAGTTCGAAGACCGGACGGCCGTCCCGATTCTCGGCGTCGTCCCCCACGACGACCCGGGGTTACCTGAGGAGGACAGCCTCTCGCTGCCCGACGCGGACGGCAGCGAAGGCGGAGTCATCGGGGGCGGAGACGGCGTTCCGGCCGAGCGAACCGTGACCGTCGGCGTCGTGCGGCTGCCGCGCATCTCGAACTTCACCGACGTCGCGCCGCTCGCCCGCACCCCCGGAGTACGCGTGACGTACGTCCCACCGAACGGGTCGCTCGCGGACGCTGACGCCGTGGTACTCCCCGGCACGAAAAACACGGTCGACGACCTCCGCGCACTCCGAGGAGCCGGATTCGGCGCCGAACTTCGCTCCTTCTCGGGGCCGGTAGTCGGACTGTGCGGCGGCTACCAGTTGCTCGGCGACCGAATCACGGACGCGGACGTCGAGTCCACGACCGACGTCGACGCCGTGGAAGGGTTCGGTCTCCTCCCGGTGGAGACGCGCTTCCGCGAGGACAAGCGCGTCGAGTCCGTCACGCGGGAACTCGACGGTTGCGGGCCGCTCGCGGGGGCGTCCGGCACGGTGTCAGGCTACGAAATCCACATGGGTCGGACGACCGTCCACGGAGTTCCCCAGCCCGTCGGCCCCGAAAGCGCCGGCACCGACCGCGTCCTCGGAACGTACCTCCACGGCCTGTTCGAGAACGCTACCGCCCGGGAGGCGTTCGTCGACGCGGCGTATCGCCACGCCGGAATAGAGCGGCCGTCCACCGACACGACGCGGCGGTCGCCGTACGACGCGGCGGCCGAACTCCTCAGAGAGCACGTCGACCTCGCAGCGCTGGACGTAGGTTCGGAGGCCTGACCACCGCTCGCCGACGTCGGCGCAGACGTCCACGTCGACCAAACTGGTGAGCCGACGCAACTGGACATACCGATTCTGTATCGCAGTATTCGGTGTATCACCTGGCGGCGACTAAACACGAGGTCACCGGAGTCAGCCGCCCCACCACCCGGCAGGACGACACGCCGGAGTCGCGGACGGTTCGTGTCCGCACCTTATTTGAGGAGGGACGGTGAGTTCACCCCATGACTGGCGCCCGCACAGGCCCGCTCTCCGACGTCCTCCGCCGCCCCCTCCGCGATGCGAGCGACACGGCCCTCCTGGCCTCCGCGTCACCGCTCGTCCTCCGCGAAGCAGTACTGGCGCTCGCCGCCCTCGACGACCCGACGCCGACGCGGCTGCTCGGAACGGGGGACGCGCTCGACGCGCTCGTCGACGACTTCGCCGCCGCGACGCGAGCGGCCGACCTCCGAGCGAACGACGGACTCGAACTCCGGCGCGTGGACGACGCGACGCTCCCGTCCGTCGTCGTCGCGGACGAGACGGTGACGACCGTCGCGGCGCTCCCCGGCGGCGAGGACGTCGCCCTGGAGTCCGACGACGGCGGCGCGGTGGCCGCCGCGCGCGACGCGCTGGAAGCGACGGCTCGCGACACCGACCCGTACGAGTTCAGCGCACCCGCGTACGCGGCGATGCTCGACCGGCTCGGCCGCGACGTCGACGAGGGCGCCCGCGCCGACGCGGAAGCCGTGCTGGACGCCGACGTCAGGATTCGGCGGTCCGCCGGCGACCTCGACGAGGTGGACCTGTTCATCCTGCTGGCCGCCCGCAACGACGCGCAGCTGTACACGCTGTCCGGGTGGGCCGAGGCGGTCGGTATCGCCAGCCGCGCGACCATCTCGGTCAGGAAGCGGCGCCTCGAGGACAGCGGGCTCGTCGCCACCGAGAAAGTCCCGACTGACGTCGGGCGGCCGCGGCAGCAGTTGACGCTCGGCGACGACGACCTCCGCGACGCCACGCCGACGGACGTCGTCCGGACCGCCCGCGGCGTCCTCGGCCGGCCCGACCCGTAGGGGCTGTTTCGTCACGAAACTCCTTTGACCCCGGTTGGGGTACCGTCCGTCCGAGTGTCCCGTCCGCCGAACCTGTTCCGTCTTGCGATACTCCACGTCGGCCTGCTGCTCGCCAGGGCCGGCCTCGTCGACCGCGAGCGCGCCGTGGAGACGACCGACCTCGCGTGGCCGCGCATCGTCACCGGCGTCGCGCGGATGTCGAAGAACGCCATCGACGTCGCGATGGTCGGCATCGCGGTCGGCACCACCGCCGTCGCCGGCGTCGGCCTGGCCGGGCCGTTCTGGGGGCTCGCGTTCGCCGTCGGCGGCGGCGTCGCCGGCGGCACCATCGCGCTCGTCTCTCAGCGGTACGGCGCCGACGCCGACGAGGGACTCGGCCTCGCCGTCCGGTCGAGCACGCTGCTGGTCGTCGCGCTGAGCCTTCCGATTACCGCCGCCTTCTGGCTGTTCCCCCGCGAACTCGTCTCGCTGCTCACCGACGACGCCGCCACCATCCGGTACGGCGCTTCGTACCTCCGGGTGGTCGGGTTCGGCGTCCCGTTCGCCGGGCTGAACCTCGTCGGCAGCCGAATCCTCGTCGGCGTCGACGACGCCTACACGGCGATGCAGATTCGGGCGAGCGGCGCCGTGTTGAACGTCGCGCTGAACGCCGTGTTCCTGTTCGGGTTCGGCTGGGGCGTCTCCGGCGCCGCACTCGGCACCGTGCTGTCGAACGTCGCCCCGACAGCGGCGTTCGCCGTCGGCATCTCGCTGGGCCGGCTCCCGGGCGTGACGTCGTTCCCGGTCCGCGTCGACCCGTTCGGGAGCTTCGTCGACCGCGGCACGCTCGCCGACCTCGTCAACATCGGGCTCCCGGTCGGCGCGCGGAACCTCGTCTGGACGGCCGCCGAGTTCCCGATGCTCGGCATCCTCGCCATCTTCGGGACGAACACGGTCGCCTCGTTCGTCATCGCGCGCCGCATCTGGGGCGTCATGAACACGCCGGGCTGGGGGTTCGGCCTGGCGTCGTCGAGCCTCGTCGGGCAGGCGCTCGGCCGCGGCGACGAGGAGGAGGCCGAGGCGTACGGCCGCGACATCATCCGGTTCGCCGTCGCGGTCTACCTCGTCTCCGCGGCGCTCATCGCCGTGTTCGCCGACGAACTGGTCGTGTTGTTCATGGGCGGTTCGTCCAGCGCCGCGGTGCCGCTGGCGACGAACCTCGTGTACGCCGCCTGCGTCGCGGTCGTCTTCCAGGGCGTCTCCGGCGCCAGCATCGGCCCGCTCGACGCCAGCGGCGACACCCGGACGCCGTTCGTCAGCCAGTTCCTCGGCATGTTCTGCGGGTCGATTCCGCTCGCGTACCTGGGCGCGACGACGGCGCTCGGCCACTGGGGCATCTACCTCGCGTTCCTCGCGGAGACGACGGTGCCGGCAGCCATCAACTACTGGCGGTTCCGCAGCGACCACTGGAAGGAAATCAGTCGCGCCTACCGACCGGATTCCTCGCCGGCCGGGTGAGCGCCGATGCTGCAGCCCGTCGCTACTCCAGTCTGTTCGGCGAGTCGGGGAGCGCCTCGAAGTCCGACCGGTCGTGCGCGAGCGTCAGCGTCGCGTCCTCCCGGCGCTTCAGGTCCCGAATCGCCCGCGCCGACTCCAGGGCGGCCTCGGTGTCCCACGCGAACGGCGGCTGGAGGTCCTCGGCGAGCGCCTGCTGCGTGAACGCGAGGTCGCCGCCGAGAATCACGGTCCCGAACTCCGGCAGTTCGACCTTCACGGACTGGTGGCCGGCGGAGTGGCCGGGCGTCGGGATGCACTCGACGGTGCCGTCGCCGAACACGTCGAAGCGGCCGGACAGCGCCGTCACGTCGTAGTCGGGTGACCGGAGGACGCCGAAGTCGCCTTCGAGGTAGAGCCGCCGCTGAATCGGGTCGGCCGGCCACCACGCGTACTCCAGTTCGTCCTGCTGGACGAGGAACTCGGACTCCGGGAAGTCGGCGACGCCGCCGGCGTGATCGAGGTGGAGGTGCGTGAGGACGACGTAGTCGACGTCGCCCGGGTCGTAGCCGAGGTCCGCCACCTGCCGGACGGCGCGCTGGTCGGCGGTCATCTCGATGTCGTCGGCCGCGAACTCCGACATGTGCGGCGCGCCGTAGGCGCCGTACTCCGCCGGGTCCTGGAGCATCTCGTGGCTCGTCCCGGTGTCCACGAGCACCGTCCCATCCGGGTGGTCGACGAGGTAGAACGGGGTGAGCGACGGGTACGTTTCGCCGGGCCGTTCGAGCCGCATCATCGAACTGTACTCGTACTCCCAGTCGGCCGCGTTCATCGCGTACAGTGCGGGTCCCGCCATCGCCCGCCAGTTCGGCGAAGACCCGGAAAAGTGAACTGGCGGCGTCACCCCGGGCTTCCGGTTGCTGAACGTTTTTGCGGCGACGCGCCGAGCAGTGAAGTGAGAATGTCTGATTCAGTCGACCTCGAGTTCGTCCCGCTCGGCGACACCGGCCTGCAGACGAGCGAACTGCAGTTCGGCACCTGGCGGTTCGGCAAGGAGACCGAAGCCGGGAACGTCGAAATCGGCGAGGAGCGAGCCCACGAACTGCTCGACGCCTACGACGCGGCGGGCGGCCGATACATCGACACCGCCGACGTGTACGGCGGCGGGAAGAGCGAGGAGTGGATCGGCGACTGGCTCGCCGACCGCGACCGCGAACGGTACACGGTCGCCTCGAAGATCTACTGGCAGATCCGCGACGGCGACCCGAACAGCCGCGGCACGAACCGGAAGAACGTCCGCGACCGCATCGACGCCCTCCTCGACCGGCTCGGCACCGACTACGTCGACGTCCTCTACATCCACCGCTGGGACGACGAGACGCCTGCCCGCGAGATGATGAAGACGCTGAACGGCCTCGCCGAGGACGGCAAGGTCCACTACCTCGGCGCGTCCACACACCGGCCGAACGCCTGGAAGGTCGCGAAGGCGAACGAGATCGCGCGCCGGGAGGGCTGGGAGCCGTTCACCGTCGCGCAGCCGCGGTACAACCTCGTCGACCGCGAGGTCGAGGGGGACTACCTCGAGATGACGCGGTCGTACGGCATGGCGGTCTGCCCGTGGAGCCCGCTCGGCCAGGGATTCCTCACCGGGAAGTACACCCGCGAGGACGGCCTGACCGGCGAGTCCCGCGCCTCGGAGTCGTCGCGGTTCGAGGAGGCGTACCTCACCGCGGAGAACTTCGACGTCCACGACGAACTGGACGCGGTCGCCGACGAGGTCGACGCCTCGCCCGCGCAGACGGCGCTCGCGTGGCTGATGCACCGCGACGGCGTCACCGCACCCATCGTCGGCGCGCGGACCGTCGAGCAGCTCGAAGAGAACCTCGCGGCCGCCGAAATCGACCTGACGGACGAGCAGGTCGACCGGCTGACGGCGGCGAAAGGCGGCCCGTACGCCGACATCTGAGGCCGCGCCCGGAGCCGCACGCCGGAGCCGCACGTCCGGTCGCCGGTCGTCGTCTCCGGCCGGAACGAGAGCGTGATTCGTCGCTGACAGTTCTTTTCGATGGACAGGTTTCTGAAGTATCGACGGGAGCCGCTGAATCCGGCGGAGTGAGGCCGTACCTTCATTATACTGGTTGCCAATGCGTTGACCAGAAGTGAACAATGCAGTCAGGGCCTCCTTCCGCGGCGGATCTGTACGTCGAGAACAGGACGAACCAGACACAGTCGGTGTCCGTGAGTTGCCGGACGGACACGGGGGTCGTCTTCACTGAGGAGGCGGACATCGACGCCGGGAAGTCCGCGCGGTGGTCGACCGAGACGACGAAGCCGTTCCAGGTCGGGATTCGAGTGCAGCAGGGCCCGAAAGGCTCAGAGCGGTTCTCCCCGGACCGACTGGACGGCGACGTCACCGCGACCATCTCCCGGACCGGCATCTCGTTCTCCACGGACGAAGGCGGCCAGTCCGGCGGCGCGTCCGGGTTCGGCGGCGGGACGCAGAGCACCGGTCGCTCAGGCGACTCCCGCGGTTCCCGCCGCTCTCGGACCTCCGGCGCTTCCGGGCGCTCGGGGGACTCCCGGGACGCCGGGGAGTCAGCGCGGTCGCAGCGGAGCCAGAACCGCGGATCGACCGGCGACCGGAGCGGGTCGTCCGCCTCGTCGTCGGAGTCCGGGTTCCGCAGCGAACCGCACGACGGCGGAAGCGACGACGAGCCCCGCGGAACCGGAGGGCGCGACAGAGACGACCGGTCGTCGCGTCAGGACGGCGACACCCGCGGTAGCAGCGGCAGCGACGGGCGCGGGTCCGGGAGCGACGACCGGCGCGACTCCGACCGGGAGTCGTCGGCGCCGGAGTCGGCGGGCGACCGCGGAAGCGACGACGCCGACGACCGCTCGCGGGAGCGCGGGCCGAGCGGCGACGAGATCTACTGCCGGAGCTGCGGCGAAATCATCAAGCAGAACGCCGAAATCTGCCCGAAGTGCGGCGTCCGCAACGCCGCCCAGAACATGCGGTCGGGGCGCAGCGGCGCCGGGTCGTCCGGCCAGCGCGGCGGCCAGCAGCGCCGGTCCGGCGGGTCGCGGCGGCAGTCCGCGGGCGCGAACGGCCAGTCGGCGTCGCGGCAACCGCAGCAGCAACAGCAGCAGACGCAGTCGGAGCCGTCGGGGACGTGGCGGTACGGCGTGATGTTCAGCGCGGGCCTGTGGCTGCTCGCCGGGGCGCTGCTCGCCGCCACGGCGCTGCTGTTCCAGAGTAGCGGCCTGTCGGGGATGACGCAGTCGCTCGGCCTCGCGGCGCTCATTCCGCCGGTGCAGCTGCTCGGCTGGGTGGTGCTGCCGCTGTCGCTGTACTTCGACCTGAAGTACGTCGACTACCACGTCGACGACTGGCCGCTCAGCGGCCGCCTGTACATCGCCGCCGCCCTGATTCTGCCGGTGATGACGCAGATTCTGGGCGCGGTCGCGCTGTTCGTCGGCGGCGCCGGCCAACTCATCGGCGTCGTCATCCCGCTCATCCTGGTCGGTATCTGCGTCCGGCACCTCCGGACGCGGAGCCGCCTCGTCGACTGACGGCTGAAACTCCCTCGCGTTAGTCGGCCGCACGAGGGGAGGCGGTTCGTTTCAGGCTTACTGGACGTCCGTGAACGTCGTCCACACCTTCTGTTTGGACTCGTCGTACGGCTGGCTGGAGCCGCTGTTCAGGTTCCGGTAGTGAATCAGGCCCTCCAGCAGTAGGATGAACAGGTACGTCCCGACGGTGCTGAACGCGAGCACGATGTTGAACAGGTGTCGGAGCGGCCGCTGGTACTTCCACGAGTCGATGATGGAGAAGATGAGGCCGTAGCTCTGCTGTCCGGTCTGCTGCTGTTGCATCTGGGCGCCGCCGGCGTTACCGTGCCCTCCTTGACCAGCTCCTTGCCCGGCGTGTCCGCCGTGGTTCCCGCCGCCCTGCCCGGAGTCGGTCGGCTGTCGGACGCCGCACTCGGGGCAGATTTCTGCGCGCTCCTTGATGACTTCCCCGCAGTCGATGCAGTAGACCTCGTTCGGCCCTGGCTGAGATGGCATCGTACGCGAATACAAGTCGGATACCGTAACAGTACTGGAAAATTACAGGACAGGGTCGGTGAAACAGTCCGCCGCCGGCGCGCCGGTGGCCGGGAAAAGCGCCTTACCGCTCCCGGCCGACTGAGAGGGCATGGTGGTCCCGCTACACATGGGGTGGCGAAACGTCCTGTTCGCGAACTGGCCGGTCGACCCGGAGACGGTTCGGCCGCACGTCCCGGAGGCGCTCGCGCTGGACACGTTCGACGGCGACGCGTGGCTGTCGGTCGTCCCGTTCACGAACGTCGACGTCAGACCGGACGCGGCGCCGCCCGGAACCGGGCTACCGCTCCCGGAGTTGAACCTCCGGACGTACGTCAGCGACCGCGGTGGGGACGGCGGCGGAGACGACGGAGACCGCGACGGAGGCGACGCGGACGGCCGGCCCGGCGTCTACTTCTTCAGCCTCGACGCGCAGGGCATCTTGAGCGTGCTCGGCGCCCGCGCCTTCCACTACCTCCCGTACTACTACGCCAGAATCAGCCTCTCCGCGGCGGACGGCGGCGTCGAATTCCGGAGCCGACGCGTCCACCCCGGCGCCCGGCCCGTCCAGTTCCGCGCGACCTACGGGCCGACCGGCGAGCAGTTCCGCGCCGACGACGGGTCGCTCGCCGAGTTCCTCACCGAGCGGTACCGGTACTACACGGAGGACACCGCGGGCGCGATTCGGTACGCGGACATCGACCACGAACCCTGGCCGCTGTTCGACGCCGACGCGACGTTCGAGACGAACACGCTGTTCCGCGCGAACTGCTTCGACCCGCCGGAGTCGGAGCCGGTTCACTTCTACAGCCCCGGCGTCGACGTCGTCGCGTCGAAGAGCAAGCGCCGCTGAGCGGGCGCCGCAGTCTACGCCGCGTCGCCGTCTTCGGCTTCGACGGCCACGCCGTCGCCATTTCTGTCAGCACCCTCCGCGTCGCCGTCCGCGTCGTCGACGTCGCGCCAGTAGAACGACGGCCCGAGGAAGGTGTAGCCGAGCGCGAGGAACAGCAGCGCGAACGCGAACACGGCGCCCGGGCGGCCCGTGAGCAGGACGGCGAGCGCCTGCACGGCGCCCATGACCAGCGCGTCCTGCGCGTGCAGGTCGGGGTAGCGGACCGGCGTCACCATCCCGGCGGCCAGGACGGCGCCGAGGGCGACGAGCACCGCCGGCGTCCCCAGGTGGGTCAGCACCGCGGCGGCGACGACCGTGGCCGCGAGCGTCGTCTGGACGCCGTGGGTCGTCTTCTCGCCCTCGTCTTCGACGTTGTAGACGCCGAGTCTGACGACGGCCATCGTGACGAACGCCGCGGCGACCGCGAGCGTCGCGGCGAACCGGAGCGGCGCGTCGGCCCACGGCCACCGCTCGGTTCCGGCGACGGCGACGATGAGCGCCGGGGCGACGCCGAAACTCGCGACGTCCGCGAGCGAATCCAGGTGCGGGCCGACCGCGGTGCCGCCGTACCGCCGGGCGAGGACGCCGTCGAGGCCGTCGGCGATGGCGGCGAGCAGCACGAGGCGTGCCGCCAGCGTCGGCGACACCGCGGCGGCGACGGCCGCGAGCGTCCCGACGGCGGCGTTGCCGACCGTAACCGCGTCCGCGACGCCGAGGCGAGTGAGGAACCGCGGCCGCTCGCTCATACCCCTACGGTCGACACACCGGACTTTACGTCTTTACATCCCCGGAGCGGCGCCGCGGCGACTCCGCGACCCGGGAGCGACGGTCGGCGGTCGACTCGGCGGGCCGCAGAGCCGTCCGTGAGTTGCCTCGGGTGGCTTTTCCGCGTCGGCGCATAGTTCTGTGGCTCCCCGCGAACTCGTTCGCGTCCCCAACCGTCATCGGGTGCCGCCGAGACGCCGAGGCATGGAGAAGACGGTGTTCAGACGCGAGAACCGCGGCGACGACGCGGTGGCCGCGACCGCGGTGCGCACCCGGCACGACGACCACGACCACGTCCAACTCGACGGCGTCGTCGGCCCCGGCGAGACGCCGCGCGAGCAGGCCCGGCGGGTGCTGCACTTCGCCGAACGGTTCCTGCGGGAGTACTGCGACGGCGAGCTCTCGGACGTCACCATGATTCGGCACTTCGTCAGCGACGACGCGCTCCCGGACGCCGAAGCGGAAATCGGCGCGGCGTGCCGCGAGTACTTCGCGCCGCCGGAACTCCCGGCGACGGTGATGGTCGGCGTCAGCGACGTCGTCGGCGGCGACCGCGACGTCAAAATCGAGATGGAGGCGACGGTGCCGCACGACCGCGACGGCCACGACGTCGACGTCGTCGAACTCCCGCCGCCGCCCGGCTACGTCTGACTGAGACGCGCCCGGCGACGGCTCCGGCCGGCGGCGAACCCGGAACCGCGGCCCATAAGCCCGCGCGGTGCCGACCCTCGGACATGGACAGACGCCGCTTTCTCGCGGGCGCCGGCGCCGCTGCGTCTGCGTCGCTCGCGGGCTGTCTGAACCTGACGCCCAACCCGGACGGCTACGACGTCGGCATGACCGCGCAGGCGTTCATGCCGTACAAGGTGTCCGTCAGCGTCGGCGACACCGTCGTCTGGAAGAACACGTCGACGCGGGCGCACTCCGTCACCGCCTACGGCGACGAGATTCCGGACGACGCCGAGTACTTCGCGACCGGCGGCTTCGACACCGAGCAGGCCGCCCGCGACGCGTGGGACGGCAAACGCGGCGCGATCACGACCGGGCAGACGTACAGCCACACGTTCGAAGTCGCCGGGACCTACCAGTACTTCTGCATCCCGCACGAGCAGGCCGGCATGCAGGGCGTCGTCGTCGTCGAAGAGTGAGGTACCGTCGGCTGTCTCGGCGGCGTCGCGCGACAAAAACGGGAGAACGAATCGTGAGCCGCGGAGCGGCGCGTCGACGCGCTACTCTTCGACGTCGACGTCCTCGTCGGCGACGTCGACTGCGGCTTCCTCCTCGGCGGCGACCTCTTCGGGGCGCGCTTCGAGGCTGAGCTTCTTCACTTCGACGCGGCGGAGCGGGTAGATCTGCTTCGCCTCGCCGTAGATGGCGGAGCTGAGCCGCCCTTCGACGACCGAGTCGACGAGCTGCTCGAAGGTGCGCTCCTCGGCGGCCTCCTCCACGAGGTCGATCATGACCGAGCGGATGGCCTGCTCCTGGCTGCGGTCGGCCTTCTTCGTCGTGAACGCGACCGGCTGGATGCGGACGCGGTAGTCGTCGGTCGTCAGCACCGTGATGGTGAGGTCGACCTTCGAGGCGCCGCGGCGGACGAGCGAGCGCAGGTAGTCGCGCGTCAGCTCGTACTGCGTGAACTCCGTGTACGCGGAGTCCGAGCCGACGTCCGTGATCTTGAACGTCAGCTTCGTGTTGTTCTGTCCCTGGTCGCCGGTGAGTTCGCCGAGCGTCGTCTCGACGGTCCGTCCGATGACCTGATTCGGTTCCTCTGCCATGGTCTCACCCAGCTCCTCGCGGTCGAACTGCTCGGGGGCGAGCACTGTGTACCAGCGCTTGCCCTGTCGCTGTCGTGAGACTGAACGTTCACTCATTGTGTGTTGGTGTAGCTGCGTGCGGTTTCGATGACGTCCGTCGCCACTGCCACGTTCACGAGGTAGTCGTCGGTCGACGCCTGCAGGCCACCGGTGCGCTCCCGGCTGATGCGGGTCTCGACGCGGTCGGCGTCCGCTTCGGTGTCGACGTCGGCGGTGTTGTCCGGGCTGACCGCGGCCGCGACGGTCGCGGCCGCGTCGGCGTCGCGGTGACGGGTCTCCACGACCGCGGAGCGTCGCTGCTCCCCGGTCACGGCTGCACCGCCTCCCTGAACGCCTGAACGAACGCCTGGACGTCGCCGTCGAACCGGGCGTCGCCGCGCCGACCGTCGCCGGTCGCGTCGCCGCCGGTCGCGTCGGCCGCCGCCGCGAGCGCCGCGCTCACGTCGGCGTCGGCGTCGGGTGCTGCTGCGGCGGCGGCCGCGCCGCCGACCGCGTCGTCGCCAGCGCCGTCCGCCTCGTCGCCGCCGTCTGCGACGCGGGCGACGACGAGCGCGACCGGCTCCGGCGACCGGTAGTCGCGAGCCAGCCGCGCCGCCGTCGCGAGCGCCGGCACCGCCGTCGGCTCCGCGTCGACCCGGACGACGAACACGCCGTCGTAGCGGCCCGTCGTCGGGTCGTCGAGGAAGCCGTGGGCGGTGCCGGCGTGCGTCCGCCAGCACTCCAGCGCGTCAGCGCGCGCCGCGTCGGCACCGAGCGCCAGCGACACGCCGACGCCGGGCCGCTCCCGGGCGACGGCGTCCAGGACGTCCGCGTAGCCGCCGAGCGTCTCGAACGGCCCGGTCGGCGTCGCGTACGGCCGGAGCGCGCGTTCGACGGCCTCGGTCGCCCGCGGCGGCGCCTCGGCGGTCGCGTCCAGCGCCACCGCCGAAGCCAGCCGCCGATGCGCGTCGTCGTCCGGCTCGGCCGGGAAGCCGAGGTCGGCGAGCAGCGCCCGCGCCGCCTCCGGGTCGCCGGAGCACGGCAGGCGGAGCAGCGTCGACGACGCGAGCCCGTCCGCGACGTCCGCGGTCGGAACCGCGACGCCCGGTCGGCGCCGAACGGCGCCGCGGCGCTCCGCCTCCTCCAGCAGCGCGCCGCTGCCCGCGCCGCCCGGAACCGCCTCCGCGGCGACGACGCCGGCCAACCCGACGACCGGGTCCGGCTCGGCGCCGAGCGCGTCGACGACCGACGCGGCGACGACCGACAGCGGCCGGTCCTCGCCGCGGACGGACTGCGCGTCCGGCGCGTCCCAGCCGAGCGCCACCGCGGTCCCGTCGCCGGCCGGCACCGACCCGTCGCGGGTGGTGCGGACGTGGAACGGCGTGCCGCGGTCGCGAAGCGCCCGCGCCAGCAGGCCCGCCGCCGCGAGCGCGTCCCCCGTCGGGCGCGCGCACAGCCGAACGAAGCCCGCGGTCGACAGCGCAGACGCTACGCGCTCCGGGTCTGCGTCCGCGCGGCCGGGCTGCGTCGACGACATGTCGGTGTGGTCCTCGTGATTCGTGGGTCGTCTGTGGTTACTGCTCGTCGAGCAGGTCGACGGCGACGTCGTAGCTGTACGTGAAGTCCTCGTCGAGCTCGTCGCCCCGGTAGTAGTTCACCAGGCGGCGAATCTTCGACTCGGTGTTCTGGAGCGCGCGCTTGTTCTGCGCGTCCTGCGGATTCTCCTCCATGTGCTCGCGGAGCCGCACCGCGCGCTCGAAGAGATTCCGGAGGTCCTCCGGGAGCTCCGGAGCAGCGTCGTGCTCCTCCAGAATCTCGGTGACCTTCTTGCCGGTCGCGAGCTTCACGTCCGGGACAGGCGTGCCTTTCACGCCCTCGTCGCGAAGCTTCAGACCGATCTGGCTGGGGTCGTGCCCCTGCTCTGCGAGTTCGACGACGCGCTCCTCCACCGCGTCCGCGTCGACGTCACTCCACTCCGGGGGTTCGTCTGCCGCCGGGTTGTCCGAACCGGACGACCCGCGGCGGCGTGTATGCATTCGTGCCATCGTTCTGAGATTGGAACAAGGGCCGCAGAAGCGAGCGAGCCGCCGCCGATCACGCGGACGCCGACGCGGATGCGCCGCGCTGCGCCGCTGACCGACGGGGGCACCTCCGCAATCCCAAGCCCAAACGGGCGAGTCAGATTTGCGGCCGTGCTGTTCCCAACGACCAATCGTCGCGGCGCGCAGTAAACCGTTTCGGGTTCGCCGTCGACCCGGGCCGTGCGCCCGCGTACCGAACCGCCCCCTGAGTCGAAGGGCTTATCTATCGAACCGCGGTACGTCGATGTGCAGCGCGGGCTCGTAGATCAGTGGTAGATCACTCCCTTGGCATGGGAGAGGCCCCGGGTTCAAATCCCGGCGAGTCCATCGCTTTATAACCCCTCAAATCCGCCGCTGTACTGCGGTTTCCGGGGGTGGGGTTTATGTCTAAGGTCCTCAGTCTCGACCTCGACAACCTCCCCTCCCCCATCTGCGACTACTGCGGCGGGTTCATCCACGACCCAGACCAACAGTGCCCAGCTCGTGATTTCGGGAGGTGTCGGCCATGAACCGCCTCGATACCGGCGGCTCCCGAACCTGCCGCCACTGCGGCGTCCACGTCACCCGCCGCTTCTGCCGCGTCTTCGGCGACGACAACGACATCGCCCACCGCTGCCCCGCCTGTGACACCCGCGGCCGCATCATCGCCGGCAGCGCCGCCGGCAAAGACGTCGACAAAGTCGACCCGCAAACCGACTCCAACCGCAACCGCGGCAGCCGCGTCGACGCACCCACCCTCACCGACGGAGGGCCACGATGACGGAGTACCTCAAAATCCTCACCGACGAGGACATCGACGACGAAACACTCCGTCGTGCAGCCGACCAAGCGACCCGCGAACTCGCACGCCACGGCGTGGATCTCCAGGGCGTCGCACCCGTCCTGGACGACCGCACGTACACCGCCCTTCGGGCCGCGGACCCGTACGAGCCCGACGACACGGGTGATGCCGAATGAGCTCCGGCCGCGCCAGCTCGGTCGCCTCCCGCGACCGGCAGATCCGCCGCGACCTCGAGCCCGACGTCGGCCCGCTCGACGACAGCCACGAGTGTGAAGCCGGCCACTGCGACGACCCCGCAGTCTTCGCGGTCCCCGCACCGGAGGGCGGCGACGCCCGCTTCTGTGGATTCCACCTCGCGTGGTTCCGCGACCACCACCCCGGCATCTGGACGCGGCTCCAGTCGGCGCCGAGCCACATCCTCGACGACGACCCCGACGAGTTCGCCGTCGTCGGCCGGCGCTTTACCGCCCTCGAGGACGCTCCGAAACGCATCCGCGGCGGCGAGTTCGTCCGCGTCGCACTGCTCACCGACGGCCGCGTCCTCTACGAAACCGCCGACCCCGACGACCAGGTCGACTACCTCGCTGTCAACGCGAAGCTCACCGAGACCGCGTCCGGAAGCGTCCCGGTCGACCGCGCCGGCGACTGGCTCCGCGCGAACCGACAGAAGCACGGCTGGCTCGACTGCGAAGAGTCAGTCAGGCGCGCGCTCCGCGGAGAGGAACAGCAGAACGGAGGTGATCCAGATGGCGAGTGACGAGCCCGACCGCGAAGAGAGCCGTCTGCTGGCGCGTGCGTACGACGACGTGGACGGTGGGCACATCGCCGACGTGTACTCGTGGGAAGCCGTAGTCGAGCTCGAAGGCGCTTGGTGGGTCCGCATCGAGGAGGTGGCTCCCCGTGACGAGTGAGAGCTCTGGCCCTCGTACTCCTCACCACTTCGAGGACTGCCCCGAGTGCGACGGCGACCTCGAATACCAGACGCAGTCAGATGCGATGTGCCAGGACTGCGAAGCAGTGTTCATCCACGAGATTCGAACGTCTCGACACCTTCTGTGGCGGTTCACGCACGAGGACGGACTAACCGAGGTGGTCGCCCGTGCCGAGTAACGAACTTCTGCTCGCGGAGTGGTCCGAGACACCGTACACGAGCATCGAACGGCGCGGCGCCGTCGTCGAACACCGCGTCGTCGCTGCCTACGACGGCGTCGGCGCCGACGTCCGCCACGAAGTCCGTTCCGGCGACGTCGACCGCGTCCCCTCGACGTGGACCGAAGCCGACGTGATCGAAGCCCGCCCACACGGCCTCTCGCGGTACAGCCGAGGTGACACGCGGTGAGCACAGTCAGGACCACCTACTTCGGTGGCTTCGGCAGCGTCGTCGAACCCGACCACGACGCAGTCGTAGTCGGTGTCGTTCGCTACCCGCAGGAGTTCGTCGAAGACGTCGTCGACCGAAACATCCCCGCACTGGCGCCACCGCCAACCCTGCTCGACGCGTACAAAGCCGTCGAACAGGCCGCCGAACGCGACGAAGCCCGCCGACCATCCGCCATCGCGTGGGACAGCATCGACTTCGAACAGCGATACCGAGAGTTCCTCACGAACGCCGGCCAGCAGCAGGTCCTCGGCACCCTTCGCAGCCGCCTCGAGGACGACACGCCGGTCTGGCTCGTCTGCTGGGAGAAAGACGCCACCTACTGCCACCGACGGCTCCTCGCCGACGTCCTCGCCGACTCCCTCGACGTCGACATCGTCCACTCCCCTGACCCGTCGGACCTGGAACGCTCCAGCGCGCCGACGCCGACCTCGCTGACCGAGTTCGGAGGTGAGTCGGCGTGACCGACGACGAGGACCGCATCGACTTTCTCGACCAGTTGGACAGCGACGTCGACATCGTCGAATCCGCGGCCGACGACTCCATCGAGTCCGACGTCGACTCCGCCGACGCCGACCGGCTCCTGGCTGCAGACGACGCAGCGAACGTCCGGAGCCACATCGACCAGGAGACGCGGCTCGCGTCCAACGAGCGCGCCGCTGCTCGCCGACGCGACCAGCAGCCCACGGACACCGAGAAAGCCGACAGCGCCCGACGTCGCGCCACACTCGGCGTCGACGACCCAGGCATCCCGGAGTCCATCGACCCCGACGACCCGATCCCGGTCATCGAGCCGCACATCCACGAAGTAAACGCCCATCTCCTGTTCACCGAGGAGAACTACGACGCCTTCGGCGACGACGACGTCTCCGACCTCAGCGATGGCGAGGTACTGCAGCGCCACGACGACGACGCCATATCGCCGTACTGGGCCATCGTCTCTCAGTGGGAGGAACACTCCGTCCTCGAGCAGCGCTACGGGACGTTCGACGCGCTCGGCGACGAATGGGAGTTCATCGACGGCGACGAAGACGGCGGCGTCAAGTTCTGGGAAGGCAAGCTCGCCGCCCGCGGCCAATCGTTCGACGCCTTCAACGAGTACCAAATCGGTATCCGCGCCATCGACCAGGTCGCCGAGCGGAAGATCTCGCTGCAGTTCCGGCCGGCGCTCCCGGTCGCAACCCACAGCGAGACCGGCGACCAAATCGGGAACATGCCGCGCGACATGCCGTACGGCGTCCGCGTCCAAATCGGCTCCTCAAACGTCGGGCCACAGGACGCACTAGAGGTCCTCCGGGCGCTCGCCGACCACCTCGACATCAACCCGGACTACTTCGCCGACGACCGCATCCACAGCTGGAGCCGCGCCTTCGGCGTCGGCATGTACGTCCGCCTCGACCGCGACATCGGCGAACGCAAACTCGTCGGCCGCGGCGCCCTCATCGACCGGCTCGCCCGCTTCGGCTCCACCACCGAAGGCAGCACCGGCGAGTACCACTGGGACAACGAGGACGTGATGGGCCACCGAACCGCCGTCACCCTCGACAACGTCGCCTGGAAGAAGCTCCTCCCAGACAACCACTTCGCGAAGCTCCTCAAGTACTACCACCCCTTTTTCGCCCGCGGTGAGTCGACATCCAGCGACGACGACCCGCTCGCCGACCCGAAACTGGAGATGCAGTTCTCCAACGAACACAACCCAGAAGGCTCCGTCCCGTGGCGCAGCGACGACGTCCTCGACTTCCAGGACCTCATCCAGGAGATGGAGGACGCGCTGATCAACACCCTCGACTGGGCGAACGTCAGCACCCGCGCCGACGACCGCGTCTACACCGCCGACGAGTACTGGGAGCCGACCGAATCCGTCCGCGACCACGTCGAGATCGTCCCCGACCCGATGCCGCGCGTCGAGGCCCACGAGAACGCCGCCGCCCTCCGCCAGTTCGCACAAGGCGGCCCGTCACCCGACCAGCGCGGCGTCGTCAGCGCCGTCGCCGACGGCGGCTCCGCACAGCACTGGCGCGACGTCGCCGACCGCGCCGACGTCAGCAAGTCCACCGTCTACCGCGCCGTCGACAACTTCGACGACATCCTGCGCGTCGAAAACGGCCGCGTCGGCTTCGAAGACGGCGTCGTCCGCGACCGCATCGACGAACTCCTCGGGTCGTTCAACAACGCCATGGAGTGGGTGCGCGGCAAAGCCGGCCAACTCGCCGACCAAGCACAGCGATTCGCCGACGCCAGCTCGGCACTCGGCCGCTGGGCCCGCCGCCACCTCGCACACATCGAAGAGACCGCCGACGGCCTCCTGGTCGACCTCACCGGCCGGCCACTCGCCGAACGCCACCTGGAAGAACTACTCCGCGCTGGCTTCGAAGCAGCCTACCAGGACGGCACCAGCGCCGCACGAACCTTCGTCGACGACACCCGCTTCCGCTGGTCCGCCGCCGAACGTGACGGCGCCGTCCGCGAGTCCAAAAACGTCGTCCTCGAGGAGGCAGGCCGCGTGAAAATCTGCGGAAACAAACGCGCGAGCTTCGGCACGACCCGGTCGGCGACCCCCCGGTAGCGCGCCGACACGTGAGAGGCATCACCGCCCACCACCTTCTTTTCAGACACCGAAGTCGCGCTAAAACCCTCTAATCCTCAACTACGCTTGTGTTCAGGGAAGCCAGGCAACGACAGTGAACCGTGGGTCGAACCGCGCCGTCCCGCCAGCTGACACAGCACCCCTTACGGAGTGTGCCTAAGGGCACAAGAAGCCAAATACCCCTCGCCGCTTCGCGGCTCGGACCGCACCCCCTCCGCAACACAATACCTCCGCACCGCAGAAACAGCCCCGCCCCGCTTCATCTCGCCAACGAACCCGATCCCCGTCGCCAGAGCAGTTATCGCCTACTCATCGTCTCGCCACGACCCCCAGACCTCTCGATACTTCCCGAGCTCACGGTACTCTTTCTTCCGTTCGAACGCGTCGATGGCGTAGAGCACCTCGTTGTCCTTGTCCCAATCGACCAGCAGGCGGAAGTCACCGACACGAAGCTTGTAGCCAGGATGGTTCTTCAGCCGGTCAAGGAAGTGACCAGGGAAGTCCTCGATGTCCTCCAGCTTGTTGAGGATTCGCTCCGCATCCTCCGTCTCGAACTGTTCCAGCGTTTCGACCAACGTCTCCGTCAGAACGACGTCGTGACCCACTGTTTGGCCCTCAGTCCTCGTCGATACCGAGGCGTTCGCGGGCCTCTTCTGTCGACATTGTCCGGCCCGCCTCCACGTCCGCATACCCCTCCGAAACTCCCTCCTGTGCGCCAGGCGTCAGAATCGGCTCCGTGGTGTCGCGTAGCACCTCCCGGATAAACTCCGACCGGTTGGTATACTCCAGTTCCTCGGCCAATTCGTCGATCTCCTCCAGCAGCCGCTTCGGGACCTTGACGTTGAGTTTCACCATGTCGCCGTTGTCGTCCGTGTCTGTGCTCATACATCGTGGTACGCAGGTGGTACCCAAAGAATTGTCGCTCATCCGTCGTCGCAGCCCGGGCCTCGGCCCAGCCGGGCTGCATCACCCGCCGAACCGGCCGACGCCACACCCTACGTGACGCCGGCCTCGTGCGCCTCCATCGCCACCCGCGGCGTGTCCGGCACCTCACGCCCCAGACGCGCCTTGATCGCCTCCGCGTACTTCGGGCCGATACCGGGCACCTGCTCCAGCTCCTCGAGCGACGCACGCCGCACCGCCCGCTCGCTTTCGAACGTCGCTGCGATGTTCAGCGCCTTCTTCGGCCCGATACCCGACACCGCCGTCACCGCCCGGAAAATCTGCTCGTTCCGGTCGTCCAACAACACCTGCTTCCGCCGCTCCATCTCCGCCTCAGAGATGAGGTCGCGCCGGTACGCAACGTCGATCTCCGCTTTCGTCCGCGGGTCCCGCAAGTCCAGCAGCCCCAGACGCGCCTGCCACTCCACCGGCAACTTCCCGCCGCGCTCCTCGAGCATCCCCTTCGCCGTCGAGATAGCCACGCACGACACGAAGATACCGGCAGCCACCAGCAGGTCCACGGAGACCGTCATGCCGTCACCCTCCCCTCGCTGACGACGTCCAACGTCCCCGTCGCGACCATGTCCTCGACGAGCTGCTCGACATCCGCCGTCTCCGTCCCGGTCTCCTCGGCGACCGATTCGACGACGGCTCCGCGGTTGGCGCCGTAGCCTTCGCCCTCGTACTTCAGGTCGGCAACTGCCTCCAGCACCGCGCCCGTCGGTGACTCATCCGACACTACCGCTTGGCCGTCCTCGTCAACCTCGACGATTACCTCATCGCCGGGGTCGAGTCCGCACTCCCGGAACATCCGCGTCTTCAGCCGCGTCGCACGCTCAGCGTCCCGCATCTCGATAGTGTCCGAATGCCGCGCTCGAGCGCTCGCGGATGCCAGCCGGACGATGTCGTGGAGCGACCGCGGCGTCACCGGCAGCTCCCGGCCGACCTCGCGCTCCTGCTCGACCAGCCGCAGCTTCGTCTCCACGTACCACAGCCGCAGCGCGTCCTTCACAGCGTCGTCGCCGAACACCGGGTCATACTCCTGTGCTTCCGACAGATACGCCCGGAGCGTCGCCTCGTCAACATCCGCCTCGACGTCCTCGAGGAGCGAGTCGTCGACGTCGACGCCCGACGCTTGCTTCGCGGCCGCGTCCCACGAGTCCAAGACGTGGCCGCCGACCGCGTCGATCTCCGCCTCCTCGGTGCGCTCCCGGGGACAGAAGATAAGGTCGAATCGGGTCAGCAGCGGCGAGTACAGCGACGACTGCGCGATAGCCGGTTCGTCCTCGTGGAAGTGGCCGTCGTCCGGGTTCGCCGCCGCGAAGACAGCTGTGTCAGCCCGCAGCGTCGCCTGCTGCCCGTACTTCTCGATAGTGATCTGACCGTCCTCCATCGCCTCCAGGAGCGCGTGCTGCTCGCTCGACCCGGCGCTGTCCAGTTCGTCGACGAACAGCGCGCCACCGGACGCCTTCGGCACAGCGCCCGCCGTGATGGTCGCAGTGCCGTCCGTGAAGCCGTCCTTCGTGATGGCGGCAGTCAGCCCCGCCGCCGACGTTCCGTCGTTCCCTGACGCCTTCGCGCCCCGACGCGACAGCCGCTGGATGGCGTCCCCGAAGTTGCTCTTCCCGGTCCCCGGGTCGCCGATGGTCGCGATGTGCATCGTCCCGCGGTACTCCTTCCCGTTCTCGCCGTCCACGTCACGTCCCCCGACGAGTTGCAGCACCAGCGCCTCTTTCAGATGCTCGTCACCCTCATGATGCGGCAGCGCCGCCCGTGCCAGCGCCGGCACCGGGTCGGCCGCCCGCCGAAGGTCGCCGAGCAGCGCCTCATCGACGTCACCCGACGACACCATGTCGTCGTCCAGCGGCTCGAGGTCGTCGACGACGTACGCCTTCTTGAACACCGTCTGGCCACGGTCGCTGACCGGCTGGAACGTCGCCGTCACACGCACACGTTGGCCACTCTCGATATCCTTCCGTGCGAGGTCTCGAGTCAGGTAGAGATCCACCGACTCGGCGGCGCCGTCCGACAGCGCCTCTGGCGGCTCCTGCAGCCGCACCTTCATCCAGTCGACCCAGTCCGACTCCTCTTTGTCCAGGTAGTAGTTCGCCGTCTTCCGGTCACAGCACCGCGACACCGCCGGTTTTCGGAGCGGCCCGAGGCCCTGCTGAATCGGCCGCTGCGGCCTCCGGCACCGCTGACAGCACCACACGGCGACGTCCACCTTCGGTCGGACCGCGGACCGCTTCACTACCTGGCCCTCGAGGACCACGGTGTCCATGACGTCCTGTGCGCGCGCTTCTCCGACCGCGATTTCCCGCGCTGAATCCACGTTACTGCTCATCGGTCTCCGTCTCGTCCAGTGGTTCGCCGAGGACACGCTCCTCGGGCGTCTGTTTCGGGCCACGGTACAGGTACAGCAGTGACCGGCCGAACGCGGCGCCAGTTCGGACGACGCCGAACACGACCGCACCCGCGTACACCGCCAGCGCCGCCAAGTAGTGCGGGTACTGTAGCACCAGGTCGGCAGAGAGGCTGCCGGTCGTAGCGACGACCGGCGGCTCAACCGCTCCGACGACAAGCGAGGCAGTGACGGCGCCAGCGAGGCTCTCCGCGACCACGTACGACGGCCGGTCGTAGTCAGCCTCAGCTGTCCGGAATCCGGTGTAGGCCGCGTACGTGAACCCAGCAGTCACCAGAACAGAGTGGAGCCCCCACAGCGGCCCGAGCGTCGCGAGGGACGCCTCGTACATCGACAGCCCCCACAGGATGGCTGCCACAGCGTACCCGGTTCGCGGATGGTACCTCGCGACCCGGTCCGCTGGCATGAACGCCACCGTGACGGCCCGTTGGACGGTTGCGGCGACCCGGTGGGCTGTCGCGAGCATCACAGCGGCACCTCTTGGAGGACCTTCGTCAGCGGGTCCAGCGCCAACTCGGCGACCGACGTCCCGATGACCGCACTTAGGACGCCGTCGACGGCGCCCAGCAGCACCAGCGTGAGAACCAGCGCTAAGTGGCCGACGGCGATGCGGCGATACCACGCCGACGAGACGATGTACTTGCTCGCGCGCCAGCTCTGACTCAGCACCACGTAGCCGATCAGTGCTGCGAGCAGCAGCTTCGCGAGTCGGCCACCCCAGACGATGGCGGCCTCAAGCATCCCGACCGGGAGGACCAGCGGCGCTGATGTCACAGCGCCACCTCCGGCGCCGTGGCCGTCAGGAGCCCGAGCAGCGCCTCGACGTCAAGTACACCGAGCTTCACGAGCCCGATGAGTGCGACCATGACCGCGACGGCGGCGACGACACCGTACAGCGCGGCGGACCGGGCGACTGTCCGCGCGAACCCCGCAATCCACGCGAGCTTGTAGCCCGTGTACGCCAGCCCTGCCGTGCCGATGATGCTGCCGGCGGCGACACCCTCGACGCCGATCTTGTCGAGCGCCAGTTCGACGAGCGGCCGGAGCAACCCGGCCACCAAATCCAGCGCCATCAGTTGTTCCCTCCGTCCGACTTGAGGCTCTCAGGGAGCCGGTTCACGACCGTCACGTCACTGTCCGAGTCATCCGACCCCGACCCACCGGAGCCACCCGACCCGGACGAGCCGCCGTTCAGGTACCGCCAGACGGCGTACGCACCGAGCCCGACACCCAGCACGCCGCCGAGTCGAATCGCAGGCTCAAGGCCGGCCGCGAGCGACCCACCGAGGTTGTCAGCGATGGAGCCCGGCGCGATGAACTCCAGGCCGAGGATGCTCACGAGGACAGCGCCGACGATGATGCCGGCGATCCGGATGCGTCGCCCGCCCGGGAGGTACCGCGACCCGAACAGCAGCGTCAGCAGCGCCAGCGCGCCGCCGACCATCACCGGAAGCGGCCCCTGTGTCAGCATCTGCCGGAACGTCCCCGGCGCGACGACCTCAACGCCGATGGCGGTCACCGCCAGTGAGACACCGGCGAGGAGAGCGTAGTCCCGCCGGCTGTTCACGCCATCGCCGTACTTCGTCATCAGCAGATACAGCAGCGCGAACGACCCAGCGATGCCGCCGATGACGGCGCCGATACGCAGCGTCTGCGACCCCAGCGGCGTCGAGATACTCTCCTCTTGCGCAGGGATGATTTTCAGTGTCTCCGCCGAGTCGTCGTCGGTCAACGCGACGCCGTTCTCGGCAGCCTTCGCCTGGTCGTACGTCGCACGGTGACTGGTCGACCACAGCGTATACCGCTCGCCTTCGGTCGCCCGCAGCCAGGTGAACACGACCGGGTCGCCCACGGTCTGCCCCGGATCAACGGCGAACTGCCGGTCGCCGACCGACTGGACCGTGACGACGACATCGCCGCGCTTCGGTTCAGCGACCAGCGGCGAGTACGTGAGTCGCGCCGTCGACTCCTCGACCGCGTTCGGGAACCGAAGCCACTGCCGGCCGTCCGCAGTGATCCGTGACTCCGGCGACGGGTTCTGCCACTCCATGTTCGTCGCGTCCAGCACGCGGCTGTTCGCGACACCGAGCGCGAACCCGTCCGACGCGTTCACCACCCGAATCTCCGTGTCCAGCTTGTGGCCCGGCGTCGTCGGGTCCTCGATAGTGATTTCGCCATTCCGGACCCGGACCCGGTGCCCGATAACGTGGATACGGACCGTTTCACCCTCAGAGACGTCGCCGAGTTCCGCGGTCAGCGTCCCGTTCTCGTAGCTGTACGCGGCCGACTCCATCCGGCTGTACGACGCGTTCTCGCCGCGGGCGATCTCCAAGGTACTCACCGAGACTACCGAGTCGTGCAGCGACATCGTCAACGTCGCGTTCTGTTGGTCCTCGGCGAACGTCTTGTTCACCCAGCGCTCCTCGCGCCACGCGGTCGCGTTGTACCGCGTCTCGTGCGTCGTCTGCGCCTGCTGCTGGTAGTGCAGCCCAACCCTCGGCACCGGCGCGTCCGCGGACAACTCCTGCCCGACACGGACGACCAGCTGGTTCTCGCCATCCACGAGCGCGCTCTCGGAGATGTTCAGCGTCGTCTGCTCGCCCGGCGCCAGCGTCGACGACGTACTGAACGTGTTGCCGTTCACTACGACCGTCGGCGACGCCGAGTGCGTCACCTCAGTGTACGTCAGGTTCACGCTCGTTGTCGACCACCCCGACGTCGCGACGGTCGCCGAGTAGCTCCCAGGCGTCACGTTACCGAGACTCCGCGACACCGTCGCACCGGGAGCCAGCGTCCCGCTGTACGACGCATCCGGCGACCCGTCACCGTTCAGGTCCAGCGCCGGGTTCTCCGTCACGATGTGCTCCGTCGTCTGGAGCTCCCAGTCGAACGCCGGCCCGGAACCGCTGAACCCGAGCTGGTTCGACCCGGTTGCGAGCGTCCCGTTGGACACTGCGACCGTCGCCGTCTCCCCTGGGCCGAGCACGCCGCTGTACTCGGCGTCGACGGTGCCGTCGTTCCCGATGTCGACGCCCGGGTCCTCTGTCGCAACCCGTTCGTCGTAAATGACTGTCCAGTCCGGCAGCGGGCCGCTCGCCGTCGATGAGTCGACCGTGGCAGAACCACTTGTCAGCGAGTCCAGTGGCACCGTCGCGTTTTCACCTGACGCCAACACGCCCGAGTACGCCGCGTCCGCAGACCCGTCACCGTTTACGTCAACTGACGGATCCGTGGTCGCACTGACTTCGTCGAATGACAGCGTCCACGACACCGACGAACCTGCGGCGGTCGACGTTGGTGCAGTGTAGCTCCCCGGCGTGAGGCCGTCTGTTGACACGGTCTTCGTTTCGCCTTCAGTTAGAATTCCCGAAACGCTCGCGTCGGCGGAGCCGTCGCCGTCGACGTCCACGGACGGGTTCTCGGTCGCCGTCCGGTCGGTTTTGGTCAGCGACACGTCGAACGTGCCAGCGTCAGCGTTCACGGTGAGCGACGACGCCGACGCGGACAGGTTGACGGAGCGCGTAACTGTCTCTCCGGCGGTCATGCTGCCGATTGACGTGGTCGTGCCGTCGTTGAACGACACCGAGACGGAGGAGGGCTGCTGCGGTATCAGCACCCACGACCCGTAACGGTTGTAGCTGTACCCGCTCCCGCCGTTCCCGGCCGGCCAAGTCGCGTATCCTGCTGGAGCACCCGTCTGCGTGCGGAAATCGTAGCTTTCACCGAAGTTGAGCAGCGTGATTCGGAGCGTGAGAGTTGACTGCGCCGTGAAATCCTGCACGTCGACGGTTGTAGTCCCCGATTTGAGGGTTCGTGACTGCTCATAAATCACGGTCCCGTCGGACACGTCCATGTCGGCGCTCTCACCGTTCACTAACGCAATTCTGACCGTTCCCGTATGGTCACTCCCGGTGTCAGCTTCCGTTAAGTCGAATGACAATTTTGAGTAGGTCTGACTCGGGGCGCCGCCGACGGTGTATTCTTTGGCGGTTTCGCCGCCCCCGCCGAGATAGCTGTCGAGACTTGACCACTCTTGATACCCTGAACCGGTGTGGGCTGTGACCGACAGCCGTGGGTTTCCGCTCGCCGGGCCGGTCGGGGCGATGTTGCCGTTCGTGAACGTCCGCGAGGTTCCTGGCGAGAGGCCGGTAAACGAGGCGTCGCCGTTCGCCGTCGTCGTCTCCCCGCGGAACGTCACCTGCTCGTTAACTGCGGGCTGGTCCCCGCCGACCGAGTAACTCGTCGACGCGCCGTCGGCAACGACGCCGGACGACACGGACCGCGAGGTCGACGATTCCCGACCGACGAACTTGATTGTCGGATTCCCGCCGCTCGACGGCCCGACCGGCGGCAGGTCACCATTCACGGTAATCGTAGAGTCACCCGTACCGGTCGGCGTGTACCGCGACCCCGTCGACGCCGAACCAGTGAACGTCACCGTCGTGTTCGTCGGGTCGCGGTTCCCGCTGACCGAGATGCTGTCCGTCGACCCGCTCGAGGCCGTCCCGGACCAGAACGCGCCGCGCGTCTCCTCGGTCCCGACGAACGTCACTTGCGGTGCGCCCGACGCCGGCCCGCGCGCCGGCTCCGTTCCGGCGACGTCCACCGGCAGCGTCCCGCCGTCAGCCAGCGCTGTCGCCGACGAGCTCTCGGTCGCCGTCGACTCCACGCCGGTCAGCGTCGCCGTCGCGTTCTTCGCGCCGTCCGGGTCCGCGAGGTCGAAGCTGAACGTCGAGCCGTCCGTCGCCGCATCAGCCGAGATACTAATCTCGCCTGTCAGCGACGTCTGGCCGAGCGCCGCCGTCGGCACGACCGCGCTCGCGACGACCAGCACGACCAGCAGCAGCGCCACGCCGCGCCTGCTGTCTCGACTCACGTGCTCACCTCGCTCAGCCCGCCGAACGTCTCAGGTTTCGCGCAGGTTCCAAGGAGCGTCGAGGCGCCTGGCCGCGCACGCAGTACTGCCCGCCCAGACCCGTGGGGGGTATTCGCGTCATGTCTGAATACCGCGCGCGCGTAAACGCCGCCGGCGCCGACCGCGAACCGCCGGGGCGGGGTGACGCCCGCCGATTTCTGCGACGCGACCCCTCGGGTTCGCGACGCTTCTCGGAAGCGCTCGAAGCACGAGCTCGCAGCGAGCCGCAGCGACGCGGCGCGGATCACGCCGCATCCCCCCGGGTGGTCGAGTCCGTGGCTGGCTCGAGGTACACCTTCAGGTCGCCGGAGATCGGCTTGTCGCTCGGCGGCCACCGAATCACTTCGAACTCGGACTCGTCGTACAGGACGCCGGCCCCGATTGCCTCGTTCGAAATCAGGTCCGTCTCCATCGGCACCGTCTCCATGCCGGCCGGGATGGACGCAGCGCGGCTCGTCCGCGGGTTCGCCGACCCGCTCATGTGGACCCGGAACCGGATGCGGTCGCGCCACAGCGAGTGCGCGTGCTTGTACTTGTGGCCCGCGAAGTAGCGCGCCACGCCGTTCTTCCGGAAGTCCTCCATCGCCTCGCCGATGAGCTTCACCTTCATCCGCGTCAGGAACTTGTCGTTGGCGACGCCCTCGGCGGCCAGCGACTGCACCTCGTCGCAGAACCACGCCACCCAGCCCGGCATCGGCTGCTCCACCTGGCTGAGCCCCCAGCCGAACCACCAGTGGTCCGCCGGGTCGTCCTCGCTGAACCGGACCTCCTGCCGCTTGTTCGCGACACGCCGGTCCGACTCCTCGTAGACGTACTGGCAGCCACGCAGCTCCGGGTCCGGGAACACGACGTGGAAACAGCCGCGCTCCATCACCTGCTGGTTCAGATGCATCACGTCGCGGTACTCGACGACCTCGCGAGCGATGTCCTCGAGCGGCACGTCGACGCCGGAGACGTCCGGCCGCTCCTCTTTCGGGACGAGCCGGGCGGTCGCCTCGTAGCCGTGCGGGATGCAGATCCGGGCGATGGGCGCGAACGGCAGCCACTCTGACCGCGACCCGGTGACTGCGCGCCACACCACGTACGCGTCGTTGTGCTCCATCTCCGCGGCCGACAGCCGCCGGAACAACGTCGACTTCCCGCGGCCCTCCGGCCCGACGAGAAACACGCCCTGGCCGCCGGACACCCGTTCGACGCCGCCGCCCCACGTATGGTCGTAGATCCGCGGCGTCAGCGGAATCGGGTCTTTCGCCTCCGGGTCGTCAGCCTCGATGGCGCGCTGTACCACTGCGTCCGACGGCCGCACCTCCTCGTACGAGGGCAGCCGCGGCATCCCGAACCGGCGCCGAAGATACTCGGCGTCCGTATGCAGCCGGTTGTCCGGCTGCCCGGTGATTCGCCGGTACTGCCGCGTCTCCGTATGCGGCTCCGGCAGGTTCTCCGGCTTCGGGAGGTCGAACTCGCTGCTTCCGTAGGTCGTGCTCATGAATCTGGATTTGTCATGTCGAATTCGCGCAGGTTGCTCTCGTCCGACTCCTCGCGGAGCTCCTGTGCGTGCTGCATCGCCAGCGGCGGCGCGAGCGCCATCGCCGGCAGAACGATTCGCGCCGCCATGTCCTCGCGGCGCCGCTCCTCGGCGCGCCGCCCCGAGTCCTCGAGAAGGATGCGTTTTGCTGCCTCCTCCAGTTCGATCCGCCAGTCCAGGTCCGACTCGATCCGGTGGGACTGCCCGAGCGTCACCTCGTCGAATCGGTGCAGCCACCGGTCGAGCCGGTCCTCGCTGCCGAAGCCGGCGAGGAACTGGTCCAGCGCAATCTCCTGTTTCTGTTTCAGCCACTCGATAGCCGGTCGCATCGCGAACATCGAGACGTCCGCGAGGTTCACCCGGTTGTCTTCTTGGACGTATTCGGCGGCGTCCGCCCGGATTTCGCGGAACCCGGCGCGGCACGCCGGCCGCAGATACTTCTTCGCAAGCCGGCGCCGGTGCCGCTGGGCCGCCTCCAGGTCGACCGGGTTCGGCCGGTACCGTGTCCGCCGGTCGCTCGTCACGAGACACGACACCAGGACGTCGTCGCGGGCGACCTCCGCGTACCAGTTCGGGTTCACGCGGCCGAGCGACAGCCACGCCGACTCGAGCAGGTCTTTCAGCAGCGCCGTCCGGCTGGTGTAGCCGCGCTGCTCCCAGCGCTCCAGGAGGTCGCGCTGGTCACGGTGGAGCTTGTCCTGCGCCGGATGCGCGGACTGCATCCGCTCGAGCCGCTCCTCGAGCGCCGTCACCAGGTCCTGGTCGCTGTCCGGCGTCGACGGCTGACTCACCGTCTGCACCTCCTCGAGCGACGCCGGCGCCACGCCGCCGTCCGTCGCGCGCTCCTCGCCGCCGTCGGAGTCGTGGTCGGCGCCGTCCCAGCCCTCGGCAGGCTGCATCAGTCGTCACCTCCGGCCGCCGAGGACGACGTCGCCGGGTCCTCCTCGACCATCTCGGATTCGAACGGGACGGAGTCCCGGTTGACGGCGTCGCTCGTGATGGACTCCTCGTCGCGGGCTTCCCGCAGCGCCTCGACGAGGTTGTTGTCGCGCTGGTCCATCCGCATGATCGTCTTCGCCATGTCGGTGATGGACCCGAACCGCTTCATCGCGATCTCCTGGTAGAACGCGGTCGCCCACGCTGCTCTCGCAAGCCCCGGCGCCACCGACGTCCGCGCGTACCCCTTCACGGGCTTCGTGAAGTACAGCCGCAGCGGGACGTACGCGAGCGCGCCCCAGAGCCACGACCCGATGAACTGCGAGGCGCCGACCATCGACGCCGCGAACACCGCGGCCACGGCGCCAGTCTGCAGGTAGTGCTCCATCGACAGCGACCCGGGCAGCACCGACATCTTCTGGAGCTCCTCGTCGGTCGGCGGCTCCGCGTCTTCATCGTCCCCGGTGTCGACGCCGTGGGTTTTCCACGGCCACGCGACGACCGTCGTCTCCGCGGTGTGCGCGACCAGCTCCGTCTCCGGGTCCTGCGCGACGAACACCAGCTTATCGTACTCGGAGCCGCCCGAGAGTTCGACCTCCGCCTTCTGGTTACGGATGTTCATCTTGGTGTAACAGCCGCTGAACCGGGCGTACCAGGCGTCGAAGCCGGACTCGTAGACCGCGAGGTCACCGTTCGGCATCTCCACCAGGTCGAAGTCGGTCATCTCGCCGCCGACCGCATCGAGCACCTGCGAGACGCTGTCCTCGTCGGCGTCCTCCTCAAGGTCGTCGACGCTTTCCAGCGGCGACGGCATCTGCTCGGTGTTCAGTCGCACGAACGCGACGCTCTGCACCGTGTTCTGCTGGTCCCAGGCGTTCGCGAACGCCGTCCAGCCGAGCGCGAATGCCCACGCCAGCGGCAGCGACACGATGAGGCTCGCCAGCGCGACGTAGCCGAACAGCCACATCGCTCCGGCGAGGAACAGGCCGCCGCCGATGAGCTTCGCGCGCCGGTCAGGGCCGGCGCCGCCTTCTCGGTTGAAGTAGCTCCCGGTGTACTGGCCGCCGAGAACACACGCCAGCCCGGGCAGCACAACCCACCAGAGCAGGTACCGCTGCAGGTCGCTCTGGTCGTTGATGTTGACCGGCGCGGCCGTCGCGACGGTCTTCAGCTTGAACGTCCACCGGAGCTCGGGCTGCGCCGGTGACCACATCGTCACGCGCACCTGGTCGTCGTAGAACTCGCGGAGCCCGATGTCCGCGTGCGGACGGAACACGCCCTCGAGCGTGAGCTGCTTCTCGTCGACCGCGATGACCTCCGCGGTCTTCACGGTCTTCGTCGTAGACGTGTTCCCCTCAGTCACCGTCCGCGTCTCCGTCGACGCCCGCCAGTAGACGACCGTCAGCGGAAGCTGTTCGTTCTCACCGAAGTCGCCGCTGAACAGCCGGATCTGCTGCCGGCGGACCGTCGTCGACGGCGAGATGAACTGCTGGCTGCCGCGCGAGCCGTAGCTCGCGAAGCCCGACGGCGGATACCTGACCAGCCAGTAGCCGCTCCCGTCGACTTGCCGCACCGACGGGAACTCCTGGCTGACCTGCGTGCCGCCTCTGGCCAGTTCGTCGTAGCTGTACGACGACGTCGCAGTCTGGTTTGCGGGTGCCGAGGCTGCCGAGACGCCCGTGACCGCCCCGATAACCGGGACCGCCACCAGCGCCCCCACAACCACCAGCACAGCCGCGAGAGTGCGCGTGTTCATGCTGAGCTCCCTCAGGCGGTCGCGTACTTCGCGGCGATTCCGAGCCCGAACGCCAGCAGCGCGAACCCGGCGAACGTCGCCGTCGAAATGTTCCCGTTCAGCCCGAGCAGGCCGACCGTCGTCGTCCCCCAGTACGCCAGCGGCAGCGGCACCTGCGCCGCCATCCCGCCGAGCGTCCCCAGGATTTCGCCGCCGGATTCGAACAGCGTCGAGGCGAAGAACCACAGCCCGGACAGCAGCCCGACGGCGCCGACGCTGGCCGCCTGCGTGCTCTTCCCGGCCTCTTGCCCGACCTGTTTCAGCGTCTGTTTCGGGTCACCGAGCCGGCCGCGTGACCGGTAAATCCACACCGGCAGCATCACGGCCAGCACGCCCAGCGGCGTCAGCATCGGGTCGACCAGCATCGCCCCGAGCCCGCCGCCGATGGCCAGCGGCGCGACCAGATACCACCGCTTCACGCCGCCACCTCCCCGAGCACCAAGCCGTCGGTGTACGGGTTCGGCTCACCGTCCTCAAGAGCGATGAAGCGGAGCATCGAGTCCGTGAATCCGAGGTAGACGAAGCCGAGGATGGCTCCGGCGACGGCGAACACCAGCGCCCCTGACAGCGCGAACAGAACCGCGCTACAGAACGTCAGCAGCGACGCGATGAACACCCCCGCGATTACCGGGTCTCGAAGGTCTCGAAGCCGGGGCTCGGTGTCCGCCCGGATAGTCAGCATGCGATACGTGTACCGTGCCGTGTCTGTGAGTTTCCTAATCATCTGTTTCTCCGTTCACGAGCCGCGTATGCACCTTTCGCAGCACGATGAGCGACATGATGCCGGCGAAGATCGAGATCGCCATCGACTGGGAGAGCCACGGGATGCTGGACGACAGCGTAATCGTCCCGCTCCCGAGCGCAATCCACAGCCGCGGGTCGTCACCGACCAGCGCGAACAGCGGCGTCAGCAGGCCGAGCATGTGCGTCACAAGCCCCGCCCACGACCCGATCCACGCCCACGGCGCGAATTCTTTCAGTGTCTGTTTCACGTTCATAACCGGTTACCTCGGGTCGAGCAGCGTGATTATCTGCCCGATGACGTACACTACGACGGCTGCCAGTGCCAGCCAGATGACCCACACAATCAGCGGCGCCAGCACCGTCTGGCCGCCGTTCGGCAGTGCTCCTGCGACGATCCCGTCCAGCGCCGAACCCACCGCGTCGATAGCAGGGAACACGCCCGACCGAACCGAGCTCGTGATGGTCGTCACCGCATCCCCCCAGATGTCAATCGGCGTGTAGACCGCCCACACGACGAACGACCCGATGGTGATCCCCGCCTTCACGACCCAGTTCCCGACCGTGTTCCGGACGACCGTCGCCGCGATTGACCGGACGACCGCGGCCGTAATCCCGCCGCCGCTGCTGCCGCTGGACGTGCCCGAGCTCATGGCGCGAGCCTCCGGGCGACGGTGACGCCGAGCCAGATGATGGCGAGGAACTCCAGCACCGCGATGAACCACGCGAAGATGCCGCCGCTTTGCAGCTGTGTCTGCGCGGTCAGCATCGCCGCCTGCCAGGACTGCTGGATGCCGTCGCCGTACAGCGACCCGTACCAGGCCTGCAGGAACGCAGCGAGCGCGTCGACGAACAGCAGGTTGAACTGGACGACCGTCATGATGTTCGCCGCCAAGCCGTAGCCGACGAACGACAACCCGCCCTTGATGAAGTCCCGAACCAGCGACGCCAGCATCACCGTTCCGCCGAGCGTCCTAGCGTTCGGGTTGATGTAGTCCGACACCGAGAACGCCTTCTTCAGGTTCTCGATGGTGAACTCGGTGATCACTTCGGTCGTCGAGCCGCCAGCCGTTCCGTCGTCGATGTCTGCGCTCACAGCCCCACCTCGCCGGTGCTGCTGCTCACCGCGCCGGGCGTCGTCCAGTTATGAGACGACCCCCGCATCGGCTACGCCTCCTCGTCTTCGGCCGCCGAGCCCTGGAACCGGTCGATGACCGGAATGTCGAGTCCCGACAGCGTCTCGATGTTCAGCCGGTCGTACGCCTTCGAGACCATCCACAGCGTCGCGAAGATGATGACGACCGACACCAGCCACGCCAGGATACCCCAGCTGGCCAGCGAGGACGCCGTGCCTTCTGCACCGGCGTTCAGGATGGTCGGGAAGCTGCCGAACAGCGCCTGGATGTTCCCGACTGTCACGGTCTCCAGCGCGCCGATTGTACCGGTGATGAGTTCCTGGATACTCCGGACGCCGTAGCTGAGCGCGTACCCGATGGTCGCGAGCGGCCCGCCGATGACGATGCCTGTGACGATCTTCCCGAGCTTCGACTCCTTAGCCGCCTCGACGATGTCTGCGACCGACTTTGCCATCCGACGTCACCCCACGACCCGCGTCCACACGCGGCCGAAGAAGCCAGTGAAGAGCGCCACGTAGCCGGTGATCGCTGTGGCGATGGCGCCGAGCGGCCCCAGAATCATCGAGACGATACCGCCGCCGACCATCGGAACGCCGATGCCGCCCGTGTCGGTCAGCACGTCGCTCTTCTCACCGTCGTCGTAGAGCCACGTCTGATGGACCCGGTAGGAGACACCGTCCTGGAAGGACGAGTCGATGGTGACCGTCGAGTTGTCGCCGGCGTCGACGTACGACTGCGAAATGTCCGACCACGCCGTCGAGTCGGAGAGCTCCTCGTACGTCTTGTTCCCGGCGCCTTCGATGTACTCAGCGGTCAGCAGCCGGCTCGTCGGCAGCGCCACCGTGTCCGTCAGCTTCGCGTTCTGCAGGTCGACGTCCTGCGCGGACGGGAAGCTGAACGTCCAGTACGCATCCAGCGCGGTGTCGTACTGGTACTCCTCGGCCAGCTCATCGTTCCACTCGTACTTGACGTTCTGCCCGTACTGCTTGTAGGCGACCTCGTAGTCGTACACCGTCGCGTTGTCGAACGTCGTCGACAGCGAGTCGAGCCCGCCGATGCTGTACGTCCCGGTCGGCTCGTACATCGTGGACTCCTCGAGCGACCCGTCGCCGTCCGTGTCGGCCATGTGGTCGCCGTAGCTCACCTTCGACAGCCGGTCAACCGACAGTTCGGTGACCGTCAGAGACACCTCGCCGCCCGCAGCGACAATGGAGACAGTCTCGACAGCGTCGAACGTGCCGTCGCCCGACCCCTCCGTCGCAAGGGCACTGAACTTCTGCTGGATGACGAACGACCCCGTGCCGTCCGCAAGCACGTCGGTCGTTGTCGTGCTCTTCGAACTGTTCAGGTGGACGCGCTTCTCGTCCCCGGTTCCGTCTTCGAAGACGATGGCAGCAGTCCCGTTCAGCGTCTGGACGTCGACCGCGACCCAGACGACGCGCTTGCTCACGTCGGTCGTTTTCGAGACCTCCGTCAGCGTCGCGGACGCGTTCTCCGTCGAGCCCAGCTGGGCGTCAACCGTGACCCCGTGGACGTCACCGGTGGCAGACGAGACGTTCAGCCCGCTCGTCGACCACGCGCTCGCGTTCAACGTCGTCCGATTCGTCGCGCCCGGCCGCTCGATCTTCGCCGGGTCGAGCGTGAACGGATTGTCGACGTCTTGGGTCTGCCCCGAGACGTTCGCGACGTTCCCGTTGTCGTCTTCGAACTGCGTCCAGTTCCCGTCCGCATCGCCGACCGTCTCGATGTGGTCGACGAACGTCCCGGTGAGCTCGAGCGCCGGCGTCTTGTCGGACGACCGGTCGATGGCCTTCTGGTCCGCTGCCGCCGCCGGCGCTGCCGCGGCGACCAGCAGCGCCATCATCACGACCGCCGCCGTATGGAGGTGCTTACGCATCGTCACCCCCGGTCGCCGCCAGCCCGAACTTCGCACGCGCACCCAGATACGCGAGACTGAGCCCTGCAACGCCCGCAGCCCACGGCGCCGCGGACGGCAGCGTCGCGAGCACGACGCAGGCGATGCCACCGAGACCGGCCAGCCAGCCCTGCTCTTCATCGAGGCCGGTGCCGCGGAGCGTCACACGCTCCGTCGGCCGTGCGTATCCGCCGTCAGTCGTCGCGGTGTCGGCCTCCTCCTCGTCGGTACCGAGGCTGTCGTCGTGGACAGTCGCCGTCCCCGTCGGTACGTGGACGTTCGCTTCTCCAGAGCCGCCGCCGTCGAGATCGACGCGGATCTCTCTGTCCAGGCTCGGCGTCTCGATGATTGCCTCCTCGCCGCGCTCCCGGACGGCGACCTGGCCCTCAGGCATCGGTCTCCTCCAGCTCCGAGTAGTCACGCCACTCGACGTCGGGGTCGACTCGTTCGCGAGTCTCCGGTTCGTCGGTCGGTTCGTCTGTGTCGATGTGTTCGCTCATGTAGTTGCGTTTGCGCCGGGTTCCGGCCGGCTACGCCGTGCTGTGAAAGTCAGTGCGACAGGCGCCAGCGCCACCAGCGTGGCGACCGTGACCAGCGCCACCTCAGCCGCCGTCACGACCGGACCAGCGAGCAGCGCCTCACGGACAGCCACGTAGCTGCCGAACAGGCAGACTGACACGCCGATAACCAGGACGAGCCACTGCGCGCTCCGCCGGTTCATGCGCGCAGTACCTCCTCGAGGACCTCGGCGACGTCGCCGGCGCCACGCCGCGTCGAGAACGGCTCACCGTTCCGAAGCCGCTTCGCGTGCCGCTCGCAGAACTCGCCGGTCACCGAGCCGTCCGTCACGGTTTCAGTTGCATCGCCGTCGCACTCCCCCGGCCACGGACACTCGGTCATGTAGCGCCTCCGACGACGTCACGGAGATCCTCGTCGACGCGAGCGACGTCCTGGACGGATAGAGCCAGGACGGGCTCGTCGCTCCGGTGGATGCGGTACTCCTGAAAGCCGTCGTCGTGGCCGCCCTCGCGGGGCGGCGGATTGTCGGTCGTCATGTGCGTATCGGCCGGCCTACCCAACCGGCCGATGGACTCGCCGAGCCGTCCCCGTGGTAAACTAGCTCGCCAAACAGCCCTCAGAAACACCGCAGGTGACCACGAAGGGGTCACGTACCAGTCCTTTATTACCCCCGGACAGGTCGGCGCGTGATATGCAGACGCTTCAGAAGAAAAGCGGCAGCGGCGTCGTCACCATCCCGAAAGACGACCTGGAACGCGACGAAATCCTCGAGGACGGTGCTCTCCCCGCCGAACAGAACGTCGTTGTCGACCGACTCGGCCGACGAGTCTACCTGGTCAGGTTCGTCGACGACACGCGCATCCCGGAGGTCGAAGACACCGAGGTCGTCGAACGCTTCGCAGCACAACGACTCATGAACCAAGACGCATTCGGGCAGTCGCAAACTGCCGATTAATCATATTAGAGCTATTTCAGTAACCACTACTCGGCCAATCCCCTAACCGTTCCATTTTAAAAGGGCCGTGAAACCTCATCATCATATTCCAGTATTTCAACAGACGGCTCCTCCACGACAGAATGGGGGACCCGATCAATACACAAGAATCCGTGTACAGACGGTGTCTCGAAGTGATCTGGGCCAGTGGTAAAGTATCGGGATCCTGGTCTGCTCTTCTCGTTCCGGGCGTAGATCATGTACTCCAACAGTTCTTCCAGACCATCGGCGGCGGTCGACTGCAGTCTAGTATACTTAACCTCGCCAATTGCGATACGCTCGATCTCGTCAGTGTCGATATCCCGCCTCAGTAGCACGAAATCGGGGCGGAGTTCATCCGGATTGGTTGGGCGCCGGTGGCCGAAGACAGCATCGGTGGACTTCGTTTGCTTGTTCAGGAGGTGATCCAACCGCCGCAGATAACGGTCTTCGTCTTTGGACTCCCCCAGGTCCTCACGGTCGAAGACGGGAGGTTTGAACGTGAGCAAATCACCCCCAGTCCAGTCATGGTAGAGTTCGTACTGTGCTCCGGACTCTCGCCAGGCAGCAACCAGGTCAGTAGGTCCAGTAATCAACTGGAGTTTGGGATTGTCATACGCCTCCAGCAATCTGAAGACCCAATACAATTCAAAGAGGGTAGGGACTTCGTCGTAGTCCTCACGTTTAGGATCAGGATAGAAGAGTTGGCGCCCAAGAAGCGATTTTGCTTCACTGTCGTCGATGTCGTGGCGCTTGAGTCTGCGATACCAGTTAAGGAGCTCTGCCGCTTCACGGTACAGTGGGCTCCGCGATTCGCTGACCGCTCTGATCATTCGGTCGCTTACTGTCACGTCGGCGTCCTTGAGGGGGCTCAAATAGACGTCGGTGAGTCCGGCTTCGAGGTGGTTTTGGAGCATCGAATCGTTGGTCCAGAGATCAAACCACGTGGCCTCGTCCTGGTCAACAAGATCACTTGCTCGGCTGTGAGCGTCGCGAACAGTCGTCAACAATTCCCAGAGGACGAGGTTCTCAGGCGTAGTCACCGTTTCTTCCGTAAGTTCACAGGCGAAAGTGAGCGAGTCAGGATCGCCTTCTCGATAGCGGGCCTTGATTGTTTCCTGCCAATTGATCCGACCCCGGAGTTCGCCCTCAAACTGTTGCGTTTCGTGTTTCGTGGTAGTATGAATCCGGCGGAGACGCCGTCGAAGTAACGATATAAAATCCATCACACCGTAATCCAAGGTGACTGGGACATCTACCTCCAACTGCGGTGGTCGCTGTTCGGCCTGAGCAGACAATTTCTCTCCAGACAAGAGAAAGTGAATATCCAGCAACTCATCTAGATTCTCGATATTGAGTGTGGGATCGACATTTTCGAGGATCGAGTCTAACTGGATACCTCGTCCGAGGTAGACACTGAACGAGGAGGCGATTTCTCTAACGAGTTCCTCAGCCGGAGTTCGTAGATCGTCCTGCTCTGGTCCGGTTGCGTCAACTCCCATTTTCGTCGGTGAATTCGACTTCGAAGTAATCTCGAGCGAACTGTTTCAGTTGTTCTGTATCGACGATATCTGCGTCATCTTCATTCACCGATTCAACCTTGTCCGGGAAATCCCGCTGTTTCGTCTTTGGGAGCCCCTCAAGTTGGGGCATGACGTACATGATTAGAGCATCTGTGTAGTCCGTGGAATCGCCATGACGAACCTCAGCAAGGATATCCCGAACAATCGCTGGGCCAATGGTTCGAACCTCGTTGATTGTCTTCCAGAGTTCGACGGTGATACTCGCTGTTTCCTCCGGGACAGTCGTACCGAACCAAGCTTCAGCGTACTCCTGGATAAGGTCTTCTTCGATGTCGTCTACAGAAGGGACCGACACAGGAATGAAAGCGAAGCGCCGCATGAACGCATAGCTCATTTGATACAGTGAGGTCTTGTCATAGGTGTTCATCGTCGCCAGAAGTCGCCAATCGGGCGAAATGAAGTAATGGTTCGAGTCCAGTGAGGAGACTTCGGTGTCGGTAGGGTCACCGACGAGCGTTACTGGTTTCTCGTTCTTTCCATCAAAGGGAAGCCTGATAGTCTCCCCAGTAAGCGCCGAAAAGAGCGCGCCGAACGCTTTGTCGATATCGGCACGATTGAGCTCGTCGATAATCAGCCACTCATTCGCCGGCGTTCCTTCTTCATCCGCCATGAAACGATCCAGAAACACCCCAGGGTGGAATTCGAGACTCCGATCAGTCTCCGGTCGATAACCACCGATGGTGTCGAAAGTCGACCAATCAGCAGACGCTGTAACCATTTCGTGGTCCTCATCGACGTAATGGCGAGCGACCTCTCTGGCTAATTTGGTTTTTCCAGTTCCCGGTGGGCCAGTGAGTATCACGTGTTTTCCGTTTTCGAGAGCAGACTGAATCCGACTCAGGATTCGTGTCTTTTGATCAGACGTGAAGACGAGCTCCGGTATTTCGATGTCGTCACCGCTCGTTTCGATGATAGAAGATCGTTTAGCCTGCCAGTCATCGAAAGTATCTACAGGGTCGTCCTCGGTCTCGTCTTCTCCGGATTTCTCTTTTCTATTTCCAAACTCGTCGTCGACCCGTTCGACTCCGAGCATCTCCACAAAATCGTTTATTGAACCTTCAACATCGCCAGCGACATCAGCAACCTCTAACCGGCGGCTCAGGGCCCCGATAAAATGATCCAACCTTGGCTCGAACTTGTGTACGGTCCATTGATGGAACAGTTCATTACCTGGCTTGAGACAATTTACTGATACTCCACCCTCCGGATCGACAGTACCCACGGTCATCCAGTCAACACCGACGAACTGAGAGTGGTCGAACTCCTCAGAGTCGACACTAGCAGCAATATCGTCGTGTGTTTCCACACCCTTCACATCCGGGAAGTCGTCGAAGGAAGCAGTGACTTGCCCGACACCATAGGCGACATCGATCGAATTCACCCGAGATCCAGCAATAATAATGTCCCCTGCCTCGATCTCGTGTTGAAAATTGTATATTTGACGTTCGGAATCCTGGACTCGTTGGCCTGTCGGGCTACCGGGATCATCCGGAATATCATCAACCGACCAACCGATAGAGGCGAATTCATTCTCTACCCAAGTTGGCCAAAATTCCCCACCCTCGGGGGAGATAGTCCACACATCTTTGTTATTGATATTGAACTCGGGTGTTGCATATAGTACATCGAGAAAGCGGTCGTACGTTTCAACGGCCGTAATGAGATCGCAGACCACAGATCCGGTGTTACTCAGATCATCGAGGTCATATTCTTTCACAAAGACGGTCCCACTGTTGTAGACTCCAGAACGGTTGAGTTCCGACGAAAGTTCGGCTTGTTTCGGTGCAAACCCATCGGGAATGTCGATGATCTCTCGGTAACGCTCTGCATGGCGTTCGAGAATAGTGGCAGCGGTTGGGTTGATCCCACTTCGACTCGATGTTCGCATTGCCTCGGTTGACCCCTGATTCAGGGTCAGATAGAGCCGCCTTTTGTGCGGATCAAATAAATAAACTACATAGATTCCGGCTTGAGTCGTCGTGGTCTCGTCAGATCGTTCGATCGGGATATAGGGTATATCAGAGATCGCCCCCTGACCGAGTGTTGGCCTGATAGTGTAGTCACCACTCTGGTTACCCAGAGCGGCCTCTACAGCTGGTTCTGTTCGGTCACGGATCAGATTTTGAAGATCAGGGAAGTCACTCGTTTTGTAACCTCTGTTTTTAGGACCACGATCATTCTGCTCTGATCCAGGATAGCTCTCAAGAATCCGCTGCAAAATACTTGGAAGGTGCTTGGCCTCCTCGATAGGAGTCAAGTAATAGGTATTCTCTCCATCAAGTGTGGTTTCAGTGCGTTCGATGTACCCTCTGTCTTCGAGGAACGCAGCAATTCGGCTCCCCCCTCGTGAGGAAACGTCTAACTCCTTCCAAAATTCAACTTGATGAATTCCTTCTGATTCATAAATTAGTTCCAATCCTATTTTTTCTGACTTCCCAAATGCACGACCTGTAGACTCATCCATTGCCTGCGAAATAGTAAGAGCATCTGATAAAACTATCTGAGGTCAACTTAGACGTTCAACTAGATGGGACCCGTAGTTTTGGCATACCGCCTTTTGTTCACCAGTGGTGTTGTGGACACTCATTATTTCGCCAAACTAGTTAGGGAGGGTCCAACGAGATACGTCTCGTTTATTCAGTAGCGGAATCAGAAAGACCCCGACAAAATCGGTAATGTTACTTGGCCAACCCCTTTCCAATCCCGAACCAGTGAATCTACCCCTTGTAATACGTTCTTCATCCGTCCTCAGTACTAGTCGCAGCATCAGTCTCAGATTCAACGCCCTCGGAACTTTGCTCGCCCGAACGACGATTCACCGATGTAATCTCTTTATCCCCTAGGCTATCAATTCTGGAATCAATCGCTTCGATTTTTAGATGTGCATATCGGTACACCACCCATAACAACAATACACTAAAAGAGGTTGAGAATGCCAAAATAGAGAGTATGTCATTTTGTCCAAGGTACCTCTCGAATAGAATTGCGAGCAACCAGGTCACGGCTAAACTAAGTCCGATAATCTGGAGGCTCATCTGCCAGTGAGACGGACTCAGTACCTCAGTTGTCGCTACTTCATCGGGACTGAATAAATCGACAGGCGAGGTAAGGATCTTGGATAGCACCGACATCAGTGTCTGATTGTATTCATTTCCATATAACCCGGAAGGTTTGGCAGAAACCCCATCAACACCGATCTGCTCCTCGATGAAGATTGCATGTGACGCCCATTGATAGTATTCAAGTCCTAGTTTCAGATGTGTGGTTATCCCTACGATAGATACAAATGTCACAGTCAAAAGCAGAGGTATCTGGAAAGTCGGAAACCCAGTTGAGATAGTGATCAAACCGAGGATGACCCCCGAATAGATATTAGTAGAGCTATAACGGATTTTGTCAATATGTCGTACGTGGTCCCAATGGTGGGTCAGCTGATTTAGCAGATCCTCATCCGTCATGTCGGTAAACCTATTTGGCTATTTCATTACAGTAACGTGAATCTGACTGAAGTAGGTCTACGATAGTCGGAGATTAGTTGGAACAGGTTGAGCTGTCCGGGAAGTGGTGGAAAGTCGGACAAAACCACGCCAGATCCACCCCCAACCCGACCCGAACACCCCCCGAACCCAGGCGTTCTCGACCGAGTAGCGAGTAAACCGGACACAAGGAGGATGAGGTCACTTGGTGGACAATTTATTAGCCTCCATTTCCAGTTTCCAGCTGATAGGAATGGTCAGTCGCCGACGATTCCTCAAAGGCGCGTACGCTTCCGGCTGTATCGCCTTGGCAGGTTGCACTGGTACGATCAATTCCGCTTCCGGCGGAACACCAACCGATCAGACCAACCCAGAAACCCCGTGGACCTCGAATGTCCGCTTCAAATCTCCCGTCGAGGAACTCAATATGACCATCACCAGAGTAGGGAATCATATGGCGGGCCTGGACAGCAAGATCGAGATTGAGGGCGGGCTCCGACTCGGCGAGAGACGGAAGCGGCGGTCGGTGTTTATCTCCCAACTTAAACTGGTATTCTACGAGGAGGGGTCTGTGGTCCACGAAATGCCGATTCTAACCGAAGACCAAGATCGGCTAGCTGTTTCGAACATTGCCACCTGTCGGATGAGCGCTACAACTCATTTTACGATTACAAAGAAAGGGGCGGGCGTCAGTTCAGCCGCGGCGGACAGATGTGAAATTAGAGCGCCGCCTCAACACGTGACCGTAAAGACACGGACCGACGACGCACCCTGCAAGCTCAAGTGAGGGTGTAATTCTTCGGAGTCGCTGTGACAGTCGAAGCCCGAACTAGTCCTGTTGGATCGGGCCAATTGCATAGATCCCATCGAGGGTGGCTACGTAGACGATCCCATCCACGACCACAGGGGTAGAATTCATCGCTGTTCCGACACTTACAGCTGCAACGGGCTTCATGGAAGGAGTTAGCGCATAGAGCGTTCCTTCTGTGGAGGAGCCCTGATCACCACCACCAACGTAGATGATGCCGTCAACGACCACAGGCGACGAAGAAAGGCCCTCCTGGATTGTAGTACCGGAACCACTGGCAAGTTCCATGCTTCCTCTAATCTTGCCGGTCTTACGGTCGAACTTCAAGATGTACTCATCTTTGTCCGTAACGTACAGCATTTCCTCGGTAACAGCAGGCGATGACGCCACAGGCCCTAATCCGACAGCTGGAGTTGTCTGCCATTCTATCTCTCCGGTCTTCGCATCAAGCGCATAGAGCCACCCGTCCTCGTCACCGAAGTAAACTGTCCCGTCAACGACGGCGGGCGCGCCGGGCACTCGCAATTGCGCCGAGAACCCCCATCGACGTCCACCCGTTTTCGCATCTATCGCGAGTAAGTTATCAACGCCCGCGGTAGCCACGCTAACGTATACTGTCCCGTCGACGACAGCCGGTGCACTCTCGACGTCACCGTCGAGGGGGAGACGCCACTGCTCAGTACCTGTCGCGGCATCGAGCGCAGCGATAGTGCCCTGGGAATCACCCTCGCTGTTATTGCTTGCCACGTAAGCGGTGTCCTCGACGACAGTGGGCGGGGCTCCGACCCACCCGTCCGATTCAAGCACATAGCTCCACTCATGGGACCCATCACTGGCATTCAACGCATATACACGGCCGTCATTGGCACCTAAGTAAACGCGGCCGTCCGCCACAGCAGGAGTTGATGAAATTAACGGTGATTCACCCTCCCTTAGACGCGATCTCCATAGTGAACGGCCCGACGCGGCATCAACGGCATGAAGCTCCCCATCTGTACCAGCGTATACCTTCCCATCAGCGACGACAAGGGAGCTCCTGAAGCCAGCGTCGTCATAGTGCCACCGGACGCTAGATCCGAGTGGCTGATCTGTGAATGGGCCGTTGCCCTCCGGGACGTGTCCACTGTTTCTCGTGTCGGCGTGGATCTGTCGCCAGTCGCCGACGGGCTGTGAGCGTTCAATCGGTGGCTCCGACCGAACCATCTGTTTGAATTTTCCGGCACAGCCGGCGATACTCCCGAGTCCGAGTGTCCCGCTAGCTGCGAGGAATTGACGACGTGAAGCAAATTCCGTGTTCATATTGACCATCGTAACTGCTTACAGTCCCGATTCGAGATGATGATTACCGATTACCTGCCTCGAGGCGTCGTGTTGACTCCCGGTTTGTCTTGATATCATCGATACTGTGAAAGATCTGAGTTAGCGAGTGGATACTGATCGACTACATCGCCTTTCCCTGGAATTGGCCGCGGCAGGTCGATTACCCCGTCTCCATTCTCATCGTTCTTCTTGAATGCCGAATAATAGTTCCCGAGTTTGTGTTTCTTACTGTATAATCGGATTGGGTCGCTCGTACCGGAGCCGGCATCCCAAACCGACCCTTTCGGGAGACTGATATCCGCACCGATGAACGCGTTTAGCCAGATTTTCTTGGCTGGCACGGATTTGAAGAACCAGTTGACCCCGCCAGAGGCCCTAAACTGACACCGCTTGATTTCGTCGAGATGGTATACGTCGGATCGGTTGGGACCGGACTGTTCGATAATCTTCCCGTAGATAGTCGAATCAAGAATTCGCGAGCCCGCCACAGTATCGGTGAAGACAACGACTTCAGGCGGACCTTGTTTTCCGATCGTACAGCGCTTGACCGTGTTCTTGTACCCACTCATACGCAGCTGCGCCATCGTCGTGTCCGTCACGATCCCGTCGCCATCCACAGAGACGGACCCATCAACGCGGCAGTTCTGAATTTTGGTCCCCTCAACTGATTGTTCCGCGTGTGAGTTTCTGAGAAGCCCGACCGTCGCGGGTGCAGTGAGCGTACAGTTGATGACGGAACTACTTTTCAAGGTGAGTTCGTCCCCCGTCGTCTTCACCGTAAGATTCCGAAGTGTTGTATTTGAGAGGGCCGTATGGATATGATTACTTAGGTGGTTGAAAGGCGTCACAGTGAGGGTCACGTCGGAGTCAACCCCGACGAGCGTTACACGCGGCAGAATGCGTCCTCGCTCTTCCTCCCAAGGAATCTCAGATTGTAGTTCATAGGACCCGGAACGTATCGCGATCAGATCCCCCTTCTGTGCTACCTGCATCGCCTTCGCCACGGTCCTGTAATCACCGGAGCCATCTTGGGCAACAACGAAATCGGCTCGCTCACGAACACTTGGAGTTGCCGTCGCGGTCTCCGTCGGAGTAGCCGTCTGCGTGTTCGTCGGAGTTGGATCAGCCGATGTTGCAGTTTGAGTTGGCGATCGACTGGTCCCACTTCCCAGGCCTCGGCTAGTACAGCCAGCGATCGCGACGAGACTGCCAATACCAGCCAATACATCTCGCCGGTCCATATGTGAGCCTTACCCGACAAATATGTGTTATATCTGTCGGATTTATCCATAGATGCTATCACCCTATAAGAACCACCAACCGGACCCAAACCAGCCGAACACCTCTCAACCAAGGCCTTCTAGGCCAAGTAACGCAAACTCAAGGTAAGCGATGAATCTGAGAGAACACGACGAACGAGAAGACAAGAAGGTCTGGCTATCGACCGAAGAAACCGAACGGTTCCTCGCCACCGCCGAAAACACACAGAAACGAATCGCATTCGGACTCGGCGCCCGCTGCGGCCTCCGGTCCGGCGAGTGGCTCGACGTCACCCCACGCGACGTCGTCGACACCGACGCCGGAACGATGCTCCGCGTCTGGGAGGGGAAAGGCGACAAGTTCCGCGAGACACCGATTCCTGACGTGCTCGCAACGCGGATACGTGTTGCCGGCGAGGAGCAGCCGGACGAACCCGTGCTGTCGGTAACGTCGACGCGGACGCTCCGACGGTGGGTTGACCGCGCCGGCGACCAGCTCGCTGAGGAGACTGGCGAGGTCGGTTGGCGGGAACTCTCCACCCATGATCTCCGGCGGACCTGGGCGACCGCGCTCGCCGACGCCGAGGTCGACCCGCTACTCGCGCTCGACTGGGGCGGCTGGGAAGACCTCGAAACGTTCCTCGAACACTACAAGGGCGTGTACAGTCCCGCGGCGCAGCGGCGTGCGAGAGAGAAGGTGAGTTGGTTGTAACTCCGAACTCACAGATATGGGGGCTCCTTCGTCCGTGTCTCGGATTGAGAAAGGCAATTCAATCTTCTCCAGCCGCGGTCCAAGTTGATTCTGACTATAAGTACACGTTACCCAAGGGATTTTACATTCCGGGTTGTTATCTTCTCCACGTAATGAGTCATCAGCAAAGGCAGTCCCCCAAACAGCAGTTGGTTGGGTTCGCTAACACCTTCATTCAGGCTACAGCCTCGACTGCCTTTGCGTTCATCACGATGGCGATTCTGGTTATCTACACCGTTCTACAGTTTAACATAGTTCCCGAGATCGGGTCTCTCCCAGAGATGACTCTACTTCCTGCATATTTCGTCGCAACTTGGATGAGCTTAGTCCTGTATCTCACCTCAGAGAACCTCAAAGGTGAGCAAGAGCCTGATGTAGATACGGACGAGGCTGTTGAGGAAATTGAGGAGGAAGATCCCTCTGATTGGGACGAACTCTGGGAAAATGCTGGTCAGATTTTCAAGGGGTACGCTTCGATGGCTTACCTATCTCTGATCATGGTGACTGGAGCAATTTTAGGAACAGCAGGAGCGATTATGTTCAGCTCGATGCTGGGAGTCATACTTGCTATTGCAATGCCAGCGGTAGAACTCAGGTTAGGAGAGGGTAGATTTTGGTTCCTCACTCCATCAAACCTTTTCGCATTCCCAGCGTTTGCCCTAATGATCCCAGTGACCATTGCAACTGTGCTGCTGGCGGTTATATTAGGAACTATTCTAGGGCTGTCCCAAGCGCTGAAGGAGTTCTGGAAAGAGATCGTCAAGGTAGTGGTTCAAATCCTTGCCACTACGTATGTTGAAACACCTGCTCTTGACCCATTCCGGCAGACATTCAACCGGCCTGGTCGCCGCTAATCGTCGAGCACCACCACGTTGGGAAGAACAGCCGATATCCACCGCCAGTACACGCAAAGAAGGCGAGAGCAATCGTGAGGTCATCAGCACCACAGTACCAGAAAGTCGAGCAAACAATTGCAGAAGCCAACAAGCCCGGAATGACGATATGCCACTCGTGAACCATCTTAACTAGCTGTACTGACTTAGGTGCATTGTCGTTCTCATAATCCCAGTTTTCTCGAATCCATTCCTTAGACAATAGTGTCACATCATCCTCACTCATATTGAGCCCTTAGTCATCATTCACGAAATGCGGCGACTAAATAGGTACTGTGTCGCGCCTATAGTATTCCAGTTTGACGTCTGCTCTATCCATGGCTGACCACTGCCTCTTCCTTCCTCGTCTCTATTCGGTGTCAAAGACTACTGACCCGACGAATACCTGGCCAGATCTGAAGGGCGCTCTGGAAAGGTCGGTTGTGGAGCACCGCACCGATGGCAGCTAAATCTCGATATATGGGTTGCGTGAGGTTTCCAGATACTCCTTAGCAGGGTTCATAACCCCATTTGAACGGTCCTCTCTGAATTGTTCGGCCTCACGAACGTGTGCGAGCCGTCGAGGTTTCCCGAAGGTCCTACGAAACTCCGCATCTGTTCCGAACTTCTGTGTGAGGCTAGATCCAGATGGATCGTACGTCGGGGGGACATCAGGTAGGCCAGGGATAGTGGGAAGGGATCCATTTGCACTTAGATAACCCTCAAGATCCTCGTTATTATTAGACCGGACCTTGAGCGCTCTCGCCTCGTTCGGAATCATCGTCCTGCCGTAGCGGTCAGCACCGGTTGGTCCGCCCTCAGAAGAATATCTCCTGTATTCCCACGCCCCGTTTAACATGGTGCTGAACCCTTGAATACCTAGGTCAGTGGCATACGAACCGAACCATTCGGACCGAGGACTTATGATGGGAAGGTTGTGCTCCGATGCGATGTCCGAGAGTTGACCAACAAAGGTCTCCATTCGTGCCGCTCGATTCGTTTGCCAGATTCTGTTCGGATAATAGACTGTAAGTGCGATCCCAGCGTAGTCATACGAATTCACTTCTGGGTTTAATGTCTGAAGTGCTTCTAGTGCCGTGTCGCGATCTGCGTCGGTATCAAATGCTTCCGGAGTAATGTAGAGGTGGAAATATGCGTCAGTATCCTGAATATCTTCCACTGCTTCAGCCATCTTCTGATTCGCTGTTATCCATGCTTCAGCGAGATCCGCGTTCCAAGTTCGGGCAAATTGGGGGACAGGAGGGATCACAATGGAGCTCGGGACCTTTGACGCCTCTTCAGCGAGGATATCAAAATATCCCTCGTAGTTGTTAGGTTCGAGTTCAATCCAAGCCTCCTCGGCTGAATCAATCTCTCCTGCATTTGCTGCTACTGTCGCAGCCCCCTCCGTTTCTTCCAGGACTCGATTGATATTCGCATGTATAAATGGCTGAACGAATTCTGGGAAGATTGATTGGGCCTCCGCGTGCCTACCTTCGCGTAGGAGACGTTCAAACTCATCTTTATCTAAACTACTGAGTCGAGTGAGATAGTTCACCAAGGTTTTCGTTCTTTTGTAGTTGTAGAGCTCAGGAGGATCGAAGAATACCAGCGGGTGCTCTTCTTCCAATTCTTGAATTTCCTGACTGCCGACCTCTTCACCTTGTTCATTAGTCCGTGTCGTAATCTCGTTCTTACTTCGAAGCCAAGACCATTTGGCAGCAGGGACAGTGATCGGGTTCTGTTCGTCAAGTGTATCCGTATGGTTGAGTAGCGCTCGAAGTCCCTCAGCACCTTTAACCTCCGGAATGTACATCGGCGAAGGGATATCCGTGTGTATTCCCATCTGGACCTTTTCGGTCGAGTCACCTTTATTCCGAAGGTACATGTTAGCGTCAGACATTGGTTATTTCATAGTCACGTTCTTCCGTTATATTTCTATTGGTGATCCGGTTCTAGATAGGCTTCTATGAGTTATACTATTCCATGCTCTCGATATTCACTGCTTAATAGGGTCCGAAGAAAACTGCCGAACTGGGTCTTCAGGATTCTCTGAGATCCGTTTGTAGAACTTAAGAGTCCTGTGTTGGTCATCATGATACCTGATTTTTCCTAGCGTCATTTCTGTCTCGATGAGCTCCCCAAGTTGAACTTTATGAACACCCTTCCTGATAGTCGGTGGATCAAAAACCTGGATATGTAGGTGGTGGACATACGAGCTTCCACCGACCCCTTGAGGCGTATAATGGAAATCCTTGGAGAACTTCTCGTCAACGCTCTCGAATGAGATTTCCCGATTGTCAACAAATAGTTTGAGGCTTGATTCGGTTCTACTCTCGACAGTCTCGAATTCAGTTGTCCGTGATGTAGGGTGGACACCGGTATTTACGGTAACCGATGTTGAGCACGTACTACAGGAGAAAGTCGTCTTGAGATGCTCTGACAGCATTCGGTCTCCCCCAGTTGCCACATGAGCCTGTGGCTCCCGAATAACTCTCACACCATCACCCTCTGTGGCACCACAGGAGAGACACCTAACTTCGAACATGGTTGGTTCGTCAATGTCGGTGCCCAATAATTTAGGGGAGGATTTAGGAATCGGATAGCTGCCTTCGATCCGGCTGATCCTAAAGTCGTTGTAACACCGCCGTCCCTAGACTTAGGTAGGCATCCGCGAAACCAAACTCCAATGGTACGACACTCGGATACCTGGGTGTTCAATATTTCTCCGGACAACTGGGAAACCTGCGCCCAAGGCCCAGAAGACGGGGCTATCCACGGAGAAGACAACGTTGGACAGCCGTGGCATGGAACACGGCAGGAGTCAGAACCAGACATTCAACCAGGCGACCTGGTGCTGGCAAGACTCACCAGCGCAGACGGAACGAACCCAAACTACGGGGTGAAAGGGGTCTGGGTGTTCGAAGATGCCAGACGCATCGAGTCACAAGACGAGGTGCCCTGGACTGATGCCGAATACGAGTGGGCTCTGTACTGTAGACCACTCCACCGAGAATTCTCAGGCGTATTCACCGAGGACTTCGGTACCGAGCCATCATTCAGCAGCAGCACGCTTCAAGGCGCAATAAAGAGCCTACAACCGGAGGACAAACAAGAGTACCTGGAAACACTCCTGACCAGAGTTGACCTGTCCACCGAGGCTCGAAGCCGGCTCCAGTCCGAACAAGCCGACGCCGACGTTTCTACCGACGCAGAGGCCGGAGAGAACGCTCAAACCCCGTCAGTCTGGATCGAGAAAACCTACGTCCAAGGCCGCGAATACAAACAATCCGGCGAATACGCCCTCGGAAACGCGATCTACTCCCCAGCGTTCGGAAAGAACCATAGCGACCAGTATAGCACAATGCGTGAATGCAGCGTCGGTGACGTCGTGCTCCATCTCGTTCAGGATAACCACGAGATTGTCGGAGCCTCGACGATCGACAGCGAACTCGACAAGAACTTCGAGGGGCTCGACGAATTCGACTGGACCGACGAGCAGTACGAGGAAGGAGGGTTCATCCGGTGGCTTACAGACTACGAGGAATTTGATGAGCCACTTCAGTTCTACGACGACGTCCTCGAAAAGGAGCAATACCGGGACAAGTTGCTGACCATTCGCGAAGAGAACAAACATCTCCCCTTCACTCGGCGCCTCGCGCTGACCCAAGGCGACTACCTCTCCCGGTGCCCCAGTGAATTCGCCGGCATCCTCGCGAACGAAAATGGCGAGCTCGAATCGTACCTCCAAGATGCAGGTGTCTCAATCCCCGAGATTGCTGTAAAGGAGGGTGGTGGACGAACGTCGTTTGACGGGATTGACGAAGCAACTGCAGAAGTCATCTCCCGCCTTAGCGAAAGCAGTCACACGAATATCGTTCGCGAAGCAACGGATGAAGCACAGGTGCTCGAGTGGAGCGAGGCTTGGAGTGGGCTCGAACAAAACTCCTTCGTGACTCCAGATGAAGAGGCGGTGCTCCTCGATATTGAATCAACACTCCAAGACTTACGCCCACGTCTGGAGGAAATCGCTCAGGACCTCCAGATCGGGTCACTCGACCATGTAGACCCGTTGGAAGTTGTGTTTCTTGCGTTACTACGGATTATTCAGGAAGACCTTGTGAAAAAAGACCGCCTGGAGGTCCCTAATGCGAATCAAACCAAACTGAACGTCCTCAACCGTCGCGGCTACGACTCTTTCGACAACCCTGATCATGGCCTCACAGCCCGACTTCTCGACGAGGACTGTAGTGTCTACAAGCTCACGGCACCGCCAGACTACTGGTTAACGGCACTTCGGCACCGTGCATACGGGTTCGAGCCAGAGAACGAACCACAGGGACGCGATATCTCGCCTGGCGATCTACTTCTGTTTCACGCTGCAGGCGACCCAACTCATCCAGAGCTCAGTGGGAACCCTGGGGCCATTGTTGGCAGTGCAATCGCTGGGAAGCACTTCGAAGACGACAGTGAGTGGTGGTACGAAGATATCGAAGGAGAACGAACCTACCCGTTACGGCTCTCCTTCGACCGGCTGTATCTCACAGAAGGTGCAGCATCCCTCAGTGACCCACCGAAAGCAACCGACGACCCCGAGGCCCTATCTGCAGCGACGGACCGGCTGTTAGATGGCTCACTGTCGATTTCCGAGGTCAATGACCTCTGTACGGACACAGTCGGTGAAGAGTTCCCAACACGATCGGCTTGTGTCGAGGTTTCCGATGATACGGACTATGGGCGCCGTGAGGCTGTCGTGGATCGGCTAACAGGTGAGATTTGCGAGGTCGCACCCGTCGCAATTCACCGTGAGTTCAACGGCCGGATTCCAGCGACGGCGTATAGTGACCTCCACTTCCCGCCTAATCAGGGGGTCGCAGAAGCAGCTGAAATTGCTCAACAGGTGACAGCAGCTCTGCGCTCCGGGAAACACATCACCTTCACGGGGCCGCCCGGGACAGGGAAAACCGAGATTGCCGAAGCAACCGGAGAGCACCTCGCAACGGCGTATCCGAACTTGTTCAGCGGCTCCGAGCTCACGACCGCAACTGCCGACTGGTCGACGTTCGACACTGTCGGCGGCTACATGCCTGACCCAGAAGCGAACGGTGACAGTCTGGATTTCCATCCAGGCGTCATCCTGAACCGGTTCAAGAACCCTGAGACAGGGATCCAGGCGAACGAGCCGACTGTTATTGACGAGATTAACCGCGCAAACATCGACAAGGCGTTCGGGCAGCTCTTCACAACCCTCTCCGGCCAGTCAGTGACGCTCCCCTATCAAGTGAAAGCCGCCCCGGGGAAGGAAATCGAAATCATTTCGCACAACAACGCAGACGACCCGGTTCACCCATCACAGTTCGTGATGCCGGCATCCTGGCGGATCTTCGGCACAATGAACACCTTCGATAAGACCTCGCTGTATGAGATGAGCTACGCGTTCATGCGCCGGTTCACCTTCGTCCGCATCGGAGTTCCCGATATCCCCTCCGACGGGTCCAGGCAGGAAGAAATGCTTTCGGAATACACCGGGGAGGAGGTCTGGGATATCGACGCCAGCCCGCAGCAACTCCGGCACGTCGCGTCGGTTTGGCACGCGACGAACACCGCTGTTGAAGAGCGCTCTATCGGCCCAGCCATCGTCGAAGACATCCTCTCGTACATCACTGCTCACGAAGCCGCGAGCGACCTTTCGACACGGCTCACAGAAGCCGTCATCAGCTACATCTTCCCACAGCTGGAAGGCGTTCCCGAACGAGAAGCCATCATCAAAAGCATCGCAGAGGGCTCCGACGTCGACGACGAGCGCCTTGCGCGAGCTGCGAGCGACATGCTGGGCGTCTCCGACCTTGATCAGGGCTCCGAGTAAGCATGGACGACAGCGAGCTCATCGATGCGGTTTCACAGGACCTGTTCGTCTACGTCCTTGACGGCGACCTTCCATCGGACGATGTCGCGGAGCTGATCAAGCCCATCGACTTCCCCGAGCAGTATGCAGAATATGACCGGCTTGTCTCGCTGCACTTCCTACTCCGTGAGCAGGTCGAAACATTCGTCGACGAACTTCCTGACAAGATCCGGGCCATCAAAACCGAGACCACCACTGAATCCAGCATCCAACGGGGCGGCATCAATGGCCGGATCAACTGGGAAGCAACGTACCAGGCCCGAGCGACGACGAGCCCGAATGACACCAGTATTCACGTCACAGAATCTGAGACCGAAGAGTACGCAATCCCGGAAAACATCGTTCTGAAAGCCCTTCTTCAGCTGATTGAAACAGCACTCGGGGACATCAACCGGTATCTAAACCCAGACCGGACGTGGGTTGCAGATTCCTGGGTCGGCCAGAAACAGGACAGAGAGCGATTCCAGACCCTGGTCGACCGAAACATCCACCTCAACCGGATTCCAGACCTCGACCCTGAAGAACCGACGCCCCGCATGATTTCGCGGGCCCAGCAATCCCGGAAACAGCTGTACCGGACTGCCGGAACGCTGCTCGCAGACCGGCGGGCGTACGACACCTCAACCGACGCGCTTCAGTCACTACTCCAAGAAACCACGATCACTCCCGCCGGGTCACAAACCCTCTTCGAGCTCTTCAGCCTCTTCCGCGTCCTCGATGCACTCCAATCAGTCGGCGGACCAACTATCGGAACCCCCACGTACCACACGCTCGCGTCCGGCCGGACAGCTGCAGCCACATTCGACGGTACCCGCAATCTCAGCGTCTACTACAACCAGACCCCAGCTGACCCGTCAATTGACTTCAAATCGCTTCCCGACGACGAACCCACGACATCTCGAGCCGACGCTGCACTCCGAACGGCTACACGCGTCGCTGACGCGTATTTCACCGACACAAACGTCAGTCAACACACGAACCGGCCAGACGTACTTGTCACCTCCCAACCTGAAACAGACCCCGCACAGAGCTACCTCATCGTTGAGGTCAAGCACTCGACGAACAAGCAGACGATACGGCAAGGAATCACAGAGATCGTCGAATACCTCTCCTTCCTCAGACGCGACGACGAATACCCCTTCGAACAAGGCACGTTCGGATCCGGTTTGAACGGCCTGCTAGTCGTCCAAGACCTCGACGACACCGACATTGAACCAGCCACTCTTGCATCCCAATCCCGCGACAACCTCCCCGTCCGAATCGTCCAAGCAAGCGACCTGAAAACGGTTCTACCTAGTCTCATCCGACGCACCTTCCTCACACCCTGATTCAGTCTGGGCGAGGCCCCCTCCGATACAGTGATTCTCGCTGGCCAGGATGGGAAACCGAGGGTCAGATGACCCCGAGTTCCGCCTCGATCGTGGTAACACGTTCATCAAACTCGGCCTCAATCCCGGACAGACTATCCCGGATTGTCTCGATGGAACTCTCCATGTTTGTGCGCTGAGTTCTAATCTTCTTGAAGTCCGTAATCGCCTCCTCCATGCCGCTTATCTCGCTTTGAACTGCCTCCATGTCGATGTCATCACCGGCGTCTACAGCAGATAGCTGGGAACGAGTCCGTGCCCAGTGATACGCAAACTTCAGGAAGCGCGGATCAATCTCTTCGTCTGAATCTTCGCTCAAAGCGACGACCACGTAGTTCTGATCAACTTCAGAGAACCACCCTACTTGCGTTCGGGGGAGGTACTCAACGGAGCTGGCGACGAAGATTCCGTAATCGGCGTCACGATTCTCGATTGCCGTCGTCATCTGGGAGTCAATAGTCCCCTCAAATGCTCCGTTTTTGGCTTCGACGACGATCCGCTGCTTCGTGTCCCCAAGCGTAACCACGAAATCACCTTTCTTGCTATCGGAGAGTTCACCGGTCTGCTCGCTCGTGTCTTCAACGTTGCTCGGGGTTTGCCGGACGATATCTGAGAGAATCTCTGCAACCGTCTCCTCGAAGTCGAACCCCTTCAGAGCGGTTTTCTCTCGAACTTCTTCACGCGCTGCCTCTTCAGTGAGCTTCTCCTTTACCTCCTCAATTTCTTGCTTGAGTCGGTGTGTGGGCGTACCAGGTTCATCAGGATTCAGTGCCTCCTGGATCTTCTCGCCTCCTTCACCCAGCTCATCTTCCAGACGGGTAGCGAACCTACCGCCCTCACCAAACGTGTCCTCAAGGTGCCTAACGAGCCGCCCATCTTCACCGAGGTGCCCCTTCAGGAGTCGTGACACTTCTCCATCGTCGCCAAATCGGTGGTCAAGCTCCTCACGAAGCTCTTCGAGTTCGTCTTGGAACTCCCGTTCCATCGTCTCGAACCGTCGCTCAACGTATTCAACCTCTTTCGTGGTTTCAACCAGATCCATCGTCGAAACCCCGATTCGGAGTGCCCGACTTACCGACTCTTCTACATCATCTGAATCTTGCGCGGCGAGGTACTCCGCAACCGAATCATCCTCAATAGTAAGGTTCTGTATCGTCACTGTACCAGCCTCACGGTCAACTGAGATGGGCGATGATGTCGACATGAGCTACAGCACTGTTAGGCTATTGATACAAGATTGTTGTCCAGCCAGCACCCCTCCCACGCACAAATCTGGACATCGATTTTGCCGTCCCGAGCATTCACTTTCACTTCCACTCCACCCATGGCTCGCGTCTTTTACCCCGCACCCCCACCACCGAGTTGATGTCACAGTACTCAACCCCAACCGGGAACCACCTGAAAGGCGAACTCGCCTGGACCATCGCCGAACACCGCTCACCGAGCGACGCATTCGCCATGACGCGCCACCTCACCGACGCCGACGAAGGCCGGTACGAGCTACTCGGACTCATCGACGACTGCGAGACCGCGCTCTACTGGGACTACTTCTGGAACCACGTCGTCGCCGCGACCTTCGACGCCGACGGCGTCGACGACCTCGCTCGGGATGCCCCCGAGGAGATTCGGTACGCCGGCCGCGGCGACTACTTCGACGACGTCGACGTCAGCTCGTGGGACTGGGTTCATCCGCGCCACCAGTGGCGAGTCGAATAGCGATGTCGGTGCCCAGAGTTCTCGAACACGTGTCGACCGGGGCGATGGTGTCTCTGCCGCCGGGCGCTGTCGGTAGATGAGTTCTCATCCGAGGTTCTCTAAATCTAACCTCGTTGCTCGCACCATCAGAATAAAGACACGTTCGGCGATTTCGTTGGACGTGTCATCTACTCTGTTCAACCCCGGCCAGACCTACCATCGAGGCGAGGATATCCACGAAGAACATGGAGGAAACCGGTACAGCGGAATTTCTCCGTGCTCTGATTACCCCTAGGTGTTCGTCTTCTTTGGGGAGTCAGGGGAGTGGCACGGATACGACGATGAAATACAGGAAGACGGGACGTACTTCTTTGGGTATAATGCCGAGTACGGTGCGACGCGGCGGACAGTGACGAATCGCGTGAAGCGGTTGGCCGCGGAGACGGACCTCCGTAAGAAGATTACACCACACTTACTCCGACACACCTATGGGACGCTCATCGCGGCGCGTGGTGCGACGCCGCAGTACATCCGCCGGACAATGGGGCACGCGGATCTGTCGGGCGCGAATGACTATCTACAGTAAGCGGGGACGCAGTTGGATGCTGAGGCTGAGGAGTTGTGGAAACTATACAACGAATCTGGAATAGACTTCCTCAAACTCCTGGTACTCGCCAATCGTAATTTCCTGTTGCCAGAGTGATTCAGCGGTTGCCCCTCCTACCCCACCATCAGCAAGCAGCAATATTTCAAGGGATAATTCTAAAACGCCGGAATCGACTAATCTTGAGCATTGTCCCCGGAATTCGCCGATGGGTTCTTCTCCGGTCTCAAGGTCGCGTATTTTGATCGGAAGTATACACGAGTACTCTCGCCGAACGACATCAGGTTCAATGAAATTCACACGTTCTCCGTTTACCGAGTCATCCGATCGTAGTGGCCAGCTCGCGACTCCCCCAGAATAGCGTTCACCCGAAAACTCGGTCTTAGTCACTATCTTAAGGTCCTTCGCAGCCTCGTTACCCAGATTTGTTAGATTCACTTTTACAGAGTCTCCGTCAGCTCTCAGCCCTCCCACTCTGAGGTCTGGTTCATGATCCTGAGCCATTATTTCGGTCTGCCTCTTTGAGATCCTTCTCTGGCCTTCGTACAGGGCGATCAGGAGCGCAGATAGGAGTATATCAGCCCACACAGAAATTGCTTCAGGCGGGTTCAACATCCATGACGGCAGTAATTCAGCAATAGCCATTGTTCGATTAGATTACTCCGTATTCATATTTCTAATTACTTTCACACCGCTCGTGGCCTACACCTATTACTGCGCCACCAGTGGTTAATATAAAATGGACTTCACTCGTGCCCAGTCTGGGCAGGAACTACAGTTCATACCCCCCGTGGCGGAAGTGAATCTACTTTCGTTCCCCCCTTGGCTCGCGTTCTTACATCTCCCGCTCACTCGTTCATTCGATGTCGAAAACCACCGAACCGGCGGACACCGGGTCACATCTGAAGGACGATCTCGCCTGGACGATTGCAGAACACCGCACGCCGACCGAAGCGGCCGCGATGACCGAGCACATCATGAGCCTCGATGAAGGCCAGCACGAGCTGCTCGGCGTCGCCGACGGCTGTGACTACGCGGTGTTCTGGGACCACATCTGGCGCGGCACCGTCCGCGTCTCCTTCGACGCCGACGGCGCCGACGATCCCGTCGACGTCAACACTCAAAGAGACGGTCGATTCGGGCTCGGCGAGTATCTGCGCGGCGAGAACCTCGCAGAGTGGGATTGGGTTCATCCGCGGCACGCATGGCGGATGTAAACCCGTCCTCCGTCAGTAGGTGGGTCTGCTAGCTGAAGTCTAATAAGGACGAGTTTTTCGCAACACGGGTAGCCACCTCCGAGAGGGCATACTTGTTCGGGCGGCTTCTGAACCCCATAGCACCGTACTCCTCGGTCTTTTCAACCTCGTCCGAATCCTGAATGGCGGCTACCATTGTGTCGTAGAGTTTGAGCCTTTCAAAGTCGCTGTCCTCATTAGTCAACACTCTTGCTACAGAGGCCCCATCCTGATCAACAGCATCTAGTGCAATCGCTGCAGGAGTGGGCCCACCATCAGTAGCAACCCCTACTCCCCGTTCAGGTGAAACAGATCCCAAGAAGCGATCAATTTCGTCGTCAAGAACCGGGACCCATTCCCTTTCACGGATTTCGTGGAACTGTTCAACAGTCCGATGATTCATTACGTAACCCGTATCTGCGCCTTTATTGATGGCAAGCAGGTCAATCTCCGTCAGGTTCGACAGGACGGTATAAACTCCCGTGTCCCGTAGGTGATCGGTCTCTTCCTCAATCGTGCTCGTCCGAGGCCATGAATTCCGATTGACTCCAAACTCGTGACCATGGTCAACGAACCAATCAGCTACTCGGCGATGGGATTCGAGACTATCGACAGGAGGAACCTCTTCTTCGATCCAGTCGTGTAGTGTGTTGTGGCTCATTTAATCTGCGGCTGATGGATGTGTCTCGCAGTTCTCCTCCAGCGGCAGATTTAATTCGGCCCAGTGATGGGGATACATTGGAGCCCTACTGGACGACTAGGAGAGCCACCAGAGTCAATCCGTGTGTCTGCTGGCACAGACCACGGAACTCGATCCGATTCTTTAGGTGGTATGCTTTACCTTGTCAACGTCGGTTAGCTGACGGTTGCTTAAAAATGTATTGTGGCGTTAGAGAGGACATAATAGAAATGTGTGTGGTTGAGTAGTGTATTTCGAACAACATAGCCGGCGAGAAGAGCACCGTATTTGGCTTCCCTAGTCATATTCGGCAGTCAGACGAAATATGGCCCGGTGTAATTATCTGATTCAGAGAACATTTCATTCAAGAGGAGGGGATGACATCAAGACAGTACTGGAGTAACACTCGAAAGCGACGTCTTCAATATCTACTAAGCGATGTACAACGGTGTGATTGCATATACCGTCTGTCTTTCGTATTCTCGTTTTACTCAAAGTGGCTCTCTAAGGCACTGGATCTAAATGCATCCGCAAATTTAGCACCGCTATCGAAGGACACGCTGTGGGTGTTTCCGTGTTCGTTCGTAAGACTCGGCACGGGCGAGCTCCTTGATGATTCGGCGGAGGCTTACCTGCTTCGTGTACTGGTTCCTCACCCTCGTCGGCAGTGGGGTATCCACGTCCAGCCGTCCGTCGCAATTCCGACCACGGGTCGTTCATCGATTAGGTCGAGGTACTTGTGGGACTCACTCCTCGCGTCCAAGTTGCGGTTCGGCTTCTTCAGCTCCCCAATTACCGTCGGTTCGACATTCAGAATTGTGAAGTCGGGAATCCGACCTCCTAATCCATCAAACCCTTTCGGCTGCGGCCGGTATGTTTGCTGAAAGGCGCTCATCACCCGTTGGATGTATTGTTCCTCAATGAATCGCTCGGGCGCCTGCTCGATTTCACCTCTCCGTAGAGGGCTTTACCCGTACATGACTTCCGTGGCGTGACTGCTGGGGATACATCGGTTGAAATCCGAAATGAACCGCTCTGTCGCCTGGAGAATCCGTTGAGCGCGAGGATGGTGATCGTCAAGGTTCTCGCTCATTACTGACCCTGACGTAAGACTATTTTATCGTCTTTTGCGATCTAATACGGAGATCCACGAGGCTGTACTCGCCCGCCATTCGCTTAGTAACTCACCGTTCGGATGTCGTCAGCTTGGGGTTCCGAATGAGCCGGCCCCTCCAGACCCTCTCTGTGGACTCAACTCTAAATCCGGGAACCCTTGCTTTAATTCTTCTTCAATCTCTCTTTCGCTCCGCTGCATCAAACGGCTGAAGTCCATAGGTTTTCCGTAACCTTCCTCTTGGTACAGCCAAGTCTCCTTGCTCCACTTTGCAAGTTCTTCATTGCTCATCGACTTTGTTGCCTCGTGAACTCTTTCGATGATGTCGCCAACTTCGTCCGTGAGCGTAGCCGAAATCTCTTTACCAGATTCATCCACGCTCATGTAGGCAGTCGTCTTTTTACCGTGGTGGGTGTCCTTCTTCGTATCCACTTCCCCATCCTCAGCAAGACGCTCTAGCATCTGGGGAAGATTGTCTGCATAGGCACCATACAAGTATGGCTTGAAGTCAAACTCTGTGAGTCGCTTCCCACGCTCATACACTGAAACCACTTCCGTTATGTATACCAGTTTTTGAATCCGATATTCGTGTAAATAGCGATATCTCTCCAAGAAGCCCTTCACAATCTCTTTGTCTTGGACCTCCGAATCGACCTCGAATGTTTGATTCGGAGGAAGGGTTTCCCGGAGGGTCATTGATACCATTTACGCTCTCTGTGACTTAATGCCTTACCTTGTGGTGGAGGTGAAGTTTGAGTGGTCATTGTACGCCTCGAAGCGGGCTACTTATTGTTTTCCCAGGATCGGCCTTATTTTCCTGAGACTCCTCGTCTCCATCTCCATCATTCGCTTCATGGCCATCCAAATAGGTCACACCAAATTCAGCAATAAGATACTCCACGTAATGGCGCTTATACGTCCCTGCAGCATCGAAGAAAACCACTACTCCACTTCCGATCAGACCCAGAAGAAGAGGATACAATTTTTCACTCACAGCTGAGAGTACAACCGGTTGACCGATTGTTACGCAGGCATTAATGATGCCACCGTAGCAACCCAAGAACATCAAGTCGAAGTAGACGACAAAAAGTAACAGAAAGACAACCCACATGCTCCGACAGAAGGAGTACGTTGCCTGGAAGTTCTGATACCCACTGCCATTCGATTGTTTGAGTTTAGCCGTTATTAGCGGGTATCTGTTGACTATGTCCTGGGTGCTGTGCACGTGCTTTCTGAGATCATGGCCGAAAGCATCTTTGTATCCGTCGATGAAGTGGTCAAAAAGCTCTCCTCGGGATTCAGTATTCCAGCGATCATCGCCTCTCTCCTGGCTGTAGTTCCATTCAATCGAACGAGCAAACAAATAGCGGTGGCCGATCAGAGAGTCATAACTCCCCCAGTATCGGCGCCGTAACCACTCGATACTACCATCCCACCAGTTGTTTAGTACCCTTCTATGTCTCTTCGGTGGGTTCGTCGGGTCAGTTGTTGATTTGAGAGACTTCGCAGAGAGATCGGTATCAACCGACGTTGCTAAAAGATTCGCTGAGTTTCGGATACGTCGGACCAACCAAAGGAACGCCTTCTCGAAGTTGTCTGCAAGCGTATGAACTCCCTGACCAATCGTTAGACCAGTAAGAAGCAACACAATAAGGAGCGCGGCTATACCCGCAAAGCTCTGACCGTTGAGTGATGGAAAAGACGAAGCTGGAAGAAGAGAAATGATTCCGAGGGAAAGCGCAGCCCCAGGTACTGACTTTCCAAACAGGTCGTAGGTACCGAACAGTTGTAGAAGACGCTGAGGCAACTATTTCACCACTTGACACAACCAGGTGTCTCGTTCATCATATATCTTCCTTCTATGTGGACATGTCGCTAATCCCGTGGACGTATGGGAAAATAGCTCAAAAGTTTCCCTTCTGCTGTCATCCGAACCCCGCACTCCGCCCAGGCCGCACAGCCTCCGGTGGCCGCAGTGCCGCTTGCGGCCGTCAGAGATCGGCGTCGACGATCTCGCTCGGGATGCTCCCGAAGAAATCCGGTACGCCGGCCGCGGCGAATACTTCGACGAGGCCGACGTCGACTCTTGGGACTGGGTTCACCCGCGTCACCAATGGCGACTCAGGGAGTAGCAACCGAGGAAAAACAGAAGTCACAACTCCAAAGAGTCTTGCCTGCGTCTGGAGGCTGTTTATCGGGGTCAAACGCCATAGGTGTCGGCCCCCAAATATCGCCTGACGCTGACCGGAGCAGAAACTGATAAGAAGATAAGGGAAATGAGTGCAGGTATGGCTTCTGAGAATGAGAGCATCTCCCAGTACGCGGAGGGAGGAACTCTCGACTTAGACACGCTGGAAACCCATCTTTGGGAAGCTGCCGATATTCTGCGCGGCTCTATCGACGCCGCGGACTACAAAAATTACATCTTCGGAATCCTCTTCCTGAAGCGAATCAACGACCGCTTCGAAGAAGAAACCGAGGAGCTCGCCGAAGAGACCGGCAACGACAAAGACTTCGTTCGAGACTACCGGGACCTTCACGACGAATTCTGGGTCCCCGAACGCGCTCGGTGGGACCACATCAAAGCCCAAGACACCGACATTGGCGCCGCGCTCTCGAAGGCCCTCGAAGCAGTCGAAGACGAAAACGACGCCATCGCCGACCGCGTCCTCACGACCGTCGACTTCAACGACAAAGAACGGCTCTCCGACGCCACCCTCGACGAACTGGTCACACACTTCGACAAGCACCGCTACCGGAACGCAGACCTGGAGGACCCCGACATCTTCGGGCGGGCCTACGAGTATCTGATTCGGCAGTTCGCCGACGACGCCGGGAAGAAGGGCGGCGAGTTCTACACGCCCCGCGAGGTTGTCCAGCTGCTCGTCGACTGTGTCGACCCGGAGCCGGGAAATCGGGTGTACGACCCGGCCTGTGGTTCGGGCGGGATGCTCATCTACTCCGCCCAGCACGTCGCTGAGAAGGGCGGCGACAAGGAGGACATCTCCCTCTACGGCCAGGAGAAGAACCTGAATACGTGGGCCATCGGCGAGATGAACGTCCTCCTCCACGAGTTGCAGGACACGACGCTCGCGAAGGGCGACACCATCAAAGACCCGCAGTTCGTCACCGAGCACGACGAGCTCGAAAAGTTCGACCGGGTCGTCGCAAACCCGCCCTGGAACGACAAGACGTGGGGCAAGGAGTGGGTGCAAGAGAACGAGCCATACAACCGCTTCGACTACGGCCTGCCGCCGAAGAACCGTGGCGACTGGGCGTGGATTCAACTGATGATCGCCTCACTCAACGAGACAGGGAAGGCAGGCATCGTGATGGACAATGGGGTGCTCTTCCGCTCACGCTCGGAGAAGAAGATCCGCAAGCCGTTCCTGGAGGACGACCTCATTGAGGCAGTCATCGCACTCCCGGAGAACCTCTTCTACAATACGAGTTCACCGGGCTGTCTGCTCATCTTCAACAAGGACAAGCCGGAAGAGCGGAAGGACAGAGTACTCTTCATCTATGCGGAGGACGAGGAACTGCGAGAGTCCGGTACGCAGGTGTATGAGGAACAATCCAATCAGAATCAACTCACCGATGGGGGTGTCGAGTATCTCGCCGAAAGCTACCTAACCGGGCGGGAGGAGGACCACCACAGTCGGCTCGTGGATCTGGAGGAGATCAAGGAGAACGACTGGAACCTTAACGTTCCACGTTACGTCGACACGACAGAGCCCGAAGAGCCGATAGATGTGAGCGCAAAACTGGAAGAGTTGGACCGGCTGGCCGAGAAGCGCGAACGGACGGAAGCAGAACTGGAGGAGTACATGGAGGAACTGGACTATCGATGAGTAGACATCTGGAGACAACAGATACTCGAGGGGATCATGAAGTAGCCCAAATCGGGCCAAAACAATTTGAGATACCTCTCGATTGGGAAACAAGAACGATACCAGAACTCTGCGATCTGAGTACGGAACGATTTGACCCAGAAGAGCACGATTCCGAGACTTTCGAGTACATCGACATCGATTCAGTGTCAACAGGCCGTATTGAGAGGTCGAAAACCACGCCGGTTGATGAGGCACCCAGTCGAGCGAAGCAGATAGTTCATGAGGGCGACACACTCGTCGGGAAAGTACGACCGTACCTCCAAGCGTTCGCACCTGTCACTGAAGAACACGATGGAAAAGTCTGTTCGACTGGATTTGCAGTTCTATCTGCGCGGGATGGTGTTTCGGCGGCGTATGTCACGCAGGCTGTATTGAGCAAGTATTTCTTGGACCAAATGACGAATCGGATGACAGGGACCAGCTATCCTGCGGTTAACAAATCCGACTTTGAAAACGTCCAGCTATTTACCCCTCCCCTCTCCGAACAGCGACGCATCGCCGACGTGCTTTCGACGGTGGACAGACGAGTTCAGGAAGTAGACGACGCGATTGAGGAGACAGACGAGTTGAAGCGGGGCTTAATGCAGGACCTGCTGGTCCAAGGGATCGGTCATGACGAATATGTGGAACTGTACCTTGGTCCCCGAAGACTGAAAATTCCGGCTGAATGGCGGATGGCCCGGTTGGAGAATGTGACTGAGATCATCACCCGGGGGAAGCAGCCGGCATACGTTGAGGAAGGAGGGGTTCCTGTTCTGAACCAGTCCTGTATCTACTGGGATGGCTTCCACCCAGAGGAGCTGAACCGTCTCGATGCCGAGGTTGCGTCAGGTTGGAAAGATAAGTACTGGGTCAAGAACGGCGACGTACTCATCAACTCCACAGGAAAAGGAACACTTGGCCGTGCATTGGAATGGACAAATGAATCAGATACGCACGCTCTCGACTCCCATATCACTCGAGTACATCCCGATGACTCTGTGCTTGACCCCACCTATCTACGGTTCTATCTGGAGTCAAATCATGGGCAGAAGATGCTATACGCGTTCTGTGTTGCTGGATCTACCGGCCAAATTGAACTTTCTAAGACGGATCTTCAGACGATGCCAATCCTACTCCCGCCAATTGAGGAACAGCGAGAGATCTCCGAAGCGTTCCACCGGGTAAATCAGAAAATGCAGGACGAACAGGAAACTAAGGAAGCCTACCAAGAACTCAAGCGTGGCCTGATGCAGGACCTCCTCACAGGCAAGCGTCGTCTAGAGACTGAATAACCATGCCCGACGAGTACGCCGACACTGAACGCCCCGCTCTCGAAACCCTGGCCACCCTCGGCTGGGAGATCCACGACCAACAGGCCGAAAACTGGACCGACCCACGGGACACCAAATCATCGGCTGTACTCGAACCCCGACTTCAGAGGGCCGTCAAAGACCTCAACCCCTGGATTGACGAGAACAACCTGAATCAGGTCGTCCGTGAAATCCAGCACGTCACGGGGACGAGCGCGATGGACGAGAACGAGCAGATCCACGAGAAGCTCGTTCGCCACACGTCCGTCGAGCAGGACCGTGGCTACGGGCCGAAACACCAGACGGTCGAGTACATCGACTACGAGAACCCCGCGAACAACGACCTCTTCGCGCTGAGCCAGTTCGACGTTGAGGGCGACATAGAGACCATCAAGCCCGACATCACGCTGTTCGTCAACGGTCTCCCGTTGGGTGTCATCGAGTGCAAGGCGCCGACCGTCGCCGAGCCGCGCAGCGAGGCGCTCGAACAGCTCCAACGCTACCAGAACGAACGGACCAAAACCGGCAGCGAAGGCGCAGAGGAACTCTTCCGATACAACCAGTTCTCCGTCGCGGCGTGGTACGAGGGCGCGGTGTTGGGAACCTACGGCACGCCGAAGGACCAATACAAGCCGTGGCGCGATCCCTATCCCGCAGACGACGAACAGCTTTCAGAGCGGTTCGGTATCGACTATGTTACACCTCAGCACCGGATGCTGTACGCGCTCTTCGAGCCAGAACGCTTGCTCGACTTGCTCCGGAACTTCACCGTCTTCGAGACCAAACAATCCGGGACGGTGAAGATGGTCGCGCGCTACCAGCAGTACCGCGCCGTCCACAAGGCCCTTGAACGCATTAATCGCCGCACACGCCACGAAGCGCAGGGCGGCGTCGTCTGGCACACCCAGGGCTCCGGGAAGTCGCTCACGATGCTCTTCTTGGGCCTCAAGCTCCGCCGCGAGAAGCCAGACCCGACACTCCTCTTAGTAACGGATCGAACTGCACTCGACGACCAGATTCACGCGACGTTCGAGCGCTGTGGCTTCCCGAATCCGAAGCAGGCCGACAATAAGGAAGAACTCCGGGAGAAACTCCAACACAACGCAGGCGAGACCATCACGACGCTCATCCAGAAGTTCCAACTCGACGAGGACGAGAAAGGCGACTTCCCCGTGCTCTCCCGCGACGACGACATCTTCGTGATGGTCGACGAGGCGCACCGAACCCAGTACAAGGAGCTCGCGAACAACATGCGGACCGCGCTCCCGAACGCCTTCTACATCGGCTTCACCGGGACACCAATCGAGAAAGAAGAGCGCGATACGCGCCAGACTTTCGGAAATTACATCGATACGTACACCATCGACCAGTCGCTCGAAGACGATACGACAGTCGAGATCCTCTACCAGGGCCGGCTCGCCGACATCCACCTTGAGGGCCAGAACCTCGACCGAATTTTTGACCGCGTCTTCGCGGATTACACCGACGAGGAGAAAGCGGAGATCAAGAAACGGTACGCCCGCGAGCAGGACCTCGCGGAGGCAGAAGCGCGAATTGAGGAAGTCGCGCTTGACCTCATCGAACACTACGAGAACGACGTTGCGGACCGATTCAAAGGACTGGTCGTCACCTCGAGCAAGGAGGCCGCCGTCCGGTACAAGGAGAAGCTCGACGAGCTGAACGGCCCCGAATCCCGCGTGGTCATTTCACCGGGCCACAACGACCCCGAGCACATCAAGCGCTGGACGCCGTCGGACAGCGAAATCTCCAACTACAAGGAGTCATTCGTCGATCCCGACGGCGAGGTCGAGCTTCTCGTCGTCTGCAAAATGCTCCTCACGGGATTCGACGCTCCGGTTGCCCAGGTGATGTATCTGGACAAACCGCTGAAGGAGCACAACCTCCTCCAGGCCATCGCCCGCGTCAACCGGCCGTTCCCTGAGAAGACTCACGGTCTGATCGTCGACTACTACGGCGTCTCCGACGACCTCCGCGAGGCGCTGGCGATGTTCTCCGAAGAGGACGTTGAGCGCGCAATGGTTCCCGTCAAGGACAAGCAGGCCGACCTGGAAGCAGCCCACGGCAAGGCCATTTCCTTCTTTGAGGACCTCAATGACATGGAGGCATGTCTCCAGACCCTTGAGCCGGAGGACACCCGCATCGAGTTCGTGAACGCGTACAAGCGCTTCTCGAAGCTGATGAACATCGTCCTCCCAGACCCGATGGCGAACCCATATACAGATGATCTCGACCGGCTCGGCGAGATATTCGCTCAGGCCAAACAGCGCTACCGGGATGAGTCAATGAACCTCGAGGGGACCGGCGAGAAGGTTAGGGAGATCATTCAGGACCATATTCAGTCGAAGGGCATCGACGTGCTGAACGAAGACCCGGTTTCGATAATGGAGGGCGACGAATTCGACGCGAACATTGAGTCCATCGAGGACGAGGAAGCCCGAGCAAGCGAGATGCAACACGCCCTCAAACACGAGATTTCCGTCCGATACGACGAGGACCCAGTCCAGTACGAATCCCTTCAGGAACGCGTCGAGGAACTCATCGAAGATTACCGTGAGAAGCGGCTGACAGACCGGGAACTCATCGAGGAACTCCAAGACGTACTGAACGAGATTCGCTCCCGTGACCAACAAGCGAAATCAAAGGGGCTCGACAACGCAACCGAACTGTCCTTCTATCACGCCCTTGAGGACGTGCTGCGCCACGAAGATCACGACGTCGACCAGCAGGAACTCGTCGGACTGACAGGCGAGCTGGTCGCCGAGGTTGAAGATGTGGCCGATGTCGTTGAGTGGCAAGAGAAGGTCACGGTCCAGCAGAAGATGCGAAAACGGGTGGCGCTCCAGTTGCTTAAGTCGGGCATCAAGATGAGTGACGACGAACGAACGGCACTCACGAATCGTGTCGTAGAACTCGCACGTGCTCACTACGAATGACGCAGACGTACCATATCGGCCAGACGGTTATTCCGTATCAGATCGACTGGTCGGATAGCCGGGAGACAATCGGGCTCTCCCTCGACGACAACGGAGAACTGACCGTTCGCGCCCCTGTAACAGCTTCCACAACCGATGTGGAAGAGACACTCAATGAAAAACAGCCGTGGCTCCTAGAGAAACTGTACGGCCTCGAAAAACAGGCATCACCACCATACTCCCGCGAGTTCCTGAGCGGCGAGACGCTTCCATACAAAGGACGCCAGTACCCGTTGAAGGTCGTCGAGGCCGATGTTCCGGAGCCGACAGTCACATTCGACGGCCACAAGTTCCGTATCCGTGTCCATGACTTCGACGCATCAACCGACCACGTCAGCATCCGGCGGAAACGTCAGGCAGTCGTCGACTGGTACGTCGAAACCGCAAAAGAAGAGATACCCGAACGGAGCGACCGGTTTGAAGCAAAACTCGGCGTCAGAGACGCCGACATCGAGGTGGTGGACCTCACCGACCGTTGGGGTGAGTACGAAGACGGAACTGTCCGATTGAACTGGCGACTAATACTTGCCCCCGTTCGGATTCAGGACTACGTGCTCGTCCACGAGTTAGCCCACGAAAATCACGGTGACCACTCAGACGCGTTCTGGAACACCGTCGGGACAATACTTCCGGACTATCGGGACCGCCGAGACTGGCTCCGAATCAACGGAAACACACTCACAGTATAGAGTCCCGGCCTACTCTACGAGAAGGGGCAGATCCAATCGCAAGACCACTTTCACCTTCACTCCGCCCATGGCTCTCCCTTATCCGTTCAGCTCGCAGACCACTTTCTCGAATGCTACGTGATGGAACGGTCTTCGACGACGAACATCTCCCAAACGAAATCGTCGGCCGGAACCGGCACATGAACGAAGTGACAGACGCGCTCGCACCTGTCGAAGACGGGTTCCGGGCCGAGAACTGTTTCCTGTTCGGCCCCTCCGGCGCCGGGAAAACCACGGTCGCACGAGCAGCTGTTCGCGAGCTGCGCCGCGAAGTCCTGGACCTCCCAACTGCCTACGTGAACTGCTGGGCTGACTACACGCGGAACGGCGTGCTGGAGCGAATCGCGAAAGAACTAGTCGGCGCTGCAGTCAGGCAAAACGCTCCGATTCGAGAGCTCACCGAAACGATTCAGGCGGGCCTCACGGGGCCGGCCGTGGTGATACTCGACGAAGTCGACCAAATATCTGATTCGAAGGTTCTCTACGATCTCCACACAATCCACGGCGTCGCCTGGATCTGTATCGCCAACCGAGAGATCGACCTCCTCGCCGATTTAGACGACCGCATCCGATCACGAGTCTCAGTCGGGTACTCCGTCAACTTCGACCGATATGACGAGACGACAGTGACGGAGATTCTCCACCGTCGCGCTCGCGAAGGCCTCGACCCCAGCGCCGTGGAGCGGTCCGTGCTTAAACGGATTGCACAGCTTGCCGAGGGAGACGCGAGAACAGCAATTACTGCGCTTCGAGTCGCTGCGCGAAAAGCCACGTCTGAGGGCTTATCGACGATTCCGGTCCGATTCGTCGAGTCGTCTTTGGTGGACGCGAAAGACGAAGTTCGGCGGAAGACGATTTCGAAGCTAAATCCGCATCAGCGGAGTCTGTTCCGGGTCCTCGAGCGCGACGGACCGTTAATTCAGAAGCACCTGTACGAGAAGTACAGGGAGGAGCACGCAGACCCGATTTCGCTCAGGGCGCTCCGGAAAAGCCATCTTCCCAAGATGGAGCACTACAACTTGATTACGTCGTCCCGGGACAACCGAGGGAGGAAGTACAGGGTCGTCCCGGTGGACTCGGCCGAGTTGACTCCACTGGAAGACGGAGAATAACCCGGGCACGGCGTCGGAACGGAACCAAGTGGAACCACCAGCCTCGTGCTTTTCACTAGGCGACGGGTCCGAAGGAACTGATGCCACGAACGGTATTCCCCTATCCGGGTGGAAAGACGAAGCTCTCGAACTGGATTCTCGAACACCTCCCCGACCACGACTGTTTCGTCGAAGTGTTCGGCGGAGCCGCAGCGGTCCTGGTGAACAAAGACCCCGACGTAAGCACGGTCGAAGTCTACAACGACACCGACGAAGACCTCGTCCAGTTCTTCGAAATCCTTCGGGAACAGCCAGATGAACTGGTCGAATGGCTCGCAGCAGCCCCGTATTCGCGGAGCCTCCATGAGGAATGGGCGGACCTCTACTACCGAGGCTACCGGCCGACGGACGACATCGAGCGGGCAGGCCGATTCTTCTTCCTCCGGTACACGCAGTGGGGAGCAAAGTACGACTCAGGAGGCGGGTTCGGGACAAGCAAGGTGTCGAACCCCGCCACCAGTTTCTCCAACAAAATCGACATCCTCCGAGAGTTCGCGGAGCGATTCGACGACGTCGTCCTGGAGAACCTCGACTGGGACGAGGTCCTCTCGAAGTACGACAGCGCGGAGACGGTGTTCTACTGCGACCCACCGTACATCGGGAAAGAGGACTACTACCCAGCTGGCAGCATCGACCACGAGCGGTTCGCGGAAACCCTGGCGGACCTCGACGGGAACTGGCTCTGTTCGTACGAGGACCTCCCCGCGGGGCTGCAGGACTTCCCGGTTCTCTCACGAGACGAACGGTTCTTCATCAACAACGGGAAGACGGGCTCCACGAACGAAGCCACCGAACGGCTCGTCGCCAACTTCGACTTCGACCAAGACCAGCCAGCAGAATAGGCGCTGGTGAGCGGCTGGACGAAATTCGGAACGGAACCCGGAACGGAACTTTCGGCCCGCTCGCCGTCTTGCGATTCGTTCGGAGCGGAACCAATCGGAACCCTCCGCGCGAGCCTCTTGTCGGGATAGCTCTCACAACCAGATATGGCCACAAACGGACCGGCCCACGGAAACGGAGCACAGACCAGCGAGTTCACCGTCGACCTGGTCGGCCACGGCGTCGACCGCCCAGACGCACCAGACCAGGTCACCGTCGAGGCGAGCGTCGACGCAAACCACACCTTCCAGCTCGACATCAACACGCCAAGCGACCACGGCGACTGGCGGCTCGACGTCCACGTGGTCCGCGGCCGCGTGAAACCGCAGCGCGCGTTCCAGGGCCGCGTCCCGGTCGTCATCGACGCACTTCCCGACTGGATGGACGTCGTCACTGAACAGACCGAAACGCGGCTGCTCAGAGGCCACTGATGGCAACTCGGCTCTCTCCGCGCCTCGCCTTCGGTGTCTTCGTCGTCCTGAGACGGCAAGCAGGATACCAGGGCGACCGTGAGCAGCCGTTTCTGACGGTCTCGGGTGTCACTCAGTACAGGATCAACACGAGCGCAGAGAGCCCTAGCGACGACCCGACGACCACCAGCAACAGAATCACAAACAACACCCGAGCGCGAAAGTCGTACACTGCGTTATTCCCCCTCGTCGAGGTACTCGCGGCCCTCGTCCGTCAACCACCACATCGGCACTCTCCCCGATTTCTTGGTGGACAGAAGTCCGCGTTCAGCGAGGTTCCGAAGACGTGGGAGTGTTCCCTGATTAGAGAACCCAATGGCGTCAGCAACCTCTCCAGTAAAGAGCGCCGGGTCCTCCGACTCCCTGAAGACACGGAGAATCTCGCTATCATCAACCGTTTCCTCGCGACCACCGGCCATCGTCCTTGCGTGGAATCTCAGGCACCATATTATCATGTGGTTGGTGGTTTCACAGAGGAAACTAAGCGGCTACAAACAGTTAGCTTAGTGCAAACAACTAAGTTCCCCCCGTTCACACGAGGTGTTACGGGACGAACACGCGGCACCGTCGCTACGCGACGATTCGCCGTAGAAAGCGGACTCGGTGTAAGCGCACCAGTCCGCGTGTGGTCCCGTATCCGGGGTACGGAACCCATGTCAGAATGCACCTGCCGGGGACTTGAAATCCCCGCACGGACGGACGCACCGCCACCTCATCGACGAGTCTCTCGTCCCGAGAGTGACCTGACAGACCACGACGCCCTACCTCCTGGCAGAGTCCAGGGCGTCGTGGTGTGGGTCACCCTGAATCGTCCGCGAACCACGCGCAGAGCGCAGTATCCGCAGTACGACCAGAGCAATGTCTAGTCAATCCACGCAGTCGAAAAAGTGTACCGAGAGTAACGACCAACCGCGCTGGACCGACCTCACCGCGTTCCAGGGGAACGTCCTCTACGCCATCGCCCGCCTGCAGACCGCCGAGGAGACGCCGTACGGCCTCGCAATCAAAGACACCCTGGAGGGCCTGTACGGAGAAGAAATCAATCACGGCCGGCTCTACCCGGCCCTCGACGACCTCGTACAGTACGGCTTCGTCGAGAAGTCCGAACTCGACAAGCGCACCAACGAATACGTCCTCACCGACGCCGGCCGCCAGCTGCTCCACGACCGAATCAACCTCCTCTCCAGCGCGTTCGACGACGAAGCCGCCGAAAACGGAGGTGAGCAAGCGTGACGCAGCAACCCACTCCGCCGTGGGAAACGCGCTGCTCCATGCAGTCATGCGGCCGCCCCGCGTCCCCAGCCCGCACCTGGCCGATGTACAGCAAAAGCACCGGCGAAAACCACCCTGAAGACGTGTCGCCACGGCCAATCTGCAACTACCACTACCTGTTCAACACCGCAGCCACGTCCAGATGGCTGCCCGCATCCGTCGGCGCCGCCGGACTCGTCGCCGCCCTCAAGAACGCACCAGCCGCCGACGCAAGCCTACTCACAGCCGCCGTCATCACAGCGGCGTGGTTCGTCGCCGGCGGACTCGGGGCCCTCGCCGCAGTCGCAGGGGTTCTACTCGCATTCCATGGTCTGGTCGTGTGGACCGGAGGTGAGGCGGCATGAGGTCGCCTGACTCACTCGACGAGACCGACAGCGGGAAGCTCCGGCTCGTCACGGACGGCGGCGAGGAGCCCAGGCAGACAACGCAAGACCTAGTGAGCGAGGCGAACGACGCGTTCGCCGAGACGACGCTCAGCGGGATGATGCTGTACGGCGACCTCGGCTTCCACACGTTCCACGCCAGCGACAACACCGACCCAACCACGGTCACCACGACCGCGCTCCACGCGGCGATTGAAGACCAGTTCGAGATGGTCCACATCGACCGCGACAGTGTCGAGCACGACTACGGCGCAGTGACGCCCGACACAATCGCAGAAGCGCTCACCAACCAAATCGAGGAGCTCTCCGCAATCCAGTTCGAACCGTTCGGCCGCGACGCCTTCGTCGAATCACTCGCGGACAACATCCGCGACCTCAACGACTCCAACAACGGAGGTGACGCCTGATGGCGGTGAACGAAGGCGAGCAGACCCCCGCCGAGACGTGCCGCAGCTGCGGGCAGCCGCTCGCGGACCACGGCCTCGCGGCCGAGGGGCCGGCGACAACCGTGCTCGCCCCGTGCGGCCGCGACGTGACCGCGCTCCCCCTTCGGACCGTGGCGCGTCTCCTCCGCGACAGCACGGCCGAGAACCCGGCTCACGCGGCCGTCACTGACGGCGGCGTTGAACTCGCAGACTCGCTGACGCTCGACGCCGACGGGCTGGAGATGCCGGCAGACGTCGACCTGTCGGAGGGAGTCGTGTTCCGCATCCGGGGCGCGACGATAGACATGAAGCCCGGCGCGGCGGACCGCGACCGGTACCCGCTCATCAACCGCCGCAGCCTCGAAGCAGAAGGGCAGCACGTCGTAAACGGTCACATCGGAATCCGTGAGGTCAGCGTGAAGCCCTACGGCGACGACCCGACGACGTACCGCGTCACCGTCGAAGCCACCGGAGGTGACGGTCAGTGACGCGACTGAGCGCGGTCCGGTTCCGCTGCCCGGAATGCGGCGCGACGCACGTCCGCCCCATGAAAATCGACGACGAACCCGAACCACTCATCGGGGAATGCTACGCGCACCACCCGGACCGCGACGTCTTCGACGGCTGCGGCCGGGAACTCACGCTCGAACCCGTCGCCTGGCGAAAAGGGCTCCACGACAACGAGTGGATCAGCCTGGAGGACGACGAACCAGAGCTCGCCACCGACGGCGGGAAGCCGCGGTGGATGTTCGGCGACGATAGTCCTGACTTCGACACCGAAACAACCGTGGAACGACACAGGGCGGTCGCAGTCATCGACAGCGTTGACCCGGGTACGGAGACGATCTCGCACACGATCACGCGGGCGCAGCTTCTCCGTGCGATTAAGTTCAGGTCTGGACGCGACCTCCACTTCGTCACCGACGGCGAGACACTGGCGATCTGCCCGAACCACCCAGAAGAGGAAGAAGAGGACCGCTTGCCGGACCTCGGCGAGTACATCCATAGCCCTGCAGTCACGAGGGCAATCGACCCGGACCCAGACCACACGGCAGCCGTCGTCGACCGGTACCTGCTACTGCTGGATTATCAGACAATTCCGGGCGACAGCGACGAAATCACGGTGCACGTCGAACCGGACCGACCGGTTGTGTTCGAGTCCGCCGATAGCGGGGCGCTCGTCATCTGCCCCCGCTATCCTCCCGACGGAAACCCGTACGAGGTCGACTACGGAGGTGAACACCTCCAATGAGTCTACGCGTCGTTCACGTCCACCGGGTGTTCCGATCCGGCATCGATAAGCTCCGCGTCGAAGGAAACGAGCGTCGCGTCGTACTCCCGAGCGCACGCCAAGATCAGGCTGTCAATCGGGTAGAGAAGCGTTTCATCCTGAAGCTGGTTCGCGTCGAGGACGCTTCCCGCATCGGGGACGACGACCTCCACGTCCGAACGGACTTCGTCCTCGATCGCGGCCGCCCGGTCGCGATCCAGTCGGTGTTTCTTCGTCAGCACCGTCCGCAGCTCCATGAGATTCAGCTACGACGTGAGGAACTCATGGTCCGCGTTCAGAAGCGCGGTCGCCGTCCCGGTCGCTTCCGCCTCGTCGTCGTCGAGGACGGCCGCGACGAACACGTTCGTATCCAGAAAGTACCGCATCGCTACGTCCGCTCGCGGATTTCGCGGACGGATTCGACCGGGTCCACGTCGAGGTCTCCGGCCATGCCACGGAGTCGATCCCCGAGCGGCGCGTCGTCGTCGGAAGTCGAAGTCTCCGCGTCGAGGTTCGACAGCGCCTCTTCCCGGGTTTCCCCGGTACTGGTGACACCGGAATCCTCGTCGACGGCGGCCCATTCGCCGTCGTCCGTCTCGATGAGACGGATTTCGCGCTTCGTGCTCATACCTGGTAGTTGTCCAGAATCGGGCAAAAGCCTTCGGTCAATCCTCGGCGTCGAGGTAGTCGTCAATCAGCGCGTCGAAGTCCTCGGTCTCCGCGTACTCGTCGCGCAGCTCCAGCGCGGCGCGGCCACGGTCCGTAATCTCGTAGAGGCCGACGCTTTCGTTTGGACCGACTCGTCGGACGAGACCGTAGTCCGCGAGTTGCCCAAGCCGATTGTTCACGTAGGGCCTGGAGACGTCAAGCGACATGTGGAGGTTCGCACCGACGTTCCGTCCCTCGGTAAGCTCGTCCAAGATGGAGAAATCCACGGGACGGAGAAGCATTGGTTCGTCATTCTTTCCGGTCGTAACTTGATTGTAAGTGTTTGCCAGCGTATCCATATCGTTGGAAAGAAGTTAGTGCCACTTAGCTACCGGTATCTTATCATCGGTAAGATTATGGGTGGGCCGTTCACTTGGAAGGGCAACGGAGGCTCTTCGCGGACCCGTCGCTCGTCGGTGGGTCCGGCAGTAAGATGCGGACCCGACGCTGGGACGTCGGTCCGCGTGGGCCTTCGTGGATCTGGCACGAAAGCCATGTACGACAACAGCACAACGGGGCTTGAAACCCCCGACCGAGAGAACGCATCGCTTTTCGAGAGAACCGACTGTCCCGAGTGCGGCCGGCCGCTTACAGACCACGGCCTGACGACAACGGGGCCGGGACGGACACGGCTCGCGCCGTGTGGATTCGATGTCGCCGGGGTGCCGGTTCGGGACGTCGCTCAGGTCCTCGACGACAGCGCGGACGTGAGCGCCAAGAGCCGGGTGGTCGCGGACGGCGGTCAGTCATGCGCCGCGGGAGACGGCCGCGACGAATCGGAGGTGACAGGCGATGCGGTCTAACTCGACTCCGGTCCCCGACTGTCTGGCCGGCGACGACGAACGGACCGTGTTGGCGTGCCCAGAGTGTGACGAACCTCGTCTGAAAGTCCGCGGGACGTCGACGTGGTCCGACCCGGAGCACAGCTACGTCTGCGAGGGGTGCGGCTGGCGAGGTGACGAGGGGGTCGAACGCCCGCCGAAAACCGCGGCCGGTGGTAATCCGTCGGAACTCGGCCAGAAGCTCCTCGCAGCCAACCCGGACGACTACCCGCAGCCAACCGACCACGACGACCAGCTCGTCACCGACGGCGGCGTCGACATCCCAGACGGCGTCGACGCCAGCACCGTCGAGCGCGCCGTGGAACTGTTCGACGACGTGCTGAGCGAGCCGACAACTGACGGCTTCGAGGAGGTGCAGCCGGAATGACGGGTCGTCAGCTGCTCTCGTCGATTTCACGGTCGATGCGGTCGACGAGTCGCTCCGGCATCGTCAGCTCCTCGCCGACCGCGTCCCTGACGAGGTCCGGGTGCTGGTTCACGACGCGCGGGACGTTCACGCCGACGCTCGTCATCGCTGCCGACACCTGCATCAGCGCGTCGACGTCAACCCCGCCGTCAGGCGCTTCACACCGCATGAACAGCGCGATGAGGAACGCCTTCGGATCCTCTTCGCGAGTCTGTGCAAGGTCCTCGAGGCTGGAGGGCATCAGTAGCACTGTCTCAGACCGCCGGAAAAAGCCTGCCGCACCCACACAGGACGAATCGAGACTCGTCACCGACGGCGGCAGCGCTGAGCTGAGCACTCAGCAGCAACTCATCTTCGGGTTCGTAACCGACCGGACAGCGCCCGAGCCGGACGGAGACCAAGATGCGACGTCCAATCTGTGGACCGGTAAGCAGCATCTCAAGGCCGACACTCACCACACTGACGAGCTGGAGCGCGACGACGTCGGAAGCGTCATCGAGGAACTGGTCGCCGACGGGTCCCTCGTCTACTGGCACGGTCTCGTGGCTCCCGCGACGGACGAGCACCTGCGCGCCATCATGGAGAATGAAGGGCTCGCAGACGTGTCCAGGTCGGCACTCGTCGCACTCTGCAACCGCCTGCTCCAGGGAGAAACAGTGACGGCTACTGTCGACCGCAGCGACGAGGAGATCGTCACGGACGGCGGAGTCCCAGAGTCGTTCGACCGACTTGCTCGCAAGGAGTGCCGAGCATGCGGCGACTTCGTCGCCGTTCGGTATCTCGTCGACGGCGAGTGCGTTGGCTGCCGGGAACGCGCCCAGCCGGACCTCGCGACGGCCGGCAGCGGGGTGAGCCGATGAGCCTCGACTGGCCTGCCGAGTTCGGACGCACGGCAAACCGGAACCGGTCGGAGAACCGGAGTTTCGAGGTGAGTCTGCACGACGCCATCGAAGACCTCTCCGACGAGATGGACCGCATCGGCGTCGACGACTGGCGGCTGTCCACGGCGATGGAGCACCAGTCGCGGAACCCGAAGTATCCGTACGCCGGCCAAGCAGAACCCGACGACCCCGGCGTGGTTCTCCGGTGGTCGATGAACGGCAACCAGTACGCTGTGGCGGCAGACGCCTACAGCCGCGTCCGTGACAACCTCCGGTGTATCGGTCTCTACGTCGCCGAGAAACGGAAAATGGAGAGCCGCCCGGTCACGACCGGCGAGACGGAGTTCGCGAACGCCCGGCTCCCGGCAGGGGACGACGGCGAAATCGTCGCAGACCCGCCGGCGCACGTCGTCCTGGAGGTCAGTCGGGACGCCACCGAGTCGGAAATCAAGCAGGCGTATCGCGAGCGCGTGAAGGAGACCCACCCGGACACCGGCGGCGACATCGAGGAGTTCCGCCGCGTGGAGCGGGCGAAGGAGGTGCTGCTCGATGAATAGCGTCCCGCGGTCTCCGAACGCCGACCTGGAGCTTCCGCCCCACCTCGTCCGGGAACCGTCGCCGGCCGACCGGTCCAGCGACATCCGGTGCCGGGATTGTCGCTGCTGGATTACAGTCGGGCCGGAGGGGACGGAGTTCGGTCACGCGCGCTGGCGTGGCCGGCCCGCGCTCAAGGACCGCAGCCGCTGCCCTCACCGCCCCGACTCGGTCGAGCCATCCCAGCACGGACCGACACCAGACCCGGCGCCGAGTTCGGTGCGTGATGGGAACGGCCGGTTCTGCGGGGTGGAAGAGTGAACAATCCGGATGAGGTGTCTCCGCGGGAGGCCGCCGACCGGTGGCTGTCGAAGCGCGGCGTCGACTGCTCGGATACGACGATCGCCACCTACTGGTACCGGATCAAGAAGATCGTCGACTTCTGCGAGGAACGCGACATCGACCGGCTCTCCGAGTTGACCCCGTGGGCACTCGACGAGTTCGACTCGGAGATGCGCGGCCGTGGCCCGGAGAAGGTGACGCTCTCGAAGGAGTACCGGACGATGAACAAGTGGCTCGAATGGGCCGAAAACATCGGAATCGCCCGGGAGTCCATCAGCGAGGTCCTCGACCCGCCGGAGACGACGAAAGAGGAGGAAGTGAATCGGGACCGGCTGGAGCCAGCGATCGCGAAGTCCACGATTCGCGCGTTCCGGAGCCAGCCGGTCGGCGCCGACCGAGCAACGCTCCCCCACACAATCCTCGAGCTGCTCTGGTGGACCGGCGCCCGGATGGGCGCGATTCGCGGAATCGACCGCAGCGACATCGACCTCGAGGAGGGAACCATCGAGTTCTACCATCGGCCGGAGACGGAAACGCCGATCAAGCCGGCGCACAACCCCGAGCGAAAAATCGGGATTCCTGACCACGTCGTCGACGTGATTCAAGACTACGTCGACGAGGTCCGGTACGACGTGTTCGACGACCATCAGCGTCGCCCGTTGCTCACCACCCAAAACGGCCGAATCTCGAGTTCGACGTTCCGGCGGTACTCGTATGTCGCGAGTTTACCGTGCCAGAGCCTTCCGTGCCCGCACGATAAGGATCCGAGTAGGTGCGATTGGGCGCAGCGGCGCGGGGCGTCAAAGTGCCCGTCTTCGCGTGGCCCGCACGCGATCCGGACGGGTGCGATTTCGAACTTGTTGAACTCGGGGTGGACGCTCGATGACGTCGCGGACCGAGTGAATACGGGGCAGAAGCGGCTGCTCGATCACTACGATTTCCCGACGATGGATGAACAGTATCGCGAACGACGAGCGGACCTTGTTGACCTGCTCAGCCTCGACAACATTTCGGACACTTACCAGAACGATGACCATTGAAAACACGCAGACGGAATCGGGAAACGCATCGCTCATGTCCCGGCGAGTCCACTCGTATTTTAGCGCGTGTGGAGGGATTGCCGCCCTCAGTTTTCAGCCGCCTCAAGACTCAGCAGCGGCGAATCCGGTTTTCACCCCCAAATTCTGCGAAGCGATTAGCGTTGGTTTCCAACGGCGCATCGACGCCTGCTGGCGATTCGCGCAAGGGAGGTGCGCGATGAGCACCGACATCGATGCCGATCCGTTGTCGTGTGTAAATCCGGTCACTTTCCGGTGATTCCTCTGTTGAGTGCGGTTCACCTGACGGCTCCGGTTCACTTCCGGGACTCATCTCCCGCTGGCACCTCGGCGACCATCGTGTGGCGGACCGTCTCGAAGCCGAGTCGTTCGTAGAAGGCGCGGGCGCGGTCGTTGTCGACGTCGACGTCGAGCGTGAGTTCGGCGCAGCCGCGTTCTCGCGCCCGGGCGGTCGCCTGTTCGACCAGTTCGTCTGCGAGACCGGTGCCGCGGCGGGATTCGGCGACGTAGATGTCGCAGATGAGGAGGCGGTCGGGGCGGTCGAAGACGGTCGGCGCCTCGTCGACGTCGGTCGTGATGAACCCGACGGGGTGCGCCTGACTGTCCGCCGGGTCCGCGCGGTCTGGGGCGTCGTCGACGGCGACCCAGGCTTCGAACTGGTCGGAGTCGTGGCGGTCGGGCCGGTGGTCGAGTTCCTCCGCGACGACGTCCGCGTCGCTGTCGAGCGCGAACTCGTCGACGGTGGCTTCGAGTTCGCGTTTGTACGGGAGCCAGAGCGCCTCGATGAATCGGCGGATCGCTGGCTCGTCGCCGGGGAGTCGGCGGATGTCCATGCCGAGCAGTGCTCGGCGGGTGACTTCGGGGTGACGCTTTCACGTGTCCGTCGAAACGTACGGACCCGAACCGGAATCACACGGCGAGGCTCCCGGTCCGATTCGACGGAGTCGTCGCTGGCGGCGCCGAGCCGGTCAAAAGATTCGAGCGGCGGCGCCGCGGTGGAGTCCGGTTCGCCGTGGTGTATGTCAGGTCCAACAACCAATCCGGCCTCCGGGCGGCACCGGATGCACAACTGCACCGACCCTCCGTAAAAACAGTTACCGTACCAACACTTGCCAGCGCTGGAGCGAGTCGAGGGGCGAGGCGCAGACGGAGGCTCGCTCCGAGTCGTCCCTGCGTTCTCACCGGGCGTCGTCGAACAGCCCGGGCGCCGCGAAGGCCACGACGAGAATCAGGGCGGAGACGACGACCAGCAGCGCCGGCCCGAGCTGCGGGTCGGCGCCGACGGCGCCGGCGACGGCGCGAGCGACGGGGTCGGTTTTCGTCTCGACGGCTTCGCCGGCGACGCCGGCCGCGCCGGCGGCGATTCCGGCGGTGACGACGGCGGGCGCGCCGCCGGCTTTGGCGGCGCGCTTCGTTCTTTCGAGGGCATCGGGTGCGGGCACGGCCCTCACTGCGATATTCTTCCCACAAAAGCGTTCCCCGTCTACGCGGAACTCTGCTACCGGTACGTCCACCCACGTGCTCTGCACTGCTGGCTCTGCGCCCCGACGTGCCGCTCGCCACGCGGCGCTTTCCGCGTTCCGCCGAGTGATTTTTCGGCGTCACCGTCGTCGAGTCGGGTAGTGGACGTCGCGATACTCACCGTCGGCGACGAACTGCTCGCCGGCGACACGGAGAACACGAACGCGTCGTGGTTGGCGCGCCAACTCACGGAGCGCGGCGCGTCGGTGACCCGCATCCTGGTGGTGCCGGACGACACCGACGTCATCGTCGAGTACCTGCGCGAGTGGCGCGACCGGTTCGACGCAGTCGTCGCGACCGGCGGGCTCGGCGGGACGCACGACGACGTGACGATGCGCGCCGTCGCGGAGGCGTTCGACGTCGAACTGACGGTGCAGGGGTCGGTGCTGACGGACGTCACGGAGACGGCGCGGGCGTACGCCGAATCCAACCCCGACGTCGTCGACGAGTACGACCTCGACCTGGACCTCGAAGCGTGGGCGGCGCTGCCCGACGGCGCTCGGCCGCTCGACAACCCCGCGGGGCTCGCGCCGGGCTGTGTAGTCGGGGACGTCTACGTGCTGCCCGGGGTGCCCGAGGAGATGCGGGCAGTGTTCGACGGGGTCGCAGACGAGTTCGGCGGCGACGTCACGTCGACAGCGCTGTACACGCCGGCGCCGGAGGGGGCGCTGACGGAGCAGCTCTCGGCGGCGAACGACCGGTTCGACGTCGCAATCGGGAGTTATCCGTCGCCGGCCGACCAGCCGACGCGCGTCAAAGTCACCGGGACCGACGCCGACGAGGTTGCCGCAGCGGCCGCGTGGCTGCGCAGCGAACTCGACGTGATCGAGCAGGTCGGCGAGTAGCCGAATATCACTGGTGAGACCCAACGGGCGAATTCTTTTATTTGTCCGCGTCGACTGTACTACGTATGGACGCTGGGGACCGCGGACAATCCGAGGTCATCGGCGTTGTTCTTCTCTTCGGGCTGGTCATCGCCACGGCGGCGACTGTGACGCTCCTGGGCGGGATGGCGATTCAGGACGCGACACAGGAGGTGACGATGGAGCAGGCGGTCCTGGAGATGCGACAGGCCGACTCGCGGATGAGCCGCGTCGCGTACGGTCGGCAGGGGGGGCAGGTCGTCATCTTCGGTGAATCGGACTCGCCGGTGCGCGTCAGGAAGGGGTCGTCCGTCACGATCACCGTCAACGACCGCGCTACGTGCCGCGTGGAGATTACGATGGGGAGCATCGTCAAAACCGTCGAAGGCAGCGGCAAGGTCGCGTACGAAGGTGGCGGCGTGTGGCGGAAACGGAACGGGGACGTCAGCATGGTGTCTCCGCCGGCGCTCCAGTACAAAAACGGCACCATCACGTTCCCGATGGTGTCGCTCGCGAACGTGTCTATCGGCGAAGTTGACTCCCTGAAGGTCACGAAGAACGTCTCGGCTTCGCGGGCCCGCACCAGACAGATCAGGCAGACGTTCGCACAGCCCACGTGCAATCCGCCGAGGAATCTGACGCTAACCGTTCACAGCCAGTTCTACAAAGGCTGGGGGAAGTACCTCGACGAGCGGATGTCCGACGACGTCACCTACGACCACGCGAATCGGAGCGTCACCGTCTCGCTCGTCCGGATGGGAGGCACCTGGGCAGCAGGAGACTCACAGGTGCAGGTCGACAGGAACTTCACGGCGTCCATCAAGGTGCTCGGCACCGAACTGAACGGGCTGGGCTACGACTACGGTGACGGATACTTCATCCAGCATACGCCAATCACAATGTCGGTCATCGTCGGCGGTGACCGCGTGACCCCGTGGGCGCCGAACGCCGGCGAGAGCGTGCCGTGGGCGATCCGCCACAACGTCAACGACCCTGACGCACCTGAACAATACACGTACCAGTTCTCGGGGAGCGCCGGCGCGAACGTGACGGTCGCGGCGACCTCGTGGTACGGTGAAGACTACGAGGAGGCCGACAACACGACGACTCGGAACGGGTACACCTTCGACCAGTTGCGCCCCACCGACACTTCCGGGAAGTGGATCACAGTGAACTCCTCGCAGGAGGGGGACGGCAACCTCGTCATTCTGACGGACGGCGAAAAGCTGCCGACCTGGGCGGAAGCTGCGGGGTACCAGCGAAACATCACCGAGATTATCGGTCAGGAGCGACTGTACGACGAGAACGGGTCGAAGCACGTCCAGCTGTCCGAGACGCAGGCGCTGTTCATCTACGAGCTGTCGACGGAGAACGCGAACCCGGACGACGCACGCGGCTCGGGCGACCCCGACTACAACGACGCCGTCGTGCTGTTCGAACTGGAGCGGGCCGACGAAGCGGAGAACAACTTCTTCGTGCACGTCACGGTCAGTCAGGTCCGCATCAACGACGGCGGCTAACCGCCCCCGGAATCCTCTGTCTCAGAGGAAGTCGACGACGATGCTGGTTCGCCTGACGACGACGCGGTCGGTGGTGCAGGTGAAGCTGTCGCCAGACCGGGTCCAGCCGCGCTCGGTGAGCGTCCGTCCCCACGCGTCCGCGTTCGCACCGACGGTGACCGAGACGGAGTCCGCGGAAGCGGTTTCGCCGGCGAACGGGTACAGCAGATCCGTCCCCCGGCCGTCAGCCTGAATCAGCACCGACCCCTGGCTGGATCGCCCGGAGGCGCTCCCGGCCGTCACGGTCACGAACGAGACGACCGCCTGCCGATCCGTACAGCGGAACCGCGGCCTGGCCGGCACGGTTGCGCCGCCGCGTCGCTGTTCTCGGATGACGGCACCAGCGGCGTACAGAACCGTGGTGTCGCCGACCGAGTACGCGATCGCACCGACCCGGTCGTCGTACACGACGGTGCCACCGCCGGCGTCGGCGACTGTGACTGTCAGACGCGGGCCCTCGTCGATCCACAGCGTTCCGCCGGCGAGGCGCACCTCGCCGTTCCGAGCGGGCGCGTCGCCGCGCTGAATGTCGTTGAGGCTCTCCGCGAGCGCGACGAACGCCCGTTCGGCGTTCTGCTCGATTTCGTGCCGCTGGTACTGCCGGGCGCTGTCCAATCCAGCGGTGTAGACCACGCCGATGGAGGCGACGACCACCGAAAACGCGAGGACGTACCCGATGAGCTCGGAGACTGCGCGGTCGTCTGCGGACAGCCAGCCGCTGAGTCGACGACGCATCAGACGCCCTCCAGCCTGAGCGTTCCGTCGTACACGATTCGGATTCGGCCGCCCGACGCGGTCGACTCCTGAATCGGAAGCTCCGGCGTGACACTCACCGTCAGCGACACCTCTGGGTCGTCCATGCGAAACGCGAGACACGGCGGCGACACGCAGACCGCGGCGTCGCTGGTGAGCGTGACTCGGTAGCTACCGCCGACGACGCGGGCCGTGTGGTCCGTCAGAAGCGTGACGGTCGTCGACTCACCTGTCGCTGCCAGCGACGCCGCTCGTTCCAGTTCGAACGCGAGCCGCTGCCCGATCGTCGACAGCTGTGACTCCGCAGCCCGGTGTCGTTGCTCCGCGAGTGCCCCCGATGCGGCGATGACGAGACCCGTCATCAGCACCGCGGTGATCGTGATCGTCAGCGCGTGCGAAACAGTTACTGAGACGCCGCGGCGGTCGTCACGGAGGTGCGCGCGCTCCGAATCTCGACGCCGCATCAGGCCACCCCCGGGCCCTGTCTCGCAGTGACCGGCGTCGTTCCGTTGATCGTCTGCCGCTCCAGTTGCTGCTCCGTCGGGCTGCCGGTCCCGACGCCGTCGAGGAAGTACGCGGTCCCGCCTTTGAGGTAGACGATCTCGGCGTTGCCGTCACCGTCGACGTCTTCGACCGCGATCGGCGCTTTGTCGACCCCGCCGACGAGCGACACCGAGTTCCCGGCCGCGTCGATCAGTTTGAGGTTGTTGCTGCCACCGACGAACGGTATTCTGGCCTCACCGTCGCCGTCGAAGTCGTGAGGGCGACCGACGCCCGGTCCGTAGTTCTGGCCGACGCCCCCGTTGGTGATTTTCACGCCGACGGTTCCGTCGTCGTCGAGGTAGCGGAGCTGCTGGCTCCCATCGACGTAGACGAACTCCGGGGCGTCGTCGCCGTCGATGTCCCCCGGGCCGGAGACCGCTGAGACGCCGTTGTTCGAGTCTTGCAGCACCTCGAACGGCCCGGCGTCGCCAGTGACGCGATAGACGCGGTTGCCGCCGTCTCCAACGTAGAACACCGATGGTCCGCTGCCGTGCCACGTCCCCACCGCGAGCCGCGTGTCCACGGTTTCTGCGGTTCCAACCCCGGTGAGCGTCGCTGACTCGTTCGCCGCGTCGACCACGCGGACCGCGCCGTCCGAGTCCACGTACGGCACTTCCACCCGGGAATCCCCGTCGAGGTCGACGTCGGCTGGGCCGATAACCGGCACGTCAGTTACGTTGTACCAGCGGACCCGGCCCTCGTGGCTCGTCAGCGTTCCCAGCCGAGCGGTTGCGGTGTCGTTCACGAAGACGAGTCCGCGGCCGGTCAGCGCGGGCGACGGAACCGACGCGGGAACCGGCTCGGAGCGAATCGTCGTCGTGTACGTGAGTTGTGGCGTGGTGTACCGAACGTCGAGGTAGGCAGCCTCCACGTGCGGCACGACGTACGGGGACGCGTACGGGCTGTTGAATCGGCCGGACTGGATGGTTCCGTTCACCGCCAATCGGTACGTTCCCTCCGCACGAGCCGACTCCGGACCCGTCCGGTCGAACGAGAGTTCGTACGGTTCGTCGAGTGCATCCTGTGGTACCGGAACCGAACACGGTGCGCCGACGACGCTGCCGTTCTCGAGCGAGACGGTGACGCCGGAGCTGTTGGTTCTTCGCGCCTGTGAGAGGGCGCAGGTGTCAGTGACGCCCGTGGCGTCACGCGTCTGCACGTACGCCTGATTCGCAGACTGGTCCCAGTAGAAGTCGAGGTACCACTCGTCGTCCGGGTCGGTGGCGGAGACCGTGAACGTGGCCGTCTGTGAGGCGTTGTGCGTCGGGAACTCGTAGACGGTGACAGTCCCGTCGGTTTCGGTGACGTCGGTCGCGAGCGTCCAACTCGCGTCTGTGCCGGACGCCGGGTCGAACTCGGTCTCCGGGTTCTCGTCGACGAGGAGCCCCCCGCGTCCCCGGGTCCGATTCAACGACACCGAGACGCCTGCGGGCCGATTACTGCCGACCGATTTGTACAGGTAGCCCTCGTACGTGCCGAGTGCGTCGACGAGCGCCGGCTCGCGCAGGTACACTTCCCCCTCGACCGACTCCTCCGCGACCGCGCCCTGGAGGACTGCGACGTCGCTCCGGACGCTGCTGACGAACGTCTCGGCGCCCGTCGTCGTCGAGAGCCCGGCCCGCGGTGCGACGTTCGCCGTGAACAAGCCGGCGTTCAACACCGAGACCAGTCCGAGGAAGATGATGGCGATGGTGATCGCGCCGACGAGCATCAGCTGTCCGCGGTCCGCTTCGTCGACCACCATCACCACACCACCACCTTCACGGTCACGACGTTGTACACCGGGCCGTCGAGGTCCCCGGCGAAGTACCGGTCGTCGCTGAGACTCCCGAGTCGTGCCGAGTTTTCGTCCGGGACCAGTGTGCCGTTCGCCGCCAGCCGGGTCTGGTACTGGTAGTCGTACAGCGTCACTGTCAGCGACGCGACCGCGGCGTTGCTCGTCGGTTGGCCTCGCTTGATGAGCGGGTACGTCGTCGTCTCGGTCGGGTTAGACACGTCACGGGCTTCCAGGTACACGTTGACGACGTATCCGTTCTGGGTGAACGACTCGTTCAGGAGCCTGCCGAACCGGCCGGGTGGCGTGTCGAACTTGTATCCGAGGCCGCGCCGAACAGTCACTCCTGCAGGAGCCTTGAACGACCCGGTGCCGTTGTAGCCGGACGTGTTCCAGTACCGCATGACACGTGAGATAGCGCGGTCGTCGTTCGCCGCGCGCAACACGTCGCCGACGCGGGTGCCGAGATGAGCGGTGACGTCGCGGTCGACGGTGCCGGCCGTCGTCGGCGTCAACACGATCGCCTGATACGCCAGCAGTACGCCGATCACGACCAGCAACGCGGCCATGACGCCTTCGAGGGTGTGTGCCTGACCCCGCGACCGGCCGCCGAACAGCCCGCTGTTTCCGTCACCGGTCGGCCCGCGACGCGTCACCAGACCCGCACCTCCAGTTCACACGCCGGATCACAGCCCGTGCCGACGACGATGCGCCGAGCGATGACGACCGGGGCGTCACCGTACCGATGCCCCATCGTCTCCCCGCGTCCGTGTAGCGTCACGTTCACGTGAGAGAACGGCGGGAGCCCGTACCGTTCGCGGAGTTCGTCCGCGGACGTCTCGCTGAAAAACTCCGTCGTCGCTGTGGTGTTGAGTCGGACCCCCGGTCCGGTTATCTCCTCTTGTACCTGGTCGGCGACGCGCTGTGCGCCGACTGTTTCAGCGGTCGACACCGGCGTCTGGAACGGTGAGAACACGGCCGGGAACAACGCGAACACGAACGCGAGCGTGAGCAGGAACACACCGACGCCGATGGCGTAATCCAGCGTCGTCTGCGCGCGCTCGTCGCCGCCGCAGTTCATGCGACGACCACCCAGACACCGAGCGCGACCGTCAACAGCACGACGACGTACTTGACGCCGGAGATGATGTCCGCGCTCCGGATGTAGCCCGCGATGAACCCGGAGATCATTGCCTGCAGCGTGACCGCGTGGAAGAACAGCACCGAGAGCTGTTTGACGTCGACGCCGCCGGCGAAGCCGCCGCTCGCGAGGCCGCCGCCGCCGACGCCGCTGGTCGCCCCGCCGCCGCCCGCCTGCGCCGTCAGCCCGGCCATCACGTCGAGGAACTTCACCTTCAGAATCGCCATGACCGCGAGCAGCGTCAGGTACGTCATCAGGATGATGGCGACCTGCATCCGGGTGCGCGACCGGCGTTCGCGCTCGATGTCGTCTTGGTTCTCCGACGCCTGCGCGGCCGTCGTCAGCACGTCCGTAATCTGGCTGGACGCCTCCTGCGCCTCCGAGATGAGCTTCACGGTGCGGGCGAGCCGCGGAATGTGGTACTTGTTGTTGAACTCGACGAGCGCCTCCCGGAGGCTCATCCCGTAGTTCACCTTCGCGTACATCACGTCGAACTCGTCGGCGAGGCTCCCCGAGGACGTCTCCGCGACCGTCTCGATGGATTCGAGCAGCGTCTGCCCGGTGTCGTTGGCCGACGAGAGCTTCCGGAGGTTCTCCGAGAGCTTCCCGGTGATGCCGGCGCGCCGCCGCTCGTTCCACTCGTGGAACGCCGCCAGCGGCACCAGCGTCACGTACACCGGAACGTACACCCACATGAACGTCCCCCACACCGGGTTCGCGACGAAGCCGTCCCACGACAGCGGCGCCGCGCCGGACGCCACCGCGAAGCCGACGAGCACCAGCGCGGCCGGCGCCGTCAGCGCCAGCGTGTACAGCGGATGCTCCCGGAAGAACAGGTGCGGCGCGCCGAGCAGCTCCTTCGTCTTGTGCGTCCCTTCGCGGTCGTGGATGCGGTCGAACAGGCCGAACCGACCGGTGAACGACTCGACGAGTCCGAGGTGGAACAGCCCCTGCTGCTGGGACTGCGTGAACTGCTCGTCGACGTCCTGCGGCGACAGGTAGCCGTTGCCGACCTCGTCCTGTTTCACCGTCGAGACGAGCACGAGGAAGCCGACGCCGATGAGCGGCGTCAACAGGTACACCGTCCCGAACAGCAGCCGCGTCTGGCTCTGCCCCAGCATCGACATGATGACGAGGATGATGATGAGCAGAAGCGGGAACAGCGACAGCGTCATGTACATCTCCCCGAACAGCTCCAGCGTCTCCAGCGTGAGCTCCTGCTGCTGTTTCGCGGTGCGGAGGTGCTTCTCCTTTTTGTCCTTCAGGAACGCCTCCATGTCGCCGCCGGAGTTGATGATGGAGAGCATGTCCGTCAGGAACTGGCTGAGTTCGTCCGACGGCGTCTCCACGGCCTGCTCGCGCACCGCGTTCCGGTAGTCGGTGCCGAAGTACTGCGTCTCCTGGACGATGCTCTGGAACTCCCGCGCGACTTCGCCGTACGTGTCGTCGGCCTTCGCCATCGACTCCAGGATTTCGAGCTGGTTCAGCCCGCCGACCGACAGCGCGTACATGAACGAGACGGAGTCCGCGAGCAGCATGTTTATCTCGCGCTCCCGGGTGTTCGCCCGCTGGTACGGGATGCCGGCGAGCGTCCCGAACCCGAGGCCGAAGCCGATGCTGCCGAACACGACGCCGCTGACCAGCACGGCCGCCGGAACCGTCAGGCTCTGCAGCAACGCCGCCGCCTCCGGCGACGGCACCGGAATCCCGAGGCCGATTCCTTCGGCGGACAGGATGCCGAACGCGAACAGCGCCCAGCCGAACAGCGCGCCGACGACCCACAGCGCCCCGCCGACGAGGACGCCGACGCCGAGCGCCCGCGACAGGTACAGCTCGACCGGCTGCCCCATCCGCGCCTCCGTCAGCTTCTCCTCGACGTTCGCGACGAATTCGCCGTCCTCGTCGAACAGCCGTGTGAACAGCGGGTAGAACGCGTCCGCGAACCGCTGCGTGTCGGCGAAGCTGCTGTTTGCGTCGAGACTCATCTACTCGTCCTCGCGCTCGCTGCCGTCCTCGTCCTCGGGGTGTTCGACCTCTCCGAAGCCCCACTCGTCGATTTCGCCAGGGTCGGCGTCGACGTCGTCGGAGTCGCCGCGTTCGTCGGACGCGTCGCCTCCGGAGGTCGGGCCGCCGTCCGCCGTCGCGGTGTCGTCACCGCCGACGTCGCCCGCCCCGCCGTCACCGAACTCGTCGACCGCGTCGAACGCGTCCTCGGGGGCTGCATCCGCGTCGCCGCCCGAGTTCGCGTCGCTGTCGGCGTCCGTGGTGCCACCTGAGTCCGCGTCGCTGCCGAGAGCCGGGTCGTCGCCGGCGTCCGTGGCGGCGTCGGTGTCGCTGCCGGCGTCGACGCCGGCGCCTTCGTCCGCGGGGTCGACGCCGCGGTCCGCCCCGGCCGAATCGTCGGAGTCGGTCCCGGAGCCGGCGGTCGACGCGCCGGTTTCGGCCGCGAGGTCCTCGCCGGCGCCCGGCTCGGCCTCCACGTCGCCCTCGGGCTCGACCGACAGCAGCGCCTCGGCGACGCTGTCCGGCATCTCGCCGCGGTACCGGTCGAGCAGGTCGTCGGCCTCCGAGAGGATGCGGTCGGTCTGTTCGAGCATCGTCTCGTCCGCCTCCGGCCGCGGCACCATCTCCTCTTTCTCCTGGTCGACGTCGATGAGCACGGACTCCATCTCCCGGAGGTCTTCGAGGCTCGCCTCCAGGCCGCCGTTCGCCATCAGCGCCAGAATCGTCTCCGGGTCGTTTATGAACGCCTGCAGCGTCGCCGCGACCTCCGTGTACGTGTTGAGCCCGCGGTCGATGAGGTACGCGAGCACCGCGCGGCGCTTCAACAGCTCCTCGTCGAGTTTCTCGCGGCTCCACCCGCGGTCGAACATGATCTCCTGCAGCGTGTTCGAGTCCCCCATCTTCAGGAACTCGTCCGTCTCCGCCTGCCACTGGTAGACGTCCTGAACGTTGATTTCGTCGTTCTCGGCGTCGTAGTGGTTGATTTCGGTGATGGACTTGTTCCGCCGCACCTTCTTCCCTTTCACCCGGGTCGCCGTCTGGATGGAGACGAGGTCCAGCGCCGTGAACATCGTCTTCGAGACGTTGATGGGGTCGGTCGTGAACCGCTTCAGAACCTCGCCGACGTTGTCGGCGTGGAACGTCGTGTACGTCGTGTGCCCCGTCGACATGACCTGAAACAGCGTCCGGCCCTCCTCGCCGCGCACCTCGCCCATCACGATGTAGTCGGGGCGCTGACGAAGCGCGGCCTCCAGGAGGTCGAACTCGTCGATGTCGCCCTTGTCGTCGTCGCTGAACGACGGCCGCGTCACCGACGCGATCCAGTTCCGCTGGGGCAGTTCGACCTCCCGGGTGTCCTCGATAGAGACGATTTTCGAGTTGCTCGGGATGAACAGCGAGACGGCGTTCAGGCTCGTGGTCTTCCCGGAGGCGGTGCCGCCGGCGAAGATGAGGCTCTTGTTGTTCTCGATGCAGAGCCACAGGAACGCCATCTCGTCGAGGCTGAACGTCGACCAGTTGATGAGGTCGATGGGCGTGAACGGGACGTCCTTGAACTGCCGAATCGTGTAGTTCGTCCCGTGGTCGGACACCTCCGTGCCGAGCGTCAACTGGGCGCGCGACCCGTCCGGAAGCGTCGCGTCGACCTGCGGCCGGCGCTTCGAGATACCCTTCCCGGAGCGCTGGGCGAGCTTCACGACGAAGTCGTCAAGTTCGGTCTCCTCGTGGTAGATGTTCGTGATGATCTGCTCGTAGTCCGAGTGGTAGACGAACACCGGGCTGTTGTAGCCGTCACACGAGATGTCCTCGACGTTGATGTCGTGTTTGATGCCGTCGATGCGCTCGTAGCCGATGAAGTCGCGTTCGAGGTAGTACAGCAGTTTCCTGACCGTGTACGCCGTAAGCGTGTCCGGGTCCTCCGCGACGACGGCCGGTTCGGGCCGCGCCGCGATGCCGTCGAGCCCCTCTTCGAGCCGCGGCTCCTCGAAGCCGAGCGCCTGAATCACGCGCCACGCGGCGCCGTCGCTCTCCTCGATACCGAGCGCATCGGCCACCTGGTTTCCGAGCTGGCCGTCCCGTTCGCGCTCGTAGAGGTCGTACCGTTCGAGCAGGTCGTACGTCTCCTCGCGAATCGTCTCGCGGCGGTGCCCCTCGTCGGAGGCGACCGCGCCCTCGTCGGCGTACTTGATGGCGGCGCGAAGCTTCCCCTCCATGAACTCGGTGAGCTCGTCTTCGATCTCGTTGAGGTGCGGTTCGACGACGTAGTACTTCGTCTCGTTCTCCTTCGTCGAGTGGAACAGGATGACGAACGAGTACGGCTCGTTCACCCAGTACCGCTCGATCTCCTCGAAGTGCTGTTTCTTGCGGAGCGGCACGGACTTCTCCAGGTCGTACCGGTTCGTCACCGTCGTCTCGCCGGTCTCGTCGGAGAAGAAGTCGTCCTCGTCCAACTCCGGGTTGACGTCGACGGTGCGCTCGTCGACGACGTCGTCGAGTTCGGCGGCGCGGTCGCCGAGTCGGCTCAGCACGTTCTCGGTGACCGACGGGTCGAACCCGAGCGCCTCGGCCTTGTCCGCGTCGGTGAACTTGAGCGGCTCGTCCTCGTCGTCGGTCGGCGGATCGCCGTCCTCGTCGAGGAACTCCTGCCGCCGGTAGTCAGCCCAGCCGTAGATGTCCTTGATGACCGGCGTCTCGTCGTAGCCGATGAGCGGCGACTGAGCGGTGACGGATGCGGCGGCGCCGGCGGCTTCGGCGAGCCTGTCGGGGAGGTCCGCGAGCGGGAAGCCGAGGTGCGCCTCCGAGTCGACGCCGACGGCGTCGAGGTCCTCGTCGGTCACCGCCCGCGTCCCGCCGCTGACCGGTTCGTCGCCCGCGGCGTCGGCTGTCGGGGCACGGTCGCCGTCGCCCCGCTGTCCGGCGTCGATGCTGACGCGGTCGGCGAGGTCGTCCGCCGCGTCCGACTGTCCGTGTTCGCGGAGATACTCCACCCAGGTGTACTCGCCGACGACGTCGTTCGGGTCGTCCCCCCGACCCTCAGTCGCGTCGTCGTACCCGGTCGACGACGGTGCCTCCGCGTCGTCGGTTGCCATTACCGAACTACACTCCCGGTACGACGTTAAAGGCTTCCCCCAAGTATCACAGCAGAGAACGGGATTCCGCGGCGAGAAACGTCAAATCGTCCGAATCTCGGCTGAACCAACAGTTCTGAGACGCGGCGACCGAACCGCGTATCAGGTCGGGCTGAGGGCTGATTCCGCCGAGTCGACGCCGGCCGCGGTAGCCCATCGTCGCCACGTCGGTTCGACGGGCGCTCCGCTTACCGTCTCACTGCACGGGCGTGACGGGATTCGAACCACGGTCGGAGCAGAGCTCCTCCCTGATTAGAATCCCGCCATTCCGGTTCGCTCACTACGTTCGCTGCACGGGCGTGACGGGATTCGAACCCGCGGTCTAGCGGTTAGGAACCGCTCGCCGTATCCGCTTGGCCACACGCCCCGGTCGAGGATGTGCGACCCGCAGTCAAAAACGGTCCGGAGCCCCGGCCGGTCAGTTGTTCTCGGTCGCCGTCTCGGTGGACGTCGTCTCGGAGTCCGACTCGCTCGGCGACACCGTCTCCTCGACGGTCTCGTTCGCGCCTTCCTGCATGTCCTGCAGCTCCTCTTCGATCTCTTCGCGGCCCTTCTTGAATTCGCCCATCGCCTGGCCGGTCGACCGTGCGAGCTTCGGAATCTTGTTCGCGCCGAACAGCAGCACGAGCACGAGGAGAATGATGAGCATCTCCGGCCCGCCGGGGATCGCGCCGAACAGGGGTACTGTGGTGAGCATCTCTACTCTCGGGTTACCCGGTGGCAATTATAGGCTTTTTGGACCGCTTAGAGCGACAATAACAACTCCAGTCCGGACGACAGCCTCCACGAGTGCCACAGCATCGGTCTGCCCCGTAGATTCCCGCGCTGCAGGACGCGGGTCTCCGGTGTATCCGACGACCGACGCCACCGCCCGGAAGTGTCGTTCGAGTGTTTCGTTCGGTCCCGCCTGCACGGCGTCGATTCCGGGTGCCACTGCTCGGGGCGTCGCGCTTCATGGCCCCGAGACCGTCCGGGGCACTCGTCTCCCCGTTCAGTCCGGATTCATACGGGCCGAAAAGAACTATGTCGCGTCGACCGTGTACACGGCGTATGGCGAGTGTTGAGTACTGGGTCAGCACGGTCCTGTCCCGCCCGAGGGAGGTGGGGACGCTGCTGGTCACTCTCGGGATACTCGGCGGCGTGGCGCTGAACTTCTCTGACGCGAGGGACGCCGTCGCCGTCGTCTTGGGCGCGGTCGGCGTGGCGGCCGCGACGGTGGTCCTCGGTCAGCCGTTCCGAGTCGAGTGGCACTACTGGTTCGGCGGGACGGTTCTCGCCGGCGCGGTAATCCTCGTCGTCGACGCCGAACGGAACGCCTGAGTGACCGGCTTTCGCCACCAGAGACGCACGAACCGCGTTCAGTCCGCTGACGAGCGCGGAATCGTGATGGTGACGGTCGAGCCGCGCGGCTCGGCCGAGCGGGTGTCGAGGGTCCCGTCGCACCGCCGAACGATCCAGTTCACCATCCACAGACCGAGGCCGCTGCTGTGTTTGAGTTGCGTCTCCTCGCCCTCGAGCAGGACGTCGACCTCCTCCGCCGGGATTCCCGGACCGTTGTCGGTGACCGTGACGACGGCGTCCGTCGGCGTCTCGGTCACGGTGACGGACACCTCCGGTTTCCGGTCGTTGTGGACGACGGCGTTCTCGACGATCTGCTGGACCGCGTATCCGATGAGCGGGTGCGCTTCGACGACGAGGTCGTCCGGGGCCTCGACCGTGAACTCGGCGTCGCGGGCGCCGTCTCTGTTGGAGGTCGCGACCGCGTCGACCGCGTCGCGGACGCGGTCCGCGATGTCGACCCGTTCGCGCTCGCCGGTCGTTCCGCGAATCGCGCGTTCGGCGACGCGGGCCTTGTCGGCGAGGTCGATGACGTGTTCACAGCGCGTCTCGATGGTTTCGAGGTGGTCGTCTCCGTCCTCGGTCCGGTCTTCGAGCAGCGCGGCGTAGCCCTGAATCACGTTGACGTCGGTCCGGATGTCGTGGCGAAGCACCCGGTTCAGGACGCTGAGCGACTCCGCGAGCTGCTCGGCTTTCGCCCGCTCGGTCGCCAGCGCGCGTCGCTGCCGGTCGGCCTTCGCGACGTGGACGCCGACGAACGACCCAACGATGAAGCCGCCGTTGAGCCAGCCGACGACGGTCGTCATAGTCGGGACGGTGTGCGCGCCGACGAGCACCTCGTAGTACTCCTCGGCGAGCGCCGCGGCCGCGAAGACGACCGCCCCGAACAGCGCGTACGTGACGATGGTGCTGACCTCCGAAGGAACGAGGTGGCTGCGGTGTATCCACCGCGTCGTCCAGGCCGCGATTAGTGCCGTTCCGAGCGGCCCGAGCGCCCAGTAGACGAGTGGGGCGCCGCTCACGACGTCGCCGTCGACGATGACGAGCACGCTCACGGCGAGCAGGCCGGCGGCGACCCCGAGATAGACGACTAGCCGTCCGCGGAGCCCGTCGACTCCGGCGTCGTCGGCCCCGACGGGCCCGAACGGAGTGACGGCGTCGCTGCCAGCGGTATCGCTACCGGCGGCGTCGCTACCGGCGGCGTCGCTACCGGCGGCGTCGCTGCCTGCCGCACCGCCGTCGGACGTTCGGGTGGCGACATCGTCGGTCATCGTCCGGTCATCCTCGAAGCCTGCGCACCCGACAGGGAAAGCAATTTGGACGGTTCCCGGTCGGCGGCGCCGTTCGGCGACCGGGACACCAGCGTTTTTACCGGCGGTGGCGTCACCCGAGGTATGAGTGATTACGACGCCGGCGGCGACACCGGCGCGGACGGCGCCGACACGGAGGGCCGCCGGAAGTACGACCCCGACGGCACGCACGCCTTCCCGGACGACCGCGTGAACGAGGTGCTCGTCGCCATCGACGACGACCCGGAGATTCACACGTATCTGCGGGCGCAGAACGTCAACGCCGTCGAGCGGAAGGGCTACAACGACCACGGCGCGAAGCACATCGAAATCGTCCGGAACCGCGCGCTTCGGCTGTACGACCTGCTGAAACGCGGCGGCGTCGACTTCAACGGCGCGGCCCAGCAGGGGCTCGACGAGGCGGACGAGGCGGTCATCGTCGCGCTCGCCGCGACGCTGCACGACATCGGCCACGTCGTCCACCGCGACGAGCACGCCTACTACTCGATTCCGCTCGCCGCCGACCTGCTCGACCGGTTCCTCGAACAGTTCGACTTCTACGGCGTCGACGAGCGCGTCCGCGTGAAAGCGGAGGTGCTGCACGCCATCCTCTGTCACCACACCGAGGAGACGCCGCTGACCCGCGAGGCCGGCGTCATCCGCGTCGCCGACGCGCTCGACATGGAGCACGGCCGGTCGCGGATGCCCTACGAGAAGGGGGGCCGCGGCATCAACACGCTCTCGTCGCAGGCCATCCGGAACGTCGAACTCAAACCCGGCGACGAAGCCGACGGCGAAGGCGAACCGGTGCCGGTGCTCGTCGACATCGAGATGGTGAACGCCGCCGGCGTCTACCAGGTCGACAGCCTCCTGAAGGCGAAGCTCCGCGACTCGCTCATCGAGGAGTTCGTCCGCATCGTCGCCATCAACACGAAGGCCGACGACCAGCTCGTCGAACGAATCGAACTGTAACCGTCGCCGACGAGTCGCCGACCCGCCGCCGCCCACACCGACCCGCGTTCCGCCGACGGCCGCTCTGCGTCGAAGGCGTCTCCTCGCCTCCGCTTCGGCGTGTACGGAGGCCGCTCGGGGCTGGTCGCGTTCAGCAAGACTGATTAGCGCGACCCGGGTTTTTCGAGGCATGACTGACCACTTCGACGTGGTTATCGCCGGTGCCGGTCCCGCGGGCGCCCAGTGCGCCCGAGACCTCGCGGACCGCGACTACGACGTCCTCGTCTTGGAGACGGAGAACGAAGACGAGTTCCCGCGGCAGAGCAACAAGTCCACGGCCGGGACGTTCCCGTCGATGATGGGCGCGTTCGGCGTCCCCGACGACGTCGTGATGAACTTCACGGACAGCGTCGTCCTCGAGTCGCCGAACGACCACTTCGTCCAGGAGCAGCCCGGCGCCGTACTGGAGTTCGCCGACTTCAAGCGCTTCCTCGTCCGGGACGGCCGCGAGAACGGCGCCGAGTACCGGTTCGACTCGCGGGCGACCGCGCCCGTCACCGACGACGGCGCCGTCGTCGGCGTCCGCTACAACGGCGACGAGGAGGTCCGGGCGGACGTCGTCGTCGACGCGACCGGGCCCGCGGCGCCGCTCGCGAAGCAGGTCGGCGTCAGCGACCTCGAACGGGAGAACCAGGCCATCGGCATCGAGTGGGAGATGGAGGGCGTCGACGTCGACCACCCGGACTACGCCGACCTGACGGACGGCATGATGCTCCGGCTCGACCACGACCTCGCGCCGGGCGGCTACTCGTGGATTTTCCACACCGGCGGCGACACCGCGAAAGTCGGGCTCTGCTACATCCAGAACGAGAAGTACCACTCGAACACGGACGGCATGAGCATCGACGACTACCTCGAACACTGGCTGGAGACCGACCCGCGGTTCGCGGACGCCGAGAAACTGGCCGGGAAACAGCACCGCGGCTCCGCGCACATCCAGCCGCCCGGCGAACTGTCGACGGCCGGCTTCATGGCCATCGGCGACACCGTCCCGAGCATCGACCCGCTGTGGGGCGAAGGCATCCACAAGGGCATGAAGTCCGCCCGCGCCGCCGCCGTCACCGCGGACCGCTGTCTCACCGGCGGCGTCGACACGTCCGCCGCCGAGATGTCGGTGTACGACGACCTCTGGCACAGCGAAGTCGCGCCCGACACCTCGATTCGGCTCCTCATGACGCATCTGCTGTACTACGCGCCGAACGACCGGTACGACCGGTTCATGCACGACATCAACCGGATGGACCTGTCGACGCTCGCTGACGCGAACGGCGGCAGCCTGCTCGCGATGTCGAAACTCCTCCACCTCGGCGACCTCCCGATGCTCCGGAACTTCGTCCGCGACCACCCCGACATCGTCAAGGGCGCGCTCTCCGACGTCGGCCCGCTGTCGTTCCGCTCCTCGTAGCCGTCGACCGACCGCTCGGCCGGTGATACGCGGCGGTACAAATCGCTCCCGTATCCGTCTCACAGCACAGTCGATTGTCTCGAAGCCGACCGTCTCACAGCACGGTCGACCGTTTCGGGACGGTTAGTCGTCCCCGACGTCGGCGGCGACGACGGCGTCCGCCCGGGACGCGCGCTGGAACACCAGCCAGAAGACGCCGGAGGCGACGACGATGAACGCGGCGGCGGTGTAGAAGGCGGCGGAGGTGGAGACGTAGTCGATGATGAGGCCGATGCCGACCGGACCGGCGACCTGCCCGACCTTCCACGAGATGCTGCGGAGGCTCATCGCGGAGGCGACGGCGTCGTAGTGTTCGCCCTCCTCGACGAACAGCGACATCGACGCGGGGAGCCGGATGCTGTCGGCGACGCCGAGCACCATGTAGGCCGCGAACAGCGTGAAGAAGGCGCCGCCGAGCACCTGGTCGCCGCCGAAGACGTGTAGCCTGTACGGGTCGATCGCGCCTTCGAACCGGTAGCTCGCCGGAATCATCGCGGTGCCGAGGCCGTACAGCAGCGCGCCGACCACGACGAAGTACTCCTTCCGGCCGACGCGGTCGGCGAGTTCGCCGACGTACCCCTGCGTGAGCGCCTTCGTCAGTTTGCCGCCGGCGAGAATCCAGCCGATGGCGAACGTCGTGAGCCCGAACTCGGTGCGCGCCAGGATGGGGAGGAAGATGATGACCGCCATCTTCCCGACCGAGAACGCGAGCCGGAACAGCACGAGCGACCGAATCATCGGGAGGTCCAGCAGGTCACGGAGCGTGTCGAGGCCGCCGCTCTCCTCGCGGTCGGCGCCGCCGCCGGGGTCGTCGCGGAGGAACAGGTAGACGAGGACGAACGCGACGATGGTGACGCCGCTGAGGACGACGTACGTGAACGTGAACCCCTCGGCGTACAGCAGGTAGCCGCCGACGAGGTCGCCGGCGAGACTGGAGATGGCGGCGACCTGGTTGTACGAGCCGAGCCACCGGCCGTTCTCGCCGTCGGGCGCGATGGTGCCGACGACGGTCGACCCGGTTATCCAGAGGATGGAGGCGCCGACGCCCTGGAGGATGCGGACGAGGATGACGTGGACGGCGCTGTCGACCAGCATGAAGCCGAAGAAGACGACGACGTTGATGGCGAGGCCGGCGAGCAGCCAGTGTTTCGCGTTGCCGGTGTCGACCTTCCGGCCGAGCGGCAGCACGATGAGCAGCTGGACGACGGCGAACGCGGTGCCGAACAGCCCCTCGATGAACCCGGAGGTGTGGTAGAGTTCGGCGTACAGCGCGAGCGCGATGAGCAGCGTCGAATACGCCTGACTGCGGGCGAACGCCGTGCCGGCGAGCGCCGCGAACTCTCTGTCGCGCAGGAGCCCGACTGAACTACCGAACCGAGCCACGGTTACGTCTCGAAACACGGGGGGCGTGGTTAAACGGTGTCATTCCGGTCGGCTTCGCAGGGGGGTCACACCCCTCGCAGGACGGAGCCCGCTCGGCACGTCGACCGGATTCGGCGCAGAAAACACGGCGACCGCGACCCAGACCGCCGCTTTTCGGCTGTCTCACTAAGTCTCGGCAGCGGCGGCTCCGCGGTTCAAATCCCCCTGGGCGATTTTCGCCTCACTTCGTTCCGCAGAAAGTGCGCCGGCCGGGATTTGAACCCGGGTCGTTGGCTTGGAAGGCCAAAGTCATACCAGCTAGACCACCGGCGCGCTCGCCTCGCCGTCCGCGGCGTCTGCGCCGACCGTTCCGGTCGGATTCGGGCGCCGACGGCGCTTCGAGGCTACCCGTCTGTAGTCGCAGCGGGATTAAGGGGTTTGCCTTTTCGGTCAGTCGTCGGCGGCGGCGTCGGCCTCGTCTCTCGGGCCGGCGGCGTGGCCCTCGTGGGCGACGGCGGTCGCGAGCAGGTCCGCCGAAATCGCCGGGACGTCGTCGGCGCCGACGGGGCCGAGTTCGTCGATGTCGTCGGTGGAGCGCGGGAACTCCCGGAGGTCCATGTGGAGCGCGATACCGCACTTGGCGCCCTCGCCCATCGCGACCGGAATCTGGTTGTGGCCGGGCGTCAGGTCGCCGACCGCGTAGACGCCGTCGACGGAGGTGCGGCCGTGGTCGTCGACGGCGACCTCGCCGTCGTCGTCAACGCGGTCGAGTCCGAGCGCGTCCGCGAGTTCGGCGTGGTAGTCCGAACCGTACATCGGGAAGCCGCCGCGGTACTCGCGGACGGAGCCGTCCTCGAACTCGAACGACGCCAGCCAGCCGTCGTCGTCCTTGTTCATCGACGCGATCTCCTCGCGGACGACGTCGACCGGGTGGTTCTCCAGCATTTCGGCGGTGTCGTCGCTCCACGTCGGGTCGGCGCCGCGGGTCAGCACGTCCACCTCGTCGGTGAAGTTAAGCATGATCATCGCGACGTGGGCGGCGGCGTCGCCGGCGCCCATCACGTACACCGGTTCGTCGACGAACATGTACGCGTCACAGTGCAGGCAGTAGTGCAGTCCGCGGCCCGTCGGCGGCAGCGGCGGGTCGGGGCGCTCGTCCGAGAACCCGGTGGCGAGCACGACGCGTCGGACCGCGTGGTCGTCGTCGCCGGCGGAGACCGCGAATCCGTCGTCGGGGACGTCGCCGCGGGCGGCGACGTCGTCGACGTAGCCGCGGACGTAGTCGGCGCCGTAGCTCTCCACCTGTTCGCGGGCGGTCTGGAGGAACTCCGCGCCGGAGGTGTCCTCGGTGACGCCGATGACGTTGTGGGTGTCTTGCATCATCGCGGCGCGGCCGCCGCCGCGGTTGACGACGAGCGTGTCCAGGCCGAGGCGAGTCGCGTACAGCGCCGCAGTGAGTCCGGCGGGGCCGCCGCCGACGACGGCGACGTCGTAGTCGAATTCGGCGTTCGCACTCATGTACCGGCGTTGCGTCGCCCGCCGTATAAAGTCGTGTTCGGCTGTGCGGCGGCGCCGCGAACCCGGGCGGTTCCGCACCCCGAACAGTCCGCGCCCCGAAGCCGCGACTCGCCGCGGATTTCGGTCGCCGATTTCGGCGGCCGCGCTACCGGTCGCCGGGGGCGACGACGGCGTAGCAGTTCCCGCTGGAGACGAACTCGTCGACGACGCGGACGCCGGCGGCGTCGAGGTCGGCCCGGAACTCGGCTGGGTCGTAGACGTGGTAGAACCGCGGCTCCGTGTCGCCGCCGGGCAGCGTCCAGTCGACGGTCGTATCGAAGCCGTCGTCGCGGTCGAACCGGTCGTGTTCGGTGCTCCAGGCGCTCACGAGGCCGCGGCCGTCCGGCGCGAGCGCGCGGCCGAGTTCGGCGAGCGAGTCGACGCGGGCGTCGCGGGGCCGGAGGTGGTGGAGCGCGGCGACGTACACGGCGAGGTCCGCGGCACCGGCGCCGACCGGGAGCGCGGCGGCGTCGCCCCGCACCAGTTCGAGTCGGTCGGCGTACCCCCTGTCGGCGGCGCGGCGGCGCGCCTCGGTGAGCAGCCCGCCGCTGACGTCGACGCCGACGACGCGCTCGGCCGCGTCGACGAGGAGTTCGCTGTGCCGGCCGTTCCCGCAGCCGACGTCGAGTGCGACGTCCACGGCCGGGGCTCCCGACCCGTCTCCGCGGAACTCGTCGAGGAACGACTCGACCTCGGGCCACGGGTACTCCCGGGTCTTCGAGAAGTGCGCCGCGATGCGGTCGTAGACGGCCGCGACGCCTGGCGCGGCCCGGCTCCCGTCGCCGGGCGCCTCCTCGGCGGACGTGTCCTCGCTCGGTACGGCTGCGTCACCGTCCGCTGTGGTTCGTCGTGTCATCGTCAGATGTACGCGAAGACGGCGTACGTGATGGCGAGCATCACGGCCGCGTGTTTCACGCCGTCGCGGACGTCGCCCTCGCCGAGCTGGCCGGCGATGAGCCCCGAACAGACCGACTGAATCGCGGCTGCGTGGTAGAACAGCGTGACGTACGTCGACGTGTCGATGTCGCTGAGGCCGCTGAACACGCCGCCGGAGATGCCGGTGCCGGGGACGCCCTGTGCGGCGCCGCCCAGTTGTGCGTTCTCGACGGCCGGGATGAACGACACGGTGAGCGCGGCGACGATGCCGACGAACACGAAAAAGGAGACGTAGATGACGAGCAGGTACGTCACCATCACCTGCCGGCGTTCCCGGCGGAGCCGCCGGGTCGCGCGGGCCTCGTCCGCCGCGATTTCGAGCACCGGCGCGACGTCGCCGCTCGCCGCGATGGCGTTCGTGATGAGCGCGACGGCCCGCGACACCATCGGCGACCGCACCCGCTTTTCCATGCGTTCGAGCGCCGCCGAGGCGTCCGCGCCCCACTGGATGTCCCGCCACGTCCGCTGCACCTCCGGCGTCAGCCGTTCGAGGTCCGACTGCGTGAGCCGCTCGATGCTCTCGACGACCGTCATGCCGGCGTCGTTGATGCTCGCCATCCGGTCGAGGAAGTCCGGCACCGCCTCCTCCATGGCGCGCGTCCGCCGCTTGTCCGCCTCGTAGACGACGCCGAAGACGACGAACGCGAACAGCGTCGCCTCGAACACCGGCGAGTCGAGCGTGCGGAGCGCGGGCAGCGGCGCCAGCGGGACGGCGCCGGCGCGCAGCAGCACCCAGACGACGCCGACCGGAACCGTCACCGCCGCGGTCACGGCGGGCCGTTCGAGCAGCGCGTCCAGCGGCCGGTCCAGCCACGCGAGCAGCCGTTTCAGCCGGTCGTACATCGCCAGCCGCTCCCGGCTCGCCGTCCACCTGTCGCCCACCCAGTCCGCGCCGCCGACGCCGCCGAGCAGGCCGGCATCCGCGCCGTCGACGACGCCGCCGTCCGTCCGGCCCGCCGTTTCGTCGCTGCTCCGCGCGTTCGCGACCTGCACCGTCCGCGGGTCGGTCGCCGCCTCGGGGCCGCTGACGCCGCCGGTCCGGTCGGCCGTCATGGAGTCGATGTAGACGACGAACGCGGCGCTCGCCAGCGGGACGCCAGCGTAGACGACGACCCGGAGCAGGTCCGTGGTGTCGCGCAGCACCAGGCCGATGACGACGAGAATCGTGATGAAAAACAGCGGCCCGGCGACCAGCACCGTGACGTACGCCTCCGCGAGCGTCGACAGCAGTTCGAGGTACTGCTCCTGCTGGGACTCGGCCTCCTCCTGATACCGCTCGTACTGGCCGCGGAGGAACTCGGAGAGGCTCTGGCCGCTGCCGAGCACCGACGCGAGGTTCTCGCCGAACTCCGAGAGGTTCTGCGAGGGCGACCGCGCCGCCATCCGTTCGAGCGCGGTCAGCACGTCCGTCCCGAACGTGTTCATGTCGCGGACGGCGACGCCGAGTTCGCTCGCGGCTTCGCCGTACACCGACTCGTTCTCGGCGAGCGTGTTCAGCGCCGCCGGAAACGACATCCCGGACCGGCTGAGCGCGTACATGAACGCGACCGTCCGGGGCAGCGTGGACTCGATCCGGCCGGCGCGGGCCTGCGCCCGCTGGTCGAGCAGCGCCCAGCGGAGGTAGTAGGTGCCGACTGCGGCGCCCGCGCCGACCGTCGCCGACGAGAGCAGCAGCAGCGGGAATAACTGCCCGGCGCCGAGTTCGCCGAGCCGAGTGAAGTTCGCGAGGAAGCCGAGCGCCGGCGGAAGCGCCGTCCGCAGCGCGGCGCCGCCGAGCCGGAGCAGCGCGAACAGCGCGGCGATGCCGTACACGCCGAGCACGGAGCCGGCGACGCCGAGCAGCCCGGCGTACAGCAGCGTCCGGGAGGCGTACGCCCGGTGGGTCGTCGCGACGTGCGCCGCCCGGAGCCGCTCTTGCTGCTCGCGCTTCCGCGGGCTCTGCTCCGCCACGTAGTCGCCGAACACGGCGAGCGCGACGCGCGTCGTCGCCAGACTCACCCGCGGGTTCGCCCACGCCGCGGCCGGCACCGCGAGCACCGCCAGCGACACGAGAAGCGGCACGTACTCGAGCATCGTCAGCGACCGCCACCGCCGTCGGCGTCGTCGTCAGCCCTCTCCCCGGACTCGTCGGCGTCGGGGCCACCGAAACCACGGTCGTCGAAGCCGCCGTCGAACCCGTCCTCGCCGAATCCGTCGTCGGTACCGAATCCGTCGTTGGAACCGTCGGTTTCGTCGCCTTCGGCCTCCGTTCGGTCGGCGTCCCAGTTGGCGGCCTCGCCGGCTTCGGCGTCCCTGTCGGTGGCCTCGCCCTCGCCGCCTTCGGCGCTTCGGTCCGCGTCGACGACGCCGGTGTCGACGTCGGCGTCGAGGTCGTCGGCTTCGGCCTCGATTCGGTCCATGACGCGGTCGCTGTCGGCGTAGTACTCGTTGACGAGCGCGGTGAACCGACGGTAGTCGGTGACGTTGCGGTCGCGGAGGTGTTCGAGGAACCGCTGGCGGTCCCGCATCTCCCGGAGCAGCCGCGAGCGCGTCCAGCCGCGCTCCTCTTGAATCTCGCCGAGGAGGTCCGAGTCGCGCCGCCTGAACGAGTCGGTTTCGGGGTCCCAGTTGAACGCCGACGAGTAGTCGAGTTCGCCGGTGCGCTGGTCGATGCCGCCGATTTCGCCGACGGTCTTCACGCGGCGAACGCGCTCGCCGCCGAACCGGGTGAGCGTCTGTACCGACAGCATGTCGAGGCTCTGCACCATCGCCCGCGGAACGTTGATGGGCTCGTTTTCGAGCCGGTTGATGACGGTCTCGATGGAGTCGGCGTGCATCGTCGAGAACGTCGTGTGCCCCGTGTTCATCGCCTGGAACAGCGTCACGGCCTCCTCGCCGCGCACCTCGCCGACGATGATGTACTCCGGGCGGTGCCGGAGCGCAGAGCGCAGCAGGTCGTACATGTCGATGTCGGTGCCCTCGTGGAGGCGCTCTCTGGTGACCGACGACAGCCAGTTGTCGTGGTACAGCGACAGCTCCCGGGTGTCCTCGATGGTGAGCACCTTCGAGCGCGGCGGGATGAACATCGACACCGCGTTCATCGACGTGGTCTTCCCGGAGGCGGTGCCGCCGGCGAAGATGAGGCTTTTGTTGTGCTCGATGCACAGCCAGAAGTACGCCATCTGCTCGACGCTGAACGTGCCGTAGTTGATGAGGTCGATGGGCGTGAACGGCTCCTCGGCGTACTGCCGGATGGTGAACGCGGAGCCGCGCGGCGTCACCTCCTCGCCGAGCGCGAGTTCGGCGCGCGAGCCGTCCGGCAGCGTCGTCTCCACGATTGGGTCGCCGACGGAGATGTGCTGGCCGGACTGCTGAGCCAGCTGGATGACGTAGTTGTCGAGCTCCTCCTCCGTGAACGAGATGTTGGTCTCGATGTCGGTGTAGGTGTCGTGGTAGACGAAGATGGGGAGGTCGTAGCCGTCACAGGAGATGTCCTCGATGTGGCGGTCGTTCAACAGCGCGTCCACCTTGCCGTAGCCGCGGAAGTCTCGGTCGATGTAGTACAGCAGCGTGTAGTAGGTGTCCATCCCGGCGTCGACGCCGTACTGTTCGAGCAGCGACTCCAGCTCCTCGCGCAGCGTGTCCTCGTCGGCGCGGCCGACGTCGGCCCGGTACAGCAGCGGGTCGCGGATGTCGTCGACGACTCGCTGCAGCAGCGCCAGTTCGAACCGGTCCAGTTCCGGCTCGACGACGTGGTAGCGGTGCGCGCTCTCGGCCTCCTCGTACGTGATGACGACGTAGGCGTACGGCGCGTTCACCCAGTACCGCTCGATTTCCTCGTGGCCCTCCGGCGGGTCGAACGACGCGAACGGGCCGTCCTCGCCGGGGCGGAACGGCCGGACGTCGATGTCGGCGCCGCGAAGCATCTCGATGGTGCGCGAGATGCGCCGCTTGAGCGCGTCCACGCGGCTCTCAGACGAGTCCGTGCCGGCCGCGAGGTCCCCGGACATGCGCGTAGTCACCGACCGTTCGGCCGTCCCGTACTTAAATCCGACACCACCGGCCTCGGCTGCGAGAAACGGAGTCGACGCGGGCGGCTGGAGAGGCAGCGGTCACTGGTCGGCTTCGACGGCGCTGGCGGCGCGGATGATGGCGTCTTCGCCGTACTTCGGCCCGACGAACTGCATGCCGACCGGGAGGCCGTCGACGTCGCCGGCGGGCACCGAAATCGCGGGGAGGTTCGCGAGGTTCACGGGCACCGTGTTGGCGTCCATGAGGTACAGCGACAGCGGGTCGTCGAGGCTCTCGCCGCGCTCCGGGGGGAGCACCGGCATCGTCGGCGTCGCGAGGACGTCGGCGTCGCCGAGCGCGTCGTCGAAGTCCTGTGCGACCCAGGCGCGGGCGTCCTGCGCCTTCTTGTAGTACTTGTCGTGGTAGCCGGCGGAGAGCGCGTAGGTGCCGAGCAGAATCCGGCGTTTCACTTCGTCGCCGAAGCCCTCCTCGCGGACGCTGGCGAAGGCGTCGTTCCAGTTCTCGTCGCCGCTGCCGCCGCCGGCGGAGTCGCTGCCGGCGCCGCCGTAGCGGACGCCGTCGAACCGTGCGAGGTTCGAGGAGGCCTCCGACATCGCGATGACGTAGTACGCCTGCACGGCGTGTTCGACCGACGGCAGCGACACCTCGACGGTGTCGACGCCGCGGGCCTCCAGGTCGTCGACAGCTGCCTCGAACACGTCGACGACGGCGTCGTCGGCGCCCTCCACGAGTTCGGTCGGGATGCCGACGGTGAAGCCGTCCACGTCGGCGTCGGCGGCCGCCGCGTACGCCGAGTCGGCGCCGCGGTCCGTGGTCGTCGCGTCGTTCGGGTCCGGGCCGGCGATGACGTCGAGCAGCGCGGCGGCGTCCTCGACGGTCGGCGCCAGCGGCCCGACCTGTTCGAGGGAGTTCGCGTACGCGACGAGGCCGTACCGGGAGACGAGGCCGTACGTCGGCTTGATGCCGACGACGCCGCAGAACGCGGCCGGGTTCCGGACGGAGCCGCCGGTGTCGGAGCCGAGCGCGAGGTCGGCGTCACCGGCCGCGACGGCTGCCGCGGAACCGCCGGAGGAGCCGCCCGGGACGCGGTCGGTGTCCACGGGGTTCTCGACGGCGCCGAACGCCGACGTCTCGGTGGTGCCGCCCATCCCGAACTCGTCCATGTTCGCCTTGCCGACGATGGTGGCGCCGGCCGCCTTCAGGCGCTCGACGACCGTCGCGTCGTACGGCGGCACGTAGTCGGCGAGCATCTCGGAGCCGCACGTGGTGCGGACGCCCTCCGTCGAGATGTTGTCCTTGACCGCGACCGTCGCGTCCGCGAGCGGCCCGTCGTCGCTGCCCTCGACGACCTCCTCGGTGATGAAGGCGTTGTGCGACGCCATCACGACACCTTCGGGCCCTTGAAGAAGCCCTCCTCCGACTCCGGCGCGTTCGCCAGCGCCTCCTCCTGGCTCAGCCCCTCGCGGACCTCGTCGGGCCGCATCACGTTCACCAGGTCCGGCTCGGATTCGACGGCCGGCACCTCGTCGAGCGCCGCGAAGTAGTCGAGGACGTCGGAGAACTGCGACGCGAACGCCGCCGCCTCATCGTCGTCGAGGTCGACGCGCGCCAGGTCCGCGACGTGTCTGACCTCGTCGGGGTCGACGGCGTCGGCCTCGCCGCCGCCTCCGTCGTTCGTCTCGCTCATACCACAGCGGTGCCGCGGCCCGGGAGTAAGGGTTTCGATACCCCCGACCCGCCGCCGTCCCTGTCCGTTCCGCTCGGCCACGGTTCGCCACCGAGACGCGGTCGTTCTCCGGACGGTTCGTCGTGAGGCGGCGTCCGCGTTACGCCGGCCCGCACTCGCGCTCTAGCGCGCTCGCGTGTCCGCCTTCCCGGTGCCAGCAGACATAAGTCGCTTGCGGCGCAACACGATATCGTGGAACCGAGTACGGAGAGTTACTGCTCCGCGTCCACGGACCTGTAAACAATGAGTGAGAACGTCCGAAGTCACGCGGGCGAGCGAACGCGTACCGACTCCGAAGAGGAGACCGAGTCGGAGCAGGAGACGCTCGAGTGTCCCGAGTGCGGCGGTCAGCTGGTGAAAGACTCCGAGCGGGGTGAAACGGTGTGTACGGACTGCGGGCTCGTCGTCGACGAGGACGAAATCGACCGCGGCCCCGAGTGGCGGGCGTTCGACTCCAAGGAGAAAGACGAGAAGAGCCGCGTCGGCGCCCCGACGACCCAGATGATGCACGACAAGGGGCTGTCGACCAACATCGGCTGGCAGGACAAAGACGCCTACGGCAACCAGTTGTCGGGGCGGCAGCGCCAGAAGATGCAGCGGCTCCGCACCTGGAACGAGCGGTTCCGGACGCGCGACTCGAAAGAGCGGAACCTGAAGCAGGCGCTCGGCGAAATCGACCGGATGGCGTCCGCCCTCGGCCTCCCGGAGAACGTCCGCGAGACCGCCTCCGTCATCTATCGCCGCGCGCTCGACGATGACCTCCTCCCTGGACGCAGCATCGAAGGCGTCTCGACCGCGAGCCTCTATGCGGCCGCCCGGCAGGCCGGGACGCCGCGGAGCCTCGACGAAATATCGAACGTCTCGCGCGTCGGGAAGGACGAAATCGCGCGGACGTACCGGTACGTCGTCCGGGAGCTCGGCCTCGAAATCCAGCCGGCCGACCCCGAGAGCTACGTGCCGCGGTTCGCCTCCGAACTCGACTTGAGCGACGAGGCGGAGCGACGCGCCCGCCAGCTCCTCCAGACGGCGAAAGAGCAGGGCGTCCACTCCGGCAAGTCGCCGGTCGGGCTCGCCGCCGCCGCCATCTACGCCGCGGCGCTGCTCACCAACGAGAAGGTCACGCAGAACGAAGTGAGCGACGTCGCCAACATCTCGGAGGTCACCATCCGAAACCGGTATCACGAGCTGCTCGAAGCCGAAGAGCACGTCCAGATGCCCTGACTCCGGTTCTGACTCTGATTCTCGGCGGAAAGACGGAGAGTGCCGGAGGCCGCACCGACCCGACCCGGGACGACCTGGTCTGGCGAGAACCGGCCTGACCTGTCCCCTGACTATTCGACGCGCTGGACGTCCTGCTCGATGCGGTTCAGGCTCTGCTTGATGTCGTCGACGCGCTCGGTCTGCTGTTCGTTCGCCACCACTAACTCCCCGATTTCGTCGGTGAGTCCGCGGAGTTCGTCGATGACGTCGGTGAGCATCGTCGCGGCCTCCTCGGCGCTCGCCGCCTGGTCGTCGGTCGCCTCCACGATCTGGTCCATGCCGTCGACGGTTTCGCTGACCGCCTCCCGGATTTCCGCTTGATTCTCGCCGAGTTCCCGGACGCGCTCTGCGGTGTCCTCCACCCGCTCGCCGGTCGCCTCGACGCTGTCCGTCGTCGCCTCGATGGTCTCTGCGACCTCGGTGACGATGCGTTCGATCTCGTCCGCCTCCGCTTTCGACTGCCCGGCGAGGTCTTTGATCTCGTTCGCGACGACCGTGAATCCGCCGCCGGCCTCCCCCGCTCTCGCCGCCTCGATGTTGGCGTTCAGCGCGAGCATGTCGATCTGTTCGGTGATGTCGTCGATGCCGGCGACGATCTTGTCGATCTCGTCGAGTCGGTCCTGTAGCGCCGCGGTGTTGTCGGCGAGGTTCGTCGTCGCCTCGGTGACGGCGTCGACGTCCTCGACGACCTCGTCGGCGGTCTGTTCGGACTCGCGGGCGAGCCGTTCGGCGTCCTTGCTGCGGGCGCTCACCTCCTCGGCGCTCGCCGCGATTTCCTCGATTGTCGCCGACAGCGTCTCGACCTCCGTGCCGACCTCCTCGAGGTTCGACATCTGTTCGCGGGCGACGTCGTCGATCTCCTGTGAGCCGTCCGCGATGCTCTGTGTCGCCGTGTGGAGTTCGTCGATGGCGTCGTCGACCTCCTCGGCCATCTGCTCTTGGAGGTTCTGGATGGCTCTGCGCTGCTCGACGATTTCGGTGACGCGGTACACCATCTCGAAGGCGCCCTCGATTTCGCCGTCCGGGCCGCGCAGCGGCGTGCCGGACGCCTGGACGTGCCACCGTTCACCCTCGTCGTTCTCGCTGCTCCGGACGGAGTTCTCGCTGACCGTCTCGCCGGTCCTGACGATCTGCTCGGCGAGCGTCTCGGCTTCCCCTTCGGTCTTGATGACCTCGTTCGCCTGCTTCCCGACGACGTCCTCGGCCGCCATCCCCGAGAGGTCCTCGTGCGCCTCGTTCCAGTGGGTCAGGGTGCCGTCCGCGTCGGTCACCAGAATCGGCTCCGGGAACGAGTCCAGCAGCGACTCGAACATGTGGCGCCAGTAGTCGCGCTCCTCGCGGAGCGCCTCGGTGGTCTCCGCGTCGTCGGCTCCGTCGTACAGCGATACGTCCGCGTTCGCAGTGTGTTTCGGTACGGTCATTCGTTCCAGATTCGGTGGTTTGTCACGTCGTACTCCCCGGGTGTGGCGGCGTTCGACGGCTGCCGACCCTCCGCGGGCGGCCGCGTCGTCGCGGCGGTGCCACGCGCCTTTGCGTACCCGCGAGAGCCAACCTACAAGAACGCTCCGGCGAAATTATCGGGATTGAAAGAGAGTGGAATCATCACCGGCGGCCGACCCCCCTCCCTCCGATGTTGACCCGGACCGGCCGCGGTGAACCGATAGCCACATCGGGTGCGCTGTCCGACCCCGGGTGTGGAAACCACACGTCACTTCACCGCGACGGCGTATCTGGTTCACGACGGCGCCACCGCGCTTCACCGCCACCCGCGGCTCGGAATCCGGATTCCGCCCGGCGGCCACGTTGACCGCGACGAACTCCCGCACGAGGCCGCCCTCAGAGAGGCGAGAGAGGAGACCGGGCTGGCGCCGACGCTCGTCGACGACACCGACGGCGTCGCGGCGCCCGCCGGCGAGTCGCTCCCCGACCCGCGGCACACGATGCTGTACGACATCAACGTCCACGGCGACGGCTCGGTCGGCCATCAGCACGTGGACTTCGTCTTCTTCGCGAGCGTCGAGCACCGCGACGTCGACCCGGCCGGGTCGGACGAAGCACCGGCAGACGCGTGGTCCTGGTACACGCCGGCTGACCTCCGCGCCGACGACCTGGACGGCGACACCGTCGAAATCGGCCTGGAAGCCATCGACGCAGTCGAGTCGAGCCTGTCGCGGTAGCGCCGACTCCAGATTCAAGTAGGAAGCCGCGGCCAGACGCCCCGTGAACTGAGAGCCGTCGGCCGACGGCCCACGGGTGTGCGGTGCACCGCCGGCCGGAGCGACGCCGCGCACCGCCTGTCAGCCTTCCGTCAGCAGCGACTCGACGTACTTGCCGACGTGGTTGTCCATCCGTCGCTTGAACCCGGCCTGCCGAGCCAGCCGGTCGAGTTCCCGAGAGACGTACGTCCCGTACTGAACGGCCTTCTTGTCCGCGGCCCTGACCGACTCCGGAACCAGCCCGTCCGCCGCGCGGCGGAGCGCCACCTTCCGTTCGTCCGGAGTCGCGATGCAGTCGGCGGGAAGCCGTCCCGCGACGTCGACCACGCGGTCGTGCAGCAGCGGCGCCACCGGTTCGACGCCGGCCGCCCGGAGCGTCAGCACGTCGCGCTCCAGTTGGTCCGGGAGCGTCAGCACCGTCTCGCGGCGCGCTCCGCGAACCGTGTCCGCGTCGACGCGGTCGTCCGTCGCCGGGTCGACGACCTTCGCGTAGCCGCCGAACAGCTCGTCCGCCCCCTGCCCGACTGCGAGGCGGTCGTAGCCGTCGGCGGCGACGCGCTCCGCGACGAGAAACAGCGGCAGCGCGATCTGGACGTCCATCGGGTTCCGCCGGCCGGTCGCCCGAACGATTTCCGGGACGGCGCGTCGGAGGTCCTCGTGTCCGAGGTCGACGACGCGGAGGTCGCGGTTCATGGCCGCAGCCGCCTCGCGTGCCGCCGCGACGTCGTGGCATCCCTCGAATCCCGCGACGTACAGCGGCGCGTCCGGAACGCCGGCGGCGACGACGGCGGAGTCCACGCCGCCCGAGAACGCCACGGCGACCCCGTCGGCGTCGACCGACCGGACGCTCGCCCGGACGGCGTCTCTGACCGCAGCGAGCGCGTCTTGGTGCGCCGACGGCTCCGGGTCGGGGAGTGACCACACCGCCCGCTCGGTCGCGCCGTCACGGACGTGGCCGGCGGGCACGGCGACCGGTGCGCGCAACGCGGTCGGGTCGAAACTCCACGATTCAGGGGACTCGCGGTCGGAGAAGACGGGTCGGCGGCCGAGCACGTCGCGAACGAGTTTTCCGTCGAGTTCGCCGGCGAACCCGGCGGTTCCCGGAAACGGGTCGCGCGAGCCCAAGGCGTCCCGGACGACGCCGGGGGCCGCGCCGTCGACGTCGGTCACGGCGACAGGAACTCGTCGACGCGGCGCTTGACGCGGCGTTTCGCGCCGCCGGCGGCCTGCCGGAACGAGATGTACCACGGCGTCCGCTTCCCGACGACGCTGGTTCTGCCCTCGCGTATCGCGTCGAGGACGGCGTCGACGCTGCGTTCCTCCGCGCCGACTTCGGTGACCGCCTGCCCGACCATCTCGGAGATGTGGGCGTCGCTCCCGGCCGTCATCGGGACGCCGTGGTCCAGCGCGAACGCCTCGGCCTGCCGGTTCGACCGGCCGGTGAGGAGCCGGGAGTTGTACACTTCGATGGCGTCGGCGCCGGCGAGCTGCTCGTCGGTGACGTGCGGCGCGACGCCGTGCCGCGAACTCTGGAACGGGTGCGGGACGACCGCGATGCCGCCCTGTTCGCGGATGCGGTCGAGCGTGTCGTCGAACGACAGCCCGGGCGGGACGACTTCCTCGACGCCGAACGCCAGCACGTGACCGGCGGCGCTCGTCACCTCCATCCCCGGTATCCCGACGAGGCCGTAGTCGTCGGCTTTCTCGGCGGCTTCGAGGCTCGCGTCGATTTCGTCGTGGTCCGTGACGGCGAGGCCGTCGAGCCCGATGGCCGCCGCCTGTTCGAGCAGCAGGTCGACCGGGTCGCGGCCGTCGTGCGAGAGCGCGGAGTGACTGTGCAGCTCGACCGAAAGCACGTGTGGCCGTAGTCGCAGCCGGTAGAAAAGGTGTCCGGTCCGCCGCGCCACCGGTTCGCACGGGGCACGGTCACTCGCGGGCGCTGCGGAGCGCGTCGGCGACGCGGTCGGTGAGTCCGCTCAGCTTCGACCCGCCGAAGACGGCGACGACGACGGCGCCAACGGCGTCGAACACGAGGTCGAGCAGCGTGTCGTCGATGCTGTACTGCACCAGAATCGGCTCGGCGCCGACGGCCTCGCCGACGAACCGGGCGGCGAACTCGGCGACCTCCCACAGGACCCCGGCGGCCAGCGTGACGACGAGGACGACGACCGACAGGAACGGCTGGGGGAGCCTGATGGCGTCGGAGTTCTCGTCGACCGCGCGGACGACGACGTAGCCCGCGGCGGCGACCATCGTCGCGGACAGCGCGTGCGTCAGGTGGTCCCACCACCAGATAGTCTCGTACGGCCCCGCCATCCCGACGACGTGCAGCACCGCGGCGGCCGTGACGGCGAGCGTGAGTCCGGGGCCGAGCGTCACCCGGAAGTCCCGTCGAAGGACGACCGGGACGAGCGTCACCGCGCCGGCGAGCGCGGCGTTGACGACGAGCGCGACGTTCGCCGTGAGGACGCCGACCGCGAACATCCCGACGAGGACGGCCTGGAGGAGCCTCGCCAGCACCAGACTGACCGGGGCGCCGCCGACGGTGCGAGTCACGGGTGTCGTGTCCGCACCCCGGCGTGAAGAAGTGTGGCGGTCGCCGAGAGGGCTAAGGCCGTCGGTGCCGTAGCGCCGGCCATGATGGCGACGACGCACGCGGCGGTCGGTGCCGCGGTCGGCGCTGCCGCGGCAGCGGTCGCGGCCGCCGCTCCCGAACTGACGCCGGTCCTGCTCGCCGCCGGCGCGGCGGGCGGCGTCTTCCCGGACTTCGACCTGTACGCCGGCCACCGGCGGACGCTGCACTTCCCGGTGTACTACTGGGTGGCCGCAGCGGTCGCCGTCGCGGTCGCCGTCGCGGCACCGTCGGCGCTGACGGTGGCCGCGTCCGTGTTCGTGGTTGCTGCGGCCGCACACTCCGCGATGGACGCGGTCGGCGGCGGCCTCGAACTCCGGCCGTGGGAGGCGACGTCCCAGCGCGCGGTGTACAACCACTTCCACGGGCGGTGGGAGCCGCCGCGCCGCTGGATTCGGTACGACGGAGCGCCGGAGGACCTGCTGCTCGCGGGCGCGGCGACTGCGCCGACGCTGTTCGTCGCCGGCGGCGACCCGGTCGTGGTTCGGGTTGCGCTCGGGGCGCTGGCGGTGTCTGCGGGCTACGTCGCGCTCCGGCGGCCGCTGGCGTCGGTCGCCGAACGCCTCGCCGCCGTGGCTCCGGCGCCGGTCAGGCCTTACGTCCCCGACCGGTTCCTGTAGCCCGTCGCCGCGTCCGCGGCCGCCGACCGCCGCAGCCGAAGACGATAGACACGTCCGTGCACATGGAAAGCCATTTGTGGACAGTTTCTGAACGAACACGTGAATGCCTCTCGCCGATTCGGACCGCGAACTCGTCGTCGCGGAGCTCGGCCGCGACCCGACGCGCGCCGAGGCCGCCCTGTTCGAGAACCTCTGGAGTGAGCACTGCGCCTACCGGTCCTCGCGGCCGCTGCTGTCGGCGTTCGACAGCGAGAGCGACGACGTCGTCGTCGGCCCCGGCGACGACGCCGCCGTGATTGCGGTGCCCGCAGCCGACGCCGACCGCGACGTCGACGAAGCGGGTGGCGTCGACGACGCGAACGGGTCAGACGTGTACATCACGCTCGGCATCGAGAGCCACAACCACCCGTCGTACGTCGACCCGTTCGACGGCGCGGCCACGGGCGTCGGCGGCATCGTCCGCGACACGATGAGCATGGGCGCCTACCCCGTCGCGCTCGCCGACTCGCTGTACTTCGGCGACTTCGACCGCGAGCACTCCCGCTACCTGCTCGACGGCGTCGTCGAGGGTATCAGCCACTACGGCAACTGCATCGGCGTCCCGACGGTCGCCGGCTCGGTGGCGTTCCACGACGGCTACGAGGGGAACCCGCTGGTGAACGTCGCCTGCGTCGGCGTCACGGACGCCGACCGGATGGTGACCGCGGTGGCCGAAGAACCCGGGAACAAGCTCGTGCTCGTCGGCAACGCGACCGGCCGCGACGGCCTCGGCGGCGCCTCGTTCGCCTCCGAGGACCTCGCAGAGGACGCAGAGACAGAGGACCGCCCCGCGGTGCAGGTCGGCGACCCGTACGCCGAAAAGCGGCTCATCGAGTGCAACGAGGCGCTCGTCGACGAGTCGCTCGTCGTCTCCGCCCGCGACCTCGGCGCAGCCGGCCTCGGCGGCGCGTCCTCCGAACTCGTCGCGAAAGGCGGGCTCGGCGCCCGCATCGACCTGAACCGGGTGCATCAGCGCGAGCCGAACATGAACGCGATGGAGATTCTGCTCGCCGAGAGCCAAGAGCGGATGTGCTACGAGGTTCGCCCGGGCGACGTGGCGCGCGTCGAGGCGCTCGCCGACCGGTTCGACCTCGGCTGCTCGGTCATCGGCGAGGTCAGCGAGGGGAACTACGTCTGCGAGTTCGACGGCGAAACCGTCGTCGACGTCCCCGCGGAGTACCTCGCGGACGGCGCGCCGATGAACGACCTCGCGCGGGCGGAGCCGGAGCGGGCCGAGCGCGACCTGCCGGACGCGGACGTCGAATCGGCGTTCGAAGCCGTCGTCGGCCACCCGAACACGGCGAGCAAGCGCTGGGTGTACCGGCAGTACGACCACGAGGTCGGCGCCCGCACCGGCGTGCTCCCCGGCGACGACGCCGCGGTGATGGCGCTCCGGGAAGCCGACACCGGCCTCGCGCTCTCGGCGGGGGCGGAGCCGCGCTGGACCGACGCGGCACCGTACGACGGTGCCCGCGCGGTCGCGCTGGAGAACGCGACGAACCTCGCCGCCGTCGGCGCGACGCCGCTCGCCGCCGTCGACTGCCTGAACGGCGGGAACCCGGAGAAGCCGGCGGTGTACGGCGGCTTCGCGGCCGCCGTCGACGGCCTCGCGGAGATGTGCAGCGACCTCTCGGTGCCGGTCGTCGGGGGCAACGTCTCGCTGTACAACGACTCGCCGGCCGGCCCGATTCCGCCGACGCCGACGCTCGCGATGGTCGGGACGACGCCGACGTACGACGCGCCGGACACCGGGCTCGTCGGCGACGGCGACCTGCTGCTCGTCGGCGACGCCGGCGGCGCGCTCGGCGGCTCCGAGTACCTCGCGCAGACCGGCGGCACCGACGGCTTCCCGTCGCTCCCCGAGAACGCCTCCGACGTCGTGGCGGCGCTCGCGGACGTCGCCGGCGACGACGGGACGCTCGCGGTCCACGACGTGAGCCACGGCGGACTCGCCGTGACGCTCGCGGAGATGGTGACGCCGGACGCCGGCGCCGACGTCGCCGTCGACGACGCCGTCGCGCTGTTCGACGAGACGCCGGGCCGAGCGGTCGTCGAGACAACCGACCCGGACGCGGTGGCCGCGGCGTTCGACGGCGTCGCGTCCGTGGAGCGACTCGGCACGGCGACGGACAGCGGCGCGCTCTCGCTGACAGTCGGAGACGAACAACTCCGGTACGCCGCCGACGACATCGCGGAGCGGCGCGCGGTGCTCGAACGCGAACTCGACTAGTCGGCCGCTCGCGCCGACGCGTCAGTCGAGCACCGAGACGGCCTTCTGCGGTACGTCGACGGTGGTCGTAACGACCGCGCCGTCGTCGGCCGGAATCACGACGCCGAACTCCTCGTCGTGGGTCAGTCCGTGCAGCGTCTCCTCGACGGGCAGGTCGAATCGGTGGACCTGCGGGGCCGCGGTGGAGCCGCGCGGCGGCAGCACGAACTGCGCGGCTGTCCCGGCGTCGCCCAGCGCGACACCGAACACCTGGTCGTGCTTGTACGCGACGACGTCGCGGAGCGTGGCGTCGCCGACGGAGAACCGGCGCCAGCCGTTGGCGTCGCCGGTCAGCACCGTCCCGTTCCCGCCGACGACGGTCGCGCCACCGGGGCGACGCGCCATCCCGCAGTTCTCGTGGCGAAGCACCGGGCCGTGGGAGGCGACGCCGAAGTAGTTCACGTCCGCGTCATCGACGCCGATTCGGCTCCACGACAGGCCGCCCTTCCCCCGGTGGGCGGGGCAGCCGCACGCCTCGAACGCCGCGCCGTTGGTGTCGACGACGTGCATCCCGTGCCGGCAGTACGTGTCGAAGTCGGGTATCGTGGAGCCGCTGCCCGGCGTGAACTGGTTCCAGGTCCACGCGGCCGGCGGCTCGTCTTCGCCGCCGACGCCGACGGTGACGACCCCGGACTCGTCGGCGACGTACACCCGCTTGGTGTCGTCCGCTTCGACCGCCGCGACGTCGGTGACCGAGCTGTCGATTCCGGCGGTCGCGGAGTGGTCGGTGAACGAGCCGTCCTCCGGGTCGTACGCGGCGAGCGTCCCGCCGTCGCCGCCGACCCAGACGTCCTCGTCGAACTGCGTCGTCGCTGCCGCGGTGAGCGTGTGTCCGTTCCCGGTCGGGCCGTCCGCCGTCACCGTCTCCCATCGGTCGGTGTGCCGCAGCACCGTGCCGTCGCTCGCGACGAGGTACGCGTCGCCGTCGCTGCGGGCCGCGTCGGTCAGGGCCGCGTCGGTTGCCGATAGTTCGTGGACCGCGAACAGGCCCTCCTCCGCGTCGGCGTCGTCGCCGCCGTGGCTCGCGGCCGCGGTGCCCGCGACGAGTCCGCCGCCCACCGCGCCTGCCGCGGCCGCTCCGACGCCGCGAAGCACCGCGCGTCGCCCGTAGCATCGGCTCATCGGTTCGGGCGTATCTGGACGAGCCGGTCGGAAAAGGCCGGTGGCCGGCGCGTCGACGCCGGCGCCGTCGGCGACTTACAGCAGGAGCAGCGGCAGTCCGAACGCGACGAGCAGCCCGACGAGCGTGACGACGGCGCCGGTGACGGCGTCGCCCGTCGAGATGTCCTGCATCGGCGACGTGACCCGCTCGTAATCGAACTCCTTGAAGTGCTCGTGCTCGTGGTGGTCGGCCATACCCGAGTCGTCGTCGGGCGGCTACTTAATCGCTCGTGGTTTTCGCTCGCGAGGCTGTTCCGGTCGGCGCCGAACGGCCGGTGGTCGCAGCCGACGGAGCGGCCGCCGGGGGCGGAAACGCTGTGGCAGCCGAAACCGTGAAGCGCCGCAGCGGACTACCGACTCGTAGTGACTCTCACGAAGCGCGTCATCCCCTGCATCGACGTCGACCTCGACGAGAACGGCGACGCGGCGGTCTACACCGGCGTGAACTTCGAGGACCTGGAGTACTCCGGGGACCCGGTCGAGATGGCGAAGAAGTACAACGAGGCCGGCGCCGACGAGTTCGTCTTCCTCGACATCACGGCGACAGCGGAGGGCCGCGAGACGATGCTCGACACGGTGTCCGCGGTCGCCGACGAGTGTTTCATTCCGCTGACAGTCGGCGGCGGCATCCGGACGACCGACGACATCAAAGAGACGCTCCGCGCCGGCGCCGACAAGGTGTCCATCAACTCCGGCGCAATCGCGAACCCGGAACTCATCACCGACGGCGCGGACGCCTTCGGCAGCCAGTGTATCGTCATCTCCGTCGACGCCCGCCGCCGCTTCGACGAGCAGGGCGAACACTACGTGGAGGTCGACGGCGAGTCCTGCTGGTTCGAATGCACCGTCAAGGGCGGTCGGGAAGGCACCGGGCTGGACGTCGTCGAGTGGGTCGCGGAGGCCGAAGCGCGCGGCGCCGGCGAACTGTTCGTGAACAGCATCGACGCCGACGGCACCAAAGACGGCTACGACGTCCCGCTGACCGCCGCGGTGTGCGACACCGTCTCGACGCCGGTCATCGCCTCCTCCGGCTGCGGCGGCCCCGAGGACATGTACGAGGTGTTCACGGAGGCCGACGCCGACGCCGCGCTCGCCGCCAGCATCTTCCACTTCGACGAGTACGGCATCGACGAGGTCAAAGCGTACCTCGACGACCACGACATCCCGGTCCGGCGCTGACGCCGCCCCGATGTCATGCGGAGACGGACCGAGCGAGTAGGTGGCCCGGGATACCAAAGGGACTGCTATCATCCATGAATTTTTAAGCGAAGCTTATTTCTCGGGAGTTCGGGTAGGTTCCGATATGTCGTGGGACTACCGTGTCGACGGAAGCGTCGTGGTCTGGGATTTGACGGGGTTCACCGACCCGTCGGCCGACGACTACGACCGACTCCTCGACCGGTACGAAGCCGAACTCGCTCGGAGCGGCGTCACGGGCACGGTAGTCCACATGCATGACCGCGACGAGGTGTCCGGCGTCACCTTCGACTTCCTGCAGGCGTTCGTGTCGGTGACCGAGGCGGTCGGCGTCGACCGGGTGGCGTGCGTCTCCGAAGGCGACGCGAAAGTCGCCGTGTTCGGCGGGATTCACGACGCGGACTTCGACACGCACGTCGGCGAGGACCTCGACGAGGCCGTCGCGTGGGCGCGCGGCAGCATGGGCGCGGCCGCCCCGAGCGAGGAGTTGGCGGAGCGAAGTCAGACGGACTGACCGGCAGCGACGGCAGACGGACCGGCGCTTATCCGAGCGAGAAATCGGTGTCACGGCCGACCTTCGAGCCGGCGACTCGTCGGTGGAGAATCGCGGAGGACGGAGCGGTTCGCGGCCCGTGATCGACGGCGGTTATGCGGCTTCGGCGAACGCCGCGTCGATGTCGTCGTACAGCGTCGACATGTTCTCGGAGACGCCCTCGGCGGCGGCGCCGAGCGCGTTGAGCGGGTCGACGCCGGACTCGGTTTTGATCGACAGAATCGGCTCGGTCTGACCGCCCGACTGCTCGGGGTTCATGTCGTACGTCGCGGCGGTGACGCCGTCCGTCTGCAGCAGTTCGCCCTTCAGCACGTTCATGAACGTGTGGTCCTCGCCGGCGACCTCGATGCGGAGTTCCTCGTCCGACTTCTCCAGCACGCGCAGTTCCATGTGTTCCGGTTGGCCTGTGACCCGTTTTAGTGTTGTGTTCGACGCCCGAACGGCGAGTCGCGCACGGCTCCGCCTCCGCGGCGCTCCGGCGGCTCAGCCGTCGCGGTCAGTGTTCGACGCCGCGGTCAGCGGCGGCATCGGCGTCGTCGTCGGCGTCGACGTCCGGGAACAGCGCGTCCACGTCCGGGTCGTCGACGGAGAGTTCGTAGTCGCTGCCGGTGCGGTCGGCGACGCCGTGCGATTCGAGGTGGTCGAGGTGGGCGTACGCCTCGCCGGGGCCGTGGAGGATGTGGATGGTTTCGAGCGCGCCGAACAGCCGGTCGCTGACCTCCCACGGCGTCGCCGGGCCGTGGCGGTCGAGCACGTCGACGACGCGGCGCGTCCGCTCGCGGTGGTGGTCGAGAATCTCGGCGGCGCGGCCCGCCGGGTCGCCGATGCGGTCGCGGTGGCCCGGCCACGCGACGTCCCAGTCGCGCTCGACGACGGCGAGCAGGCTGTCGACGTAGGTGGACAGCGGCGCGTCGACTCTGACGTCCGCGCCGCCGACGTTCGGCGTGTACTCCGGGAGGATGACGTCGCCGACGAACGCCTCGCCGGCCGCCTCGTCCGCGAACGCGGACAGCCCGGCGGCGTGGCCGGGAAGGTGGACGGCCTCCAGCGTCCGGCCGTTCACGTCGAAGGTGTCGCCGTCGCTGAACGGCTCGACGTCGCACGGGTCGCCGACGAGGTCGTTGTGGCCGGCGAGGAACGAGTCGAGTTCCTGCCGCGGCTCCTCCGGGATGCCCCAGTCGACGAAGCGGTCGCGCTGCCGGCGGCGTTCCTCGCGGAGCGCGGCTTCGCCGCCCGCGATGAGTTCGGCGTCCGCCTCGTGGGCGTGCAGCGTCGCGCCCGACTCGGCCTGGACGAAACTGGCGAGCCCCGCGTGGTCGGCGTGCCAGTGGGTCAGGAACACGCGGTCGACGTCCGAGACGTCGTGGCCGTGCGCCGCGAGCCCGTCGACGAGCTCCGCCCGCACGTCGGGAATCGAGACGCCGAGGTCGACGAGCACCACCTCGTCGCCTGCGGCGGCGCCTCCGCTGCCGTCGTCGCCGTCGAGCAGGTAGACGTTGTTCAGGCCCTCGAAGTCGGTGTTGTGCAGCCGGATGCGGTTCACGTCGCCGTCTGCGGTCCGCGCTGAAATGAAAGGTCAACATCTGGTCGTTGACACGTATGGCGGCGTGCTCGCCGGCCGCCAGTGGGAACGGCGGCGAGCAGCCGCGGACGGCCGATTCCCATGACGAGTCGTTCGGTCGCGGTCTGACATCGGGACACGAACGGTCGGCCGTCACTGGGTACCACGTGGCGAGGGCGGCAAAAAGCTACCTCCGCGCGACAACACTTGCCCGGCCGGAGACGCGGTGAGCGGCCGGGACGCGGCCGTTTCGCGGTTTCGGTTCGAAAGCCGGACCTCGCGTGACGCCGCCGCAACGGCGCCTCCGCCTCCGCCGTCATCCTGCCGTCACCTGGCCGCGGCGTCCACGGTCGACGCGGACGCGTCCATCACCGGACGATGTACGGGTCGTCGCCGGCGACGAACCGGCCGAGGTCGGACTCCTGGCGGTAGTCGGTGGACCGAAGCGTTTCGAGCGCGTCCACGAGCGCGTCCGCGTCTCCGTCTCCCCACTCCGCGGGGTCCCGAATCGGGATGACGAGCCAGCCGGCACCGTGGATTTCGGTGCCGTGTAGCGCCGGCATGTCGACGTCGGTCTTCCACGCCTGCGCCGTGTACGTCTCGAGGACGTGTTCGGTGGCGCGGGCGCCGACCGGGAGGATGACGTGCGCCGCGATGGCGCGGAGTTCCGCGTCGAAGAAGCGCTCCATCTCGGCGTAGTCCGCAGCGGTCGGGTCGCCGTCCTCCGGGACGCACATGTGGAGGTACGACAGGAACGTCCGGTCGACCGCCGGCTCGTCGCCGGTCGCCTCGAGCAGGCCGCCGCGGACCAGTGCGTCCTGCAGCCGCCGAGCCGCGTCGGTCCCGGTGAACGGCACGCCGGTGTCGACGCCGCCGTGAACGCCGGGGTGGTCGCCGACGACGTGGAAGTCGGCGTTGGCGTCGCCGTAGCCCGGAACGAATCGGGCGCAGTCCGGTCGCATCCCGAACGGGTTCGAGACGCGGTCGGTGACGGTCTCCATGCACCTCCGTACGGTCGGTGCCGAAGATGGGCCTTGCGGTCCCGGCCGAACGGCCCGACGACCCGATTCCCGGCTGAAAGCCCCGGTCGTCCCGCTGTCGCCCCGCCGTCGGCCTGCTGTTGGCCCACTGTCGGTCTACGGCCGTCCCGCCGTCGGTCGCGTGGAATCGGCCGCCGAGCGTCCGGCGGTTTACGACGATTTATCCGCCGACCGGGTGTACGGCTGCACTGGTGACACGGCTTCGTGGTCGAGTTTACGTCCCCGCTCATCGTCGGACTGCTCCTCGATATGACCGGCGCGCTGTTGATGGCCGGCCCGGACCTCCCGCTGGTGCAGCGCGGCTTCGACCCGGAACTCATCGAGGAGGGCCGGAACCGGCTCGTGAACGTCGGCCACCTCGGCGCCGACCACCGCGCGTTCGACGCCGTCATGGGCGTCGTCGCTGACGCCTGGGACGGCACCGTCGAGCGGCCGCCGACCGGGCTGGTCGTCGACGACCACCCGGGGCGGCCCCGGCCCACGATGTGCCTGCTGTACACGGAGCGGCCGGAGACGCTCGACCGGGTCAGCATCCGGACGCGGCTCGACGCCGATGACTTCGACTGGGTCGCGCCCGCGCCGGACGTGTACGACTGGCTCGGCGAGTCCGTGACCGACACGCGGCAGCGCTCACAGCGGTTCCGCGGCGTCGGCGCCGTGATACTCGCCGTCGGCTACGCCATCCAGATCGGGCACTACGTGCTTCCGTGGATTCAGTAGCGACGAGAAACAGCGGTTCGGCGGCCGGTCCGCGGCGACCGTTCGGGAGCTACAGTTCGACGCCGGATGGGATGAGGCTCTCGCGGCGGAGGAGATTCCCGTCGGCGTCGTACACCAGGAACGTCTCCTTCTCGTAAGCGACGAGCGGTTCGCCGTCCACGTCGATTTCGACGCGATACCGGCCGTCGTCGCCGGCGGCGCGGCCGTACTCGCGGGCCGCCCGGATGAACGTCAGGACGTCCTCGGCGTCCTCGTTCAGCTCCAGGACGAAGTCGCCGGTGATGCGGTTCGTGACGCCGACGACGCCGGCCGCGTCCGGGTCCGACTCGTGGTCGCCCTGCAGCCGGAACGCGACGTCCGTCTCGCTGGCGTCGAGCAGGTCGTCGCCGCTTCCGGTGAGGCGCTCGCGGAGGAGGTCCTCGGGCCCGTGAAAGTCGATGTAGACGTGGGGTTTCTCCGGCTGGTCGCCCGTGTCAACCCAGTCGATGTGCTCCACAGCCAGCTCGAAGTAGTCGCGCCTCATTCCGTCTACCCGACGTAGGTGTTTCGCCGGTAAGTACGTAACGCCCCGACAGGTGCCGCTGAGAACGACGACTCGGCCCGCGCCGCTCCCACTGTTTTTATCCCGGCCGCCGTCGCCTGTCCGGTATGGTCTGGGTTCGCTCCGAGTACGCGGGGGAGCTCGCGGTGCTCTCGACGTGGTTCGCGGCGCTCATCCCGTGGAACGTCTTCTACGGCACCGTCGCCGGCGGGACCGTCCTGTTCGTCCGGTTCCCGCTGTTCCAGGTCCGGTACGCCTTCGGGGTGCCGCTGGCCGCGGCGACCTCCGTCGTCGACCCGGTGACCGCCTACCAGTTCCAGGCGGGGACGAGCGCGGGAATCGCCTACGCGGCCTGGCTGGTCGGCGCGGCGGTGTACCTCGCCGCGCTCGGCTTCTCGGTGTACTACTACCGCGAGGAGGAGCGGGCCGAGTCGCTGGCGGTCGACCCGGTGTCGATTCTCGGCGCGCTCTTAGTGACCGCCGGCGTCGTGTTCCTCGCTGCGACCGTGCTGCTCAGCGGCGGCGCGTTCGGCGTCGACCTCGGCGTCGGCGGCGGCTTCCCCGGCACGTCCGCACCGGTCGGCGTCCCCTTCTACGTCGCCTTCGGGGTCGTGCTCCTCCGCGCGGACCGCGTCGCCTAACGGTGTCGGTCAGCCGAATCGGGGGACAGAACGGTACCTTTTCGGCGGACGGCGACGAGGCCGGTTCCATGTATATCGTCATCGTTGGCGCGGGGGACATCGGGACGCCGCTCATCGAGATGGCGACCCACGGGGGGAACGAGGTCGTCGTCGTCGAGAAGAACGCCTCGAAGGCGGAGACGGCCGCCAACGAGTTCGACTGCCTCGTCATCAACGACGACGCGACCTCGAAGGAGGTGCTCGAAGACGCCGGCGTCGACCGGGCGGACGCGCTCATCTCGACGACGGACCACGACGCGACCAACATCATGGTGTGTCTGCTCGGCAAGGAACTGGCGGTGCCGGACATCGTCTCCGTCGTCCACAACCCCGAACACATGGGGATCTTCCGCCGGATCGGCGTCAACACGATGGAGAACCCGCAGCGGCTCATCGCCGAGTACCTCTACCGCGGCGTGAAGCGGCCGAGCGTCGTCGACTTCATGCGGGTCGGCGAGGAGGCGGAGGTGTTCGAAATCCGGGTCGGCCAGGAGGCGCCCATCGCCGGGATGACGATGCAGGACGCAACCGAGGAGGGGCTCCTCGCCGAGGACGTCCTCATCGTCGCCGTTGAGCGTGAAGGCGAGGAGAAGCCGATTACGCCCCGCGGCGGGACGAAGGCGCTCCCCGGCGACACGCTGACGGTCTACTCCGGCCGCGGCGCGACGCCGGAGGTCACCGACGTGTTCGGCCACTACGAGGACCACGCCGACGAACCGGCGTCGATCGCGGACACCGGCGAGGAATGAGCCGCCGACGGACGGTTCGCGGCGTCCCGGCCGACCTCGCGACCATCGCCCGGGACGTCGGGTCGCTGCTCGTGATTCAGGCGACGATGATGACCATCACCGTCGGCGTCGCGCTGCTGTTCCGCGAGTGGTACCAGGCGCTGTCGTTCCTCGTCGCCGGCGGCGTCACCGCCGCGGTGGGCTTCGCGGCGCGCCGAGCATTCACCGAGGCGCCGGCGCCGAAACTGAAACACGGAATGGTCATCGCGGCGGCCGGCTGGTTCGCGACGGCGGTGTTCGGTGCGACGCCGTTTCTGCTGTCCGCGTACGCGACGCCGCAGGCCGTGATGGCCGGCTTCGTCCCGGCCGGGGCGTCCTGGGAGCCGGCGACGGTGTACGGCGCGTCGTCAATGTCGTCGCTGGTGTACTTCCGCGACCCGCTGCACGCGCTGTTCGAGTCGATGTCGGGGTGGACCGGCTCCGGGCTGACGATGGCCGTCCACGAGCCGTCGCTGCCGCGGGCGCTGCAGTGGTGGCGGTCGTTCATCCAGTGGGTCGGCGGCGTCGGCGTCATCGTCCTCACGGTCTCCATTCTCGCGCGGCCCGGCAGCGGGAGCTACGCGCTCTACCGGTCCGAGGCCCGCGAGGAACGCATCCACCCGAGCGTCGTCTCGACGGTCCGGACGGTTTGGAAGCTGTTTCTGGTGTTCACGGTGCTGTCGATTTCGGTGCTGTTCGCCGCGATCGTCACGAGCGACTACGGCTCGAAGCTCCCGCTGTGGCGCGCGGGCTGGCAGGCGGTGAACCACGCGATGACGGGGCTGTCGACCGGCGGGTTCTCCGTCACCGACAACTCCATCGCGACGTACGACTCGCCGCTCATCGAGGCGGTGCTGCTGCCGGTCATGACGGTCGGCGCCGTCGCGTTCCCGGTTCACTACGCCGTGTTGCACGACCGGGACTGGTCCGAGCTGTACGAGGACGTCCAGACGCGCTGGCTGTTCGTGCTGCTCGTCGTCGGGTCGGTCGTGCTGGTCGGACAGAACGCGCTCGCGATTTCCGGGACCGCCGACGCGTTCTCCGGCGGCTGGCTCAACGTCGGCGTCGCGTTCGAGGCGCTGAACGGCGTCGCCGCGACGCTCGGACTCGGGACGCCGTTCCGGTCGGCGGCGGCCGGTGACGCGGCCAGGGACTCGGTGTTTCAGTTCGTGAGCGCGCTGTCGTGCACCGGGTTTCAGTCGGCGCCCATCGGCTCGTGGAGCGCCGGCGGGAAACTGCTCGTCTCGACCGCGATGGTGGTCGGGGGCGCCGCCGGGTCGACCGTCGGCGGCATCAAGATCATCCGGGCGTACACCATCGGCCGCGGCATCGCCTGGCAGTTCCGCCGCGTGTTCCTCCCGGCGAACGCCGTCGTGAACGCGAAGTTCGGCGGCCGCACCCTGAACCGCGAGGAGATGGACCGCGAGTTCGCCGAGGCGGCCATCGTCTCGCTGCTGTGGGTGGGGCTGCTGGCGACGTCGTCGCTGGTGCTGGTGAACGTCGCGGGGCCGACGTTCAGCTACGCCGACGCGCTGTTCGAGGTGGCGTCGGCGCAGGGCAACGTCGGCCTGTCGACCGGGATTACGGGCCCGTCGATGCCGACGCTGGCCGAGGCGATGTTCCTCCTGAACATGTGGGTGGGCCGGCTCGAAATCATCCCGATTCTGGTGTTCGCCCGGTCGCTGCTGTACGGCATGGAACCGTAAGCGGCCGACCGACACACCCCCGTATCAGCCCCGATAATTTGGCCGAACCGCTTTCATAGTCGGCGGTCCTCTCGGACGGTGCGCGGATTTCGCTGGGGTTTCGTCAGAGGCATCACTTGGCAGGAATATTTAGATAGTAATTTTTCATCAGGTCGCGTCTCGAAAAATGTCATGTCCGAGAACCCAGTGACAGCATACCTTGCGCAGCACCCGAAAGCATGCGGTGTCGTCTTCATGACGTGTCTGCTCCTCGCGAGTTCGGGGAGCGCCGCCGCAGTCGGTTCCGCGTTCGCCGGACCGTAACTCAGATTTCGTCGTAGTCGATCTCGTCCGACCACGAGAGTTCGTAATCCAGAATAACAGGAGTTCTGTCCTGCTGAGTAATCGTTCGAAGGCGTTCTCTGCTCACCGTCAGTCGCAGCGGCTCCGACCCGACGAGATGGTGAACTCCACCGTCAGTGAAGAAGTCGACGTAGATGCTGCCGACTCCGTAGTTCCTCGTCGAGTACGCGGAATAGTCTACCGCGAAACCGCCGTCAGCCTTCTCTCGTGAGTCGATGTTCAGAAGTATCGGAGTGCCGCTTTTCGCCTGACACAGCGTGACGCCGGCGTCGCCGACGACTGAGTAGGCGCCGCCGAAGACGTGGACTTCCTTGGCGACGTCGAGGACGCCGTGGAGGTCGAAGCCGTAGTCGAGCAGGCGGGCCATGGTGCGGCCGGTGTTCGTGGCGGTGGTGTTGCCGACGTCCGTCGTCGTGACCAGGCCGCCGATTGCGCCGGCTTCGACGAGCGCCATCCCCTGCCGGTAGGACGCGCAGGCGTTGAGGAGGAACGCCTTCACGCCGGTGTCGTCGACGGAGTCGAGGTCGAGGTAGCCGTCGTCGCACTTCATCCCCTCGGCGTCGACGTGGCCGACGAAGTGGAAGAAGTCGTGCTCGTCCGCGAGCGTCTCCCGCAGTTCGTCGACGGTGAGGTCGTGGACGATGTCGATGTCGAATTCGAGGTAGTCGCGGAAGCCGTAGAGGTTCTCGGTCTCCTCGCGCATCTCCGCCTCGTTGCAGACGACGGTGACGTCGATGACGCTGGACTCCGAGACCGTCTCGTCGAGGCGGCGGCGGTAGGCGCCGACGGTCGGCTTGGAGGCGCCGACCGGGTAGCCGTCGCCGACCCAGATGTGGCCGACGGTGTCGGCCGGCGGCGGGGTCACGACGCGTTCGCCCGCCGGCGACGACTCCCCGGGAACGACCGCGGTTCCGTCACCGAGTCCGGCGGCCGCGTCGTCGGCACCGTCGTCGGCTTCGGACGCGACTGTCGCGTCGCGTATCGCCGCCATGTCGTTGACGAGGAACGGGAGGAGTTCGGCGCTCTCGACCGCCGGCTTCACGTCCGCCGTGAGGTGCCAGTCGAGGACGTCCGAAAGCGGCTCCACCGGAATCCGGAGGTACTCCGCGACCCGTTCGTCGAGCGGGAGCCCGTACAGCCGCGCGGGGTCGACGTCGACGCGTTCTTCCACCACGCGGCGTTCGTGGAGGTCGACGTCGTAGAACCCCTCCGTGCGGACCACGCAGTCGAGGAGGAACACGTGTTCGAGCAGCCGCTGCGCCTCGGTCGCGAGGCGGCCGTCGGACAGCGAGTACGTCTCCCCCGCGGCACGGACCGCCGGGTCGTCTCCGGGGACGACCTCGGCGCCGAGGTAGTACGCGAGCGTCGCCACGGCGTACACGTCGCCCCAGGTCTCGGGGACCGTGATTCGGACGCCGGTGTCCGGCGGCTCGGCGAACTCGGGGACGTCGACGTCGCCCTCGACGTCGCCGCCGAACTCGACGAGCGGCGGGTGGCCGCGCAGCGTCGGGAACGACCGCTCCGGCGAGGTCGTCGCGAGCGCGGAGCCGAACGTCGACACGGCGCGCATCATGCCGCGCGGCGTCTCCGGGACCGTGACGGAGCCGGCGGGGTGGCCGTGGAACGACCGCGCACCGATTCGGACGGTCACCGCTCCGTCGAAGGCGATTCGGGTCCGCTCCCCGTCGTCTTCGACGCGGAACGGCCCCGGGAGCCTGATCGACAGCTTCATCGGCGCCGACGACACCTCGATTTCGAAGGTCCCGTCCGAGACCGACGCGGTGCCGCCGGGCGAGCAGGTGTCGAGCAGCGACCCGTCTCGCCGGACGTACAGCGTCACGAGTTGGTTGAACGCGAGCGTGTCCGTCTCGACGCGCACGGCGCTGTCGACCGGAAACGTGAACTGGTCGGTGTCGGTCGGCTCGGAGGCCGCACCGCCGACGTCGACCCTGAACAGGACTTCCTCGATTCGGTCGCGAACGACGACGTCGTCGCCGTCCCGGTCGAAGGATATCACGGTCGGCGCGTCTCCCGCGTCGTCGGCAGCGTCATCGTCATCGTCACCAGCGTTGTCAGGGATCCGTCAGGAACCTCGACGCCGCAGCGTCTCTCCATCTAATCTATCCTTTCGGAGGTCGGACTAAAACGTTACGCGGCGCGAGCCGACGGTCAGCGACGCCAGTACTCCGGGGTGAGACACACCAGGACGGGCAGGATTTCGAGCCGCCCGAACCACATCAAAAGGACCATGAACAGTTTCGAGACGTTCGAAAACGAGAGGTAGCTCCCCATCGGCCCGACGACGCCGAAGCCGGGGCCGACGTTGCCGAGCGTCGACGCGGCGGCGCTCATCGCCTCCAGCGTCGACAGGTGGAGCCCGACTCTGACCGCGTCGAGGAACAGCACCAGGCCGCCGGCGAAGAACAGGACGATGTAGAGGACGGTGAACGCGTAGATGCCGCGGACGGCGCGTTCGTCGAGCGCGCGGCCGTTCAGCCTGACCGGCCGGACCGCGTTCGGGTGAGCGGTCGTGAACAGCTCCCGGCGGATGGACTTGAGGATGACGTACCACCGGACCATCTTGATTGCGCCGCCCGTCGACCCGGCGGAGCCGCCGACGAACATCGCGACCAGCAGGACGTACTGCGCCGGCTGGCTCCAGGCGTTGAAGTCCATGCTGGCGTAGCCGGTGGTCGTGACGATTGAGACCACTTGGAACGCGGCGTGCCGCACCGCCGGTTCGACGTGACCGACAAGCATCCCGGTCCACTGTGCGAGGTACTGCGCGTCGTACGTTCCGTCCGCCGGCGCGGCGTCGACGAGGCCGCCGCCGGTGAACAGCAGCACGGCGACCAGCGCGGTCAGGACGGCCATGACGCCGCCGTAAAACCGGAACTCCTCGTCTTCGAACAGCCGCCGCGGATCGCCGGTGAGCGCGTGCCAGAACAGCGCGAAGTTCGTCCCGGCGACGACCATGAACGGGATGATGACCCACTGCACCGCCGCGGAGAACGCCTCGATGCTCCGCGCCTCCGGCGAGAACCCGCCGGTCGGCATCGTGGTCAGCGCGTGGGCCACGGCGCTGTACAGCGCCGCAGCGTGGTCCGTTCCGGCGGCGACCCCGTCGAGCGCCGGCGCGAGCCCGCCGAGGTGCAGCCCGAACAGCAGCGTCATCTCCAGGACCGTGAATCCGACGTACGCTCCCCACAGCACCCGGGCGGTCTCGGCGATGCGCGGCGTCAGCTTCTCGATGCCGGGCCCCGGTGCCTCGGCGTCCATGAGCTGTGCGCCGCCGACCGACAGTTCCGGGAGGATGGCGACCGCGAGCACGACGATACCCATTCCGCCGAGCCACTGGGTGAGCTGGCGCCACAGCAGGACGCCGTGGGTGTGGCCGTCGAACGAGATGTCGCCGAGCACCGTCGCGCCGGTCGTCGTGAACCCGGACATGGACTCGAACAGCGCGTTCGCCGGGTTCGCGAGCGTCGAGGCGGGACGGGCCGCGGCGGTGACGCCCGGGACGCCGTGCGCCTCGACGAGGTACGGGACCGCGCCGACGCAGGCGACCGCGAACCACGTCACGGACACCATCAGGAAGCCTTCGCGCGCGCCGAGGTCCGGGTCGGGGTCGAGGCGTTCGAGCGCCGAGCCGACGCCGACGGTGACGGCCGCAGTGACGACGAACGGCGCGACCGGTTCGCCGTAGTACAGCGACACGAGCAACGGCGCGGCGAGCGGGACCGCGAGGTAGCGGAGCACGCTGCCGACCAGACTCAGGCTCGCCCGGTAGTCGACGCGAATCTTCACTGGCGGGGGTGGCGGGCGCCCGCGGTTTGAAACTGCCGCTCCGGCGTCGCGGCCGCCCGGGTCGGCCGTCGAAGACGGGGGGTCGTCGCCGGGCCGTGGGCGGTCATAGCTTCGCCGTGACGCTGTCGGCGACGCCGCTCTCGAAGAAGACGACGACGTGGTCGCCGGGTTCGATGACGGTGTCGCCGCGCGGCACCACCAGTTCTCCGTCGCGGGTGATGGCGCCGATGACGAGACAGTCCGGGAAGTCCTGTATCGACTCCGAGATGGGGCGGTGAGCGAGCGCGCTCTCCTCGTCGACCTCCACCTCCATCACTTCGGCGCGGTCGGACTCGATGATGGCGACGTTCTCGGCGCCGCCCTCGCGGGTGAACCGCGTGATTTCCTCGGCGACGACGGCGCGCGGGCTGACGCCGATGTCGACGCCGACCGTCTCGAACAGCCCGACGTAGGCGGTCTGGTCGACGACGGCGACGGTCCGTTCGACGCCGAGTCGCTTCCCGAGCAGACACGACAGCAGGTTCTTCTCGTCGGAGTCGAGCGTGCTGACGAGCACGTCGGCCTCCCCGACGTGTTCGCGTTCGAGAAAGCCGACGTCGGTCGCGTCCGACTCCAGGACGACGGTCCGCGGGAGTTCTTCGGCGAGCGCGCGGGCGCGTTCGGGGTCGTTTTCGATGAGGCGCGGCGAGAAGCCGCGTTCGCCGAGCAGTCGCGCGATGTGGTAGCCGACCTCGGAGCCGCCGACGATGACGACGTCCTCGTCTTTCCCGATGCTCTCCGCGGGGGCGACGTCGGCGGCGAACGCCCGGACGCTCTCGGGGCTGCCGATGACGACGACGCGGTCGCCGACCTCGATGCGGGTCTCCCCGCGCGGGATGACGACTTCGTCGTCGCTGAGGAGGGCGGCGAACGTCAGCGACTCGAACCGGTCGGCCTCCCGGACCGTCTGGTCGGCTATCGGGCTGTCCGCGACCACTTCGAACTCCGCCATCTGGACGGTGCCTTCGGCGAACGGGTCGACGTCGCGGGCGGCGGGAAGCCCGATGACGCGGACGATGGACTCGGCGGCGAGCAGGTTCGTACACACCATGAAGTCGATGCCGAAGGCGGTGCCGGACCGCTCCCACGTGTGGAGGTACTCCGTGTTCTTGATGCGCGCGATGGTGAACGCGTCGCTGGTCGCCTTGACCGTCGAGCAGGCGACGATGTTGGTCTCGTCGTCGTCGGTGGAGGCGACGACCATGTCGGCGTTCTCGACGCCCGCCTCCTCCAGCGTCGACACCGACGTTCCGTCGCCGTTGACGGTCAGCACGTCGAGCCGGTAGGTGAGTTCGTCGCAGACCTCGGGGTCCTGTTCGACCACGACGACGTCGTGGGCGTCCGCGAGGTCCGCGGCGATCGATTCACCCACCTGTCCGGCGCCGATGATGATGACGCGCATCGAGCCCGTCCCGCCACTCATTACACCGGTAGATTGGCCCGCGGCGTATCAGCGTTCCGAACTCCAGTACCGTCGCTGCGAGCGTCGCCTTCCTGTCCGCGCGCGAACTACCTCTAATTAGGCCGGCCGAAAAACCGACGGGCTTATCACCCTTTAGGGATGCCAAAACCATATGCGACGACGAGACTTCATCGGCATCGGCGCCGGTGCACTGACCGCCGGCCTCGCCGGCTGCACAGACTCCGCGGGCCAGAACAGCTCCCCGACGGCCGAGGACACGCCGACGGACTCGGCGGACGACACGCCGACGGCGACGCCCGAGGACACGAGCTACTCCGTCTCCATCGAGCCGATGGGCGAAGTGACGTTCGAGGACGTCCCGCAGACGTGGGCCGCCAACAACGGCAGCTGGGCGGACATGGGGGTCGCGCTCGGGCTCGACGCGCCGAAGGGCGTCTGGCTGCCGAGCCGCTACCACACGCAGTACTACGACGAGATTCCGGGCGTCAGCGTCGACGCCAGCAGCATCAAGAAGCTGTGGGGGAGCGGCGGCGTCAGCAAGGAGTCGTTCCTCGCGATGGACGCCGACGTCCACGTCATGGACCCGAACTTCCTGCTGAACCGCGGCAGCTGGGAGCAGAGCGACGTCGACCAGATCGAATCCGAGGTCGGACCGTTCTTCGGAAACAGCATCTTCTCGCGGAGCTACGGCTGGCACGAGGACTACCGCTACTACACCCTGTATCAGGCGTTCGAGAAGCTCGCGCAGGTGTTCCAGCGCACCGACCGCTTCGAGGCGTTCGAACAGCTTCACGCGGATTTCCAGGCGAAGCTCGCGCCCGTCGTCCCGCCGCGGTCCGAGCGGCCCGCCGCCGCGGTGTTCTGGGGGAGCGGCGACAAGCCCGAGAAGTTCTACCCGTACGTGATGAGCGGCGGCACGAGCTTCAAGCAGTGGCGCGACCTGAAGGTGAAAGACGCGCTCGCCAACAGCGACGTGAAGGACTTCCACGCGAGCCGCGGCGCCATCGACTTCGAGACGATGCTGGAGATAGACCCGGAGGTCATCCTGATGCGCGGCCAGGAGGCGAAGACCGCCGAGGAGTTCCAGAACACCGTCGTCGCGTTCATGAAGCAACACGACGTGGCGAGCAAACTGACCGCGGTGCAGAACGGCGACGTCTACCGCGGCGGCCCGCTCTACCAGGGCCCGATTTCGAACCTCGTGCTCACGGAGCGCGCGGCGAGCCAGGTGTACGGCGTCGACGAGCAGCTGTTCGACCGCCAGCGCGTCGCCGACATCGTCGCCGGCGACATCTGAAGCGACGACGACCGAACGCCGAACCGCCGACGCACCGCTGCGCACACGGCCCCTCCCGTCCGCCGCTTTTTCTGCCCGTCGACGCGACTCACCACCACCGGGTCCGCCCAGCCACCCCCGGCCGTACCGAAGGCCTTTTGACTGATTAGGGGTGCCTAAATCACATGGACTGTCGGTACGTGGGTGAGCAGTAGATGGCCGGCGGAAACCGCTCGTTGCGGGCCGGAGACCTCCGCGAGTGGCTGAGTTGGTTCGACGCGTCGCTGGTCTCGCTCGTCGTCGGCGCCACCGCCATCACGATGCTCGCCGGGCTGGTGCAGGTGAGCTTCGGGGCGTTCACGATGAGCCTCGGGACCGTGTGGGCGTCGGTGTTCGACCCGGTGGTCTGGACGAACCCGCAGGTGCTGTTACGGCTGTTCCTCGGGGACGGATTCGGCACCGACGTCGCGCGGTTCCTCGGGCTCTCGACCGCCGAAGTGGAGATGTCGAAGGAGACGCTCATCGTCTGGCAGATTCGGATGCCGCGCGTCATCGTCGCGATGTTCGTCGGCGCGAACCTCTCGGTCTCCGGCGCCATCTTCCAGGCGGTGACGCGGAACGAACTCGCGTCCCCGTACATCCTCGGCGTCTCCTCCGGCGCCGGCCTCGCGATTCTGTTGACGCTCGTCGTGTTCAGCGGCCTCGCGTCGCTGCTTCCGGTGGTCGCCGCGCTCGGCGGCGCCGCCGCGTTCCTGCTGGTGTACGCCATCGCGTGGAAGGGCGGAACCAACCCGGTGCGGCTCGTCCTCGCCGGCGTCATCGTCTCGACGGTGTTCCAGTCGCTCCAGACGGGGCTGTTCTTCTTCGCCGACGACCTCGGCGTCGTCCAGACGGCCATCGCGTGGACGACCGGGTCGCTCACCGGCGTGGACTGGGAGCAGGTCCGGATGATTCTGCCGTGGACCGTCATCTCGATGGCGGCCGCGCTCGTCGGCGCGCGCCAGCTCAACGTCCTGCTACTCGGCGAGCGGACCGCGCGGTCGCTCGGCATGCGGGTCGAGCGGGCGCGGTTCATGCTGTCGGGCATCGCCATCCTCGCGGCGGCAGCCGCCATCGCCGCCGCCGGCATCGTTGGCTTCGTCGGACTCATCGTCCCGCACATGGTGCGCCAGCTCGTCGGCAGCGACTACAAGCGGCTCGTCGTGGGCTGCCTGTTCGCCGGGCCGGCGCTGTTGACCGTCGCGGACGTCGGTGCGCGGCTCGCGCTCAGCCCGGCGCAGCTCCCGGTCGGCATCGTGACCGGGCTGGTCGGCGGCCCGTACTTCCTGTACCTGATGCGGAAAACGGACGCACTCGGTGACCTATGAGCACGTACGACGACACCTCCGGAGACTCGGAGACAGACGGAACGAACCGCGACGAACCGATCGAAACGGACAGCGAGTCCGCCGAAGCGACGTCTGCGGAAAGCGCGGCGTCGGCAGCCGACGCGGACGCGGGGAACGTCGACGTCGTCGACGCCGAACTCGCGGAGTCGACGGGGCCGGAGCTGTTCGTCGAGGACATCTCGCTGTCGTACGGCGACGACGACCCGGTCGTCGACGCCGAGACGGTCGTCGTCCCGGAGGGCGAAGTGACGGCGCTGGTCGGCCCGAACGGCTCCGGAAAGTCGACGCTGCTGCGCGCGATGTCCGCGGAGATGAAGCCGGACCGAGGCTCGGTGCTGCTCGACGGCGACGACGTTCAGTCGTTCGATACGAAGGCGCTGGCGAAGGAGCTCGGGATGCTCTCACAGGAGAACACGGCGCCGTCGTCGACGACGGTCCGCGACCTCGCGATGCACGGCCGGTACCCGCACCGCGGCTTCTTCGAGCGCACCTCCGAGGAGGACGAGCGCGCGGTGGAGCGCGCAATCGAGCGGGTCGGCGTCACGCACCTCGCGGACCGGCCGGTCGGCGACCTCTCCGGCGGCCAGAAGCAGCTCGCGTGGCTCGCGATGGTGCTCGCACAGGAGACGGACGTGCTGCTGCTGGACGAGCCGACGACGTACCTCGACTTGCACCACCAGCTCCGCGTCCTCGACGCCGTCAGGGAGCTGAACGAGGCCCGCGGCGTCACCGTCGCCGTCGTGCTCCACGACATCGGGCAGGCGGCGCGGTTCGCCGACAACCTCGTCGCGCTCCGCGACGGCGAGCCGTACGACTGGGGGCCGCCGGACGAGGTCGTCACCGACGACCTGCTGCGGGACGTCTTCGGCGTCGAGGCGGACGTCGGCTTCGGCCCGGACGGCCCGACCGTCACGCCGCGCCGCGCCCTCGACGAAGCCGACGGCGACGCCCGCGGCGACGACGACTGAGAGGGAGCCGCCGGCATCGCGTGAACGGACGAGCGACCACAGGCCGGCACAGCCAGGATTTCTTCGGACCCCACGTCGACTTGGGCTCCGGGATTCGCCGCCGAGTGCGCGGGAAACGCCGTAACTAAGAGCGTCCATCGAGTTTCGATTCGTAACGAATGAGCGCGGCGGAGGAGAGCGCGTTCGACGTCTACCGTGACCGCGTGGAGCGGCCGCTGTACCGGCTGTTCGTGGAGTACGGCACCGACGAGTGGCCGTGGCTGGTCGTCGGGATGACCGCGAACGTCATCGCCCGCGGCGCGAGCCTGCTGCCGCCGCTCGTCCTCGGCGTCGCCATCGACAGCGTGTTCGACGGCAATGCGCCGTACACGCTGCCGCTGGTGCCGGCGGGGATGCTGCCGACGGACGACGTCGGGCAGTTCTGGCTGTCCGCGGGCATCATCGCGGGGTCGTTCGTCGTGACGGCGGTGCTGACGTGGGTGTACGGCGTCGCCGCGAACAACTTCGCGCACCGCGTGATGCACGCCGTCAGGACGGACTCGTACGCGAAGATGCAGGAGCTGGACATGTGGTTCTTCGACGACAAGCAGACCGGCGAAGTGATGTCGGTGCTGAATAACGACGCGACGAACCTGGAGCGGTTCCTCGACGACGCGCTACAGAACTCGGTCCGGCTCGGCGTGATGCTCGTCGGCATCGGCGTCGTGCTGTTCGCGGAGAACTGGCAGCTCGCCGCGCTGACGCTCGTCGCGGTGCCGGGGATGGTGCTGTTCACGTACTGGTTCATGAAGAAGGTGGAGCCGCGGTACGCCGCACAGCGCGACGCGGTCGGCGACCTGAACACGCGGCTGGAGAACGCCCTCGGCGGCGTCCAGCTCGTGAAGACCGCCGGGACCGAGTCGTACGAGACCGACCGGGTGAGGGACGCCTCGCACACGTACTTCGAGCGGACGCTGGCGATGCTTCGGCTGAACTACGTCTACCGGCCCGGGATGGAGCTGCTCGCCGGCGTCTCGTTCGCCGTCACGTTCGTCGTCGGCGGGCTCTGGCTGATTCAGGGCTCCGGACCCGGGCCGCTGACGGGCGAACTGAGCAGCGGCGCGTTCGTGACGTTCCTGCTTCTCACCCAGCGGTTCGTGACGCCGCTGTCGGAGGTGTCCACCATCGTCTCGCAGTACGAGAACGCGAAGGCGTCCAGCGAACGGGTGTTCGGGCTGCAGGACATCCCGCGGCGCGTCACCGACGAGCCGGACGCAGTCGACCTGACGGACGTCGAGGGTCGCGTCGAGTACGACCACGTCGACTTCCGGTACGACGACGACGGCGAACGGATACTGCGGGACGTGACGTTCGACGTCGACCCCGGGGAGACGGTGGCGCTCGTCGGCCCGACCGGCGCCGGGAAGTCGACGCTGCTGAAGCTGCTGCTCCGGCTGTACGACGTCGACGGCGGCGCCATCCGCGTCGACGGCCACGACGTCCGTGACGTGACCGCCAGCAGCCTGCGGAGTGCGGTCGGCTACGTCAGCCAGGACGCCTACCTGTTCGACGGCACCGTCGCGGAGAACATCCGGTACGGCCGGTTCGACGCCGACGACGAGGCGGTCCGGGAGGCCGCCAACGCCGCGGAGGCGCACGAGTTCATCACGAAACTCCCGAAGGGGTACGACACCGAAATCGGCGAGCGCGGCGTGAAACTCTCCGGCGGGCAGCGCCAGCGGCTCTCCATCGCCCGGACGATGCTGCAGGAGCCGGACGTCCTCGTGCTCGACGAGGCGACGTCAGACGTCGACACGGAGACCGAGATGCTGATTCAGCGCAGCCTCGACCGGCTCTCGGCCGACCGCACCACGTTCGTCATCGCCCACCGCCTCTCGACGGTGAAAGACGCCGACGAGATTCTGGTGCTCGAAGACGGCGCGGTCGTCGAACGCGGCGACCACGGCGAACTCCTCGAGGCAGACGGCCTGTACGCCAAACTCTGGGGGGTGCAGGCCGGCGAAATCGACGAGCTTCCCGACGAGTTCGTCGAACGCGCCCGCGAGCGGCAGGCCGAAACCGTCGTCTCCGGCGACGGCGACGACTGACCTCGGAGGCGAGGACCGCACTGTCGCCATCGCCGAACGAACGAATCCGTAGCGACCGGTCGGCGACGACCGCTGGCCGACGGCGTCGCAGGGGGCGACCGAACCGGTTCAGCGCTCCGTCCGTGACCGGAAACTACTTGCCCCGATCTCGGTTTAGGCTAGCCTAATGCACGGCGAACTCGCGACGGTTCGGCGGCGCGTGGAGTCGCTCGCCAGCGCGACCGGCGCGTACGTGGTCGCGTGTCCGGACAGCGGCGACCGACCGGTCCCGGTGTCGGGCCTCCGGTTCGCGGACCGGGCCGACGCCACGGCCGCCGCGCGCGCGGCCGAACGGTTCCGTCGGCTGCTCGGCCGATACGACCCCGCGGTACAGCAGTACGACCTCGTGGCTCGGCGGCTCGGCCACGCCTCGCCCTCCGCCGAGGACGGCGAGGCGTGCCACCGGCTCGTCGGTGCGCTGCTCGACGCGCTCGACGCGTTCGACCGCGGGGGCGTCGAGGCCGCGGCGCTCGACACCTACCGCACGGTGGCGCCGGTGACGGCGCGGCCGGCGCTCGCGCGGACGCTGCTGTGGGCCGTGACCACCGAAATCGACGGCCGCGTCCCGGCCTCCGAGACGCCGGAGTTGGTCGCGGCGGCCGCGGCGGAGCGCGGCGCCGTCGACACCGCGACCCCCGTCGGCGACGCCGTCGGCGCGCTCAGCCGGCACGGGCTCGTCGCCGAGGCGGACGTCGAGCGCGCGGCGGCCGAGTGGGACGGCGCCAGCCGGCGGCGACGCGGCCGCGAACACCGCGTGTCGCTGTCGGGGTACGCGCTCGCCGAACCGACCGGCCACCTGCCGACGCTGCCGCTCGCGGTCGAACTCCGGCGGCGGCTGCCGTCCCGGTTCGGCGTACAGTTCGTCGAGGCGGCGGTCGAGGACGCCGGCTTCGCCGTCACGGTTCGGCTGGTCCCCGGCGGCGTCGACGCCGGACTGGTCCGGGTACGCTGTGCGGACGCGCGGTCGGCGGGAACCGAAACCGCAACGGAGCCGCGCGGGGACGGCCGAGCATGAGCGCGCTCGACACCGACGCGGCCTACGACGTCGTGGTCGCCGGCGGCGGCGTCGCCGGCCTCACCGCCGCGACGTACACCGCCCGCGCAGACTTCCGAACGCTCGTCGTCACCGGCGGAGAGTCCATCCTGCGGCGGAACGCGCACCTCGAAAACGTCCCCGGGTTCCCGGCCGGCGTGAACCCGCGGCTGTTCGCCGATATGCTGCGCGAGCAGGCCGAGCGGAACGGCGCGACGCTGGAATCAGGCCGCGTCACCGACGTCGACGGCGACGTCGAGGACGGATTCTCGGTGGCGGTCACGGACGACTCAGGCGGGCCGAAGTCCGTGACGACAGCCCGGGTCGTCGCGGCGTCGTGGTCCGACGCCGACTACCTGGACGGACTCGGCGTCGAAATCCGCGACGCCGGCAGCAAGCGGTACGTCGACGCCGACGACCACGGCCGCACGTCGGTCGACGGCGTCTACGTCGCCGGCCGGCTCGCGGAGGAGTACCACCAGGCCGTCGTCGCTGCCGGCCACGGCGCCGACGCCGCAATCACGCTGATCCACGACAGCGACGTGCCGTTCTACCACGACTGGGTCGTCCCAGAGGGCTACTTCTCCGACCGCGGCCGCGACGTCCCGCCGGGCTGTGAGGAGATCGGGCCGGCCGAGCAGGCCCGCCGCCAGCGCGAGTCGCGCGAGACGATGCGGTCGTTCTTCGCGGAGCCGCACGGCGACCGCCAGCGCACCCACCCGAGCCTCGTCGACGACGACCGCGGCCGCCTCGACGACTGGACGGCTGCCGCGGACAGCGGCGACGCACGGGACGCCGGAAGCGACGACAGCGATACAGGCACCGGCGCCGACGCCGACGCGGCGTCCGGCGACGGCGCCGACTGACCGGGCCGCCCGGGACGGCCACGATTTAACACGGCGTCGCGCGAACCGGGGCCACGTATGGGCGAACTCCTCGCTGACACCAACGTCGCGCTCGGCGTGACCGGCAGCATCGCGGCGGTGAAAACCGTCGAGTTGGCGCACGAACTGCGGCGGCACGGCGCCTCGGTCCGGGCCGTGATGACCGACGCCGCGCGCAGCATCGTCCACCCGTGGGCCGTCGAGTTCGCCACCGACAGCGACGTCGTCACGGAGATCACGGGCGGCGTCGAACACGTCGACCTCTGCGGCCGGGACGGCTGGGCCGACGTGTTCGTGGTGGCGCCGGCGACCGCGAACACCGTCGGGAAGGTCGCGGCCGCCGTCGACGACTCGCCGGTGACGACGTGCGCGACGACCGCGCTCGGCGCCGACGTCCCCGTCGTGGTGGCGCCGGCGATGCACGAACCCATGTACGACCACCCCGGCGTCCTCGACGCCATCGACCGCGTCGAGTCGTGGGGCGTCGACTTCGTCGACCCGCGCGTCGAGGAGGGGAAAGCCAAAATCGCGACCGAGGAGGCCATCGTCAGCGACGTCGCCCGCGCGGCCGGCGACCGCCCGCTCGACGGCCGACGAATCGTCGTCACCTCCGGAGCGACCAGCGAGCGCGTCGACCCGATTCGCGTCCTCACGAACCGGGCGTCCGGCCGGACCGGCCGCGCGGTCGCCCGCGCCTGCTACGCCGCCGGCGCGGACGTGACGCTGCTGCACGACGACGGCGACGTGCCGTACGCCGACGTCGTCGACGTGGAGTCCGCCGCGGAGATGACCGACGCCGCCGTGGCGGCCTGCGCCGACGCCGACGCGCTGGTCTCGGCGGCCGCCATCTCCGATTACACCGTCGACGCCGCCCCGGAGAAAATCCGGTCCGGCCAGGAGTCGCTGACGCTCGAACTCGCGCCGACGCCGAAACTCATCGATACGGTGCGGGAGGCGTACCCGGAGCTCGCGGTCGTCGGCTTCAAGGCGGAGTCCGAAGGCGACGACGACGCGATGGTGGAGCGCGCCCGGGCGACGCTCCGCCGCGCCGACCTCTCGTTCGTCGTCGCGAACGACGCCTCCGTGATGGGCGCGGAGACCACCCGAGCCCTGCTGGTTCGCGAGGACGACGCCGCGGAGTTCCGCGGGTCGAAACTCGGCCTCGGCGTCCGGGTCGCCGCGGAGCTCGAAGCGGAACTCGGCGACGCGGCGTAGCGCGGCGGCGACGCCTCGCAGAGTTAGCAGCGTCGGTGCGACGCGGACTGGTTCCGCGTCACCGTGGACGCGTCAGTCGTCGGCCGGCTCTTCGACTTGTTCGTCGGCCGCGCCGGGCCAGCGGACCTGCGGTTCGAACTCGACGCCCATCCGCTGGGCGGCCCGCGAAATCATGTGCGCGCCGGTCGGCGCGGTCAGGAACAGGAACAGGATGGTGACCAGCGCCTTCAGGCCGTCGCCGCCCGGGCCGAAGTACGCCCACGTGGCGAGCGCGATGCTGGACGCGCCGAGCGTCGTCGCTTTCGAGGTCGCGTGCAGCCGGTTGTAGACGTTCGGGAGCCGGAGCAGCCCGACGGTCCCGACCGTCAGGAACGCGGCGCCGACGACGACGAGCACGGCGATCACCGCGGAGACGACCGGCGAGGGCGCGGCGGCCGCGCCGGAGGCAGCGGCGGTCATTCGATGATGTCCCCCTCCGTCACGTACCGCGCGACGGTGACGGTGCTGATAAAGCCGATGATGGCGAGTACGATGCTGACGTCGACGAAGAAGCCGGCGCCGGTGAGCATCGCGTACAGCAGCGCGATGGCGACGACGTTCGTCCCGATGACGTCGAGCGCGACGACGCGGTCGGGCGTCGTCGGGCCGACGATGACGCGGTAGCCGACGGCGAGCGTCAGCGCCGCCGACAGCGCCAGCGCGGCCTCCAACAGCAGCGCGAGCGGGTCACTCATCGGCGTCACCTCCGCGAGGCTCGACGTGTTCGTCGGCCGCGCCGGCGTCGTCGCCCTGCGCCGCGTCCGGGTCGGGAACCGGGTCGCCGGGCTTCAGTTCTTCGTTGAACACGACGAGCGCGTAGTCCTCCCACACCCGGACGGGTTCGAGGATGTCGTCGCCGCTGATGCTGTGCACGTACAGGCTGTTTCTGTCGGCGTTGTAGTCCATCGTCAGGGTTCCGGGGGTGAGCGTGATGCTGTTCGCGATGGTGGTGACGGCGGCGTCCGACTCGACGCGCAGCGGCACTTCGACGACCGCCGGGTCGATGGGCATCGACGGGCTGACGACCAGCCGCGCGACCGAGAGGTTCGCGACCAGCAGCTCCTTCACGAACGCGAGCACGTACAGCGCAGCGTACGGGACGGCGCTGAGGCTCCGCGCGGTCGGCCGGCCGCTGTAGAAGCGCCGGAGGCCGTACGCGACCGGCAGCGACACCGCGACGCCGATGAGGCCCTCCTCGGCGACGCGGATTGCGGCGGTGCCGGGCGGCCACAGCGGGACGCCGCGGACCACCAGCCACAGCAGCGTGAACCCCGCCGCGTTCAACAGCACGCGGCGCCAGTTGACGTCCGCCATCAGTGCCCACCTCCGTCGCCTGCGGCGGGCATCGACGGGTCGACCGCGTCGACGTAGCCGGCGGTGTCGGTCGCGGCGCGGGCGGCGTGGCCGGCGGCGTCGACGACGAACTCGACGCCGACGCCGAAGCCGACGAGACACAGCGCGAGCGCGACGACGACGGTGACCTGCACGGCGAGCGCGCGGCGCGGTGCCGCGACGCTGCCGCCGTCGGTCGCCGCCGCGCCGCCGCCGCCGGCCCACCGGGCGGGCAGCACGGCGTCGACGGTGTCGCTCGGCTCACCCCAGAAGACGGCGTTCCAGGCGCGCGTGACGTACGCGATGGTGAGCACGGCGCCGACGAGCGCGACCGCGAGCGCGGCCGGCGCGAGCGCGCCGGCGACGCCCGCGGCGGTCGCCTCCGTGGCGACGCGGAACACGAGCAGTTTCCCGAAGAAGCCGACGAGCGGCGGCAGCCCGACGAGCGACAGCGCGCCGAGCAGGAACGCCGCGGCGAGCAGCGGGGCGCGCCGCGCGAGGCCGCCGAGCCGGTCGAACTCGGTGGTTCCGACCGCGGTGTAGATGGCGCCGGACACCAAGAACAGCAGCGACTTCGCGACCGCGTGGTTGAACGCGTACACGAGCGCCGCGGCGACGCCGAGGACGGCGAGCGTCGACCCGCCGAAGAACGCCGTCGACGCCGTCGGCGCGGCCATCGCGACCGACAGCGGCAGCACGATGAAGCCGACCTGGCCGATGCTGGAGAACGCGAGCAGTCCGTCGACGTCCTCGCGGCCGACGGCGCCGACGCCGCCGTAGACGATGGACGCCGCCGCCATCACGAACAGCACGGGCGCGAGGTAGCCGAACGTCGAGGCGTCGGCGTAGGCGGCGCCGCCGAACACGGTGAAGAACAGCCGGATGACGGCGTACACGCCGACCTTCTTGACGACGCCTGCGAGCACCGCGGTCACCGGGGCCGGCGCGGCGCGGTACGCCGACGGCACCCAGAAGTGGAACGGGACGACGCCGGCTTTCAGCGCGAACACGGCGAGCAGCAGCGCGCCGAGGCCGAGCGTCGGCGCCAGTTCGACGTCGTACGCCGCCGGGTGGGCGAGCCGCACCGCCATGTCGGCCATGTTGAGCGTGCCGGTCGTCGCATACAGCCCGCCGATGGCGACGAGCATGACGGCGCTCCCGACGAGGTTCAACACGACGTAGGTGAGCGCGGCGCGGGTGTGCGTCGGCCCCGAGTAGAACAGCACGAGCACGTAGCTCGACATCAGCATCACCTCGAACCAGACGAAGAGGTTGAACACGTCGCCGGTGAGGAACGCGCCGGAGACGCCGACGAGCATGAAGTGGAACAGCGGGTGGAACGACAGCCGCTGACCGACCTCGTCGATGTACACCGTGGCGTACACGAGCGCCGGCAGCGCGACCAGCCCGGCGACGCCGAGCATGAACGCCGACAGCGCGTCGGCGACGAGCGTGATGCCGAACGGCGCCGGCCAGTTCGAGACGTAGTACGGGACCGCCGCGGGGTTCGCCGGTTCGAGGACGATTCTGTTGAACAGCGCCGCGGTTGCGGCGAAGTAGGCCGCGCCGCCGAGCAGGCTGACGGCGCGTTCGACCCGGCCGTCGAACCGGGTGAGCAGCGTCAGGATGGCGGTGCCGAGCGCGACCAACAGCGGCGCGATTACGATGGTGTTCGTCATTGGTTCTCCCCCCGGTCAGTGCGGCCGAGGTCGAAGGTGTCGATTGTGCCGTGCTCCTCGTAGACGCGGTACGTCAACACGAGCGCGAGCGCGGTGGTCCCGAAGCCGATGACGATGGCGGTGAGCACGAGCGCCTGCACCAGCGGGTCCGTCGGCGCCGGCTCCGGGTTCGCGCCGAAGTGGCCGATGGGCGCGGCGCCCGAGAAGCCGCCCATCGTGACGAGGTAGACGTTCGCGGCCTGCGAGATGATGGAGACGCCCCAAACGACGCGGACGACGTCGCGGCGCAGCACGAGGAACGTGCCGAGCGCGAACAGCGTGCCGAGCACCGCGGCGAGAATCCACTGCGTCATTCGCTTCCCACCTCCCCGACGATGGTGAGCAGTCCGCCGACGACGGCGAAGAACACGCCGAGGTCGAACGCGAACGCCGACGCCACCTCGAACTCGCCGTACAGCGGGACGCCGTGCAGCAGCAGGACGCCCTGCGTCAGGAAGCCTTCGCCGACCAGCACCGGGACGAGCCCGGCGCCGGCGGCGAGCGCGAGGCCGGCGGAGAACAGCCACCGGTAGTACTCGACGGGCGGGTGCGCCGAGTCGGCGCTGCCGCGAACCGCGAGCAGGTCGGACTGCAGGAACTCGAGGCCGAAGACGACGTACACCAGCACGAACGCCGTCACGGTGAGGACCGCGCCGATGAAGCCGCCGCCGGGCTGATTGTGGCCCTGCAGCAGCAGCGCGACCGCCGTCACCAGGATGATGGGGACGACGATTCTGACGACCGTCCGCGAGATGACCGTGGTCCGGCGCTCGTACGACCGGCCCGGCGCGGTCGGCTCCGCGGACTCGGCGCCGTCCGGGACGTTCCCGTCCGCCGGCTCGCCGCCGTCGGCCCGGAGGGTCCGGTCGGTCACTGCGTCTCACCTCTGTCGCGCATCCGGACGAGCGTCAACACGGCCAGCGCGGCCATGGCGACCACCGAGATTTCGCCCATGGTGTCGAACGCGCGGAGGTCGACGAGGATGACGTTGACGACGTTCGCGCCGCCGCCGTAGTCCGTGAAGAACGACGCGTGGTGTTCGCCCGGCGGCAGCCCGGCTTTCTCGACGAGCGTCCCGGCGATGCTGTCGGGCGACCCGGCCGTCGCGAACACGACCGTCAGGAACACGGTGGCGCCGACGCCGACCGACAGCACCGTGTCGCGAGCGACCGTGAACCGGTCGGCTTCGCCGTAGAACGCCGGGAGCCGGTCGAGGACGAGCAGGAAGATGACGAGCACAAGCGTCTCCACGACCAGCTGCGTCAGCGCGAGGTCGGGCGCGTCCGCGAGGATGTAGAAGATGGCGACCATGAACCCGAGAATCGACAGCGTCAGGACGCCGGCGACGTGCGACGGCGCGTCCGTCACCGCGTACGCGCCGACGAGCGCGACCAGAAGCACCAGCACGAGCGCCGGCGTCATGCCGTCGGCGACGGCGAACGCCGGGAGCGAGACGCCGGCGACGACGTAGCCGCCGAGCGCCAGCGCCGCCGTGGCGGCGAGCCCCCACGCGACGTACGTCCGGACGAGCCCGGTCTGCACCGTCGGCGTGACGCGCTTGGACGCCGCGGTCAGCCCGTCGACGCCGTTGTCGTACCACCAGTTCGCGCGCACCGGGCCGGCGAGCAGCGACCGGACGGCGTCGTGGACGCGGTCGTACTGCGGCCACAGCAGCGCGCCGACGCCGATGGTGACCGCGCTCATCGCGACCGGCGGCGTCAACTCGGTCGGGAGGCCGACGTGGATGTCGTGGCCGTGACCGGCGACGCTGCTCTCGTACACCGACTGCACGAGCAGGTCGACGGCGGTCTGCGGGGAGACGCTGACGACGGCGACGACGACGCCGAGCACCACCGGCGGCGCGAGCATCGCGAGCGGCGGCCGGTGGACGTCCCCGAGCGCCTCGTTGCGGTCGCCGAGGAACAGCGAGAGGACCTTCACGGAGTAGAGGAAGGTGAACACCGACCCGGCGACGGCGACGACGGGGAACAGCCACGCGAGGCCGCCGACCGCGTGACCGAGTTCGTACGTCGCCTCGAACAGCAGCTCCTTGGAGTAGAAGCCGTTGAACGGCGGAATTCCGGCCATCGACAGCGACGCCAGTCCGGCGACGACGGCGGTGACCGGGAGGTCGTGCCGGAGCCCGCTGAGTTCGTCGATGCTGCGGGTGCCGGCCTCGTGTGCCACGATGCCGGCGACGAGGAACAGCGCGGCCTTGAACGACGCGTGGTTCAGGATGTGGAACGCGCCGGTCTCCGCGCCGTAGGTGTTGGCGGCGCCGTAGCCGGCGACGATGAGGCCGAGGTGGGACGCCGTCGAGTACGCGAGCAACTCTTTGATGTCGGTGGACTGCACCGCGAGCACCGCGGCGACGGTCATGGTGAGCAGCCCGAGCGTCGTCAACACGAGCGTCCACTCGGGGAGCGCGGCGAGCCCCGACGCAGCAGCGTGCGCCGCGTCCGCGGCTTCGCCCTCCGCCGCGGAGACGAAGAACGGCCGGAAGCGGCCGACGAGGTAGACGCCGGCTTTCACCATCGTCGCGGAGTGCAGGAACGCCGACACCGGCGTCGGCGCCTCCATCGCGTTCGGCAGCCAGACGTGGAACGGGACCTGCGCGGACTTGGTGGCCGCGCCGACGGTCAACAGCAGCAGCACCGGGACGAGCATGCCGGCGTCGCGGAGCGTCGCGGCGGTTTCGCCGGCGTTCGCGAGCAGCGACCCCGGCCCGGCAATCGTGGTCGTGCCGCCCGCCCACGCGAGCGCGAGGAAGCCGACGAGCATGAACAGGCCGCCGGACACCGTGATGAGCATCGACTTCCGGGCGGCGTACTGCGACGACTCCTCGCCGGTGTAGTGGCCGATGAGGACGAACGACGAGAGGCTCGTCAGCTCCCAGAACGTGAACAGCGCGAACAGGTCGGCGGCGAGCGCGACGCCGAGCATCGACCCCATGAACGCGAGCAGCGTCGCGTAGTACTTCATCTGCCCCGACTCGCCGTGCATGTAGCCGCCGGAGTAGGTGAGGATGAGGACGCCGACGCCGGAGGCGAGCACGGCGATGAGCAGCGCCAGCCCGTCGACGTAGAAGCCGAGCGAGACGCCGAGCGACGGCACCCACTCGACCGCGTAGCGCGTGCCGCCGTGCAGGTGGACGCCCGCCGCGTACAGCCGGGCGACCAGCCCGAGACAGACTGCCGCGACGGCCGCCGCGTAGTAGGCGGTGCGCTCGCCGAGCACCCGGTAGACGGCCGGGGTGAGCGCCGCCCCCACGAACGGGAGAAAGACGACGGCAAGGACGGTTTCGAGCACGACCGAACGGTCGGCCGACGCCGACTTAGATGTTGAGGAAACAGAAGCGCCGGGACAGCCGAGCGAACCGCGCTCACGACGCAGGGGGCAGAGCCCGGGGGGCTGCTCGAGTGAATCCGCAGTCTTTTACCCCGAGCTTGGAGTATCCGCGACATGGACCAACTGCGCCAGTCCCTGCTCGACGCGCCCATCATCGAGAAAGGCGACTACCAGTACTTCGTCCACCCGATCAGCGACGGCGTGCCGATGCTGGAGCCGGAGCTGCTCCGCGAAATCGTCATCCGAATCATTCGGAAGGCCGAACTGGAGGAGGTGGACAAGATCGTGACGCCCGCGGCGATGGGCATCCACATCTCGACGGCGCTGTCGCTGATGACGGACATCCCGCTGGTCGTCATCCGGAAGCGCGAGTACGGACTGGACGGCGAGGTGTCGCTGTCCCAGGAGACCGGCTATTCGGAGTCCGAGATGTACATCAACGACGTCTTCGAGGGCGACAAGGTGCTGGTGCTCGACGACGTGCTGTCGACCGGCGGGACGATGAAGGCGATTCTCGACGCACTCACCCACATTGGCGCCGACCCCGTCGACGTCGTCGCGGTCATCAAGAAGGCGGGGCCGAACCAGCTCGACGACACGGACTACGACGTGAAGACGCTCATCAACGTCACCGTCGAGGACGGCGAGGTCGTCATCGTCGACGAGCACGGCGACGGATAGCCCGGTTCGAGTCGGCTCGAATCGGCGCGGTCGCGGGACGCTTTTGGTTCCGGGCCGCCGACCCCACGTATGGTTTCGACGCGACTCCTCAGTCTCCTCAGCACGGTCTGTCTCGTCGTCGGCGCGCTCCTCGTCGGAGAGGCGCTGCACATCTCGCTGGTGACCGGCGAGGTCGCGGTGACGTCGGCGCCGGCCGTCATCCAGTTCGTCGGCGGCGCGGCGCTGGTGCTGGTCGGCTACCGGGCACGGCGTCCCGTCGCGGAGCGGCGCGGCCTGCTCAGCGACCAGGCGGACGACGACGCGCAGTCCGGACAGGCGGCCGCGTCGTCGACGGCGAAGCCGTCCGCCACCGACGCGGCCGGCGCGTCCGAGTCGGCGGCCGCGGCGGACGAGTCGTCGTTCGACCCGCAGATGAGCCCGCTGGGCGACGCTGCGCCGGGCGACGCCGAACGCGACCGCGACCGCGACGCTGACGGCGACGCTGACGGCGTCGACCGCGAGGGGCGAGACGACACAGAACACCGAGAGACCTGACCGGACCTGACCGGACCGGAGTGGACCGGGCTGGGCCGGAGTAGACCGAAGTGGACCGGACCTGTGGGCGGCGTCGGTCGGCCGTGGTGTACTGTCGCGTGAGAGGGAGTAACGAGAGATATAAGGCAGCGGAAGCCGGTGTGTCGGACACCCATGTCGGTGCAACAGCGCGTGCCTGATTCACTGGTCGGCCCGCTCGGGGTTCTCTCGCTCGGCGTCGGCGTCATCGGGCTCGTCGTCGGCTACATCTTCGTTCTCGTCGGAATCACGCTCTACTTCGACATGAACGGACTGACGGGGGTCTCGAACACCGAAGCGCTCACCGTGACGGCGTCCGGTATCGCCGCAATCGTCGTCGGCTACCTCGGCGGCCGCGGCTTCATGTCGTTCGCATACTGACCATGGCGGTCGACATTCGGAACCACGACGAAGTGCCGCCGCTGGAGGAACTGGAGGAGTTCACGCTCGTCCCGGTGAGCCGAGACGAAATCGAGTCCCGGTTCGACGACGGCGAACAACTCGAAGAGTGGAACGTCGCGGAGGAGCGCAACGACGTGTACGTGGAGCTGGTGCCGGACCCGACGGACACGCCGGGCGCGGACGACGACATCGGCACCGTCCTGTACCGGCTCGTCCAGCTGTTCGGGACGCCGCAGGTCCCCGGCTTCGACGCCGGCAGCGACGTCAGCGACCGCGAGGACACGACGTTCAAGTACCTGTTCCGGCTCGTCTCCACCGGCGACGACGACGGCGAACTCCCCGGGGAGTGGCTCGTCACGGTCCACGACTGGCACACCGAACTCGGCGTCTCGCTCGCCGCCTGGAGCGGCGACGACGCCGACCCGGCCGCGTACGACGACGCCGTCGGCATCGTCTCGCTCGGCCTCGTGACGAACATCGTCACGGAGCCGGTGCAGTGCGAGTACAAGGACAAGTGGTTCTGACCGCCGCCCGCTGAATCACGCCGACCGCCGCGATACGATACGTGGCGATACACGGCGACAGACGGGAATTTGCCGCCGTTCGTCTTTACCAGTTCTTCGGTGAGCCGTGCGTCAGCTGCCCGGGACGCGAGCCGTCACCGGCCGGTCGTTACGTGCATCACGGCGAAGGCGGCGAGCAGCGCGGCGACCAACAGGCCGGCGAACACCGGCACGACGGTCGGCTCCGGGTACAAGCCGGCCCAGTAGCCGGCGTACGCGCCGGTGACGAGCGTCGGCACCGAGAGCACGAAGAACAGCGACGAGAGGTACGACGCCAGCGTGGGGTCGTCGCCGTCGTTGGCGTACGTCCCGCGCTCGCGGACCGACTTCTCGCCCGTCGGAATCTCCTTCGGCATCGACCCGACGTTGCCCGCGGCCCGGGAAAGAACTGTCGTCGCCGACGCGGCCGCGGCAGCGACGGGGCGGCTACGCGTACATGCCGTCGTAGACGACGCCGACGAGGTAGCCGCCGGCCTGCAGCGGGAACTGTCCGAACAGCGCGAACGTGAGCGCGTTCCCGATCGCCGGCAGCATCACGAGGCCGCCGAGCGTCGGAATGTCCAGGAGGAAGTACGGCGCAGTGTTCACCGCGACCGCGACCGCGGCGCCGACCACCGAGGCGAGACAGAGCGCAGCGATGCTGGCGCGGAGCTCCTCGCACAGCAGTTTCACGAGCAGCCCCGAAGCGACGGCGACGCCGGCCATCAGCGTCGACGACGCCCACGTCGGCGCGAACCCCTGAAGCCTGAACACGTACATCGACAGCGCGCCGACGACGCCGGCGACGACGCCGACGAACGCGACCGCGACGGCCCGTTCGAGCGTCCCGCCGTAGGAGGCCGCCGCCGGCCGCCGAACCGCTCGGCGAAGCCGGTCAGACGTCGACATCGAACTCCCTCCCGGCCAGTTGCAGCCGAAGCGACCCGGAGACGTCCGCTCGGCCCGAACGGACCGCCTGACGCGCCCGGTCGACGCCGCTGTTCGGGACGTCCATGACCACCGTCACGGTCCCGGTGTCGCCGGCCGGAACCGTCGTTCGCGGCACCGACGCCGACCGCGGCACCGTCAACGCCGCGTCGTCGCCGTGCGGTGCCGGGCCGTCGTAGGCGACGAGCGATGCGCCGACGACCGTGACCCGGCGCCGCGTCGGATTGTCGACGGCGAACGTGACGGTCATCGTCGGGGTCTCGCCGCCGTCGACGGCGTACTGCTCGGCCGAAACGGAGACGGTGTCCCTGTTCTGCCAGGTGAGCGCCGACCCGAACGTCGGGGCGAACGCGGCGACCGTGAGGAGAGCGAGCGCGGCCAGCGCGGCCAGCAGGGCGGTCTGTGAGCGCGGGGACCGTACCATCCAGGTCAGTCCTCCGTCGGCGCCGCCGTGACACCGCCGTCGGTGCCGTCGCCGATGGAGTCGTCGCCGGCGTCGTAGAGGTGGCAGGCGACGCTGCGCGTGCCGACGGGCCGCGGCTCCGGATGCTCCGTCTCGCAGACCGTCGTGACGGTTCCGTCGAGCGCGTCGAGGGCGGCGTCGCGGTCGCCGTCGAGCAGGGACTCCGCGGCGTCGAACAGCGCGTCGCGGCCGTCCTGCGGCAGGTCGACGTCGGCGAGGTCGACGCGGTGCCCGCCGGTTTCGACCTCGGTCTCGCTGAGGTACTCATCGGGGACGTCGAGCGTCAGCCCCTGCTCGACGAGGTCCTGCGCCGGATTCGGCGCGTCTGCGTCGGCGGCGGAGGCGTCGAGGTCACCGCGCCGGGTTTTCAGCTTAAACTGGTACGCGCGCCGGAACGCCTCCTGGCTCCCCCGCCAGTCGTCCGGCGGGATGATGTGCGCGCACCGCGGATGGTACCGACAGCCGGACGGCGGATTCCGCGGCGACGGCACCTCGCCGGTCGCGTTCGCACGCCGGCGGTTCTCGCCGAGTTCGACGTCCGGCACCGCGTCGAACAGCGCCTCCGTGTACGGGTGCTGCGGGTCGTCGATGACGTCGTCCGTCGGGCCGCGCTCGATCATGTTGCCGAGGTACATGATGCCGGCGCGGTCGCACATGTACCGGATGAGTGAGAGGTCGTGGCTGATGAACAGGTACGTGAGGTCGTACTCGTCTTGGAGCTCCTTCATCAGGTTCAGGACGCCCGCCCGGATGGAGACGTCGAGCATCGACACCGGCTCGTCGGCGACGACGAAGTCCGGGTCGACGATGAGCGCCCGGGCGATGGCGACCCGCTGCCGCTCGCCGCCGGAGAGCTCGTCCGGGAACGCGTCGAGGTACACCTCCGCCGGGGCGAGCCCGACGTCGTTGAGCACGGTCCGGACGCGCTCGCGGCGCTCCTCGTAGTCCTGGACCATGTCGTTGATTTTCAGCGGCTCCGCGATAGTGTCGAACACCGTCATCCGCGGGTTCAGCGACTCGAACGGGTCCTGGAAGATCATCTGGACCCGCTGGCGGAAGTCGCGTTCCTCCTGTTTCGTCAGCTCCGTGATGTCCGTGCCGTCGAACCGAATCGTCCCCTCGGTCGGCTCGTACAGCTTCACGAGCAGCTTGCCGAGCGTCGTCTTCCCGCAGCCCGACTCGCCCGCGATGCCGACGATGTCGCCTTTGTTGATGGTGAACGACACGTCGTCGACGGCGCGGACCGGCTGCGGCTCGCGGCCCAGGATGGTGTCGACGACCCCCTGTGAGGTGCCGAACAGCTTCCTGACGCCCTCGACTTCGACTAGTGGCTCTCGATCGTCTGTTCCGTCCATGTTTCCTCCTGGATTGCTTGGCTGCGAAGCTGTTCGAGGTCACCGAGCCGGTAGCACGCCGACCGGTGGCTGCGTTCGTTCGCCGCCTCGGAGAGCCGCCCCGTCTCGGCGGCTTCCTCGACGCTGTACATCGGCGGGTGGCTGGTGTGACACTCCTCAACCGTGAACGGGCACCGTTCGCGGAACCGGCACCCCTCATCGGGGTCTCGGAGCGTCGGCGGCGTCCCCGGAATCGACACGAGGTCCTGGTCGGACTCCGTGATGGTTGGGAACGAGTTCTTCAGGCCGAGCGTGTACGGGTTCGACGTCGACTCGAAAATCTCGGATTTCGGGCCGGACTCCATCACCTTGCCGCCGTACATGACGGCCATCCGGTCGCAGATTTCGGCCATCACCGAGATGTCGTGGCTGATTGTGATGATGGAGACGCCGAACTCCTCCTGGAGGTTTTCGAGCTCCTCCAGGATGCGGTCCTGGATGATGACGTCCAGCGCCGTCGTCGGCTCGTCCGCGATGAGCATGTCCGGGCTGCACGCCATCGCCATCGCGATGACGGCGCGCTGTTTCATGCCGCCGGAGAACTGGTGGGCGTAGTCGTCGGCGCGGTCCGGTTCGATGCCGACCCGTTCGAGCAGGTCGCGTGCGCGGTCGTCGGCCTCCGCTTTGGTCGTCTCCGGCTCGTGCCGGAGAATCGCCTCCGTGATCTGGTCGCCGACCTTGTACACCGGGTTCAGCGCGTTCATCGCCGACTGCGGGATGAGCGCGATGTTCCGCCACCGGATGTCGCGGATCTGTTTGTCGGTGAGCTGTGCGAGGTCGGTCATTCCGTCCTCGCGGATCGGGTAGCTGTCGTCCTCGACGAGTTCGCGGCGCGGCTCGCCGGCGTCGTTCTCCCACTGCGGGAGCGTGCCGTCGAACCAGACGTTGCCGGACTCGATGTAGCCGTTCGAGTCCAGCAGGTGGATGAGGCTCTTCGCGAGCGTCGTCTTCCCGCAGCCGGACTCGCCGACGAGCCCGTACGTTTCGCCGCGCTCGACGGTGAACGAGACGCCGTCGGTGGCGTGCACCGCCGACCCGTCGTCCACCGCGTACCGTACCGAGAGGTCGTTGACTTCGAGTAGCGTCATAGATTATCGTTGAGGGTTGGTGACGTCCTCCATCGAGAAGCCGATGAAGTAGAACGCCGCGGCGAGCAGCATCAGCGCGATACCCGGCGGGATGAGCCACCACCACGCCTCGAACACGTAGCCGGCCGTTTTGATGTTCTGCAACATCAGCCCCCACGAGAACGCCGTGAAGTCGGCGAGCCCGAGGTAGGCCAGCGACGCCTGCGCCAGCACCGCGCCGGCGGCGTCCTGCGCCAGGTAGACGAACGACAGCGGCAGGACGTTCGGCATGATGTGCCGGAAGATGATGCGGGTGTCGCTCGCGCCCGCGACCTTCGCGGACTCGACGTACGACCGCTCTTTCAGCGACAGCGTCTCCCCGCGGACCGTGATGCAGTTGTTCAGCCACGACGTCACGGCGATGCCGATGATGATGTTCGTCGTCGTGATGCCGCGCACCGCGACGAGCACGATGAGGAACGGCAGGAACGGCAGGCCGTACATCACGTCGACGAACCGCTGAATCGTCTCGTCGATCCAGGTGTCGCCGTAGAACCCGGAGATGAGTCCGAGCGGAACGCCGACGAGACTCGACAGGAGGCCGGCGGCGATACCGATGTACATCGCGGTCTGCGCCGAGTACACGATGAGCGTCGCGATGCCGGTGCCGTTCGCGTTCGTGCCGAGCGGCGCGAAGAACGGGTCGCCGAACGCCGGCGGATGCGGCAGCGTCCGAATCTGTTCGGCCGTCAGCCGCGACTTAATCGGCGGCTCCCCGAGGTACGCGACCCACTCCGGCGAGTGTGGCGCGAACAGCGCCGGGAACAGCGACCACAGCGCGTAGATGACGAGGATGACGATGCCGAGGACGCCGATCTTGTGTTCGGTGTAGCGGTCCCAGCCCCGCCGGAACCGCTCGATTCGCGGCTCCCAGCGGCGCTTGATCGATTCGACGGCGGAGTCGTGGTCTGAGGTTTCTGCAGCCATTATTCACCTTCACCGAACTTGATGCGCGGGTCGAGGTACGTGTACACGACGTCCGTGACGAGCCGCATCAGGACGATGAGCACCGCGATCATGAAGAACGCGGCCTGTGCGACCGGGAAGTCGAGGTTCAGTACGGCCGAGACGATGATCTGCCCCATCCCCGGCCAGTTGAACACGTTCTCGACGATGACGGCGCCGTCGATGAGGAACGCCAGCCCGACGATGGCGCCGGTCGCCACCGGGATGAGCGCGTTCCGCGCGGCGTGTTTGATCATGACGGTTCGTTCGGACAGCCCCTTGGCTTCCGCGAGGAACACGTAGCCCTCGTCGGTCACCTGGTTCATCGTGGGGCGCATGATGAGCATGGCGCCGACCCAGCCGATGAACGTCAGGCTCATTATCGGGAGCGCGATGTGGTACAGGACGTCCCGCATCACGGTGAAGGCGGTCCACTCGAACTTCGGGAACTGCGTGAACATGTAGGCGCTCGGCAGCAGGTCGAAGTGGTAGTTGAACACCCAGATGAACATCCAGGAGATCCAGAAGCTCGGCATCGAGTACACCAGCAGCGAGCTGCTGAAGATGCTCTTGTCCCGGGTGGTTCCGCGCCACCAGCCGAGGTACATCCCGATGAGCGGGCCGATGATGTACCCCATGATGAACGTGGAGCCGAACAGGACGAGGGTCCGCGGCATCCGGCGGATGATGAGCTGCCAGACCGGGACCTTGTAGGTCGGCGACCGGCCGAAGTTCCCGGTCTGGTAGTTCACCATGAAGTTGAGGTACTGCTTCCACAGCGGTTCGTTCAGTCCCCACGTCTCCCGGATGCGCTTCACCTGCGCCGCCGTCATGTCCGGCGTGATCATGCTGGAGATGAACGACCCCGGCATGCTGCGGAGGAGCACGAACAGGAGGCTCATGATGACGAGGAGCGTGAGGTACGAAATGACGATTCGTTTCGCGAGATACCGTCCACTGATTCTGGTCATGCGTTGTCAGACCGCGTGAGGTATGGATACATCGTTGCAGGCCGATATGAATGTGTTGAATCGGTTCGTAAAACCGGGGGTTCGAGCCGGCTGAAGCCGGCTGACCCGGCCTACTGTTTCTTGTGGATCTGCAGGAACTGCGTCCCCAGGTACGTGTCGCCGGGGCCGGCGATGTTACCGAGGAAGCCGGACCACTTCGCGCTGTTGACCGGCCAGTTCATCTTGTCGTAGCTGACGATCATCGACGGGAAGTCGAGGTAGATCCGTTCGATGGCCTGCCTCGCCAGCTTGTTCCGCTTCTTCGCGTCGAGCGACTGCTGCGCCTGCTCGATGAGCTTGTCGGCGGTCGCGTCCTCGAACAGCCCGTACCCCATGGCGTTCGAGCGGAACGAGTCCATGTTCTTCTTCTGCCCCTCGGATTCGGCGACCGAGTGGTCGTCGGCCTGGCTGCTGTGGAACAGGCCGTACATGGAACCGACGCCGAACGGTGAGAGGTTCGTCCAGCTCATCGGGTAGACGTCGAAGTCCTCCTCGTAGTACACACGCGTCGTCATGGTGTTGAACGACATCACTTTGCGCTTGATCGGAATGCCGACCTGCTGCAGCGCGTTGATGTAGTTCTCGACCATCTTCGCGGTCTGCGGCGAGTCCTTCGCCGGGTAGACGAGCAGCTTCATCGGCTCGCCGCGCATCTCCGTGATGGTCTTCCCGTTGACGCGGATCTCCTTGTCGACGTTCTGGTTCTCCTTCAGCACCTGCGACTTCACCGGGCCGAAGCTGTAGTCGTGTTTCGGCTCGCTCTGGGACGCGTTGACGCCGGTGTAGCTGCCGGGGTACTCCTTGCCGGCGTACGTGCCGCCGTCGCCGGTGATCATTTTGCCCTCGGTCAGGAACTTCCGTATCGCGGCGACGTCAGGGACGCCCGGCGCGCTCTGCCGGAAGTGGAACGCCTGCGATGCACCGCCGTCGAGGACGCCGCTTTCGGAGTTGGCGTCCGGCCGGACGGACTTGTATCCCGGCGGAATCGGGAAGTCGCCCTCGTAGACGTAGCCGCGCTGGAGCCGCTGTGTCCAGTAGACGTCGTCGTAGCAGAAGCCGAACACCTGCCGGAACGGCAGGTCGTCGAGCGGCTTCCTGCGGAGGTTGAACGAGTAGTGCGAGTACGACGTCGCGGAGCCTTTGACGAGCGACTTGCCCTGGGCTTCCTTCACGTCGTCGACCTTCGAGGTCCGGATGGTGCTGTACAGCGAGTCGACGGTTCCCTCCATGAACGCCTGCGTCTTCGCGGAGGTGCTGCCGTAGATTTTGAACCGGACCGCGTCGAGGAACGGGCCGCCGGAGATGATTCCCTGGACGTCCTCGCGCCAGCTGAGCGAGCCGAGCTTGTAGTCGCCTTTCCGCTCGGCGAAGCTGACTTCGACCGCCGTGTCCGGCTGGTACTTCGTGACGACGCCCGGGCCGAGGCCGATGGGGCCGCCGTTCTTGCTGGGCTGGTACGTCTTGTAGTCGTCGACGTTCTCCCAGACGTGCTTCGGGAGGATCGGGATGCCGAGCTGCTGGTACGCGAACGTCCCGACCGGCTTGTTCATGTGGATGACCGCGTCCCAGTCGCTGCTGTCTGCGGCCTCCACGGAGTTGATCGGAGCGAGGTAGCTCGCCCAGTTCCCCGGGTTCGCCTCGATCATGTAGTTGTACGACCAGATGACCTGGTCGACGGTGAGCTCCTTCCCGTCGTTCCACGTCAGGCCGTCACGGACGTTGAAGAAGACGTCGACGTTGGTGTCTTCGTTGCTGTCGGCGTCCCCGTCGTCCACCTTCTCGTACTTCCAGTCGGTGAACACGTTGGGGTGCATCTCGAAGTTGACCGGGTCGATGGAAGCCCCTGACTCGTAACAGAGGTTGTACATGATGCTGGAGTACGCCGAGTTCGTCGACAGGGGGTTGAGCCCCTTCGGCGGGGTGCCGAGTCCCAGCGTGAAAATGCCTCCTTCTGGTACGTTACCGCCGGACGCCGCCGTCGGCGTCTGGTCCGCCGTCGTCGTCTGCGGCGGTGACGTCGTGTTCGAGTCGTCGCCACCCTGCGAACACCCGGCGAGGCCGAGTGACACAGCCGCGACGCCGGTCCCCTTGAGGAACCGCCGCCGCCCGGAGTCGGATTGGTTGTCGGACATACGCAACCCCGTTATTCCATGTCACACTTAACGTTGTGGATTCTACCCATGGGGTATCAATACATGTGGGTATGACAGCCCCACCTGACCGACCCGTCGCTGTCCGGCGATTATGATGCCGCCATAGAGAGGAGTTGCCTGCTATTCCCGTCCGAACAGTTCTTTCCTCGATTCTATCGCGAAATAAAGGGCGAGTGTAAGTGCAGCGACCCCCGCCGCCAGATACGTCTCCGCCGGCGGACCCGCGGCCCCCTGCCGTGCCAGCGCCGCGCTCATCAGCGCCCACCCGCCCGCCGTCAGAAAGCCCACGGCGAACGCCCCCAGCCCCGCCGCCTTCCGACCCGTCGCGTGGAGGAAGACGCCGACAGAGAGGACCACGCCGCCGATGAGCGCGAGAACCGTTCGCGTGCCGACTGCCATACCCGTCTTTCTCGGACGTGCCCGATAAATGAACCGGGCTGGCCGCCGCGTCGGGACCGAGCCCAGAATCGTGGTTCCCGAATCGGAGGACGCGAACGCGGGAACTTACCGGCTGGAACCCGAACGGGGAGTCGCCATGACGAACGCGCTGTTCATCGTCAGCGAATCGGGGTACTGGGGCGAAGAGTGTACGGCGCCGCTCACCGCGCTCACCGACGCCGGCGTCGACGTCACCGTCGCGACGCCGACCGGGTCGCCGCCGAGCATCGACGAGCGCTCGGTCGACCCGGAGAACGTCGGCGAAGAGACCGCCGAGCGAGTCCGGGAAATCCACGAGACCGACGACCGGCTCGCCGACCCGGTTCCCGTCGCCGACGTCGACGCGGCGGACTACGACGCCGTCGTGTTCCCCGGCGGGCACGGCACCGAGTGGGACGTCAATCAGGACAGCCACGCACGCGCCGCGCTCCGGACCGCCGTCGACGGCGACGACGGGACCGCGCTCGTGGTGTGCCACGCCGTCGGGATTCTCGCGTACACGCGCGACGCGGACGGCGGCTTCCTCGTCGACGGCCGCGACGTCACCGGGTTCCCGAACGAGTGGGAGGAGGGAATCGTCGACGACCGCGACCGGCTTCCGGACGGCCGGAAGCTCCCGTACTGGGTCGAAGACGAAGTGGTGGCCGCCGGCGCGGACTGGGACGCCGAGCTAGACGCCGACGCCAGCGTCACCGTCGACGGCGACCTGGTCACGGCACGCGGGCCTGAGTCGTCCGGTGCGGCGGCTGACGCGCTGCTCGACGAACTCGGCGTCGACGACGACTGACCGGGCTGTCCGCGGTCCGACGTCCGGTCCGAGTCGGGTGTGTGAGCCGCGGTCCGCTCGCTATTCGATGGTGAACGTCGGCTCCGCGATTCGCTCGCTCCTGCACTCGGGGCAGCGCGACGGGTAGTTCAGCGGGTCGTCGAAGCCGTCGAAGCCGCAGTCTCGACACTCCGGCGGCGCCACCAGGAGCTCCTCCTCGTCGAGCGACTGGGCGACGTGCCGGAGGTGCTGGTACACCTGCGGGCGCGTCGTGTCGAACTCGTCGGCGAGGTCGCTGCCGGCCGCGGCGCGGTCGCGGAGCGCGTCCGCGATTCGTTGCCGGGTCGTCCGCTCGGGCATACCGCCGCTGAGGTGTCGCCGGCGTGAATCGGTTTCGGGTCGCGGCGGCGACGTCCTCGGGACTCCGATACAAAAAGGCCTTATTCACCCCCCGAGGAACTACCGGTCATGAAGGCAGTCGTGCTCGCTGGCGGCTACGCTACGCGGCTCTGGCCGATCACGCGGCACCGACCCAAGATGTTTCTCCCGGTCGGCGACGGCACCGTCATCGACGACGTGTTCGAGGACCTCGAAGCCGACGACCGAATCGACGAGGTGTTCGTCTCGACGAACGAGCGGTTCGCGCCGGAGTTCGAGACGTACCTCGCCGACTCCGACTTCGAGAAGCCGACGGTGTCCGTCGAGGACACCAGCGAGGAGTCCGAGAAGTTCGGCGTGGTCGGCGCGCTCGCACAGCTCATCGACCGCGAGGGCGTCGACGACGACCTGGTCGTGGTCGCCGGCGACAACCTCATCTCGTTCGACGTCGCCGACTTCGTCGACTTCTTCGAGACGAAATCGGCGCCGGCGCTCGCCGCCTACGACGTCGGCTCGAAGGAGCTCGCGAAGAGCTACGGCCTCGTCCAACTCGACGGCGACCGCGTCGTCGACTTCCAGGAGAAGCCCGAGAACCCGAACTCGACGCTCGTCTCCATCGCCTGCTACGCGTTCCCGGCGGAGACGCTGCCGCTGTTCGAGACGTACCTCTCGGACGGCAACAACCCCGACGAGCCGGGCTGGTTCATGCAGTGGCTCCAGGAGAACGACGAGGTGTACGCGTTCACGTTCGACGGCGCCTGGTTCGACATCGGGACGCCGGAGTCGTACCTCGACGCGGTCGCGTGGAGCCTCGACGGCGACACCCTGGTCGACCCGGACGCGACCGTGAAGAACACCGTGCTCGGCGAGAACGTCCACGTCATGGAAGGCGCTGAGGTCGTCGACTCGGCGCTCACCGAGTGCGTCGTGTTCCCGAACGCGACCATCCGGAACGCGGACGTCCGCCACAGCATCATCGACGAGGAGACCACCGTCGAGGGGCTCGACCTGTCGGGGGCGCTCATCGGCGCGCACTCGCAGTTGACGAACGGCGACTGAGCCTCGGCCGCGCCTTCGCCGGACGAGCCGCTCCGGTCACTCGTCGAGGACGAGCCGCTCGATTTCGCCGTTGCCGCCGACGTGAGCCGCCAGCCACCGGGTCACCGCGTCGAACACCGACACGACGGGCGACAGGCCGCGTTCGACGTACCGAATCGGGTCGGTCGCGGTCAGCGCCCACGTCTCCTTGTTGCCGAGCCCGTACGCCTTCGGCACGATTTCGCCGAACACCAGCACGATTGCGCTGACGACCACCGTCGCGACGGCGACGGCGAGACCGTTCGGCAGCGACGACACCAGAAGCGCCGTGACGATGCTCGAGACGGCGGCGTTCACGACGTTGTTGCCGACGAGGATGGTGACGAGGAGCCGGTGCGGGTCGCTCCGGAGCAGTTCGAGCCGTTCGGCGCGCCCGTCGCCCGACGCCGCGCGGTCGCGAATCCACTCCGGCGTCAGCGAGAACATCGCGATTTCCGCCGAGGAGAAGAACGCGCTGCACGCCGGCAGTAGCACGGTCGCAGTGACACCCGCGGCGACCACGATGAGTTCCGGCATACTCGGTGCTCGGGTGGTACGTACAAACCGGTTTGGTCGGCGCTTTTGGTCGCCGCTAGTCGAGGCGTGCGTCGGTGACGCGAATCCGGCCGCGGTTCCCGCTCCACTCGGTGTCGTACTCCAGTTCGATGCCGCGGTCCATGTGCGGGCCGTTCGTCACGAACGTCTCGAACTCGCCGCCCTCGCCGAGCACGTGGACGCCGTACTCGTCGTGGAGGTCGGCGAGGTCCGCGAGCGCGTCGCGGTCGAGGCTGCGGCCGAGCCAGGACTCGTCGAGGCCGGCGGCGGCGACCTGCAGAATCGTCACCTCGAAGCCGGCGTCCAGCATCTCCTCGGCGAGCGTCATCGGGTCGCGCTGCCACAGCGGCGCGAACAGGTCGATTCCGAGCCGGTCGCACATCGCCTCGATTCGGGACGTCTGGTACTCGCTTTCGACCGCGCCGGCCGTGACGCCGGCGACCGAAAGGTCCGCGTCGAGGTCGCGGAGCGCCGCCTCCATCGGTTCGAGTTCCGCGTCGCCCTGCGCCGCGGAGTCGACGGCGTCGGCGGCACGGAAGTCGTCCGGTTCGACCTCGACGAGCGGGATGCCGATGCTCTCCGCGGCGAGCCCGGCGAGTTCGGTCTCCGGGACGTGGTACATGTACGAGTCGCCGGTGGTGTGAACGGTCAGCAGCCGCTCCACCGGGAGGCCGGATTCGAGCGCGCGGTACAGCGCCCACGAGGAGTCCTTGCCGCCGGAGAACAGGCTCACCCACGCGCCGCCGCGGGTCGCGTCGTCGGTCATACCGACTGTAGGCGGCGGCGCCGATTTACCGGTGACGGTCACGGGCGCCTCCGGACCGGGTCGACGTGGCGGAATCGGTGAAGGTCGACGTGGCGGCATCGGTGAAAGTCACGGTCACGTGGCGGTGTGGCCGCTCGGCCGCTGGGCCGCGGGAGCGCGGCTCGGAGCCACCGACAGCGTTTCGGGTGAAACCCGCGTACGACGACCCATGGGACGCGTCAGTTTCGGCTTGCGCGCCGCGATGGCGACCGTCGGCGTCGCGACGATGACGGTGTACGCCGCGGCGGCGTACCTGCTGTACCTCCTCGCGCAGGTCGTCTGGGCGCACCGGCCGGACCTGCCGACGTTCGCCGCGTGGCTCGTCGCGATGACGCTGGTGTCGGGCTATTTCACGTACCGGTTCGGCACCGGGCAGGCGCTGTCCGGGCTCGACGCCCGGGAGTTGCCGCGGGAGCGCGCGCCGGGCGTGTACGCGATTCGCGACCGGCTCGCCGAGGCGATGGACGTGTCGCCCCCGGTGTACGTGGCGCGGCTCGGCGAGCCGAACGCGCTCGCGCTCGGCGGCCGGAATCCGACGCTCGTCGTCGACGCGTCGTTGTTCCGGCTGCTCGACCACGACGAACTGGAGGCGGTGCTCGCCCACGAGTTCGCGCACATCGAGGGACGCGACGGCTTCGTCCAGACGCTCGGCTACAGCGCGGCTCAGACGCTCATCGGGGTCGTCGCGCTCGCGCTCGCCCCGGTCGGATTCGTCGCCGGCGGCTTCGCGAAGGGGCTCGCGCTGCTGTACGGCCGACCGGGGCAGTGGCACCGGACGGCTCCGGGCCGGCTGCGAATCTGGCTGGCGCAGGGGCTGACGCTGCTGCTGCTCGGACTGACCGTCGCGGTCCGGACGTACTCGCGGCGGCAGGAGCACGCCGCGGACGACCGCGCCGTCGAGGTGACGGGGAAGCCGCTGGCGCTGGCGCGGGCGCTCACGAAAATCGACCGGGCCGCGTCCGCGTCGTTCCCGCTCGCGCCGCTCTCGCCGAACGCGGGCGACCGGTCCGACAATCCGCTGGTGCGTCTGCTGTCGACGCATCCGCCGCTGGACGAACGCGTGGAGCGGCTCCGAGAGAAGGCGGAGCGGGCCGGCGCGTCGAACAGCGGCACCGTACAGGGTCGGTGGACGACGGTCCCGGTCCGGAGCAGGTAGCTCGCGTTGCCGGGGCGCTTCTGCGGAAAAGTCTACGGAGCGATTCGGGGTGTTCGGCCCGACGGGTTCGAGTGGTGTCCGGCGGGCGTTACATGTAGCCGAGGTCGCGCAGGCGCTCCATCAGGTCCTCTTTGTCCTGGGCGCGGCCGGCGCGCTCGGTCGTGTTCTCGATGTCCTGGAGCCACGCGGGCTCTTTCGTCGTCTTCTCGGTGGAGACTTCGCTGCCGAGCGAGCGGAAGCCGGCGAAGTACTTCGGCGACACCGGGACGTCGCTCTGGGTGACGCCGTCGGGAAGGTCGGTGTCCGACTGCGGGACGTGGCCCTCCGGGTAGCCTTCGACGGTGTCCGGGACGACGAAGTTCCAGAAGGCGTCCCAGACCGCGCGTTCGTCGAACTGCAGAATCGGCTGGATGCGGTCGTGCGGCGGGTAGATGTCGGGGTCGTGCCGCGGCGAGAAGAACGTCTCGTCGGCGCGCGCCTCCTGTTCGTCCCAGCGGACGCCGGAGACGATGCCGTCGATGTCGTGCGACTCCAGCGTGTCGTTGAGCGCCACCGTCTTCAGCAGGTGGTTGCCGACGTAGGTGTCGAGCAGGAACGGGAACGTGTCCTCCTCGTATTCGAGGATGTCGCGGACGTGGTGCTGGTTGTGCTCGGAGAGCGCGTCGACCGGGATGTCGTCGCCCGGTTCGAGGTCGTTCTCCTCGACGTACTCGCCGACGTCCTCGTTGCGGGCGTAGATGACGTCGAGGTCCCACTCGTCGGCCCAGTGGTCGACGAAGTCGTGGATCTCCTCGAAGTGCTGGTAGTGGTCGATGAACACCGTCGGCGGCAGTTCGAGGTCGAACTGCTCGCACACCTCCTTCACGAAGTAGAGGGTGAGCGTGGAGTCCTTTCCGCCGGTCCACATCACCGCCGGGTTTTCGTACTCCTGCAGGCCGATGCGGGTGACCTCGATGGCCTTCTCCATCTTGTGTTCGAGCGACGGGTAGTCGCCCGGCGTCTCTCCCTCGCCGTCCGTGTAGTCGACGTCGAGGTACTCGGGGAAGTCCTCGGGCATAGTAATGAGATGTAATTACGGCGTAAAAGGTCTTGTGACTGCCGAATTGTGTGTCACTGTCACGCGGTTCGTGGACGGAGAGGTATATCAGCGGCTACCGGAAACTAGTATATTAGTGGTGTATTATCACATGGTATCGGCATAATCCGTATGTAGACAGCGCTTATATTTACTCGTTCGCGAGTCCCGCCCATGGCAGCAAGCGCAACCTGGACCGACCCGAACACGTGCCCGTTCTGCGGCACCGAACTCCGCTCCCCCGGCAACGGATTCGTCATCCACCTCGACGAGAACCCGGACTGCAACGCCGAGTTCGAGGAGTGGCGCAGCGCAGTCTCCGACGACATGACCGCCGGCTGGTCCGGCTGAACGGGGGGTCCCCCGCCGCACTGGCGGTCCAAGCGGCCCGAGGAGCGCTCGGTGCGCTGCGTTCGGACGGGCTCACTTCTGCGGCGGCTGTCGGACGCCGAGCAGCGCCGGCGACTAACAGGCTGGACTACGGCGGTCACGCCGTGACTGCTGCGGCTGCTCGCCGATTCGACGCCAGCGGGAGAAAACCGGTCGCGTCCGCCGTGAGGCCGCGGTTAGTCCGAGATGAACTTGTTGTCGCGCCAGTTCACGCCGCCGTTTCCGGCTTCGTTCTGCGCCGGGTTCTCGACGACTTCGACGCTCGCGGGCCGCTCTTCGCCCTCGACGATGCGGTGGGCGTGCAGCTGATCGTCGTACTCGGTGATGGCCGTGAGAGTGCCCTTCTCCGAGAGCAGCGCGATGTTCCGCAGCACCTCGAACATCGGGTACTGCAGCGCCGTGTTCTGGAGCACGGTCTCGCGGTCGCCCTTGAAGCAGGCGAACTCGACGAGTTCACTCGGAATCTCCTCCTCTTCCTCCTGCATCCAGCCGCCGCCTGTTTTCGGCGGCTCCTCCTCGTACACCCGGGTTTCGGAGACGCTGGCTTTGAGCTGAGCGGTGGGCGTGTACTTGCTGATCTCCTCGTCGTCGGAGACGGCTTTCAGTATCAGCGTGTTGTTTCGCCGGGTGATGTCGACCGCGTCGATGGCGTCGGGAAGCTCCGGGTCGTCGTCGAAGTAGTCCTGGAGGTCTTCGAGTGGCAGTTCGAGCGTCGAATGTAGTCGGAATACGCGACCTGTCATTGTGGGTGGATGAGTGGGAACGGTGGGGGTTCGTGACCGGGTCGGACAGCTGTTCGGCTGTACGTACGCGCCGTGGGCTTATATCGTCTGCCCTCCGCGTCAGGCGTCGCCGGCCAGCGTCTCGCCGAGTTCGCCGCGCTCGTCCAGCTCCGCCAGGATGTCGCTTCCGCCGACGAACTCGCCGTCGACGAACGTCTGCGGAATGGTCTCCCAGTCGCTGTGTTCCGACAGCGCCGCGCGGTACTCGTCGAGCGCCGGGAGCACGTCGATGGTCTCGAACTCGTCGACGTGGCCGCTGATGAGTTCGACGGCGCGCTTGGAGTAGCCGCACTGCGGCATCAGCCGGTTCCCCTTCATGAACAGCACGACGTCGTTGTTCGCGATGGCGTCGTCGACGTTTTCGCGGACCTCGTCCGCCGACAGTTCGCTCTCCGGCTGGAATGTCATACCCGTGAGTTGGTCGCACGTCCTGAAAGGCGTTGCGACGCGGTGCGGAACGACGCAGTTCCCGACGCTGACCTTGCGGCCGCGTCCCTCGCCGCTCCGCCTCACCCAGTCGTGGCGTACCAGAGGAAGACGCCGCCGAACAGCCCGGCGAACGCCGCCGCGTAGACGGCCACCGGGTTTCCTGCCCGGGGAGCCACGAGCAGCACCGCAGCGCCGACCCCGAGACAGCCGACGCCGAACAGGGCTGCGACGGTCCGGACCGGTCGCGGAAGGCGGTCCGGGTCCGAATCCGGTTCGTCGTCCGGGTCCGTCGGGCGCAACAGCGGCTCCGCCGCGTCGAACGCGGCCGCCGAGAACGTCGCGTACCGGGCGGATTCGGGGACTCCCGGGCGGAACCGCAGCAACACGGCCACCCGGTCGCCGACGCGAAGCGACCGCAGCGACCGAACCGAGTCGACCGGCAGTTCGACTCCCGCGTACTCGACTGTCCCGGCGGCCGGGTCGACGGAGCCCTCACCGGCGAGGAGGCCCGCGAGGACGGCGAGCGCTGCGCCGAGCCCGAGCAGCGGCCAGAGCGGCGGAACGCCGAGTGCGGCTGCGGCGGCGTGGACGCCGGCGCCGACGAGCAGCGCGGCGGCGGCGCGCCACCGACCGACGGCCGGGAGCGACACGTCCGACTCGCGGAGCGCTGCGAGCTGCGCGCGGTTGAGAGCGATTCCGACGGCGACGACCGCGGCGGCGGCGGCGACGAGCGTGAAATCACCGCCGAGCGCGGCGGTGAACGCGGCCCACGTCAGCGCCGCGAGGAGGGCGACGACCGGCCCGGCGAGCAGGCCGAATCCGGCGAGGAGAAGCGTTCGGACGACCGGGTCGGCGTCGGCTGCGAATTCCCAGGTGACTGCGGACGGTGCTCCGTCGTCAGTCACGGCCGACGCCGACGACGTTGATGAGCGAGTAGACCGGGACGCCCGCCACGGAGTCGAGCCCCTGCTTGTCGACGATGACGACGCAGGCGACCGGCTTGCCGCCCTCCTCTTTGACCGCTTCGACGGTCTCGGTGAGCGTCGTCCCGGAGGTGACGGTGTCGTCGACGACGTAGCACTCGCGGCCGCGGATGGTCGCGAAGTTCCGGGAGAAGCCGCCGCCGCGCTCGTCGATGTCGCCCTCCTCCCACTGGTGTTTCGCGGGCGCGTACGCGGCCATGTCCGTGTCGAGTTCGCGGGCGATGGTCGTCGCCAGCGGCGTCCCGGCTTTCTCGATGCCGACCGTGAGGTCGACCGACTCGCCCTCCTTGTCGAGCAGGTCGGCCATCGCGCGTCCGACGTGGGTGAGCCGCGTGGAGTCCCGGCCGACCGCGGACCAGTCGACGTGGATGTCCTGCGGGCCGTTGGCGGCCTGCGGCGGTTCGGCGGACTCGCCCGCGCCGGCGGTGTCGGCGCCGGAGCGTTCGACGAGCCACGACGCGGTCTCCCGGGAGACGTTGAGTTCGTCCGCGATCTCGCCCTTCGAGAGTCCGCGTTCGGCCAACTCCGCAGCGTCGTCGATGAGGTCGTCGACGTTCTTCATAGCGTACCGAGTTCGACGGCCGTCTTGATAGTGGTGTCGTCGTCCCGGAACGCCCGGTCGACGTCGTCGAGTCCGTAGACGCCGGTGACGAGGTCGTCGAGGAACGACCGGTCCATGGCGTCGAGCGTTTCGGCGGCCGCCTCGAAGTGGCCGACGTTGGAGTTCACGGAGCCGACGAGCGCCTTGTTGTGCAACACCAGTTCCTCGTGGATGGCGCCGCCGTCGACCTCGAACTCCCACGAACTCGGGACGCCGAGCAGCGCGCCGACGCCGTTCGGTGCGAGCGCGTGGACCGTCTCGAAGGCGTGTTTCGCGTAGCCGGTCGCCTCGTAGACGAAGTCCATCCCCTCGTGCTCGTCGGCGACGTCGCCGACCGGGGTCTCGCGGGAGTCGACGTACGTCGCGCCGACGGACTCGATGACGTCGATGGTCGGGTCCGGGCGGTCGCGGCGGCCGAGACAGTACAGCCGGTCGAAGTCGTCCCGGAGCATTTCGAGCGTGAGCAGGCCGAGGCTGCCGTTGCCGAGCACCATCGCCGACGAGGGCTCCCAGTCGAAGGCGCTCCGGCTCGCGTAGGCGTGTTCGACGGCCTTCTCGGTGATGGAGGCCGGTTCGACGAGGAAGCCGTACTCGGCGAGCGACTCCGGAACCGGCACGAGGTACTCGGCGGGGCTGGTGAAGTATTCGGCCATGAAGCCGTGCGCGCCGACGATGCCGCGTTCGACGTAGTCGCCCTCCGGCGCCATGTCGGGTTCGCCGCGCGCGAAGTAGTCGTTCTCGCCGTTCGGTCGGCGGCGGACGGTCGGCGCGACCAGCGACCCCTCAGCCAGGTCGGTGCCGTTGGCGTCGACGACGACGCCGACGGCCTCGTGGCCGAGAACCAGGTGGTCTTCGCCCTCCGGGAAGCCGCCGTGGCCACCGGAGAGCACTTCGTGGTCGGTGCCGTCGACGCCGACGCGGAGCGTCCGGACGAGCGCCTCGCCGTCCGCCGGCTCCGGCTCGGGCTTCTCGATGACTGTCGGCGCGGTCTCGCCGCGCCGGACAGCGACTGCGTGCATGCGTGGACCGAACCGACCCCTCGACAAAAGGTTTATTCTATCGTGAGTAAAGAACAGGCCGTCGGCGGGCGTCGGCCGTCCAGCGCCGAGTCGTCCACTCCCATCACCTGACGGCGGACGGCCGCCCACCGAACCCGTGTCGCCGCGGCCCGACGCGTCCGCCGACCCTCACTCCACCCGGAGAAACATCCCTTTCGACGCCGGCCGGGTTTCCCGAAAACCGAACCGCTCGTAGAAGCCGTCAACGTCCGCCATGAGATTGACGTACGCGCCGGCCGGGGCGTCCTCGCGGAGCCAGTCGACGACGGCCTCCATCATCCGGGTGCCGAGTCCGCTGCGCTGGTGGTCCGGGTGGACCGCCGTGTCACAGACGTGGTAGACGCTGCCGCCGTCGCCGACGACGCGCGCCATCCCGACCACCTCCCCGTCGGCGTCGGCGACGTCCGGAACGGCGACGGCTCTGACCACGTACAGGCTGTTCGGGAGGCCGCGTTCGACGCCGTCGCGGGGCCGAGCGGCCATGTCGGCCGCGGCGCGGAGCCGCTGGAAGTCGTCGACCGACGGCGCGCCGTCCCGGAGTTCGTACCTCGACATGCCCGCTCGTGGGCGCCGGCCGCGCAAAAAGGTCGGCGTCGGAGCGACGCCCGGTCCGCGTCGTTACTGGTCGTCCGCGTCGCCGTCCTCGGCGACGTCCTGCTCGTCGGTCTCGTCGGCGAGGAGGTCGAACTCGTCGAGGTAGCCCTCGACGCTCGCCTCGTCGTGGGCGACGTACTGCGGCGCCTCGGCCTCGATGGTGGCGAGGCCGACGCCGTCGGGCTGGAAGCTCCCGTCGTTCGTCTCGGCGAGCGCGGAGAGCGCCAGTTCGATGCCGGCCTCGAGACCCATGTCCTCGCTGTACCCCGCTTCGAGCCGGTCGCGGACGTCGGTGCGGTCGGCGCCGATGGACAGCGCCTTCCACTCGTAGGGCGTCCCGGACGGGTCCGTCTCGAACAGCCGCGGCTCGCCGTTCTCGACGCCGCCGACGATGAGCGCGACGCCGAACGGGCGCGCGCCGCCGACCTGCGTGTACTGCTGGATGTGGTCGGTGACGGTCTTCGTCAGCGTCTCGATGCCCATCGCCTCGCCGTAGCGCAGCCGGTTGACCTGCGCCTGCCGGCGCGCGAAGTCGATGAGCTGCCGGGCGTCGGCGACGTGGCCGGCGGAGGCGATGCCGATGTGGTCGTCGACCTTGTGGAGCTTCTCGATGCTTTCGGGCTCCATCAGCGACGACCGCGAGCGCTTGTCCGCCGCCAGCACGACGCCGTCAGCCGTTCGTACACCGATGCTCGCCGTCCCGCGCTTCACCGCTTCGCGGGCGTACTCGACCTGGTAGAGACGTCCGTCCGGGGAGAAGATGGTAATCCCGCGGTCGTACGCCTGCTGTTGGGCTTGACCCTGCATGATATCACTCGGAGATGTCGGCGTCCGTCGCGCCCACGACCCCCGCCGGGGTGTCGACGTCGACCGCGCCCGCCCGGCGCTCGTACCCGGTTCGGCGGTCGCCCGCGAACACGACGGTTCTCTCGTCAGTTACTCCGCCCGCGTGTCCTAAATACCTTTCTTCACACGCACGAATCGTGCCGGAGACGCCGCGCACCCGGACGCCGACCGCGTCGTCGCCGACCGCGGAGACGCACGCCAGCGCGGCCCGGGTGGCGTCCACCTCCCCGCGCCGGGCGCGGACGACGCACTCGCCGGCGCCGCCGTCGAACCGGAAGCGGACGAGCGTCGCGTCCGCGTCGGCGCTCCCCGGGTCGCCGAGGAGGTTCTGAGCGGCGTACCAGATTTCGCGCTGCATCGCGCCGCGCGAAATCGAGGCGTCCGGCTCCGCTTCGAGGCCGACGGCGAGATACCGCCACCGCGGCCGGAGGTGCTTCGGGAGGTGTTTCACGGCTCGGTCCCCCCGGTCACTCCTCCCGGCCGCTGGCGACGACGCGCTCGGCCGTGATGACGCCGACCTGGTCGTGGACGCGGTCGACGTTCGTGACGGCGTAGCCGGCGTCCGTGAACTGCTCGACGAGCGTCCCGACGGTCGCGGGGTCGTCGACCTCCGGGCTGTAGAACGGCTCGTCGGGGTCCGGCTCCTCGAAGAACATGACGTCGCCCAGGACGACGCGGCGCGGCCCGACGGAGTCGTTCCGTGAGGGCGTCGTGTCGCCGTCGAGCGCCGCGACGGTCTCGATGGCCTCCCGTTTCTCGTCGTCGCTGAGGTGGTGGAGCGCGAAGTTCGACGTGACGACGTGCACCGGCTCGTCGACGTTCGGGTCGCGGAACTCGCCGTAGTCGAACGAGACGTTCGTCAGGCCGCGCTCCTCCGCTTTGGCGCGGGCCTGCTCCAGCATCCCGTCGGCGATGTCGCGGCCGAGGACGCGGTTCGCGTCGTCCGCGAGCGCCAGCGCGATGGCGCCGGTTCCGCAGCCGAGGTCCAACACCGTGTCGGCCGGCCCCGGGTTCGCTCGCTCGACGACGAGGTCGGCGCAGGCGCGGTACTCAGGGGTCTGGGAGTCGTCGTACTCGGCGGCCAGTTCGGAGAACCGTTCGGCGTGCTCCTCAACCGTCTTCTTCATACCTGCCACGTCGGACCCCCGGGGAAATGAACTCCTCGGACATCCGGTCGCGGTTCCGCGCCGCGACCCGTCCCCACTCGGCGAGGCCGTCGCGGAGCCACGCCGCGTCGAAGCCGAGTCGCTCGCCGACGGCCACCAGTTCCCGCGGCGACCGGACCTGGAGGTGCGAGCGCGGCGTGGCGCTCACGACGTACGGCGCCTCACAGGCCGCCACGATTTCGCGGAGCTTCCGCAGCCCCTTTAGCGCCTGCACGCGGCCGCCGCCGGTCGCCCGGAGCGCCGGCCCGAGGTCGAACTCGATGCGGGTGCCGTGCTCCCGCGCCGCGTTCGCGAGCACGTGGTTCACGTCGCCGTCGCCGTCCATCGGCCGGGCGAGCACGTCGACGCGGTCCTGCTCGACGGCGAACCGGTTCAGCGCGTCCGTGCCGCCGCGCACCAGCACCACCGGGAACTCCGGGCGGAAGTTCCCGACCGCGCCGCTGGCGGACGTCGGTTCGTCGGCGTCGACCTCGACCGCCGGGACGACGTCGACGTCGTAGCGGCCGCGGAGCGCCGCCGCGTCGAACTCGCTTCCGCGGCTGCGGACGACGACGCCGTCGAAGCCGTACTCGCGGGCCGTCTTCGCGTACCGCGACGCGGTGGCGTCGCCGTCCGGGTAGGCGTAGACGGCCTCGTACGGCCCGGCAGCGTTAGGGTCTCGGGGCGCGCCGTCGGGACGACCGGCCTCGACGTCGCCGTTCGAGGGGGCCGCCGCGTCGTCGTCGCGGTCGGTCACGGTTCGTCGACCTCGAAGCCGTACGGGTCCGCGGCGGCCGCGGCGATACGGACCGCGCGGACGTTCTCGGCGGCGTCGTGCACACGGACGATGTCGGCGCCGTTGGCGGCGGCGAGCGCGGTGCCCGCCACGGTTTCGGCGCCGGCGTCCCCGGTTTCGCCGCCGACCAGTTCGAACATCGACTTGTGCGAGTGCCCGAACAGCACCGGGCAGCCGAGCGCCGCGAACTCGCCGAGTCGGCCGAGGATGTCGAAGTTCTCGCGCTTCGACTTCCCGAAGCCGACGCCGGGGTCGACGATGACGTTCTCGCGCGGAATCCCGGCCTTCTCGGCGAGCAGCACGCGCTCGGTGAGTTCGTCGACGACGTCCTCGACGACGTCGTCGTACTCCGCGTCGGTCGACGGGTCGACGGGCGCGTCGATGCTGTGCATCACGATGACCGGGACGTCGCGCTCGGCGGCGAGAAACCGCATCTCGGGGTCTTCGAGCCCCGTGACGTCGTTGAGGATGTCGGCGCCGGCGTCCAGCGCCGCCTCCCCGACCTCGGCGCGCCGCGTGTCCACCGAAATCAGGGCGTCCACGTCCGAGATGGCGTCGATGACGGGGGTGACGCGCTGAATCTCCTCGTCGACCGGGACCGCCTCGGCGCCCGGCCGGGTGGACTCGCCGCCGACGTCGATGACGTCGACGCCGGCGTCGACGAGCCGCTCCGCGCCGGCGACGGCGTCCTCGTAACTGAAGTGTTCGCCGCCGTCGTGGAACGAGTCCGGCGTCACGTTCAGCACGCCCATCACCGCGGTCCCGTCCTCCCACGGATACGCGTCGTCGGCCGTGCCGGTGTCGGCGTCCGAGTCGTCGTCGAGGCCGACTCGGCCGCGGAGGTCGGCCGCGACGCCGGCGAGGCCGTCGCCGCGGTCCTCGACGGCGGCGAGCGCCTCGCGGAACTCGGCGCGCGTACCGAGCAGGACGACGTCGTGGAGTTCGCCGCCGCCGTCGACGCCGCTCCTGACGCAGTCGCCGCCGGCCGCGACGAACGCGGTTTCGAGCGTCTCGGCCTGCCGGGCGGAGACGCGCGTCTTCACCGTCTGGTGGACCGCGTCGTCGACGTGGCGCTCGACGGCGTCGGGCGCCGCGTCGGTGCCGCCGAGCACGCGCTCGGCGTCGGCGCGCGACTCCACCCGCTTCGGAAGTTCGTTCCGGGTCCAGTCGGCGCGGGCCTCTGCGACGCAGAACAGCGACCCGGTGAGCAGCACGCAGTCGCCCGGTGCGGCGGCGTCGCGGGCGGCGGCGACCGCGTCCGCGACGGCGTCCGCGGCGGTCACGTCGGCGCCGGTCTCCCGCTCGAAGACGCGGGCGAGCACCTCCGGGTCCTCCGCGCGGTCGATTCGGGGCGCGCAGGTCCGGACCGTCGCCGGGTCGGGGAGCGCCGCCGCCATCTCGTCGTGGTCCTTGTCGTGCATGGCGCCGAAGACGAGGTGGAGGTCGTCGTAGTCGAACTCGGCGAGCGTCGACGCGAGCGTCCCGCAGGCGTCCGGGTTGTGCGCGCCGTCCAGCACGACCAGCGGGTCGGTGCGCATCACTTCGAACCGGCCGGGCCAGTGGGCGTTCCGGAGGCCGCGGCGCAGCACGGCCGCGTCGTCGACGCCGAGCTGGCGCGCGAGCGCCGCGGCGACGCCGGCGTTCGTCGCCTGGTACGCGCCGAGCAGCGGAATCCTGGCGTCGACCGACCAGTCGTCGCCGGCGAGCGACACCGCCGCCTCCTGGTGGCTGACGCGGCCCTCGTACCGGGCCGTCACGTCGGGCGCGGCGCCGTCGCCGGCCTCGGCGCCGCCTCCGGGAGCGCCGTCGCCGACGGTGACCACGTCGCCGGCGACGTCGCGGACCGTTTCGAGCGCGACGCCGTCGGTGGCCGTGACGAGCGGCGCGTCCGCCGGCGCCACCTTCGCTTTCGTCCGCGCGATCTCCTCGACGGTGTCGCCGAGGACGGACGTGTGCTCCAGCGAGACGTTCGTGACCGCGGCGGCGACGGGGTCAACGACGCTGGTGGCGTCGAACTCGCCGCCCATCCCGACTTCCAGCACCGCGACGTCGACGTCGGCGCGGCCGAACCGCCACAGCGCCATCGCCGTCACGACCTCGAAGAACGTCAGCGGTTCGCCGTCGGCGGCCCGGTCGACGAGCCACGGCTTCACCTCGTCGACGAACGCCGCGACTTCGCTCGCCGGCACCTTCCGGCCGTCGACGCGGACGCGCTCGCGGAGGTCGTCGAAGTGCGGCGACGTGTACAGGCCGACGCGGCGGCCGTCCGCGCGGAGCGTCGCCTCCAGCATCCGGGCGACGCTCCCCTTCCCGTTCGACCCGGCGACCTGGACGAAGTCGGTGCCGTCGTGCGGGTCACCGAGGTGCGCCAGCAGGTCGCGCACCGAGTCGGTGCCCGGCTTGACCTGGAAGCGCCGGAGGTCGAAGAGGAAGTTCGCTGCCTCGTAGTACTCCATACCCGACGGTTTCGCGGCGCGCGCTTATGGCTAACGGGACTCCGTCGACGTCACCGTCGCCGCCGCCGCCCCGTCGGCTCAGAACCGGAACGCGAACCGGGCGCCGCCGTCCGCCGTCTCGTCGACGTCGACGGTCCAGCCGTGCGCCGCGGCGACGTCGCCGACGACGGCCAGCCCGAACCCGGTGCCGTCGTCGTCCGTCGAGTACCCCCAGTCGAGCACCCGGTCGGCGTCCTCGGCCGGCAGCCCCGGGCCGTCGTCGGACACCGCAAAACCCACCGCGTCGGCCGCCGCGTCGCCGTCGCGGTCGCCGTCGCGGTTGCCGTCGGCGTCGCCGTCGCAGTTGCCGTCGGCGTTGTCGTCGCCGTCGATGCGTTCGACGCGAACGGCGACGTCGGTGCCGGCGTGCTCGACGCTGTTCCGGAACAGGTTCTCGAACAGCGTCCGGAGGCGCTCGGGGTCGGCCGGCACCGTCGGGAGGGCGTCGACGTCGAGCGTCGCGTCGGCGGTCTCGACGGTCCCCCACGCCTGCCGTGCGACGAGGCCGACGTCGGTCGGCTCCGGCGACTCCACGGCCTCGCCCTGCCGGGCGAGCGCGAGCGTCGAGTCGATGAGCGAATCCATCCGGTCGAGCGCCTCGGCCGCCTCGGGGAGCCGGTCGGTCTCCCCGGTCTCCGCGGCGAGTTCGACGTAGCCCGCGGCGACGTTCAGCGGGTTCCGGAGGTCGTGGCTCAGGATGGACGCGAACCGGTCGAGCCGCTCGTTCTGCCGCTCCAGCCGCTCTGTGCGTTCCCGGAGCGTCCGGCGGCGCTCGGCGCGGTCCATCGCGGCTTCGACGTTCGCGGCGAGCAGCCGCGCCAACTCGACGTCGGCGGCGTCAATGTCGTCGGTCGTCTGCGAGCCGAGCGTGAGCACGCCGTGTTCGCCGAGCGGCGCGACGAGCATGCTCCCTTCGCCCGACCGCGGGACGTCGTCGTCTATCTCGGTGATGTCCGGGAAGACGAGCAGTTCGCCGCCGTCGAAGGCGTCCCACTGCACGGTTTCGCCGCGGTCGTAGGGGTACCGCTCGCCGGCCAACTCTTCGACCGCGGGCGAGACGGCGGCCGGGACGAGCTGTTCGGCCTCGGGGTCGTACAGCCTGACGGTGTTGAGCGTGAACTCGAGGATGTGGGTCGCCGCCGACGCCGCGGTTTCGGCGGCCTCGGTGCGCGAGAACGCACGCATCAGGTCGCGGGTCGCGGCGTGGAGCCGTTCGAGCTTCTCCTCGGTCGTCGTCGCCGCCGATTCGTCGACGGCTGGCGTGTTCGGACTCACGGAAAGGGGTCGGCGGGTCCGTCCCGCTGTTGATGTCAGTGCTCCGACGCCAATCAGTATGAATTATTCGCTTGGGTTCCGACGACACATCGACGAATAAAACAGAGCGCTCCGGAGTGCTCCGGAGGAATCCGGAGCGAACGAGCGAACGAGTGAACGAACGGGCGAACGGACGAGCGGACGAGCGGGCGAACAGACGAATACGACCAGTGGTGCCGACCGTCGGCTGCGCGGTCGCGACGACGCCGTCGCGACACCGACGCGACGGCTCGGGCCGGGGAGATTTCCGTGCTCGCCGGGTCAGTCGTGCCGGAAACTGCGGCTACCGGTGAACGCCATCGCCATGCCGTGTTCGTTCGCCGCCTCGATGACGTCGTCGTCGTTGACGGAGCCGCCCGGCTGGATGACGGCGTCGATGCCGGCGGCTGCGGCCTCCTCGATGCCGTCCGGGAACGGGAAGAACGCGTCCGACGCCATCACGGCGCCGTCGGCGGACTTGCCGTCGGCGTCCTTCTCGGCTTTCATCGCGGCGAGCGTCACGGCGTCGACGCGGCTCACCTGCCCCATGCCGACGCCGACCGTCTCGGTGCCCGTCGCGAACAGGATGCCGTTCGACTTCACGTGCTTCAGGACGCGCCACGCGAACAGCATCGTCTCCACCTCGTCGTCGGTCGGTTCGCGCGCCGTCACGAACTCCAGGTCGTCGCGGGTCGGCGCCTGCAGGTCGCGCTCCTGGACGAGCCGCCCGCCGACGAGCGGCTTCTCCGTGTACCGCTCCGTGACGTCGCCGAGCGCGTCCGCGTCGCCGACGTCGAGCAGCCGGAGGTTGTCCTTGCCGCGCAGCACCGCGAGCGCCGCGTCCGTGAACCCCGGCGCGACGACGACCTCCTTGAACGACTCGGCGATTCGCTCGGCGGTCGCCTCGTCGCACTCGCGGTTCAGCGCGACGATGCCGCCGAAAGCCGACTTCGCGTCGGTGGAGAGCGCGTCGGCGTACGCCGCCGACAGCGTGTCCGCGGTGGCACAGCCGGCGGGGTTGGTGTGCTTGATGACCGCGGCGGCCGGCTCGTCGAACTCCTTGACGAGGTTCAGCGCCGCGTCGGCGTCGTTGTAGTTGTTGTACGACAGCGCCTTCGCGCCCTCGTTCAACTGGTCGGCGCCGACGACGTTCGCCTCCTCGCAGGTCGCGTCGGCGTACAGCGCGGCGTCCTGGTGCGGGTTCTCGCCGTACCGGAGTTCGCGGACGCGGTCCTCGCTGACGGTGCGGCGCGCCGGCAGGTCGCCGCCGACGTCGCCCTCGACCGACACCTCGCCGGCCTCGCGGTCCACGTCGACGCGGCCCTCGGCGAACCACTCGACCGCGCGCGGATACGCGCGGAACTCGGCGTCGAACAGCACCCGCGTCTTCAGGTCCTCGTGGCTGTCGTCGTCGTACACCGGGACGGCCTCCTGGGTCACGATCGGGCCGCCGTCCACCTCCTCGGTGACGACGTGGACCGTACAGCCGGTCTGCCGGACGCCGGCGTCGAGCACCTGCCGGTGGGCGTCGGTGCCGGGGAACGCCGGGAGCAGCGACGGGTGGACGTTCAGCGTCGTCGGCGCCCGGTCGATGAACGCCTCGGTGAGCACCCGCATATAGCCGTCGAGACAGACGATGTCGACGTCGTAGTCGTCGAGCGCGTCGAGCACGCGGCGCTCGTGCGACTCGCGCGGCTCGTCGTCGTCGCGTTCGACGACCTCCGTCGGGACGTCGCGCTCGGCCGCGCCGTCCAGCACGGGCGCGTCGGCGTGGTTCGACAGCACCACCGACAGCGACGCGCCGCCGGGCGCTCGGTCGGCGATGTGCAGCAGGTTCCGTCCGCGGTTGCTCGCCAGGCCGGCAATCTTCATGGTCGAACGCTCCGGCGGCGACGGAAAAACGGTTGCGGTCCGCGCCGGCGCCGTATGCAGCAACGCGGATAGAATCCCCCAGATAATCGGCGTAATCCGCTCGCTGTATGCACGGCTGTGGTGGTTCGCGACCGGAACGCCTTTGCCGGCGGCGGCGGGAGCGCCGGTATGGACCTGCCCCGCGAGGACCCCCTCGCCGCCGTCTCGCCGCTCGACGGGCGGTACGCCGGCCGGACCGAGCCGCTCGTCCCGTACGCCAGCGAAGCCGGCCTCGTCCGCGCTCGCGTCCGCGTCGAAGTCGAGTACCTGCTCGCGCTCGCCGACGAGGACGCCGTCGCGCTCGACCTGACCGACGAGGAACGCGAGCACCTCCGCGGCGTCGCCGACGGCTTCGACGCCGACGACGCGCGGCTCGTGAAGCGGCTTGAAACGGAGGGCGCCGCCGGCTACAGCGCCACGAACCACGACGTCAAGGCCGTCGAGTACTTCCTGCGCACCGAGACCGACGAGCGCGTCCACCCGTGGATTCACTTCGGGCTGACCAGCGAGGACGTCAACAACCTCGCCCAGCGGCTGCTCGTGAAGCCCGCCGTCGAGGAGGTGCTGCTCCCCCGGCTCCGCGGCCTCCGCGACGACCTGGCCGACGAGGCCCGCGCCCACCGCGACGTCCCGATGCTCGCGCGGACGCACGGCCAGCCCGCGACGCCGACGACGTACGGCAAAGAGCTCGCCGTCTACGCCGCGCGGCTCGGCCGCGCCGCCGCCCGCGTCGCCGACGCCGCCGAGGGCCTGTCCGGGAAGCTCGCCGGCGCCTCCGGCACCTACGCCGCCCACCGCGCCGCCTACCCCGACGTCGACTGGCGGGGGTTCTCCCGGCGGTTCGTCGAGTCGCTCGGCCTGAACCACACCGCGCTGACGACGCAGGTGAACCCGTGCGACGACCTCGCGGCGCTGTTCGACGCGCTCCGCGGCGCCAACAACGTCCTTTTGGATTTCGACCGGGACGTCTGGCTGTACGTCTCCGACCGCTACCTCGGCCAGGAGGCCGCCGCGGGCGAAACCGGGTCGTCGACGATGCCGCACAAGGTGAACCCGATCGACTTCGAGAACAGCGAAGGCAACCTCTCGAAGGCGAACAGCGACCTGACGTTCCTCGCCGACTACGTCACGACCTCCCGGCTCCAGCGCGACCTCTCCGACTCCACGGTGAAGCGCAACGTCGGCGCCGCGTTCGCACACTGCCTCATCGGCTACGGCAAAACCGCCGACGGCCTCGCGAAGGTCGCGCCGAACGAGCGGGTGATGCGCGAGGAACTCGACGCGAACCCGGAGGTCGTCGGCGAGGCCGTCCAGACGATTCTGCGCCGCGAAGGCGACACGGACGCCTACGAGCGCGTGAAGGCGCTCACCCGCGGCTCCCGGACGACGCTCGACGACTTCCACGACCTGTTCGACGACCTCGACGTCGACGACGACGTCCGCGAGGAACTCCGGGCGCTCACCCCCGCGACCTACGTCGGCTACGGCGGCGCACTCGTCGACGACGTCGACGCCGACGTCGACGCGGAGTAATCGTCGACGCCACTATTGCCACCGCGTAGTCACCGGCGCGACCGCAGACTACGTACTCCGGCTGTCGGAACGCCGGGCGCGGGGCTTCGGATTCGCCAAGCCGCGAAGCAACGATTTCTCAGCGGTTCGGGTGAGATGAGCCGGTCTGTCTCCGGATAAATCAGAGACGCTTTGTGGCTTCCGTAACGACTGGGAGTCGTGACCGAACTCGACGACGTCGACCGGCGGGTGCTGTACCGACTGATGGAGGACGCCCGGACGACGAGCGCGCCCGAAATCGCCGAGGAGGTCGGCGTCTCGGCCGGCACCGTCCGGAACCGCATCGACAAACTGGAGGACGCCGGCGTCATCCGCGGCTACCACGCCGACGTCGACTTCGAGCGCGCGGAGGGCAGGCTGACCTACCTGTTCATCTGCTCGGCGCCGATTCCGGAGCGCTCCCACCTCGCGAGGCAGGTCAGGGAGGTTCCCGGCGTCGTGCAGGTCCGCGAACTGATGGCCGGCCAGCGGAACCTCCACGTCACCGTCGTCGGCGAGGACACCGACGAAATCACGACGGTCGCGCGCGCCATCGCGAACCTCGACGTCGACATCGAAGACGAGAACGTGGTCGAGACGGACTACTTCCGGCCGTACGGCCCGTTCGGGCCGCCGGAGCAGCGCAACCGCGCCGCGCCGTCGGACGCCGCCAGCCTCACCGCGGAGGGCGAGTTCTGCGAGGTCGTCGTCGACGAGGACGCGCGGGCGGCGAACCGGACCATCGCCGACCTGGGCGAGTCCGACCTGGCTGACGGCGTCCTCGTGCTGCTCGTCGAACGCGGCGACGAGCCGATTCACCCGGTCGCGGAGACGGAACTGCGGGCCGGTGACCGCGTCACGCTGTTCGCGCCGCGCGGCGCCGACGACCCGTCGACCGGGCTGTTCACCGCGACCGACGCCTGAGCGCGGCGCCGACGCTGGCGGACCGAAGCGGCTCGTGAAAACGGTGGCGTCGCGGCGTTCCGACGCGGCGACTCTCGGCGACCGACGGTCTCGACGCCCGTCAGTACTCTTCGTACGCGAGGTTCATCAGCCACTGCGTGAACGCGTCGCCGTTCGGGTCGATCTCCTCCTCGCCGATGAACGGCGACAGCATGTCGCCGGCCATCAGCAGCGAGAAGTCGAGGTCCGCGGCGGTCGGTTCGAGGTAGTACGTGTTGTGGCCGCTGTAGACGGCTTCTTCGCGTTCGATGAGGCCGAGGTCCGAGAGCTTCTCCGCGATGCGGCTCCCCTTCCGGGAGGAGACGTCAAGCTCCTTCCAGAAGTCGCTCTGGTGGATTCCGCCGGACTCGCGGACGAGTTCGAGCCCCGCGCGCTCGTCCTCCGACAGCTCGGCTTCGACGTCGACGGCGCTCATACCGTCACGTTCTCGCGCCCCCCGTTTAACCTTGGCTTTCCTGAAACGGCGACGACGACGACGATGACGCGCGACGACGATTCCCGGGGCGGGTTCCGGCGGCGCCCGAGCGGGCCGGCGGTCACTCGTCGTAGACGACTTCGTACGGCGTCTCGCAGGGCGGCCCGGCGGCGTACTCGTAGCGCCGGCTCCCGTCGGCGCCGAGCAGCAGCAGCGACGACGAGACGGTGCCGTAGCCGTCGCCGTGGACGCAGACGCCGAACTCGTGGTCGCCGAGCGCGTCGCCGGCGCGGCGCAGCCACGACGACGCCGACTCGTCCGGGCGGACCTGGAGGTGGTCGCGGAGCCGCCGGGCGTTCGCCGCCTGCTCCGGGCCGACGTCGGGCCGGTCCGGCGGTTCGACGAAAGCGCCGTCGGCGCCGACGTTGACGACGACGTGGACGCCGGGCTCGAACGGCGTCACGCTGAGGTGGCCGTCCCACTCGAGCAGCAGCGCGGCGTCCGCGTCGGCGACGACGAGGTTGAAGCCGTCGTACTCGTGGTCGCGGCACCGCGACTCGACGAGCCTCGCGGCCGCCTCCGCCGCCTCGGCGTGCAGGCAGTCGTCGACGAGGAGGCCGCGGGAGCGCTCGCCGGCGAGCCCCTCCACCCACCGGTTCGTGACGCCGACGAACAGGCCGTCGCGGGTCGCCCCCATCCAGGTGCCGCCGGCTTCGGCGTCCCGCGGCGCCACGATTCCCTCGTCGCGTTCCGCCGGCGGTTCGGCGGGCCGGTCGACGGCCTCGTCGCGGTTCGCGGCGACGACGACCGGCGCGTCTCGGAACGTCCGCCACGCGATGGTGAGCGTGCACATGGGGCGCGGTTCGGCCCGGCCCGTGAAAGCGACGGTGGTCCCGGCACCGCCGCCGGCGGACGGGCAGGCGCGCGAGAAAACCGGTCAGTCGAGCAGGTCGCCGACGGCGTCCGTGGCGGCCGCGGCGGCCGTCCGGACGCGCGAGAGCCTGACGTATTCGCGGTCGGCGTGCGCCACCGCGCCGTTTTCGTCGGCGACGTGACCGGGGCCGAACACGACCGTCGGAGCGGGCGAGAAGTACGACGCCTCGGTCGCCGCGCCGAACGGCCTGACGTCGCCGTCGGCGCTCGACTCGGCGCCGTCCGACCGTTCTGCATCTCCGTGCCCCGAATCCGCCTGTTCCGCGTCCGACCGCTCGGCCGCCACTGCCCCCGCGGCCGCGGCGGCGTCCGCGAAGGTCCGGACGAGTTCGTGGTCCGGGTCGGTGTCGAACGCTTCGAGGAACGGCGTGGACCGCTCGGTCAGGTCGAACGAGACGCCGACGTCGTCCGGGACGGCGCCGCGGACCGCGGCCGCCAGTTCCGCGCGGAACTCCTCGGCGGTCTCCGGCGGGACGGAGCGCCGGTCGAGCGTCAGCGTCGCCGTCGCGGGCACCTGATTCGTGGCTTCGCCGCCGCCGGCGCCCGTGGCGACGAGCGTCGGCGGGCCGAGCCGCGGATGCGGGTCGCGGTCCGCGTCGAACCCGCGAATCGCGCCGAGCGCCCCTTCGAGCGCCGCGACGGCGTTGACGCCGGCGTCCGGTTCGGCGGCGTGGGCGGCGCTCCCGGTGAGCGTCAGCGTCCCCTCGAACCGGCCGCGGGCGGCGGTGCAGACGTCGCAGTCCGTCGGCTCGCCGACGACGAACAGGTCGCCGTCGACCGGGTCGACGCCGCCGGTGCCGCGGACGAGCGCGTCCGCGCCGGTGGACAGCGTCTCCTCGTCGGGCGTCACCGCGAGCGTCAGCCGGCCGCGGGTCGGCGTCGTCGCGAGGAAGGCGGCGAGCAGCGCGGCGAGCGGGCCTTTCGCGTCGCAGGCGCCGCGGCCGCGGAGCACGTCGCCGTCGCGGTCGGCCGGGACGTGCGGCGGCACCGTGTCGATGTGCGTGTTCAACACGAGGTGCGGGCCGTCGGCGTCGCCCGATTTCGTCGCGCGGACGTTGCCGGCGGCGTCGACGCGGACGGACTCGCCGTGCCGGTCGAGCGTCTCCACGAGCAGGTCCCGCATCGCGTCGACGGACTCGTGCGACTCGGTTCGGACCGCGGCGTCGAGGAACTCCACCGGGTCGAAGTCGGTGTCGGCGTCGGTGCCGGCGTCCGTGTCCGCGTCCGCGTCGGCGTTGGCGCCGGTCATGGGTCTGTCGGGAGTTCGCCGTCGAACTCGTGTTCGGCGGGGCCGACGAGGACCGCCGGGCCGTCGGCCGGGAGTTCGACGCCGAGGTCGCCGCCGGGCGGCGACACGGTGAGTTCGGCGCGGTCGGTGTGGCCGAGGCGCCGCGCGGCCGCCGCGACGGCGACCGCGCCGGTGCCGCAGGCGCGCGTCTCGCCTTCGACGCCGCGTTCGTAGGTGCGCTGCCGGAACCGGCCGTCGTCGACGCGGTGGGCGAGCGTGACGTTCGCGCCCTCCGGGAACACGTCGGCGTGCCTGACCGGCGGGGCGGCCGCGTCGAGGTCGACGCCGTCGACGTCGTCGACGAACGCGACGGCGTGCGGGACGCCGGTGTCGACGGCGGTGACGGTGAGGCCCTCGACGGACTCCTCGACGAGCGGGTCCGTGCGGTCGGCGGCGAGCGGGACGTCGGCCGGCGCGAACGACGGCCGGCCCATCTCGACGCGGACCTCGTCGCCGTCGACGACGGTCCGCCTGCTGCCGGCGGGCGTGTCCAGCATGAACTCGGCGGCGCCGGTGCGGTCGGCCGCCCAGCGCGCGGCGCAGCGGGCGCCGTTCCCGCACATCTCGGCGACGGAGCCGTCGGGCTGGACCAGCGTCATGACGACGCGGGCGGGCGAGAACTGCTGGTCGAGCGTCAAGAACAGGACGCCGTCGGCGCCGCGTCGGCCGTCGCCGACGTCGACGCCGGTGTCGCGGTCGCAGTGGGCGGCGGCGAACGCGCCGCGGTCTGACACCGGGGCGTGGCCGTCGACGACGAGGAAGTCGTTGTCGGTGCCGTGGTACTTCTCGAACGCGACGGTGGTGGCTGCGTCTGTCATCGGTCCTCCGGGGTGACTTCGAGGCGGGTGAGGTCGGCGAGCGGTTCGCGGCGCCGCAGCGGTTCGCCGTCGAGGCTGACCTCGGCGGGCCGCGGCCGCGAGTTGTACGTCGACGCCATCTCGTAGCCGTACGCGCCGGCGTTGCCGACGGCGAGCAGGTCGCCGCGCTCGGCGGCGGGCAGCGGCCGGCCCTCGCAGAACACGTCGCCGGACTCGCAGATGGGGCCGGCGACCGTCGTCGGCGCCGCGTCGCGGTCGGCGGCGTCGGCGGCGAGCGACCGAATCGGGTGGTGGGCGTCGTACATCGCGGGCCGGAGCAGCGTCGTCATGCCGGCGTCGACGCCGGCGACGACCTCGTCGGCGTCGGCGCCCGCCGGCTTCACCGTGTTCACCGCGGTGAGCAGCACGGCGGCGTCGGCGACGAGGTACCGGCCGGGTTCGACTGCGAGGTCGGCGTCGACGTCGCCGAGGGCGTCGCGGGTCGCCGCCGCGACGGCGGCGAGGTCCAGCGGCGCGTCCGCGTCGCGGTACGGGACGCCGAAGCCGCCGCCGACGTTCACGTACTCCAGTCCGTCACCGTCGGCGTCGCCGGCGGCGTCGCGCGCGATGTCGCCGACGCGGGAGACGAACTCCCGGTGGGCCGCGAGGTCGTCGGCGCCGTGGATGCCGGAGCCGGCGTGCGCGTGGACGCCGACGAACTCGAAGTCGGCGCGGGCGGCGGCGACGACGTCGTCGACGCGGTCGACGGGGACGCCGAACTTCGCGGCGGCGCCGGTCCGCACCTTCTCGTGGTGGCCGGCGCCGACGCCGGGGTTGACGCGGACGCAGACGCGGCCGTCGTAGCCGCGTTCGGCGAGGCGGTCGAGCGTGTCCGCGGCGCCGACCGTGACGGTCAGGCCGGGGTCGTCGCGCCACCAGTCGACGAAGCCGTCGAGGTCGCGCGCCGGCGGATTCACGGCGGTGTAGTCGACGCGGTCGCCGGGGAAGCCGGCGTCGAGCGCGCGGCGCACCTCGCCGGCGGAGGCGCACTCGGCGCCGAAGCCGGCGTCGCGGACCGCGTCGAGGACGGCGCGGCCGGTGTGCGCCTTCACGGCGTACCGGACGTCGGCGTCCGGGAACGCGGCGCGGAACCGCGTGCAGTTCTCCGCGACGCGGTCGAGGTCCGTGACGTACAGCGGCGTGCCGTGCTGCTCGGCGAGGTCGCGGAGCCGCGCGGCGTCCCAGTCGCCGACGCGGCGCACCGGCGGGTTCGGCGCGGCGACCGCTTCGGCGTCGGCGGCACCGGCCTCCTGGTCGGCGTCGACGCCGGCGGACTCGTCGGTCATTCGCGGAGCGCGTCCTCGCGCTGGGTCGCTTCGAGCGTCTGCTCTTCGACGTGGGTGGCGACGACCGCCGGCTTGTACGCGCCGCCGTCGAACAGGTCGTGGTCGGAGACGCTGGACTCGACCATCCGGGCGAACGCGCGGCGGTTCTCCGGGAGGTGGCCGTAGATAATCTCCTCCTCGACGAGGTCGTACACCGGGATGCGGGGCGTGAGCAGCGTGTTCTCGCCGACGACGCTGTTCGCACCGACGCGGAACCCGGAGGTAACGCGGCAGCCGGCGCCGAGCGAGACGCCGTCTTCGACGACGACCGGCGCGTCCTCGACGGGTTCGAGGACGCCGCCGATGAGCGTGTTCGCGCCGAGTTTCACGTCGCTGCCGAGCTGGGCGCACGACCCGACGGTGTCACAGGAGTCGACGAGCGTGCCGTCGCCGACGTACGCGCCGACGTTGACGAACGACGGGCTCATCATGATGGCGTCGGCGCCGAGGTGCGCGCCGCGGCGCAGCACGGTTCCGTCGGGCGTGTTCCGGGCGCCGTTGTCGGCGAGGCCGGACGTGTCCCGCAGCGGCAGCACGTCGTGGTAGCCGACGTCGCCGTACTCGCGGCGGTGCGTCTCGCGCAGCCCGAAGTTGAGGAGGACGCCGCGTTTCACCCACTCGTTGGCCGCCCACGTGGTGACGTCGTCGCCGGTCTTCTCGGCGGCGCGCACCGACCCGGCTTCGAGTTCGTCGAGGAACTCGTCGAGGACGGCGAGGTCCGTGTCGTCGGCGTCGGCAGCGGTCAGTCCGTCGTCGTAGCGGTTCCACAGGTCGTCGATGTCGGATTCCAGGCTCATTCGAGTACCTCCGAGAAGTCGTAGGCGCCGGCGTCGCGGCCGGCGAGCCACGCGGCGGCGTCGAGCGCGCCGGCGGCGAAGACGCGCCGGGAGCCGGCGCGGTGGGTCAGTTCGAGGACGTTCTCGTCGCCCGCGAGCAGTACCTCGTGTTCGCCGGCGACGTCGCCGGCGCGGCGCGCGTGCACGCCGATTTCGCCGTCGGTCCGCGGCGCGTCGCCCTCGCGGCCGTGGACGCGGTCGGTGAGGTCGTCGCGTTCGGCTTCGACGTCGTCGAGGAGCGTGAGCGCGGTGCCGCTCGGCGCGTCGCGCTTCCCGTTGTGGTGCGTCTCGGTCACCTCGACGTCGTAGCCGGGGAGCGCGCCGACGGCGGCGCGGACGGCGCGGCGGAGCGCCGCGACGCCGCGGGAGAAGTTCGACGCGCGCAGCACCGGCGTCTCGTCGGCGGCGTCGGCGAGCCGGTCGAGCTGGTCGTCGTCGAACCCGGTGGTGCCGACGACGGCCGCGACGCCGGCGTCTGCGGCGGCCGCGACGTACTCGACGCTCGACGCCGGCACCGTGAAGTCGACGAGGACGTCCGGGTCGCTGGCGGCGAGCATCGACGGGAGGTCCGCCGCGTCCGCGACGTCGACCCCCGCGACTGCGCCGTCGACGGCCGACGGGGTGCGCGTCACCGCGGCGGCGACGTCGACGTCGTCGCGGTCGGCGGCCGCCTCGATGACCTCTCGGCCCATGCGGCCGGTCGCGCCGGTGACGGCGACGCTGACTGCCCCGGTCATGCGTCGGCGTCCGCGACCGGTCGGTCTCGGAGGTCGGCGAGCACCGATTCGAGGACGTCGCGCGTCTCGTCGGTGGCTCGGGTGAGCGGCTGCCGGAGTTCGGCCGGGCCGTAGCCGCGTATCTCCATCGCCTCCTTGATCGGAATCGGGTTGGTTTCGCGGAACGCGGCGCGCATCAGCGGGCCGAGTTCGTGGTGGACCGCGCGGGCTCCGGCGAAGTCGCCGTCGAGCGCGCGGTGGACGAGCGCGTGCGTCCGCTCGGGTTCGACGTTCGCGACGACGCTGATGGTGCCGGTGGCGCCGACGCTCATGATGGGGAGCGTCATCGGGCCGTCGCCGGAGAGCACGTCGAACGTCTCCTCGCGGGTGCGCTCGACGAGTTCGGAGATGCGGCCGACGTCGCCCGACGCCGCCTTGTACCCCTGGATGTTCGGGTGTTCCGCCAGTTCGACGACCGTGTCGAGGTCGAGGTTCGACCCGGTGCGCGACGGGACGTTGTAGACGACCTGCGGCAGGTCGACGGCGTCCGCGACGGCGGTGTAGTGTTCGTACTGCCCCTGCGGCTCGGGCTTGTTGTAGTACGGCGAGATGAGCAGCAGGCCGTCGGCGCCGGCCTCCTCGGCGCGCTCGGAGAGCCACACGGCCTCCCGCGTCGAGTTCGAGCCGGAGCCCGCGATGACGTCGACGTCGACGGCGTCGACGACGGTCTCGACGACCTCGGCGTGTTCGTCGTGGGTGAGCGTCGCGGACTCGCCGGTGGAGCCGACCGGGACGAGGCCGTCGACGCCGGCGGCTTCGAGCCGCCGGGCGTCCGCGGCGAGCTGTTCGTGGTCGACTTCGTCTGTACCGTCCGTGAACGGGGTCGTCATCGCCGGGTAGACGCCGGCGAACGTGTCGTGGTCGATGGACATTCGGTGTGGGTTCGTCTGTAGTGTCTCGGGTGAGTGGTGAGCGCGCGTCGCTTCGGGCAAGAATCGCCCACGACGGGGGTGCCACTCCCGCCGAAAGCGTCAGTTACGCGCGTTTCGGTTTCGAGCGGCGGAGAAGAGGAGACACGCCGAACTCACGGGCCGTGAGCGGCTGGCGCTGCGACGCGTCTCGCATGGGCGTAGCAAACGCCCCGACCGGTAAATACGTTGCGCTGCTCCGGACGGACGCGACTGTCGCCGTTCGGCGAATGAACAGCTATTTCGGTCGGCGCGGCGGAGCCGACTCGGGAACCAATGCTGCTCTCCGGGACGGTCATCGTCGACGCGGAAACGGTCATCGACGACGGCGCGGTCGTCGTCGACGGCGACACCATCGCCGCGGTCGGCGAGCGACGCGACCTCGTCGACCGCTTCCCGGGCCACGAACGCCGCGAGTTCGGCATCGTCGCGCCCGGCGTCGTCGGCGCGCACGTCCACTCCGTGCAGTCGCTCGGCCGCGGCATCGCCGACGACGCGTCGCTTCTCGACTGGCTGTTCGACCACGTCCTGCCGATGGAGGCCGGCCTCGGCGCGGAAGGGATGCGGCTCGCCGCCGAACTCGGCTACCTCGAATGCATCGAGTCCGGCGTCACCACCGTCGTCGACCACCTGTCGGTCGCGCACGCGGACGAGGCGTTCGACGCCGCCGTCGACCTCGGCATCCGCGCCCGGATGGGGAAGGTGCTGATGGACACCGAGTCCCCCGACGGCCTGCAGGAGGACACCGACGCTGGGCTCCGCGAGTCCGAGCGGCTCATCCGGGAGTACCACGGCGCCGCCGACGGCCGCATCCGCTACGCGCTGACGCCGCGGTTCGCCGTCTCCTGCACCGAGGCGTGTCTGCGCGGCTGCCGCGACCTCGCCGACGAGTACGACGGCGTCCGCATCCACACGCACGCCTCGGAGAACCGCGACGAAATCGCGGCCGTCGAGAAGGAGACCGGGATGCGGAACGTCCACTGGCTCGACGAGGTCGGCCTGACCGGCGAGGACGTCGTGCTCGCCCACTGCGTCCACACCGACGAGTCCGAACGCGAGGTGCTCGCCGACACCGGGACGAACGTCACGTACTGCCCGTCGTCGAACATGAAGCTCGCCTCCGGCGTCGCGCCGATTCCGGACTACCTCGACCGCGGCATCACGGTCGCGCTCGGCAACGACGGCCCGCCCTGTAACAACACGCTCGACCCGTTCACGGAGATGCGGCAGGCGAGCCTCCTCCAGAAGGTCGACGCGCTCGACCCGCGGACGACGCCCGCCGAAACCGTCTTCGAGATGGCGACGCTGAACGGCGCCGAGGCCGCCGGGTTCGACCGGGTCGGCGCGCTCCGCGAGGGATGGACGGCCGACGTCGTCGGCGTCGACACCGACGTGACGCGCGCGACGCCGCTGCACGACCCGCTGAGCCACCTCGTCTTCGCCGCCCACGGCGACGACGTCGCGTTCACGATGGTCGACGGCGACGTCCTGTACGACGACGGCGAACTGCTGACCGCCGACGCCGACGACATCCGCAGACGCGCCCGCGAGTTCGACGTCCCCGGCGCCTGACGCTCCCCGTCGCCGAGTCCGGTCGGTCTCGGCTCGCCCTTCTCAGCCGGGCCGTGCGTCGCGGTATCACCTGTGAGGAGGGTTCAAGACGGGGTGACGCGTCTACTCGCCATGAGTTCCCCGCACTCCGGAGCCCGCGCCTCGGAGTTGACGGACGGCGACCTCCTCCGTCCGATGCTTCGCGTGGCGTGGCCGCTCGTGCTGATTCAGCTGCTCCAGGTGATGTACAACGTCGGCGACACGTTCTGGCTCGGCCGGCTCTCCGCGGACGCCGTCGGCGCGCTCTCGCTGGCGTTCCCCATCGTCTTCCTGTTCATCTCGGTCGGCGCCGGCTTCACCGCGGCCGGCGCGATTCTCGTCGCCCAGCACACCGGCGCCGACGTCGACCGCGAGGCCGGCCGCATCGCCGGGACGACGCTCGGGTTCGTCATGCTGGTGTCGCTAGTCATCGCCGCCGTCGGCTACGTCGCCGTCGAGCCACTGCTCGACCTGCTGCCCGCCGACGCCGCCACCGCCGCGAACGTCGTGCCGCTCGCCGCCGACTACATGCGGGTGTTCTTCCTCGCGACGCCGTTCATGTTCGGCTTCTTCGTGTTCGTCTCGCTGATGCGCGGCTACGGCGACACCCGCGGCCCGCTCCGCGTCATGGTGGTGTCGGTGGCGCTGAACCTCGCGCTCGACCCGCTGCTCATCTTCGGCTACGGCCCGATTCCCGGCTTCGGCATCGAGGGCGCCGCGTGGGCGACGCTGTTCGCGCGGCTCGTCGCGACCGCCGTCGGCTGGTACGTCCTGTTCGGCACCGACCGCGGCCCCGCCGTCCGAGTCGGCGACCTCGTCCCGGACCTCGACATCGTCCGCGACGTCGTGAAACTCGGCGTGCCGTCGGCGCTCGAACAGTCGAGTACGTCGTTCGCGTTCGTCGTCCTGACGGCGATGGTGTCGACGTTCCCGCCGGCCATCGTCGCCGCCTACGGCCTCGGGAACCGGCTCATCTCGCTGGCGTTCCTGCCGGCGATGGGGCTATCGCAAGCCGTCAACACCGTCGTCGGGCAGAACCTCGGGGCGCACAAGCCCGACCGGGCGTGGCGCGCCGTCCGCGCCGCCTTGACGGTCGCCGTCGCCGTGATGATTCCGGTCAGCCTGCTCACCTGGCTGTTCCCGACCGCCATCGTCTCCGTGTTCCTCCCGCCGGACGCGCCGGACGCCGCGACCACCGTCGGCTACGCCACGTCGTACCTCGGCGTCGCCGCCGTCATGTTCGCGTTCACCGGCGTCTTCGAAATCGGCCGCGGGGCGCTCCGCGGCGCCGGCCGGACCACGTCGGCGCTCGCGTTCGCGTTCCTCGGGCTGTGGGGCGTCCGCGTCCCCGCGACGTACCTGCTGGTTTTCGAGTACGGCTGGGGAACCACCGGAATCTGGTGGGCCGTCGTCGCCGGCGACGTCGTCGGCGCGGTCGCCGTGCTCGCGTGGCTGCTCCACGGCACGTGGACGACCAGCATCGTCGACCCGGCGGAACACGCCCCCACGGACGACTAGCTGGCCGGAGGCGGCGCCACAGCGGCCGTTCGCACCGGAGACGCCGGAGCCGACGGAGACGCCGGAGCCGACGAAGACGCCGGAGCCGACGAAGACGCCGGAGCCGACGGAGTCGCTCAGCGCCTCACAGAATCGCGCCGCTCTGGAGCAGCGAGATGAAGACCGTGAGCACCGGAAGCGACACGAGCGTCGACACCAGCACGACGGTGCTGACGTACTCAGGGACGGTGACGTCGCCGATGCGGAGGTCGTCGGCGAACTCGCCGACGAGAATCACCGGGGTCACAGCCGCCGGCATCGACGCTTCCAGCGCGAACACGCGGCCGACCTCCGGGTTCGAAAAGCCGATGACGGTCGCGATCCCGACGGCGACGACGGGCGCGACGCCCATCTTCAGCACCGTCGGCGTCGTCGCCTGCGAGAGCGCCGCGCCGTAGTCCGTCCGGGAGAGCTGGATGCCGAGGATGAGCAGCATCACCGGAATGGCGGAGTCGCCGACGAGCTGCAGCGTCGTCATCGCGGAGGTGCCGGTCGGCGGGACGACGCCGAGCCAGCGCGCGCCGAGCGCCGCCGGAACGGCCCACACAAGCGGAATCCGGACGACGCGCTTCACGCCCGCGAAGCCGCCGCTGCCGCCGGCACGCGAGGCGATGTAGACGCCGAGCGTGTAGACGAGCACCGAGTAAATCGCCATGAACAGCACCGCGACGGCGCGGCCCGTCGCCGGGAACGCGAACGCCGACAGCGGAATCCCGTAGTTGCCGCAGTTCGGGAACGTCGCGGCGAGCACCAGCGCGGAGAGCCGCGGTTCGTCGGCGCCGAGCAGCCGACCCACCGCCTCCGCGAGGACCGCCATCACGACGGTGTAGCCGACGATAGCCAGCGCGAGATTCGCGATTGTCTCGCCGGAGAGCGACGCCGTCATCAGGCTGTGGAAGACGAGCGCCGGCGCGAGCACGTAGACGCAGATGGTGTTCAGCGGCCCCGGGTCGACGCCGCGGACGCGGCCGAGCAGGAACCCGATGGCCGCGACCGCGACGATGGGGAGGACAGCGCCGGCGAAGATGTCGAGCAGCGCCACAGCGGCGAATCACCGGCGTCGGTAAAGAGGGGTTCGGAACCGGCACGGCACCGACGAGACGAGACGACGCGGACCGGACGCTCCGATGCCACCGGCAGTCACGGGCTGCTCGGGCCGCGCGGCGTTACTCCTCGACGTCGATGAGCCGGTAGCCCTCCGGCGTCTGCCGGACGACGTCGCGCCGCTCCATCTCCGAGAGCACCTCGCCGAGCCGGCTCGGCTGAGCGATCTCCATCTCGATGCGGTTCACGTCGTGGTACTCCGCGAGGTAGTGCCGGATGTCGTCGCGCGTGAACGTCCGGTCGTCGGCGCGCTCCATCACGCCCGAGATGAGGTCGACCATGTCCTCGATGAAGTTCCACGGGTAGACGACCCACGTCCACTCCTCCAGCTGTTCGCCGACGTAGTCCGGGTCGAACTCCGAGGTCTGGAGCAGCTGCAGCGTCGCGGTCCGGATGTCGCCGGCGCCGCGCTCCTCCACGTACTCCTGGGCGCGCTTGATGGAGCCGCCGGTGTCGGCGATGTCGTCGATGATGAGGACGTCTTTGTCCTGCACGCTCCCCTCCGGCATCGGGTAGCGGACGGTCGGCTCGCCGGACTGCTGGGCTGCGCCGACGTAGTGCTCCATCTTCAGGCTCGTCAGGTCGTTCAGCCCGAGGAAGTCGCAGATGCATCGGCCCGCGAACCAGCCGCCGCGCGCCAGCGCGACGACGACGTCCGGCTCGAACTCGGCGGCCTTCACGTCGTTGCTCACCTGCCGGCAGAGGTCGTAGATGTACTCCCAGTTCGTGACGGTGCAGTCGAAGTCGTCCGGGAGGTCGCTCATTACGTAGTTCCTCGCGCCGGCCCCCCTAAAAGGGTTTACAGCCGCGCCTGAACGTGTGTTCAGGCTGTGGTGAACGCCGACCCCGGCTCGTCCGAGCGCCGGCGGCCGAATACCGCGGTTCAGGCGGTCGTCGCGGCCGCGGTCAGTCGGGGGTCGGGTCGAACGGCTGCCAGTCGCGCGGCTGCCCGGGGAGACCGCGGACGCGGAGTTCGGGGGCGTCGTCGGCGTCCCGCACCTGAATCCGGCCGGTGCAGAACTGCGAAATCGTGCTGACGGTGCGGTCGTCGTGGATGGCCGGGTCGATGAGGAACACGCCGATGCCGTCGACGGCGTCGATTCGGCCGACGAGCGTGTGGACGAACCGGGAGACGGTCTGGAGGTCGCCGAACGACAGCAGCGTCGACAGCGAGCAGAGCCCGGTCCGGACGCGGTCGAGCCCGGAGTGGTTGAACTCCCGGTAGACGTCCGAGTAGCGCATGCCGATGCCGGTGAGGTCCGACGGGCTGGCGACCGACAGCACCCGCGCCGGCGTCCGCTGGTCCGCCTGGCCGACGCAGTCGAGGATGGCGGTGCGGTCGGACGCGAGTTCGAGGCCGACGCGCCGGCAGTCCTCGCTGATTCGCCGCGCGCGCCGGTTCGTGGTGATGACGATGGCGCCCTGGTCGTCTCCGCCGGCGAGCATCCGCAGTGCGAGGTCGCGGGTGCCGACGTGCGTCGGCCCCTCGACGAGCACGGTCGAGCCGGGGCTGACCTCGGAGAGCGGCAGCCCCTCGAAGGAGTACGGGTCAGTCATCGGTCTCACCGACGAATTCGTCGAGTCGGCGGCGCAGTTCCAACTGCTCCATCGCCTCGTCCGCGAGCAGTTCGAGGAGTTCGCGGTCGCGCTCGGAGAACGCCCGCGGGTCGTCGTGGTAGACGCAGAACGTCCCGATTGGCTGGCCGCTCGGCGTCACGAGAGAGGCGCTGGCGTAAAACCTGATGTCGGCGGCGGCCAGCCCCTCGTTCCCGTCGAACCGCGGGTCGTCGGCGACGTCCTCGATGACCGTCACGTCGTCTTCGAGGATGGCGTAGGTGCAGACGGTGTCCTCGCGGTCGAGCGGGTCGAACGAGACGCCGTGACAGGAGAGGAAGCGCTGCTCGTGCTCGTCGACGAGTCCGACAGCGGCGGCGTTGACGCCGAACAGCGCCGTCGCGAGTTCGGTGAGCCGGTCGAGGGACGCGCTCAGCGCCGCCGGGTCGGCCGCGTACCGGTCGAGCGCCTCCAGCCGTGCCTCCTCGGTCTCCGGCAGCGGATAGGCGGTCTGCGCGCGGAACGCGAGGCTGTGTTCGACCAGGTCGACCAGGTCGTCGAGGGCGTCCGGGTCGTCCTTCGGGAGGTACTCCGCGACGACGTCGTTGAACGCGGCCGTGTCGACGTCGTCGAGCGGCGTCGAAGTGAAGAGGACGCAGGCGGCGTCGGCGGCGGCCGAGCGCGCCTCCGCGATGAGGTCAAGCCCCGTCCCGTCGGGCAGTTCGTACTCGGTGACGAGGCAGTCGACGTCGGCCTCGGGGATGGTGTCGGCGGTAGCGTCGGCGTCAGCATCGGCGTCGCCGTCTCCACCGAGCGCGGCGCGGGCCTCGGTGAGAGAGCCCGCGGCTCGAACGTCGAAGCCGGCGTCGCTGAGCCGCTCGCCGGCCTCCCGGCGCGCCGCCGAGTCAGGGTCAACGCAGAGTATCATGTCGAAGTCACCGCTTCGTTCGTAGTCGTCTCGGTTCCGGGATATACGTGACGGCGACGACCGTCGAGAATGGGGGAGAATCGCCGTGCGGCGCGCCGACTAATTTCCGCGACGAGCGCAGTGATATTTCGAGCGCCCAGCGGCCATGGCCGAGCCGAGGTGGCCGACGAGGAAGTCCGCGAGCACCAGCCAGACGCCGACGCGTGCCGGGAGTTCGACGACCGGTCGCAGTCGGAGGAACCCGCCCGTAGCCATCGTGAGCAGGCCAGCGATGGGCCATTTTGGTTCGTTCACCCGCCGCATCCGACCGCCGCGAGCAATCCCGTGTCGAATCCGGGGAGAAGCGGGGCCCGGAGCGGCCGGTCGCAATCCACACGCTTTAGCGCCGCTCGGACGAACGGCCGAGCAGAACGATGACCATCGGCTTCATCGGCGGCAGCGGAATCTACGAGGCGCTGCCCCTGACGAACACGCGGACCGAGTCGGTGACGACGCCGTTCGGCGAGCCGTCCGCGCCGCTCGAAATCGGCGAGTTCGGCGACACCGGACGCGAAATCGTGTTCCTGCCGCGGCACGGCCCGGACCACCAGCGGTCGCCGACGGACCTGCCGTACAAGGCGAACATCTACGCGCTGAAGCAGGCCGGCGTCGAATACGTGTTCGCGAGCAACGCCGTCGGGTCGCTCCGCGAGGACCTCGCGCCGCAGACGCTCGTCGTCCCGGACCAGATTTACGACCGGACCAAGCGCCGTGACCTGTCGTACTTCGGCGACGGCGTCGTCGTCCACCAGCAGTTCACGCGGCCGTACAGCCCGAAGCTCGCAGAGCACCTCGCGGCGTCGGCGAAGGCGGCGACCGAGGGCGGCGTCGTCGACGAAGGCACGTACGTCTGCATCGAGGGGCCGCAGTACTCGACGCGCGCGGAGTCAGAGTTCTACCGCGAGCAGGGCTGGGACGTCGTCGGCATGACCGCGGTGCCGGAGGCGAAACTGGCGCGGGAAGCCGAGATGGCGTACGCCACCGTCGCCGGCGTCACCGACTACGACGTCTGGAAGCAGGACGCCGAGGTGTCGCTCGAGGAGGTGCTGGAGAACGCCGCGGCCAACGAGGAGGCCATCAAGAACACGGTCGAACACGCCATCCGGACGTTCCCGGACGGCCTGGAGTGTGAGGCGCACGGGTCGCTCGAAGGCACCATCAACACGCCGACGGAAGCGATTCCGGACGAGACCCGCGAGAAACTGGACCTGTTCATCGGCGACTACCTGTAGCCGGCCGACGGCGACCCGGGTCAGTCCGCGGTCGCCTCGTCGCCGACGGTGGGCGCGGAGCCGTCTTTCACCCACAGGTCGCCGAACAGGTCGTCCTGCTGCAGCCTGATTTCGCCGCGGTGTGCGAGGAACAGCAGCGCCAGGTACGTCATGACGGGGGTCTGCCCGGCGCCCCGAATCTCCCGGAACAGCACCTCGGTGCGGCCGCGGTCGTACTGCGGCCGGAGTTCCCCGCGGACGTCGTCGATGACGGCGTCGATGTCCTCCTCGTGGGTCGTGCCGGTGACGTCGTCCTCGCCGGGTTCCCCCTCGCGGCGCAGGTCGTCGGCGCCGTGGTACTCCAGCGTCTGCGTGCCGCGGGAGAAGCCGCGCGGCGACTCCGAGGTGTCGTACTCGCGGGACTCCTTCCACCACGAGCCGCGCTCCGCCTCCCGGAGTTCGCGGACGAGTTCGTCCAGCGTCTCCGGGGAGCCGCGGGTGGACTTGCGGTCCAGCCGGCGGTCCATCTCGTCTTCGAGCGCCGACACCGGGTCGAAGCCGTCGTCCGCCGGGGCGTCACCGGCCTCCATCGGGCCGTCGCGGAACGCCTCCTCCCACGGCTCCACCTCGTCGGCGTCCTCGTCGTCGTCGTCGCCGAGCATCGCGTCGGACTTCATGCGGAGTAGCACCGACGCGTAAAACAGCGCGCGGCCGCTTGTCCGCAGGTCGGTCGAGTCGAGCCGGTCGAGGAACGCGTCCGTCACCTCGACGACATCGATGTCCCACGGGTCGATTTCGCCGTCCTCGGCGAGCTGGACGAGCAGCTCGACCGGCTCGACCTCGTCGTCGTCCGTCGCGTCCGCGGGGGCGACGTCGCCGGGCGCCTCAATCATCCGCGGACACCTCCGGCTCCGGCCCGGGCGTCTCGCCGTCCTCCCCGAGCTGGATGCCGGTGACGGCGGAGATGTTGTTCTCCTGCATCGTCACGCCGATGGCGCGCTCGGAGCGTTCGAGCAGCGCCGACCGGTGGCTGACGACGACGAACTGGGCGTCGCCGGCGAGTTCGTGCACCATCTCGCCGACGCGGTCGGCGTTGACGGCGTCGAGGAACGCGTCGACCTCGTCGAGCGCGTAAAACGGCGCCGGGTTGTGCCGCTGAATCGCGAAGATGAACGCGAGCGCAGTCAGCGACTTCTCGCCGCCGGACATCGCGTCGAGCCGCTGTACCGGCTTGTCCGCCGGCTGCGCCTTCATCGTCAGGCCGCCCTCGAACGGGTCGTCCGGGTCTTCGAGGACGAGTTCGCCGCTGCCGGCGGACAGCCGCTCGAAGATGTCGCGGAACTGCTCGTCGATGGCCTCGAAGGCGTCCATGAACGTCTGCTTTTTCTGCTTGTCGAACCTGTCGATGCGTTCCTCGATGGCGTCGCGCTCGTCCGCGAGGACGCTCCGGCGCTCCTGGAAGTCCTCCAGGTCGGCCTTCACGTCGTCGTACTCGTCGATGGCGAGCATGTTCACGGGTTCGAGCGCCTCCATCTCGGATTCGAGCCGCGAAATCTCCGATTCGACGGTGTCGTGGTCCGGGATGTCGTCGGCGTCGTAGTCGCCGACCTGCGCTTCGAGCTCTTCGATCTCCCACTCGAGCCGCTCGGCGGTCTCGCGGAGCGACTCCAGTTTCGACGCGACGCGGTCGACCTTCGCCTCCTGGTCGTCGCGCGCCGACTTCGCCTCGCGGAGCTCCTCCTTGACGGCTTCGCGGTCCTCTTTCAGGTCGGACAGCTCGTCTTCGAGCTCCGCGATGGCGTCCCGCTTCTCCTCCAGAGACGCCTCCTTGTCGGCGATGGCGTCCTCGAACTCCGCGATGCGTTCCTCGGCGTCCGCCTTCTTGTTCTGCGCCTCCTCGACGGTGTCGTGGAGGTCGTCGACGGCGTCCTCCGCGTACTGCTTTTCGAGCTGCAGCTCGTTCAGCTCGCCGTCGAGGTCGTCCATCCGGGTTTCGAGTTCGTCGATTTCCTCGCGGATCTCGTCGGCGCGGCTGGACAGCTCCGGAATCTTCGAGTCGGCCAGCTCCGCCTCGATGTCCGCGATTTCGGACTCCACCGACTCGATTTCGGATTCGCGCTCCGCGATGTCCTCGTCGAGCGCCGTCATCTCCTCGTCGACGGATTCGCGCTCGGCGCGGAGCTCCTCGAGCCGGTCTTCGAGCTCGCCGATGCAGTCTTGCTTCTCCTCTAACTTCTCCTCGGCGCGCGCGACGTCCGCCTCGATGTCGCGGACCTTGTCTGCGGCTTCGGAGGCGCGCGACCGCGCGTCGTCGAGGTCGCTCTCGACCGCGGAAATCTCGGTTTTCAGTTCCTGCCGGTCGTCCTCCAGTTCGTGAATCTCCTCGGCGACCCGCTCCAGTTTGCCCTTGCCGCTTTTGGAGAAGCTGTAGCGGGACCCGCCGCCGGAGCCGCCGGTCATGGCGCCGGACTTCTCGACGAGGTCGCCGTCGAGCGTCACCATCCGGTAGTCGCCCATGAACTGCCGCGCGGTCTGCATGTCCTCGACGACGAGCGTCGACCCGAGCACGTACGAGAAGATGGGGTCGTACTGCGCGTCGTAGTCGACGAGGTTCCGCGCGAAGTCGACGACGCCGGGGTCGTTCGGCTGCCGCGGCAGGCTCCGGTCGTCCATCTTCGTGATGGGGAGGAACGTGGCGCGACCGGCGTTCCGCTGTTTCAGGTAGTCGATGCAGTCGGAGCCGACGCCGTCGTCGTCGACGACGACGTTCGCCAGCCGGCCGCCCGCCGCGGTCTCGCACGCCTTCGCGTACTCCGCGTCGACGGACGCGAGTTCGCCGACCGGGCCGTGGACGCCCGAGAACTCGGCGTTCGTGATGGTGGTGACGGCGCGCGGCCACGACGTGTCGCCCGACGAGTCCGCGCGCGCTTCGAGCTGTGAGTACTCCTGCTGTCTCTCCCGTATCTCCTCTTCGACGTCGTCGAGTTCGTCCTGCAGCTCCCCCTTTTCGGCCTGGAGGTCGTCGATGACGTCGTTCGCGGTCTGCTCGTTCTTCTGCGCCTTGTCGAGTTCGGAGTGCAGGTCGGAGATGCGGCGCTTCAGGTCCGGAATCGCCTCCTCCGCCTCCTGAATCTCGGCTTCGACCTCCGAAATCTCGTTCGACCGGCGGCGCGCGTCGTCGAGCAGCCGGTCCTTCTCGCGCTGCAACTCGTTCTTGTCGGCCTTCAGCGACTCCAGCCGCTCTTTCTCGTCGGCGAGGTCGGATTTCAGCTCGTCGAACTCGGTGTCGGCGTTGTCGATTTCGGACTGAATCTCCGCGACCTCGGTCTGCTTCGAGGTGAGCGTCGACTTCAGGTTCGCCTTCTCCACCTTGATTTCGCGGATGTCGGCGTCGAGTTCGTCGATTTCCTCTTGCTTCCGGTCGATGGCGATGAACGCCTCGCGGCGCTCGGTTTCGGCCTCCTCGACGCGCTCCTCCTGGTTTTCGATCTTGCCTTCGAGCCGGGAGATGTCGCCTTTCACCTCCTCGATTTCCGACTTGATGGCGAGCTGTTCGTCCTCGCCTTTCCGCTCGATTTCGGCGTTCAGCTCGTCCAGTTCGGCGTCGAGGTCGTCGACCGCGGCCTGCCGCTCGTCCAGTTCGGCGCGCAGCGTTTCGAGCCGCTCGGACCGCTCGTCCAGTTCGGCGCGGGTGTCCGCGAGGTCCGACCGCTTCTCTTCAAGTTCGGCGGCCTGCAGGTAGCCCTCGTACTCCTGCTTCTCGTCGCGGAGCTCCTGGTACTGCAGCGCGGTTTCGCGCTCGTCCGAGAGCTGTTCGAGCCGCTCCTCTTTCTCCTCGATGCGGAGGTCGGCCTCGTCGATGCGGTCCTCGACGGTGTCGAGTTCGGCGAACGCGTCCTCCTTTTTCCCGTCGAACTCGGCGACGCCGGCGATCTCGTCGATGATTTCGCGGCGCTGCCCCGGCGTCATGTTGATGATTTCGGTGACGTCGCCCTGCATGACGACGTTGTACCCCTCCGGCGTGACGCCGGCCTGCGCGAGCAGGTCCTGGATGTCAGAGAGGTTGACCGACCGCTCGTTCAGGTAGTAGTACGAGTAGTAGTTGTCGTCTGTCTCCTTGACGCGGCGCCGAATCGAGATTTCGTCGACGTCGCCGACGTTGTCGGTGCCGGCGGCGTTGACGACCTGCGACCGGTCGAGTTTGCCGTCCGTGTTGTCGAGGATGACTTCGACGCTGGCCTCCCGCTCCCCGCCGCCGGCTGACTCGTCGCCGTCGTGGCCGGGGTTGTAGATGAGGTCAGTGAGTTTCTCTGCGCGGATGCCGCGCGTCCGCGCGAGGCCCAGCGCGAACAGCACGCCGTCGATGATGTTCGACTTCCCGGAGCCGTTCGGGCCGGTGATGACCGTGAAGTCCTCGTAAAACGGGATGCGGGTCTTCCGCCCGAAGCTCTTGAAGTTGTCCAGAACGAGTTCCTTGATGTGCATGAGTGGTGGCTGTGCGACGGTCGTCGCACGGGGAGGGCCGCTTACGCGACGATGATGTCGTCGGAGTCCTCGGCGTCGCCGTCGTCGCCGTCGTCGCCGTCAGCGTCGGCGTCCTCCTCGGAGCCGCCGCGGGCGGCGGTCTGCGCCGACCCTTCCGACTCGACTGGCCCGTCGTCGTCGGCGGCGGACTGCTCGGTCGCCGACTCGTTCGGCACGAACTCGGCGTGGCTGTCGCCCGACTCCGACCCGGACTCCTCGACGGTCGTCGCCGCTTCGAGCTGACTGATTCGCTCCTTCGTCTCGACGAGCTCCTCGGTCAGTCCGTCGACTGCTGCTTGCAGTTCGGCGACCTGCTTCTCGAGGTCCTCAACCCTGTTTCCCATACCCGGTTTGGCACGCTCCAGGCGTATAAACCCGCGTCAGACATCCGGATGACGCCCCACGGGCCCCCTATCGCCTGAATACGGCCGTTTCAGCCCGGAACGCTGCGCCGCACACCGCGGTTCGATAAACCGGATGCGACGATACGAAATGGGCCGACTACTGCGAAACTGGCCGGCGCGACTCGTCGACGCAGGGGGTGAACCACAACCACCAAACCCGGCGGCGACGAACCGCGAGGCGATGAACACCCGCGCGGCCCGCGGCGTCGCCATCGCCGCCGTCGTCTTCCTCGTCGTCCAGCTCGGCGCGGTTGCGCTCGTGCCGACGTTCGACGCGATGAACTACCAGACCGTCGAGAACCCGCAGAACCCGACGAACAGCGCCGTCTACCTCCTCGCGATTCTCGTCGTCACCGGGCTGATGCTGGCGGCGTTCAGGTTCGACCTCGACAACGTCGTCCGCGGCGTCATCCTGCTGTCCTCCGGGATGCTGTCGTGGTACGTGTTCTCCGTCTTCCTGCCCGGCGTCGGCGCCGTCGCGGCCTCCGCGGTCGTCGTCGCGGCGCTGTGGCTGTACCCGGAGTGGTACGTCATCGACGCCGCAGGCGCCATCATCGGCGCCGGCGCGGCCGGCCTGTTCGGCATCAGCTTCGGGCTGCTCCCCGCGGTGTTGCTGCTGTCGGTGCTCGCGGTGTACGACGCCATCTCCGTCTACGGCACCGAGCACATGCTGGACCTCGCGGAGGGCGTCCTCGAACTCAACATCCCGGTGGTGCTGGTGATTCCGCTGTCGCTGTCGTTCTCGCTGCTCGACCAGGACGACGTGAGCGACGCGACGGAGGGCACCGACGAGGCGGAGCGGGAGGTGTTCTTCATCGGCCTCGGTGACGCCGTCATGCCGGCCGTCATGGTCGCCTCCGCGGCGTTCTTCTCGCCGGCCCCGGCGCTCGGCGTCCCCGGTCTCCCCGCGATGGGGCTGCCGTCGCTGCTCGCCGTCGTCGGCACCTTCGCGGGGCTCGGCGTCCTCCTCCGGATGGTGCTGAAGGGGCGGCCGCACGCCGGACTGCCGCTGCTGAACGGCGGCGCCATCGGCGGCTACCTGCTCGGCTCGATCGCGGTCGGCGTCCCGCTGGTGGAAGCGCTCGGGCTGGCGCCGTACCTGTGAGCCGTCTGCCCGGGGCGCTGGGCGGACCGCGCGTCCGCGGCGTCGTCGGAACCGCGGCGCTGTTCGGCGCCGTCCAGCTCCTCGCGGTGCTCGTCGCGCCGCGACTCGCGTCGTCCGGGCTCCGGTACGGCGACGGCGGCGACGCGCTGCTTCCGCTCGTGCTCGGCGTGGCGTTCGGCACCGCGCTGTCGCTCGCCGTCGCCCGGTTCGGCGTGAGCCGGCGCGCCGTCCGCGCGGTCATGGTGGCGTCCGTCGGCGCGGCGCTCTGGTTCGCGCTGTCCGCGTTCGTCGGCGACGTCGCCGGCGCGGTGCTGGCCGCGACGGGCGTCGGCCTCGTCTGGTTCGTGCCGCGTCCGGCGGTCAGGAACGCGGTCGCCGTCGTCGCCGTCGCGGGCGCCGCGGGGCTGTTCGGCGCGAGTCTCGCCCCGGCGTACGCGGCGGGCGCGCTCGTCGCCGTCGCCGCGTACGACGTCTACGCGGTGTACGGGTCGGGCCACATGGGAGCGATGGCGGACGCGGCCTCGGACCTCCGGCTCCCGTCGATGTTCGTGGTTCCGACGAGCGACGACTACGACGACGCGGCGTTCACCGTCGACGCCGGCGACCGGGACGGCGCGCCGGCACGCGCGCCCACCGCCGCGATTCTCGGCGCCGGCGACGCGCTGTTCCCGGCGCTTCTGACGTCGAGCGCCGCCGTCCACGGCGCCGCCGCCCTCGGCGATTGGTCGGTCGAAGCGGCGCCGTCCCTGGTGCCGGTGCTCCCCGCCCCGGCGGTCGGAGCGCTCGTCGGGTCGTTCGTCGGGTTCGCGGCGCTTCAGGTGCTCGTCCACAGACGGCGCGGCCTGCACGCGGGGCTCCCGTGGGTGAACGGCGGCGCCGTGGCCGGGTGGCTCGCCGCGCTGCTGCTCTGAGGCCGGGGCGACGCCGGACGCGTCGTCCGCGGGGACGACTCGGTCGTTTTCAGTCGTCGGCGCCGTTGCGGACTTTCACGGCCATGCCGCTGTCGAAGTCGCGCATCCCGTCGGCGGAGAGTTCGGCGCGGCCGACCGCGAGCAGCGTGCCGTCCTCGTGGACGACGGCGACTTCGTCGGTCGGGCGGACGCGGTCGTCGACGGCGGAGACGAACTTCGCGAACACGTTCTTGCCGTCGCGGACGAACGGCGCGGACTCGTCGCCGACGACGACGCTGTACCCGGGGTGTTCGAGCGCGTCGCGGAGCCGGCGGCCGCCTTCGAGGCCGAGCGTGAACCGGCCGTCGGTGCCGTACGAGACGATGCGGCCGGCGTCACAGACGACCTGGCGGGGCCGGCCGCTGGTGGACCGGCGGACCTCGAGGTCGGTCGCCTCGGGCGGGAACAGCGCGTCGCCGACGCCGCGGCCGAACTGGTAGTCGGCGACGGTGCGGAGCGACGGGAGGCCTCGCGTCGAGCTCACAGCAGGAAGGTGTCTTCGCGCTCGCTCATGTCGATGAACGAGTCCGCGGCCTCCTTCAGTTCGCTGGCGGTCGACTCCTCGAAGCCGAGCACTTCGACGCGGACGCCCTCGTGTCTGAGGTGCGAGCAGAGCCGCGCGAAGTCGCCGTCGCCGGTGCACAGCACGACCGTGTCGACGTGGTCCGCGAGCGTCACCGCGTCGAGGCTCATCCCGAGGTCCCAGTCTGCCTTCTTCGAGCCGTCGCCGAACGTCTTGATGTCCTTGATCTTCGTCTCGAACCCGATGTCGCGAAGCGCCTCGAAGAACGACTGCTCGTCCGGCGAGTCCGCCCGGATGACGTACGCGATGGCGCGCGTCAGCGTCCGCTCCTGGACGCCCTTGTCGAGCATCGCCGAGTAGTCGATGTTCCGCGAGTAGACGCTCTGGGCCGAGTGATAGAGGTTCTGCGAGTCCGCGAGAACCGCGACCCGCTGGCCCGGATGAATCTCGGTCATTGTTCGTGCATGTGGGCTCCGCGATTTAGTCGTGTCGGGCGAGCGTCGACCGAATCCGCGCCCCGAATCGGCGACGAGAGACAGAGAACCGCAGGACTGCGCGGCTATTCGGAGCGCGAGGCCGCGTCGCCGTCGGCGTCTTGCACCCAGACGGTTTTCCGGTTCGTGAACTCGCGGATGCCGTCGCGGCCGAGTTCGCGGCCGTAGCCGGAGTCGCCGACGCCGCCGAACGGGAGCCGCGGGTCGGACTTCACGAGTTCGTTCACGAAGACGGCGCCGGCGTCGATGCGGCGGGCGAGCGCGCGGCCGCGGTCGCGGTCGGCGGTCCAGACGGAGGCGCCGAGGCCGAGGTCGGTGTCGTTCGCGAGCGCGACCGCCTCCGCCTCGTCGTCGACCTCAAAGACGGCGGCGACGGGGCCGAACACCTCCTCGACGGCCGCGGCGGCGTCGCGCGGCACGTCGGTGAGCACCGTCGGCGGGTAGTAGAAGCCGTCGCGGTCGAGCGGTTCGCCGCCGAGTTCGAGGGTCGCGCCGGCGTCGACGCTGCGCTCCACCTGGTCGTGGAGGTCCGCCATGAGGTCGGCGCGGGCCTGCGGGCCGACGTCGGTGTCCTCGTCGGTCGGGTCGCCGACGGTGAGCCCCGCGAGTTCGTCGACGAAGCGGTCGAGGAACTCGTCGTAGACGTCGGCGTGCACCACGAACCGCTTGGCCGCGATGCAGGACTGCCCTGAGTTGATGGTTCGCGCGCGGGCGCCGGTCCGTGCCGCGGCGGCGACGTCGGCGTCGTCGAGGACGACGAACGGGTCGCTGCCCCCGAGTTCGAGCACCGTCTTCTTGAGTTCGCGGCCGGCGGTCTCGGCGACGGCGCGGCCGGCCGGTTCGCTGCCCGTGAGCGTGACGGCGGCGACGCGGTCGTCGCGGATGACGTCCTCGGCGGTGTCGGCGTCGACGACGAGGCTCTGGAAGACGCCGTCGGGGTAGCCCGCCTCGGCGAACACGTCCTCGATGGCGCGGGCGCACCCGGGGACGTTCGAGGCGTGTTTCAGCAGGCCGACGTTGCCGGCGGTGAGGTGCGGCGCGGCGAACCGGAACACCTGCCAGAACGGGAAGTTCCACGGCATGACCGCGAGCACCGCACCGAGCGGTTCGTGCGCGACGAACGTCTCCGCGTCGGGCGGCCCGGGCTGGTGGTCGTCCTGGAGGTAGTCGGCAGCGTGTTCGGCGTAGTGGTCACAGACCCACGCGCACTTTTCGACCTCCGAGCGCGCGGCGTCGACGGGCTTCCCCATCTCGCGCGTCATCAGTTCGGCGTACTCGTCGGCGTTGTCGCGGAGCGCCTCCGCGGCGTTCGCGAGCAGCGACCGGCGCTCGTCGATGCCGCGGGCCGCCCACGACGGGAACGTCTCCGCCGCGTCCGTCAGCGCGGCCTCCACGTCGGCGTCGCTATCCGACGGCACCGGGTCGAGTTCGGCGCCGGTCGCAGGGTTGATTCGAGCCATGCCAGTGACCTACACACCCACTCACAAAAGCGGTTCGCGCACGGAGCCGTCGCGCCGAGGGCAGTTCGACATCGAACCGCGAGACGGGGGCGCGAATCGGAGACGCCACTGGCCCGTCAGCACCGTCGGCGGCGGTGGCCGCTGTCCGCGTCCGAAACAGTCCCGAGTTTAAGGGGCCGGCAGCCGAATCCGTCCGCATGGACAGCGACACGGATTCGGTCGGCGGTGAGAGTCGGGCTGCGCTGCTCGTGGATGCGTTCACGACCGAGCCGCTCGCCGGAAACGCCGCCGGCGTCGTCCCGGACGCCGACGGGCTGACCGACGACCAGATGCAGGCCGTCGCCCGAGAGCTCTCGGTGAGCGAGACGGCGTTCGTGCTGCCGTCGGCGGACGCCGACCGCCGCGTCCGGTACTTCACGCCGACGACGGAGGTCGACCTGTGCGGGCACGCGACCATCGCGACCCACGCCCACCTCGCCGAAACCGGCGCGGTCGACCCCGGGGCGCACACGCTGGAGACCAACGTCGGCGTGCTCGACGTGGAAGTCACCGACGACGGCCGCGTCTGGATGACCCAGAACAGCCCGGAGGTGTACGAGGTCGACGTCGACTACGACCGCGTCGGCGACGCGCTCGGCTGCGACCCGAACGCCTTCCGCGACGTCGGCGCGGAACTCCCGGTCGCGTACGCCACCTCGGGGCTCCCGTTCCTCGTCGTCCCGGTGAACTTCCTCGAACGCGTCGGGAACATGGACCCCGACTTCGCCGCGGTGGAGGCGCTCGCGGCCGACCACGACGCCGCCGGCGTCTACGCGTTCACGTTCGACGCGCTCGACGCGGAGTCGACGCTGCACGGCCGGTGTTTCGTCCCCGGCGCCGGCGTCCCCGAGGACCCGGTGACCGGGACCGCCTCCGGCGCCTGCGGCGCCTACCTCGACCACTTCGGCGCGTTCGACGGGACGGCCGACGTGATGACGTTCGAGCAGGGCCACTTCGTCGACCGCCCGGGCCACGTGTACGTCCGCGCCGCAGGCGGCCGGAAGCCGACCGTGGGCGGGGACGCCGTGACCGCCTTCGACGGAACCATCCGAGTCCCCGAACCCAAGGACGACGACATCATCGAGGCCTGAGTCGAATCCTCCGATTCGAATTCACGTCACCGACTTTCTCGGAATAGTTTCACGGGGTGAAAATCGACTGATTGAATCTGGGTTCGGGGCCTTCTGAGGGAGTCCTTTCGGCGAGCTGTGCGGGCACCGGAACCGACTGGCAAACAGGTACTCGGTTGCGAGTACGAAAATTTCGCGTTTGCGTGCGTCGGAAGGTTCTTTAGCGAGTCAAGGAACCCCTCGTATACGAGATGGCTGTACTTTGGCTGGATGACGTCGCCGCCGACGACGTCGAAACCGTCGGCGGCAAGGCGGCCTCGCTCGGAGAACTCACGACCGCGGGCCTGCCCGTGCCACCGGGATTCGTCGTGACGGCCGAAACGTACCGGACGTTCATCGAGGAAGCCGGAATCGACGAGGAACTGTTCGAGGCGGTCGACATCGACCCGGAAGACTCGGCGGCGCTCGCCGAGGCCGAACGCACCGCCCACGAACTCATCACGAACACGGACCTGCCGGAGTCCGTCAAGGAAGAGGTGCTGTCCGCCTACCGGAGCGTCGGCGCCGACGGCGAGGAGGCGTTCGTCGCGGTCCGGTCGTCCGCGACCGCCGAGGACCTGCCGGACGCGTCGTTCGCGGGCCAGCAGGAGACGTTCCTGAACGTCACCGAAGACCAGCTGCTCGACCGCGTCAAGGAGTGCTGGGCGTCGCTGTTCAGCCAGCGCGCCATCTACTACCGGCAGCGACAGGGGTTCCCGCACGACGAGGTCGACATCGCGGTGGTCGTCCAGCTGATGGTCGACGCCGAGAAGTCCGGCGTCATGTTCACGAGCCACCCGTCGACCGGCGAGCCGCGCATCATCATCGAGGCGGCGTGGGGGCTCGGCGAAGCCGTCGTCTCCGGCACCGTCTCGCCGGACAACTACGTCGTCGACCGCGAGACCGCAGAAACCGAGGAGGTGACGGTCGCCGACAAGAAACTGCTGCTGGAGAAGGACCCCGAGACCGGCGAGACGGTCGAACGCGACGTCCCCGAGGAGAAACGCGAACAGCGCGTGCTCTCCGACGAGGAGATCGAGCGGCTCGTCGAACTCGGCCGGACGGTCGAGGAGCACTACGGCTCCCCGCAGGACGTCGAGTGGGCGATGGTCGACGGCGAGGTGTACATGCTCCAGTCGCGCCCCATCACCACGATTTCGGAGTCCTCCGAGTCGGGCGGGACGTCGCCGGCCGAAGCCGAACGCGAGTCCGCCGACGCCTCCGCGGACGTGCTCGGCGGGAACGGCGGAGCCGCCGGCGCCGCGGGCGCGACCGACGGCGGCGACGGCAACGGCAACGGCGACGGCGACGACGTCCTTCTGAGCGGGCTGGGCGCGTCGCCGGGCGTCGTCTCCGGGACGGTGCGCGTCGTCACGAAACTCGACCACCTCGACCAGGTCGCCGAGGGCGACGTCATCGTCACCGAGATGACGATGCCGGACATGGTGCCGGCGATGAAGCGCGCCGTCGGCATCGTCACCGACGAGGGCGGCATGACCAGCCACGCCGCCATCGTCTCCCGCGAACTCGGCGTGCCGGCCGTCGTCGGCACCGGGTCGGGGACGCGCGAACTCGAAGACGGCCAGGCCATCACGCTCGACGGCGACAAGGGGACGATTCGCCGCGGCACCCCCGACGAGTCGGAGGGCGAAGAGTACGAGCCGGTCGAGGCCGTGCGGCCGGAGACGCCGGTGAAGCCGATGACGGCGACGGAGGTGAAGGTGAACGTCTCGATTCCGGAGGCCGCGGAGCGCGCCGCGGCGACCGGCGCGGACGGCGTCGGGCTGCTCCGCATCGAGCACATGGTGCTGTCGCTCGGCAAGACCCCGGAGAAGTACATCGCGGACAACGGCGCCGACGCCTACGTCGACGAACTCGTCTCCGGCATCCGGACCGCCGCCGAGGAGTTCTATCCGCGGCCGGTCCGCGCCCGGACGCTCGACGCGCCGACCGACGAGTTCCGCGAACTCGAAGGCGGCGACGACGAGCCCGCAGAGCACAACCCGATGCTCGGGTGGCGCGGCGTCCGCCGGTCGCTCGACAAGCAGGACGTGTTCAAACAGGAGTTGGAGGCGTTCCGCCGGCTCTGGGAGATGGGGTACGACAACGTCGAACTGATGTTGCCGCTCGTCACGGACGCCGACGACGTCGAGCGCGCGAAGGCCGCGATGCGCGACGTCGGCATCTCGCCGGAGGCGCAGCGCTGGGGCGTCATGATCGAGACGCCGGCGGCGGCGCTCAGCATCGACGAGCTCATCGACACCGGCATCGACTTCGCGTCGTTCGGGACGAACGACCTCACGCAGTACACGCTCGCCGTCGACCGGAACAACGCCGCGGTCGCCGACCGCTTCGACGAGCTCCACCCGTCGGTGCTCGAACTGATGGGCGACGTCATCGAGACGTGCCGCGCGAACGACGTCGACACCAGCATCTGCGGGCAGGCCGCCTCGAAGCCGGCGATGGTGGACTTCCTCGTGGAGGAGGGCGTCTCGTCCATCTCCGCGAACATCGACGCCGTCCGCGACGTCCAGCACGAAGTGAAACGCACCGAGCAGAAACTCATCCTCGATTCGGTCCGCTGACCCCGGCCGTCGGCTGACTCCCCGAAATCAGCCAGGCCGGACGGACCCGCTGGATTTCGTCTCTCCGATTCCCGCCGCCTTCTATCGGTTTTCTTTCCGCGAATCCCTCGTCGCGTCCGCCCTCGGCGACCGGCAGCAACGGGGTTTCGGGCGGCGACTCCGCGCCGCCTCGTCGACGCCGGCGGTCGCGGCCCGTGCCGAAGCGGAACCGCTAACAGGACGCCGCTCCGTCCCGGACGTATGCGAACGCCGGTCGCCGAGCGCCGCCCGCAGTCGTTCGAGCGCGTGCTGTCGTCGATGTGTACCGAGCCGCATCCGGCGGCCCGGGCGGCCGCGGACCGGTTCCTGACGTCGAATCCGGGCGACCCGGCGACGTACGGCGAAATCGGCGACATCGAGGCCGACGTCGTCGACGCGCTCGGCGACCTCGCCGGGCTGTCGGAGCCGAACGGCTACGTCGCGAGCGGCGGCACGGAGGCGAACATCCAGGCGATGCACGCGGCCCGGAACCTCGCGGAGACCGCGGAGCCGAACGTTGTCACGCCGACATCCGCGCACTTCAGTTTCCACAAGGCCGCGGAGTTGCTGGGCGTCGAACTCCGAACCGTCCCGACCGACGCTGACCACCGCGCGGACGTCGACGCCGTGACCGCGGCCGTCGACGAGGACACGGCGCTGGTCGTCGGGGTCGCCGGCAGCACCGAGTACGGCCGCGTCGACCCGATTCCGGCGCTCGCCGACGTGGCGGCGGACGCCGGGGCGCGGTTCCACGTCGACGCGGCGTGGGGCGGGTACTACCTCCCGTTCTCCGGGCACGACTGGGGGTTCGCCGACGCCGACGTCGACACGCTGACCGTCGACCCCCACAAGGCCGGCCGGGCGGTCGTTCCGTCCGGCGGGATTCTCGCGCGGGAGCAGGAGACGCTGGACGCGCTCGCCGTCGAGACGCCGTACTTGGAGACGCAGTCGCAGGCGACGCTCACCGGGACGCGGTCGGGGGCCGGCGTCGCGGCGGCCGCGGCCGCGATGGAGGCGCTGTGGCCGGACGGCTACCGCGAGGAGTACGAGCGCGCCGCGTCGCTCGCCGACTGGCTCGCCGCGGAGCTGCGCGGCCGCGGCTGCCGCGTCGTCGACCCGGAGCTGCCGCTCGTCGCGTTCGAACTCCCGGAGGCCGCCTTCAGCGCGGTTCGCGAGGCGGGCTGGCGGCTCGCCCGCACCGGCGCCGGGGAGGCCCGCGTCGTCGTCATGCCGCACGTCACGCGCGAGATGCTGACCGCGTTCCTCGCCGACCTCGACGCGCACCTCGACTAGCAAACGGGGCGGAGCCGGGGAACTGTCAGTCCGCGCGACCCGCCGTCCGGAACCGTCGGAGTTTACTTGTGGCCCGCGTCACCTCCGGACGTGCTTCCCCCGGATTCGGCGGTGCACGCCGCCGACCTCGCCCTCCAGCAGTCCGCGGCGGTGCCGCTGTCCGCGGAGGCGTCCGTCTGGCCGGACTTCACGTGGCTCTCCGAGCTCGTCCGGGAGTTCGCCGAGTGGATGGCCGGCTTCGTCGAACACGCGACCGGGTGGGTCGGCCTCGGAATCATCGCCGTCTACTCGTTTCTCATCGCGTTCGCGATTCCCGGCGTCAGCGAAGTCGTCCTCGTCGCACCGCTCGACCTCGGCATCGGGTTCTGGCCGCAGATGGCGGTCATCGTCCTCGTCTCCGGCGTCGCGAAGGCGCTCGGCTCCGTGTTCGCGTTCCACATCGGCCAGGAGGCGAAGCAGTCGGGGCCGATTATCAGGTGGCTGCGGCGCTCGCGGTTCGACATCGTCGAGTGGTCGGAGACGAAGACGCTGCAGCTCGCACGGGAGTACGGCTACGGCGGGCTCGCGCTGGCGCTCTGCGTCCCGGGGTTCCCGGACACGCTCTCGATTTACGCGTTCGCGGTGCTGGAACGCGACTACACGAAGTTCGCCATCGCGACGTTCATCGGCAGCGTCGGCCGACTCGTCTTGACGCTCGCGCTCTGGCAGCTCGGCCTCACCGCGCTCGAAGTCGCGTAGACCACCGCCACCCGACTTTTGGGGTCGGCGGCGAACGTCGCGGCATGGACGTCGAGACCGCGTTGCGCGAGATCGACGAGGCGAACAGCAAACACGTCGGGAGCGAGACGTACGAACGACAGCGCGAGGAGTACGAACAGACGCTCCGGGAGGTCGACCGCATCGGGGACGCGGAGACGGTCGAGGAGCTCACGAAGTGGATCTGCGCGTTCATCCGCGACGAGGAGGAGCGCCCCAGCATCGGCCGGGTCGACAAGCAGGCGTCCGACCTCCTCGAGGCCGCCGGCTACGACGTGCCGCTGGAATCGCACCTCGACCCCGCCTGACGCCGGGCGGCCGCCGCGACGACGCCGTCATCCGGTCGGCTCGGCTGGGCGAATCGTTCCCGTCGCGCCTCCACGTCGACGCGGCGACGCGGTGAGTGGCGATGTGGTGACGTGGCGACACGTGACTTCGCAACAAGAGCAGCAAAAGTCGGGGACGGCGAAGCGAATCGGAGAACTCTACTCCGGGTCGACGACGGAGTGGTGGGCGCGGTACCCGCCGGTGATGCGGTCGACGTCGTCCGCGGCGACGACGCGGAGCCGTCGTTCGCGTTTCGTGACGACGCCGAAGCCGTAGCGTTCGTGGTCGTAGCCGGGCGGCTCGTCGCGGTCGGCGAGGAACGCTCGGTGGTCGCGGAGGCGGCCACGGGCGCGGTCGCGAGAGCGCTCCGGGAGGTCCGCGAGTCTGTCCTCGAAGTCGGCGACGAATCCGGGGTCGCGTTCGACGCCGACGGAGTTCCGGCCGGCGGCCATCGCCGCGAGCGTCGTCGTCCCGGTGCCCCAGAACGGGTCGAGCACCGTGTCGCCGTACACCGAGTACATGTTGAGGAGGCGGTACGGTAGTTCGACGGGGAACGCGGCGGCGCGGTCGCGGGGCGCGTTGTCACCGAGCCGCTGGCCCTCGCCGCGGATCCCCTCCCAGGCCTCCGAGAACCACCTGTTCCGCTCCTCCCAGAAGTACGCCGCGCCGTACCGGTCCGGGTCGCCGGGGTCGAATCTGCGGCCGTCGCCGTTCCGGAACACCATGACGTGTTCGTGTTCCAGCGTGACGTAGGCGTTCGGCGGGAGCGTCCCCGACCCCATGAACTTCGTCGGCGCGTTCGTCGGTTTCCGCCAGAGAACGCCCGGGAGCTGGTCGAGCCCGCGGTCGCGGAGCGCCTCGCTCATCCGGGCGTGGTTCGGGTAGAGCCGGAAGCGGCCGCCGATGGACCGCGTCGCGTCGCCGACGTTGACGCAGGCGACGCCGCCGTCGACGAGCACGCGGCTCAGTTCGTCCCAGGCGGGCGCGAGCGCCTCGTGCATCAGGTCGAAGGCGTCGTCGCCGTCCCCGGCGTCGAGCGCCGCGGCGACGTCGGGGTCGAGGTCGGCGAAGAGGTCGTCCCACTGCTCTATCATCGGGTACGGCGGCGACGTGACGACGAGCTCGACGCTGTCGTCGGGGAGCGGCAGCGACCGCGCGTCGCCGACGCCGACGGCGTGCGTCGTCGCGAACGATTCGGGGACCGACTCCATCGACTCGACACGCGGCGGCGGCGCGAATAAAACCCGCTATCCTCGCGACGGACCGACGGTGCAGCCCGGAGACGAGCGGCCGGTCACTCGGCGCAGGCGTCGAGCCACTCGCCCGCCCAGCCTTCGATCTCCTCGAACACGGGCTCGAGCGACTCGCCCTTCTCGGTGAGCGAGTAGTACGTCGCGACCGGAGCGTCCGGCTCCATCCGCTTGTGGACGAATCCGAGTTCCTGGAGGTCGTCGAGGACGCGCGAGAGCGTCCGCGCGCTGGAGTCGGTGGAGCGCTTGAGTTCGTTGAAACGCTTTTCGCCGTCCTGCAGGTCGTGCAGCACGACGAGTCGCCACTGCGAGCCGACCTGTTCGAGCGCGTCGATGACCGGGCACGGCCCGGGGTCCGCTGCCGCCAGTTCCTGTTCTACTGCCATCACCGGGGAAACGCTCCCCGGGGATATAGCAGTTCGGTTCCGAACCCGGTATCGGCGGGACACCACCTATCGAGATGCCACCGGTTCCTCGTTGAGGCGGCCGCTCGGACGCGGTCAGCCACAGAATCGTTGCTCTGAGAGTCAGTCGTTGGACCGTTTGGCGTCCCAGTTCTTCAGCGAGTCGCGGACGGCACCGAGGTCTTCCGGGTCGGCGGCCTCCCGGGTGTCGACTTCGGTCCAGCCGTCGGCGTCGTCGTAGCCCAGTCCGAACAGTCGGTCACCGACCTGTATCGCCAGGGCCCGGATTTCGTCGTCCGCGACGCCGAGCGGCGCGGCCTCCACGACGCTGTCCGCCTCGCGGAGCGACTCCAGTTCGGACTCCCGGAGCGGCCGGTTCGGGAGGGATTCGATATAGCGCATTGGAGTTTACGACTCCGTGAACGCCGCGACCGGTTCGGGAGACGCGATACGCCGCAGCGCGTCCGGAGTCACCGCGAACACCGCTTCAGGCGTGCCGGCCGCCGCCCAGACGGTGTCGTGAGCGGTCAGCGACTCGTCCAGGTACACCGGGAGGTCGGTGTCGTGACAGAACGGGGGGACGCCGCCGATACTCCACCCAGTGGCGGCTTTCACCTCGTCGGCGTCGGCCATCTCGACGGCGTCGGCGCCGACGGCTGCCGCGAATCCGTCCTCGTCCACGCGGTGGTCGCCGGCGGTCAACACGACGACCGGGTCGCCGTCGGCGGTAAGGACGATGCTCTTGACGATCTGGCCGACGGTGCAGCCGACGGCGTCAGCCGCGTCGGCCGCGGTTTTCGTTCCGTCCGGGAACTCCTCGACGGACGCTTCGAAGTCGTACTCCGCGCGTGCGCGGTCGGCGAACCGCTCCGCAGTCGGGTGCATGGCCGACCGTTGTCGGCGACGCTGAAATAGCCGCGGACAGCCGCCGAATTTCCCGCCACCCGCGGCGAGTCGCTCACCGAGGGCTTCGCCAGTTTCGGCGGGCTTTAGGCCCGCATCCACGTCAGGGGAGGTATGAGCACTCACGACGACTTCCCCACCGACGCGCCGACGGTGGTGACCTGCGGGCTGCCGTACGCGAACGGCGACCTGCACATCGGCCACCTCCGGACGTACGTCGGCGGCGACGTCTACTCGCGCGCGCTCGAAACGCTCGGCCAGCAGACCGCGTTCGTGTCGGGCTCCGACATGCACGGAACCCCGGTCGCCGTCAACGCCGAACAGGAGGGGAAAGACCCCGAGGAGTTCGCGCTCGCGTGGCACGAACAGTACCGGGAGACGTTCCCGAAGTTCGGCGTCGACTTCGACAACTACGGCCACACCCACGACGAGACGAACACCGAACTCACCCAGGAGTTCGTCCGCGTCCTCGAGGAGAACGGCCACGTCTACGAGAAGGAGATTCCGGTCGCGTACGACCCGAAGGCGGACCAGTCGCTCCCGGACCGCTACGTCGAAGGCACCTGCCCGTACTGCGGCGAGAAGGCCCGCGGCGACGAGTGCGACGAAGGCTGCGGCCGGCACCTCGAGCCTGGCGAAATCGAAGAGCCGACGTCGACGGTCACCGGGAACCCCGCCGAGTACCGCGAACAGACCCACAAGTTCTTCCGGGTCTCGGAGTTCAAGGAGTACCTCTCGGGGTTCCTCGACCGGCTCGAAGGCACCTCGAACGCCCAGAACCAGCCGCGCGAGTGGGTTGAAGGCGAGCTCCGCGACTGGTGTATCACCCGCGACATGGACTGGGGAATCGACTACCCCGGCGACGGCGACGACGACCTGGTGCTGTACGTCTGGGTCGACGCGCCCATCGAGTACGTCTCCTCCACGAAGCAGTACTCCGACCGCGTCGGCGCCGACGAGTACGACTGGGCGGAAGTGTGGCAGGAGGACGGCGAAATCGTCCACGTCATCGGCCGAGACATCATCCAGCACCACACCGTGTTCTGGCCGGCGATGCTGCACGGCGTCGACTACGAGGAGCCGCGCGCCGTCATGGCGTCCGGCTTCATGACGCTCGACGGCCAGGGCTTTTCGACCAGTCGGAACCGCGCCGTCTGGGCGCGCGAGTACCTCGACGAGGGGTTCCACCCGGACCTGCTCCGGTACTACCTCGCGACGAACGGCGGCTTCCAGCAGGACGTCGACTTCTCGTGGGAGAAGTTCCGCGACCGCGTGAACAACGAACTGGTCGGGACGGTCGGCAACTTCATCTACCGGTCGCTGCTGTTCGCCCACCGGAACTTCGACGGGACGCCCGCAGCGGACACGAGCGACGAAGTCGCGTCCAGAATCGAGGAGGCGGTCGACGAGTTCGCCGCCGGCGTCAACGACTACTCGGTGCGGGCCGTCGGGAACGCCGCCGTCGACCTCGCGCGGTTCGGGAACGAGTACATTCAGCGCGAGGAGCCGTGGAACCTCGTCGGCGAAGACGAGGCCGCAGCCGCGCAGGTCATCCGCGACTGCGTCCAGCTCGCGAAGGCCGTCGCGGTGCTGTTCGAGCCGGTCGCCCCCGGCAAGAGCCAGGCGCTCTGGGAGCAGCTCGGCGAGACCGGTTCGGTGCACGACGCGACGACCGACGCCGCCCTCGAAGCGCCGCCGGCGGAGTTCGGCGCGCCCGAGGAGTTATACGAGAAGATCGAGCCGGAGCGCGTCGACGAACTGAACGCGAAGCTCGAACAGCGCGTCGCCGAATCGGCCGCCGAACAGGAAAGCGAAAGCGATGAGTCCGGCGAGGGCGCTGAGGCTGACGTGAGCGACCTCGAACCAATCGCAGAGAACCGGATCAGCTTCGACGAGTTCCAGGAGCTCGACCTCCGCGTCGGCGAGATTCTCGACGCCGATCCCATCGAGGACGCCGACAAACTCGTGAAGCTCACCGTCGACATCGGCGTGGAGGAGCGCCAGATCGTCGCCGGCATCAAACAGCTCCACGACGTCGACGACCTCCCCGGCACGAAAGTCGTCATCGTCGCGAACCTCGAACAGGCGGAGCTGTTCGGCACCGAGTCCAACGGGATGCTGCTCGCCGCCGGCGACGACGCCGACCTCCTGACCACGCACGGCGACGCACCGGTCGGCACGAAAATCCGGTAAGCGACTCCGATTTCACGTCGGCTGTTCCTTGTCGGTCCCGGTCACAGCCGGTCCGTTTGACGCTCTTCGAATACCGTTCTGACCGTCGCTGTGCGACGAGGTGATGCAACAGAGACAGCTCCGTGTCGCACAGGCCAAACCAGACATACACTGGATAATGCGATATCAAATCCGGTGCTCGGCGGATTCCGGGTAGGAGGCGGAAAGTAAACGGAAGCCGTTCAAGGATTTCACCGAGTACGTCGCATTCAATCTGATCAGCAGTAATGACCGAGTTTCAGACGAAATCTGGAACTGTGGGTCCGGTCTTGGGACTGACGTGACGGAACTGCGTGCCCGGGTCCGGATCGGTTCACCGACCTGCAGCCGCTGAGGTGGGCATGGGGAGTATTCTTTCCCGGTATATTTGTCAGCCCAAAACCAAAACGGCCTTATTGTTTTAGGTCAGCCTAAACCACATGGTTCAGGACGAAGCGGAACACGAGGAAACGACGCGACGAGACTACGTGAAGTACGGGGGCGCAGTCGTCGGGAGCGGCCTGCTAGGCGGATGTTCGAGTCGTTCGGACACCCCTCCAACCCCCACCGACACACCGACTGAAACGGACACCGCGACACCCACCGAGACCGGCTACTCCGTCCAGATGGCGCCGGCGGGCGAAGTGCGGTTCGAAGACGTGCCCCAGGACGTGTTTACCATTCTGGGGCATCACGTAGACATGTTGCTGGCGCTCGGCCGCGGTGACGACATCAACGCGATGCACGCTCCAGGCTACCACGAGTCGCTGTACCAGAAGTTCGTTGATCGCCTCGATGGCGTCACGGTCGACTGGGAAGGGCTGTACTCGTCGTGGCCCCCGACGAAAGAGAAGCTGTACGAACTCGACAGTGACGTCCATATTGCCGACCCTGCGAAGGTCTCGACGGCCGACGGGTGGAGCGACGACGACCTCACGGAGATCGAAGAGAACGTCGGACCGTGGTTCGGGAACACACTCAGTGGAACCAACCAGACACCGCCACCAGGCTGGGCAGACCAGTACCAGTACTACACGCTCTGGGAGATCTTCGGCAAGGTCGCGCAGGTGTTCCAAGAAACCGACCGCTACGAGGCGCTCACGTCCGTCCACGAGTCAGTGATTCAGACTATCAAAGCTGGCCTGCCGCCAGAGCGCGAGCGGCCGAGTGCGGCGTTGGTGTTGTTCTCGTCGTCGAAGGAGAAAGCGTGGGGATACAAGCTGAACCATCCGGGCTACTACGCCGCACACACGCGTCCGATGGGTGTCACCGACGCACTGGCCGACGCCGTCGGGGAGGGATACGGTGACGACGGGCGGAACATCACCCTCGATTACGAGCTGCTGCTCGAAGCAGATCCGGACGTGCTGCTCGTGTTCGGCCCGATGGCGGAGTACCACGATCTCGACGAGATCCGAACGAGACTAGAGGAACACGACATCGCGAGAGAGATCACGGCCGTTCAGGAAGGCGACGTCTACGCCCAAGGTGCGCGGCGCCAGGGCCCGATACTGAATCTGTTCCAGCTGGAGATGACGGCGAAGGAGCTCTACCCCGACGTGTTCGGTGAGTGGCCGGGCTACGTCGACGGCGAGCCGTACCCCGAGGTCCCTGGGGACGAACGGCTGTTCGACCGTCAGCGCGTCGCGGACATCATCAACGGAGATGTTTAACCGATGAGCCAGTCAGATGGTGACAGCCGCGTTCCCCTGCACTTGCAGCCCCTGAAGAGACCGGTCCGGACCCGTACCGCTGATACTGACCGCACTGAGGAAGCCCCGGATGGCGGCCGTGCGAAGCGACCGGCAGAGACATCCCGGAGAAGCGGCGTTCACTCGGCGTCTCCGGTCGTCGAAGTCACCGACGCGGAGGTGTTGGCGCGATGGTAGAGGTCACAATCCTGTCGGACAACAGAGTTGCGAAACCGTATCCGCGCGGCTTACGCGGCGAATGGGGCTTTTCGGCCGCAATCGGAAACGTGCTTCTCGATACCGGCCAGTCAGTCGCCGTCCACAACGCGAAACTGCTCGACGTGCCGGTCGAAACGCTCGACTCGATCGTCGTGAGCCACTCCCATTTCGACCACACGAGCGGAATGCTGGACCTGTTAAACGTCATGGACCGGCCCGACGTCTACTGTCACCCGGAGGTCTGGGCGCCGCGGTATCTCGACCGAGAGGGGGAGTTCGAGGGTGCGCCGCTCGGCATCCCGTACACCAAATCGACCATCGAAGCGAAAGCGAACGTCGTCGAACGGCGTGCGCCAGTCGAGGTCGCTGACGGCGTTCACGCACTCGGAGAGATTCCGCGCCCGCATCAGGACTACGTGATCGGAACAGTCGAGCGGGACGACGGGGTCGTGGATGACCCAATCGTCGACGACCAGTCAGTCGTCGTCGAGACGGCGGAGGGGTTGGCGCTGGTCTTAGGCTGTTGCCACGCCGGACTGCGCAACACGGTCGAGCACGCCGAGTCAGTCTTCGACGACGACGTCCGATACGTCATCGGCGGCACCCACCTCATCGCCGTCGACGACGAGCGAATCCGCGAAATCGCGGACTGGCTGTCGGAGAAACTCGACGTGCTCGTCGGGGCACACTGTACCGGAACGGCGGCGAGCGGAATCCTGCGCAAGTGCCTTCCGGACGTCTACGAGCCGGCGGGCGTTGGAAAAACGATACAGATTGAATGAGCCACTTCGGCTCGACCACTCGTCACTGCCCCGAATTTGGCGTCTCGGAATCCCGATGAGACTGTCCGCGATGTCCACGCGAGCGGATTAGTTAACACGTCGCTGGGCCGACGGGGACGCATGTCCGGCGAACAACCGCGTCCGTTCCGGTTCGAGGCGGAGGTCGACCCCGGCGAAAAGCGGCAGTTCCGCTACGAGGTGAGCGAGACGTACCTCGGCGACCCGGTCGAACTCCCGGTCACCGTCATCAACGGCGCCGGCGACGGTCCGCGCGTGTTCATGACGGCGGCGGTTCACGGCGACGAACTCAACGGCGTCAAGGTGCTTCAGGAGGTCGCAGCCCGGTACCGGCCCAGCGACGTCGACGGGACGCTCGTCCTGCTCCACGTCGTCAACGTCCCGGGGTACCAGAGCCAGCAGCGATACCTCCCGATTTACGACCAGGACATCAACAGGTCGTTCCCGGGCAAGGAGCGGTCGAACACGGCCGAGCGGATGGCGCATCACGTGTATCAGCGGTTCGTGAGTCAGTGCGACTTCGGGCTGGACTTCCATACGTCGACGCGGAACCGGACGACGATGTATCACGCCCGTGCGGACGTCGAGAATCCGGAGGTCGAACGGCTCGCGGAGGCCTTCGGGACGAACGTGATTCTGTCCGGCGAAGGCGACGAAGGGTCGCTCCGGGCGGTGGCGTCCCGGAACGGGATTCCGACGCTCACCGTCGAGATGGGGAAGGCCCACCGGTTCCAGCCGGCGCTCATCGAGAAGGCGCTCGACGGCGTCGAGAGCGTCCTCGCGGAGTACGGCGTCTACCCCGGCGGCGACGTCGCGGAGCCGTCGTGGCGGAAAGTGATGGGGCCGACCGAGGAGAAGCGGTGGATTCGCGCCGACAGCGGCGGCCTCGTGGAGATGCAGTGGGGGCCGAACCCGCTCGTCCACGAGGGCGACGCCATCTGTACGGTTTCGGACCACTTCAAATCGGAGGAGCGGGTCGTCGAGGCGCCGTTCACCGGGCTCATCGTCGGCGTCCTCGAGAACCCGGTCGCGCTCCCCGGCCACCCGCTGTGTCACCTCGTCCGCATCAGCGCGGAGACCCGCGAAGAGATCGAGCGGGAGATCAGCCGCGGCGAGTTCGACGGCTACCGGTCGTACGGGCAGCGCTGGATGGCGGACGAGGAGAAAGCGGAGTAGGTCGCGTCGGCGGCGGCGCGGGCGGCGCGGAGTCAGTCGTCGCAGTCGCAGCCGCCGCGGGCGAACAGGTCGGTGACCGGGTAGTCGGCGCCGCAGTCGGCGCAGAACACGCGGACGTCGACGAGCACGTCGAAGTCGCCGAGGGTGAGTCGGTCGCCGTCGCGGAGCGATTCGAGCGTGTTTCGGGTGACGGCTTCGAGCCGGCCGCGGAGCCGGGCGACCGTGGATTCGCTTCGTTCGAGGACGTCTTCGTCGGACGGTTCGGCCTTTTCGGCGCCGCGGTACTCCGTGAGGTAGGTGTGGATGGACTGGTGGGAAACGAAGTCCGCGGTGAGTTCGTCCGCGTCGACGCCGCGGTCTTCGAGCGCGCGGACGACCTGCGTCCGGACGCCCTCGCTGACGTCGTCGCCGGTGAGCGCCTCGTACGTCTGGCCGGTGTCGCGCTGGACGTCGGCGTCCCGGAGCGCGGCGTCGAGGACGCGACGGTTGAACAGGTCCGCGAGGTCGCGGAGGCTCCGTGACTCCTCGCCGTTGCCGACCCAGAGCCGCTCCAGTTCGGCGCCGAGGCCATCGAGCTCGTACTCGTCGATGACGCGCGCCACCTTGACGTTCGGCCGACTGTCGTCGCTCATGCGTGGGCCGTAGACCCCGCAGGAAATAAACCGCTCCCTCGCCGGCGACGACGCGGCCGTCCCGGTCAGATGTCGGTGACGCGGTGGTAGTCGTCGTCGAGCGCTTCGGCGTCCTCCGGGAGCAGCGCGACCACGAGGTAGTCCGCGAACTCGCGCAGGTAGTCGACCAGCCGCGCGATGCGCTCGGAGTCGATCGCCTCCAGCGAGTCCAACAGCATCACCGGCACCTCCTCGTAGACGTCGTGCACCAGATAGCCGGCCAGCGCGAACACCAGCCCCGTCACTTCCCGCTCGGACTCGCTCAGGTGCTCCACGCGGTCCTCGTACGCCGTCCCCGACCGCGTCCGCCGCACGATGTGCAGTTCGAACTCCGTCTTCGACACCTTCCGCCGCCCCTCCCGCACCTCCGTCTCGACGCGCTCCAGCCAGATCCGGTCGAGGTTCTCGTAGTCCAGAATCTCCAGCACCGACGACATGTGGTCGTTGAACTCCTCGACCGCCTCCTCTTCGATCCGGTCGATCCGCGTCCGCAGCTCCACCAACTCCTCGCTGATCTCCTCTCGGCGCGACTGCAGCTCCTCCTCGCGGCCGAGCTCCGACTCCACCTCCTCGATTTCCGACTCCACCGACGCCAGGTCGTCCTCCAGCCGGCCGATCTCGAACTCCACCTCGTTCGCCTCCCGGTGCAGCTCCAGAATGTCCTCGTACGTCTCGTTTTCCAGCTCCGCCACCTCCGTCTCCAGCTGCTCGACCTCCGCTTTCAGCGACTCCCGCCGCTCTTTCAGGTCGGCCAGCCGGTCTTCGCGCCGCTCGATCTCCTGGGTGGTCTGTTCGAGCGACCGCTCCAGCCGGTCCCGCCGGTCCCGCCGGTCGGTGATGTCCGCGCGCTCGTCGTTCAACGCGGAAATCCGGTCGTCGAGCTCGCGCCGGTCGCTCAGCAGCTCCGACCGACTCTCTTTCAGCCGGTCGATCGTCGCCTCGATGGCGTCCCGCTCGACGTCGCTGCCGCACGTCCAGCACGTCACCGACTCGTCGGACAGCAGCTTGTCCGTCGGCGCGCCCGTCTCCGCCGAGTCGCCGTCCGCACCGAGGTCGAGGCCGCCGTCGGCGGCGTCTTCGAGCCGGTCTTCGTTGAACCGGATGATGTTCTGCAGCTCGGAGGTCCGCGAGTCCAGCGACTGCTTCTGCTCGCGCAGCTCCGCGATCTCCGCTTCGATCTCGTCGAGCCGCGACTCGTCCACCGCGTCGACGTCGTCGAGGTCGGCCTCCGTCTCCCGCTTTTCCGACCGCAGCGACTCCAGGCTCTCTTTTTCGGTTTCGATGTCGAACCGGACCTCTTCGAGCGTCGACCGGACGTCGCGGAGTTCCTCGAGCGTCGCTTCCAGGTCCGACCGGCTGTCGCGGGTCTCGTCGAGGTCGGCGTCCGCCTCGTCGATTTCCGCCTCCAGCTCGGTGAGCGCGTCGCGTTTCTGCTCGATGTCGTCTTGGAGGTCGGTGCGGCGCTGTTCGAGCGTCGGGAGCCGCTGTTTGAGCGTGTCGAGGTCGTCGAGCTCCGCTTCGACCTCGCGTTTTTCGGCTTCGAGCCGGTCGATGTCGGCCTGGATGGAGGCGGTGTCGACCGGCTCCATGATGAGTTCGCGGAGGTCGCCGCCCATCGCGACGGCGCGCCGCGCAGGGTTGTCTTCGAGCAGGAACGCGAACAGGTCGGCGAGCGTCGGGTCGTCGAAGTACGGGTCGCCGCCGAACGCGACGGTGTCGCCGGTCCTGGTGAGCGTCCGGGTGTACGTTTCGCCGTCGACGTCGAGCCGGACGCGGCCCTCGTCGGCGTCGCCTTTCAGCGAGACGCGGTCGCTGCCCATGGCGGCCATGAGCGCCTGCAGGAACGACGTCCGGTTCGTCGCGTTCCGGCCGTGCAGGACGTTCACGCCGGGCGCGAGTTCCACATCCGTCTCGTCGATTCCCCCGACGTTCTCCGCGTGCACGAGAGGGGAATCCGTAAGCCCACGCTGTTTCACACCTGTACTCAGTTCGAAACCTACTAAGGTCTTGTTTCTATTGCCGACACGAACGGACGCGCGCGTCCGCGGGCGGCCCGACCCGCCGAGCCCGGCTTGGCGAGTAGACTTTTCCGGACGACGACACCAGTTCACACCCGCACCCATGTCGTACGAACTCCACGAGCCCGAGTTCGACGGAACGACGACGGAACGATGGGAGCCGGCGTCGCCGTCGGACCTCGGCAACTCCGCGCTCGACTCGCCGGCGGACCACTTCCTGCTGTCGGAATCGGGGTTCCCGCCGGAGTCGCCCGACGACCTCGCGCTGCAGGTGGTCGACCGGGTCGGCAGGCTGAACCGGAACGCGCTCGCGAACGCCGCGTACGGCGCGGACAGCGTCGAGACGATGGACGTCGACGACTCCACCGAGGAGTCAGTGCAGACGCTGTGCCGCGAGCTGCTGCGCGAGGAGTTCGAGTCGATGCCGGAGACCGAGCAGGGCGTCGACGAGCAGCTGCTGGCGTGGGAGGAGCGGCTGTACGAGCAGAAACACGAGACGCGCCAGAAGCTCCACACTGACGACGAACAGCGGTACCACGAGGCGGAGGCGGCGGACGCGCCGAACGAGGAGGAGCGACCCGAGACGGGCCGCTGAGCCGATAGGCGACTCCGTCCGAATCGGCACCTGCGGCTACCGGTGGTACGAGCCGCCGGAGGGGTGGAAGTCGGAGTACGAGAGCAAGCTGCACGCGTACTCCGACGACCCGGCGTTCGACCTCGTCGAACTGAACACGACGTTCTACTCGCTGCCGCAGGTGTCGACGGCGGAGCGGTGGCGCCGGGAGGCCGTCGACGGATTCGAGTTCGCCGTCAAGGGGTGGCAGGCGCTGACCCACGAGTGGGCGAGTCCCACCTGGAACGGCGAGCGCGACGACGTCGAGGCGGACGACGCGCTCGACAGCGACGAGGTCGGCGGACTCCGACCGACCGACTCCGTAGAGGCGGCGTGGGACCGTACAGCCGCCCGCGCCGACGCGCTGGACGCTCCGGTGGTGCTCTTGCAGACGCCGCCGAGCTTCGGCGCCTCCGCGGACCACGAGGCGGCGATGCGGGAGTTCCTCGGCGACGTCGACCGCGGCGAGCTGACGGTGGCGTGGGAGCCGCGGGGCGACTGGCACGACCAACCGGGGCGCGTCGCCGACGTCTGTGACGACCTCGACCTCGTCCACGTCGTCGACCCGCTCCGCGACGACCCGGTGTCGAGCCACCCGACCGCGTACCTCCGGCTGCACGGACTGAACGAGGACCGGTACGACTACGAGTACGACTACGACCGGTCGGAGCTCCGCGAACTCGACGACGCCGTCAGCGACCTCCGCGACGACCACGAAACCGTCTACGTCCTGTTCAACAACGACGCCATGTTCGAGAACGCCCGGTCGTTCCGGGCAGTCAGGGCGGACTGAAACCCCCGAAACGAGCGATTATCTCGACGAGCCCGGACCGGCTACGCGGCCGACTACACCGTCCCGGCTACACCGTCGTCGCGGGCGCGAGCAGCGCGTCGTACGAGTCCGGGAGCTGTGCGGCGGCCCGCTCGAGTTCCCGGTCCGGAACGACGCCGGCCAGCGTGGTCGCGACCGCGTCGACGTACTCGCGGGCGCGGTCCTCGTCGACCTCGGCGCGGGCGGCGACCCGGCTCACGAACTCCTCGGGCGGGAACGCCTCGGCGTCGGCGTCGCCGGACAGAATCCACCGGTTCGCCGCGCCGCGGAGGTAGTGTGCGAGGTCCTCGCTCTCGCCGCGGGTGAGCCGCTCGCTGAGCGTTTCGAGCGTCGCGCGCGCCGCAGCCGACGACTCCGGCTCGGAGAGGTCGGTGGCGTCGGCGACGGCGGCGCCGAACGACTCGTCGGTGAGTCCGCCGGCCGTCTCGAACGCGCGGCCGTACTCCGGCGGAAGCTGCGCCCGAGCGTCGCCCAGCTCCGGCTCCCCGACGACCTGCGCGAGCGCCGCCATCACCGCTCGGACGCGGCGCTCTGCGCGCTCTTCGGTGACGTCGAGGTCGTCGGCGACCCGGCCGAGGAACTCGTCGTACGGCAGCGGCTCCGGCTCCGCCGTGCCGCTCGACAGGAACGCGTCCGCGAACCGCCCGGGGAGGAACTCGGCGACGTCCCGTTTCTCCCCGGTCGAGATGCTGGCGCCGAGCGCCGAAAGCGTCGCGTCGATGGTGGCTTCGACGTCCTCGTCGGAGTCGAACGCCGCTCCGTCCCGCGTCAGACTGACCAGGTTTCGTGTCATGGCTGTGGCCGAACGGACGGAAATCCGCCCGGCCGCCGGGTAAAGTTCGTGGCCGCTGTCACGCGCCGTTACGCACCGTCACGCGCCGTCGAACCGCGGTGCGGCGTCGTCGCCGTCGACGGACGCGCCGTCGAGCGCCGCGAAGGCCTCGCGGACGCGCTCCCAGGTGTCGTCGAGCGCCTCGACGATGACTTTCGTGTCGCCGACGACCGCCATGAAGTTCGTGTCGCCGTCCCACCGCGGCACGACGTGCGTGTGGACGTGGTCGCCGATTGACCCGCCGGCGGCCGACCCGCCGTGGTTCATGCCGGCGTTGAAGCCGTCGGGGTCGAGCGCCTCGCGGAGCGCCGCGAAGGTGCGCTGTTTCATCCGGGCGTGCTCCAGCAGCGTCGCCTCCTCGAGCGCCGCGTAGTCCCCCTCGTGGACCCGCGGAATCACCATCGCGTGCCCCGGGTTGTACGGGTAGTTGTTGAGCAGCACGAACGTCCGCGGCGACCGCGCGACGATGCGGGACGCCCGGTCGTCGTCGCGGCCCGGCAGCACGCAGAACGGGCAGCCGTCGATGTCCTCGTTCCGGTCGTCGCGCTCGACCCAGTCGATGCGCCACGGGGCGAACACCTGTTCCATACCCGGGTCGTCGCGGCCCCGTCCCTTGAACCCCGACGCTTTCGGCGGTCTGCTGTCGGCTCCGCTCCGCCGCCGACCCCGGCGTGGAGCGGCTATTCGGGGGAGCCGCCGTCGTGCATCGCCGCGTTCGCCCGCCCGGCGGATGCGTCGGCGCCGCTGGCCGTCGCGTCGACGCCGCCGACGTCGAACGCCCCGAGGAGCCGTTCGAGTTTCTCGGCGCGCACCGCGACCGACTCGGCTTCGTCGCTCACCGCCGACATCGTCGACACCTGGTCGGCGGCCGTCTCCGAAACCTCCGCGGCGTCCGTCGCCGTGGTCCTGCTGATCTCCGTGACCGGTTCGATCATCGCGACGGCCTCTTCGGTGCTCGCCGCCTGGTCGTCGGTCGCGCGGTTGATCTCCTGGATTCCCTGGTTCGTCTCCCGGGCGTTGTCGGCGACCTCAGAGAGCGCCGCCGCGGCGTCCGTGACCGCGTCCGCGCCGGCTTCGATGTCCGCTTGGGCGGCCCGAACGCCGCTGACCGTCTCCGCTGTCTGCCGTTGGGTGTCCGTGATGAGCGACTCGATGTCGGCGGCGGCGTCCTGCGTCTCCTCGGCGAGCTGTTTCACTTCGTCCGCGACGACCGCGAAGCCGCCGCTGCTCCCCGCGCCGCCGCTCGCGCCGGCGCGCGCCGCCTCGATGTTGGCGTTGAGCGCGAGCATGTTCGTCTGCTCGGCGATGTCGCTGATGAGGTCGACGATGTCGCCGATTTCGTCCATCTGGGATTCGAGCGACTGGACGTTGTCGACGGTCGAATCGATGGCGTCCTGGACGTCGGCCATCCGGTCGATGGCGTCCTCCGCGGTGGACTCGCCGGCGTCCGCAACTTCGGCGGTCGTCTCGGAGGTGTCGGCGACGGTCTGGGCCGACGAGGCGACCTCCTCGATGGTCGCCGAGAGGTTGTTCATCTCGCTCGCCACCTCCTCGAGCATGCCGCGCTGCTCGTCGGCGCTCGCCGCGATGGCTTCCGTGGCGGCGTTCACGGACTCGGCGGCCCGTTCTGCCTCGTCGACGCCGCCGGTCGTCGCGTCGCTCGCGGCGGCGACCTCGTCGGCGAACACCTGGATGTCCGCCATCGCCGACTCGATCTCGTCGAGCATCTCGTTGCACGCGGTCGCGATCTGCGTCATCGCCGCCGAGTCGCTCTCCGCGTCGAGCCGCACCGTCAGTTCGCCGGCGGCGGCCCGCGCCATCGCCCCGCTGTAGTCGTCCGCCTTCGATTCGAGGTGCGCGTTCAGCTGTTCGACCTCCTGCCGCCGCGCCTCCGCCTGCTCGACGGCCTCCTCGACGTCCTGAATCTCTTCGGTCTGCGCGGCGACCTGCTGGAGCCGCTGTTCGGACTCCTCGCGGGACTTCTCGATGGAGTACCAGTTCGACATCAGCGCCCCGGAGAGCGCGAGGATGAACGCGGCGTGAATGCCCGCCCACGCCCACGGGTAGTTGATGGCGGCCGGGTGGTTGTAGACGTTCGTCGGGTCGATCATGCTGAAGACGACGTGGCCGGTCGCGACGTAGCCGAGGCCGATGGCGAACGGGAGCCAGTCCTCGTAGACGGCGATGACCGCCATGACGACGAAGAAGTGGAAGTGCGCCTCGATGTAGCCGCCCGAGAACTGCACGAGCAGCGTCGACGTCGTCATCAGCCCGACGGACGCGAGCGCGGTCCGCGTTCGCCTGCTCGGCCGCGACCACGCGGCGAGGGCGGCGAGCGCGACGACGATTCCGAGTTCCCCGACGACGAGCCACGTCGGAGTCGCCGGAATTGTCGCGCCGGTGACCGCCGACTCGGTGCCCTCGTACAGCCCGAGTGCCAACAGCAGCGGCACGTGCGCCACGAGCGACACCAGGATTTTTCGGTGACGGGAGCGCCACCGCTCGGCCGGAATCGTATCTCCGCTGGGCGTGTACCTGACGAACGTCGCTAGCTTCCGCCGGACGCGGTCGATGATCGAACGGCCCGACTGACTCCCCCGAATCGCGTGTGCCATGCAGAAGCCGACACACACCCCGCATAAGGGTTCAGCGCCCCAAAACCGAGTTCTGATACTTTCACACTAGATTTACGGGATTTCATCGCGGACGAATAGTGAACTGTCGATGCAGACAGCTGGAGCGACAATCCGTCAACGCGGTTACGACTGCGTCGGGTACCACGCGAGCGCGTGGTCAGCGACCAGCTCCAGGTCGACGCCCGACCCGACCGGGTAGCTCTCCGTGTGGTTCTGTCGACACCGAACTCGGTCCCCGTTCGCTAACTCGACGTCGTAGACGAACGACGGGCCGGTGTACTGCCTGCGGGTGACGAAGCCGTCCGGCTCCCCGACCGCCGGGGCGAGTGCGACGTCGTCGGGGCGGACGAGGACGTCGACCATGGCGCCGACGTACGGCTCCACGGTCCCGGTGAGTTGCGTTCGCGGTATCGGGCCGACCTGCGTCTCTACCGTTTCCTCGCCGATGTTTCCGGAGAGGAAACCGGCGTGTCCGAGGAAGGACGCGACGAACCGCGACTCGGGGTTCTCGAAGACGGCCTCGGGCGGGCCGACCTGCTCGAGCTGGCCGTCGTGCATCACTGCGACCCGGTCAGAGAGGCTCAACGCCTCCTCCTGGTCGTGCGTGACGGAGACCGCGGTGACCCCCGCAGCCGACAGAATCCGTTTGAGCTCCTCGCGCATCTCCACGCGGAGCCGGACGTCGAGACTCGAGAACGGCTCGTCGAGCAGCAACACGTCAGGTTCGGGAGCGAGCGCGCGAGCGAGCGCCACGCGCTGCTGCTGCCCTCCGGAGAGCTCACTCGGGTCCCGTTCTTCGAAGCCCACCAGGTCGACCAGATCGAGAAGTTCCTCGACGCGGCCGGCCTGCGCCTCGTCGCTCGCGTCCGCGATCCCGTAGGCGACGTTCTCCGCGACCGAAAGGTGGGGGAACAGCGCGAAGTCCTGGAACACGAGTCCGACGTTCCGCTCGTTCGGTGGCCTGGCAGCGTCGGCGTCCGCGACGCGCCGCCCCTCGATGTGAACCGTTCCTTCGGAGGGCGCTTCCAGCCCGGCGAGCAGGCGAAGCGTCGTCGTCTTCCCGCATCCCGACGGGCCGAGGATGGTGAGCAGTTCCCCCTCGCGAACCCGGAGTGAGAGGTTCTCCACCGCGGTTTCGCTACCGTAGTGCTTGCTCACGCGGTCAGTTTCGAGGGCGACGTCCTCGTCGGGAATTTCAGCGTCGCGCCAGGGTTCGCCTGCCGCGTTCTCTGCGTGTTCGTCCTCCGGTTCGAGATGTGTGTCGGTCATTTTATCGCTGTGTGCGTTCACGTGTGAGGATGACGACCATCGAGAGCGCGGAAACTCCGAGCAGTATGAGTGCCGGGACGGCGATGCGGCCGTAGAACCCGGACTCACGGGCCGTCCAGATGTAGGTCACGAGCGTTCGAAAGTTCGCCGGTTGAAGCAGCAGCGTCGCGGGTAACTCCTTCATCGTCGTCAGGAAGACGAGCGCCGCGCCCGCGGAGACGCCCGGAAGGATGAGCGGAAGCGTGACGCGCCGAAACGCCGCGACCGACGAGTCCCCGAGCGTCCGCGCCGCCTCCACGAGGCGGCGGTCGACCTGCACGACGCTCGACCGCGTCGTGCCGACCGCCTGGGGCAGGAACCGCACGACGTACGCGAAGACGAGTAGCGGGAGCGTCTGGTAGAGCCCGCGGACGTAACGCACACCGACGTAGACGAGCGCGAGCGCGATGACGATTCCGGGGACGGCGTAGCCCGCGTAGGTGACGCGTTCGAGGAGCCGCGCGAGCCGCGAGTCCGCGTAGCGGCCGGAGAGATATCCGACGGGGACGGCCGCGACCACGGCGACGCCGGCGGTGAGTGCGGCGGCGTAGACCGAGTTCCACGCGTACTCCAAGGAGAAACCGCCGCCGTAGGCAGGAACGTCCCGGAAGAACCACTGCGTGAAGACGCCGAGCGGCACGAGGAGCGCGAGCGCGACGACGGCCGCGCAGGTAAGGAGGACTGGGGCTTTCAGCCACCCCAGCTGGAGGCGACTCGCCGAACGGACCTGTCCGGTCGCGTAGCCGGAGCCGTCCGTTCCGGAGACGCGCGACTCCAGCAGGAGGACGACCGCCGTGACGAACAAGAGCTGCACGGAGAGGAGCGCAGCGGTGTCCCGAGAGTAGGAGTACTCGACGTAGATGACGCGGGTGAAGACGTCGACGTGCATGATCGCCGGAGTGCCGAAGTCGCTGAGAGCGTACAGCGCGACGAGGAGTGCACCGGCAGTGATGCCGGGGAGTATCTGCGGGAGCGTGACGCGGCGGAACGCGGCGACCGGCGAGTCCCCGAGCGTCCGCGCTGCCTCCACGAGCGAGGCGTCCATCGTGAGCAGCGCGGCGCGCGTCCCGAGGAAGACGTAGGGGTAGACGTACAGCGTGAGGACGAACGTCGCTCCGGGGAAGCCGTAGATGGACGGGAGACCGACGACGCCGAGCGGGGCAAGGGCGTCGGCGAGCGTCCCGTTCGGTCCGAACGCGGCGACGTACGCGAACGCGCCGAGGTAGCTCGGTACCACCAGCGGCAGCGCCAGGGCGACCGTCCAGAATCGCGAGAACGGGAGGTCGGTGCGGGCGGTGGCGACGGCGAGCGGGACGCCGAGCGCGGTGGATGCGGCCGTGACGGCTGCGACGAGACCGATACTGTTTACGAGGACGGTGAGCGTCGACCTGCTGGTGAGCAGATGGATCGCCCGTGGCCTCGGGACTTCGAGTGCACGGACGACCAGCCAGCCGACGGGTGCGAGTACGGCGAGTGCAACGACGACGCCGGCGGCGAGCAGCGCGAGCGGCGGTGCGCCCCGGTCCCGGACGCGGCGAATCGTCTCTCCGGGTCCGTGGAGCGGGCTGACGCCGTCACCGTCTCGCTGGCTCTCGCTCATCTCTCAGAGGACGCCGGTGTCGCGCAGGAGTCTGATAGTTTCTTTGACGTTACCGAGTGCTGCAAGATCGATGTCCGGCGGGTCGAGTTCGGCGATCGACGGGAGTTCGATATCGCCGCCGTCCGGCGGTGCGACGCCGGAAGCGAGCGGGTACGAGTAGACGTGTTCGACCAGGTACCGCTGAACCTCCCTGGTGAGGAAGTGGCGGACGAAGTTCGTCGCGAGGTCGAACCGGTCGCTCGACCGTAAAACGAGCGCGCCGGCGACGTTGATGAGCGCGCCCGGCCCGCCGTGCGTGAACGCGAGGTCGACAGGCGCGTCTGGGTTCGCTTGCTTCAACCGGAGGGCGTAGTAGTGATTTGCGAATCCGGCGCTCACGGTTCCTTGTGCGACGTCGTACGTGACGCCGAATTCGCCCGGATACGACTTGACGCCGGTTTCCTGAACGCCGTTGAGCCACTGGCGGGTGCGGCTGTCGCCTTCGAGGTGCCGCATCGCCGTAACGAACGCCTGAAACGACCCGTAAGAGGGTGCCCAGCCCAGCGCGTCCTGAAATCGCTTCTTGCCCGGGATGTCGAAGACTGAGGCAGGGATATCGTCAGCGGTCAGTCTGTCCGTGTTGTACGGGATTGCACGTGCGCGGCCGGTGAGGCCGACCCAGCGGCGCTTCGAGTCGCGGAACTTCCCGGCGACGATACCTGTGAGGTCGGCGGGAAGTGTCGCCGCGAGGCCGTTTCGAGCGACGAGAGCGAGCGACGCAGCGTCGATAGACCAGAACACGTCGGCGGGTGATTCGCCGTTGGCGGCCTCCGTGAGAATCGTGTTCGCCAGCCCCGACGACGGACCGCGCTTGAGCGTGACCGAGAAGTCCTCGTAGCGAGTGTCTTCGAGGTACGAGACGAGGTCGCTGTACGCGCCGCCTTCGCCGCGCCCCAGGTAGACCGTGAGGTCGCCCTCGAGATCCGGCAGGTCGTCGATAGAGGGGGCTCCGCCTTCCGGGGTCCGCGTCGACGCGGTTCCGGTCTCGACTACCGGGTCGTCGGTCGTCCCACTCCGTGACGACCCCGAAATGCCGCTACAGCCGGCGAGCAGGCTGGCGGTTCCTACGGTGCCCGCGATGAACGTGCGACGGTCTGTGAGTCGGGATGTCCGGTCGGAGGTCATGAGTATCGATGTCGTCAGTTCGAGCGTCGGCGTAGCGCGAGGAACGCGCCGGCGAGTGCACAGAGCGTGACGCCGACGCCGAATCCGGGCGTGGAGGTGGTCGTGGTGGTCTCTGACTCGGTCGTCGCTGCCGACTGCGTCGTCGTGGCTGTCTCGGTTTCGTTGCCGAGACTGATGGTTTTCTCGCTTTCGGTCGACAGTACTGTCTCGACTTCGGCGAGTTTCTTCTCCATCGACTCGACCTCGCTGCGGACCTTGCTCACGGAGGCGTTTCGTTCGATGAGGCCCGGGAGGTCCTCGTTGAAGTCGGCTTCGAGTTCCTCGACCAGTTCGGGGCGCTTCTCGATGAGTTCGCCCTCGAGCCCCTCGAAGTAGGAGAGGTAGGTCTGCCGAATGATCTGCTTGGCCTTCGCCTCGTTCCCGTTCGCGTAGGCTTCGACCGCCTCGTGGAGGTGTTCCGTTATTTCAGCTACGACTTTTTCGACCCCCGACCCGTTCGTCTCGGCATCGATTCCGGTATACTCGCTGTATTCGGCGGCGATTCCGTTCGTGATGCTTTTCACGTCGCTCGGAGCCTTCGAGTCGCCGATAGCGCTGTGGAGCGTCTCAAACATCTCGTCGAGTTCCGCGCGGGCGTGTTCGGACAGCGTCGCACGGACGTGGTTCGCGTACAGCGACTCGGCGCGGATGACGAAGCCACGGGCGTCGTCGTACTCCATCCGATTGACGACGGTTCCGTTCGCGGCGACACCCTCCCCGTACTCCTGCACTGCACGCTGGAGGAGGTCGCGCGAGACCTTCGCGTTGAACGTCGCGTTCTCCACCCGGTCGCCGACGACGGCGCGCTTGGCGCGGTCGAGCATGTCGAACACCGTCTCGTTGAGGTAGGTCGCGTACTCGCTCGCGGAGTCGTTGCGTGCGTGGTTCGGCGCGGCGAGAAGCGCGGCCTCGAGTTCCGCCGCCAGCGTCGCATTCGCCTCACGGAGCGTCGCGTTGACGGCCGTCCAGTACTCCCGGTGTGGGTGGCCGGCGTGGAGGATGGCGAGCTTCGTATTCCCCGCTTTCGCGTACTGGCGCGACACAGCGAGGTGCCCCTTCATCTCTTCAATCGTGCGGACGAACGCGACGTCTTCGGACGTGCTCGCGGTCGTCTGGGCCGCCCGTTCGGTGTTGAGCTGTGTCGCCGAACTGCCTCCGACGACCGGTTCTCCGGGAGCGAACGCGACGGCCCCGGTGGGCACTACGAGTAATGCGGCGAACGCAACTGCGGTCAGCGTGCGGAGCGTCCCGGTTTCTCTCTCCATACAGACCAATTTTTAGGCTTGCCTAAAACATTTCTGGTTCGTTCGACGACGCCGGGCAGTCCGCTGGAGTCGACACATCGACGGTTACGATTAGGCCGCCCTAAATGTGTTGGTCGGTGTGGCTTCGCGTTCGGACTGCCCGCCGAATCACCACGCTGGACGCCGGCGGCCGTTTCGACCGGCCGTCGGGAGCCAGCCGGGCCGGTCGGGAACTGCCAGCCCCACGCATCTTCGCAGCGCTGAAATAGCGGCTGTGCGCAGCCACCCAAACCTTTTTGTGTCACCTCCTATCTTTAAGCAGGAATCCGGTGTACCCCGTGGTGCATGGCGACTCAACCCTCCGACCCCCAGAGCGTTCACGAATCGTGTTCGCAGTGCGGCGGAGAGACGGCTCACGACGTGCGGGTGGAAATCCGCACCGAGAGCGACAAAGAGGAGAACAGCGCGTTCTCCCGTGAGCCGTACCGCGTCGTCACCTGCAACGAGTGCGGTGCAGAGTCGGCGACGCGGATGAACAACGCCTGAGCCTGCGACCCGCTCGGGAGCACCGGAGCGGCGCAGCCTCAGGGGCGCCCATGCAGTTCCACTGACCCGGCCGTCGAGTCGGCGGCCGTCCGCCGAGCCGCGGGCCGCCGTTACTCGAACAGGCCGGCGGTGGTTACTTCGACGCCGTCTTCGGTGACGACGAGCGTGTGCTCGGCCTGCGAGACAAGTGTCCCGTCCGCTTCTTTGAGTACCGGGTAGCCCTTGACGACGCCGTTCGTCTTCAGGCGGCGCAGCGCCATCTCGGCGCGCGACGACGAGAGCCACCGCGCCGCGAACGGCAGGCCGTCGAGCTCCCGGATCTCTTCGAGTGCCTGCCGCGCCGCGCGGTTCCGCACCGACCGGTCGTTCGTCAACTCGAAGATCTCCTCCTCGCTGCCCTCGCCGACCTTGCCGCGGCCGTCGGTCGCGAACGGCTCGATGGCGACGACCTGCCCCGGCTCCAGTTCCACCGACCGGTCGACGCCGCGATTCGGGACGTTCGGGCCGGTGTGCGCGTCGAACCGCTCGACGCCGTGCCCGGAGAGGTTGTAGACGGGCGTGTAGCCGTACGCCTCGATGACGTCCTCGATTTCGGCGCCGATTTCGCCGACCGGGACGCCCGGGCCGGCGGCGTCGACGGCGGCCTCCAGCGCCTCCTCGGCGGCCTCCTTCAGTTCGACTTCGCCGGCGAGGTCGACCGTCGTGGCCGCGTCGGCGATGTAGCCGTCGACGTGGACGCCGACGTCGAGACAGACGACGTCCTCGCCGAACTCCGCGTCGTCGTCGCGGCCGGGCGTCGCGTGGCTGGCCTCCTCGTCGACGGAGATGTTGACGGGGAAGGCGATGCCGGCGCCCTCCTCACGGATGCGGTCCTCCGCGAACTCGGCGACTTCCAGGTGCGTGACGCCCGGCTCGATTTTCTCGCGGGCCTCCGCCATCACCGTCGTCAGCACGTCGCCGGCTTCGCGGTACTTCGCCAGAACGTCCTCGTCGAGCGCGCTCATACTCGGTCGTTCGACTGAACGCGGGAAAGGGATTGCGCTACCTGCGCGGTCGTCGGTGTTAGGCAGCGAGAGGAGTCGGCGGGAGCCGTGAGTCGACTCGGCCGCTGGTGCGACCCAGTCAGCGAGTGAAGCGGCGGGAAGCCAGCGACCTCCGCGAGAAGGAGACCCCGTGTCTACGGGTCTCACAGTACCACTATTCGGCGACGTTTTTACGGGATGGGGGCGTCGTATTGACCGATGAGTGTACCGCGATTCGGCCGGGACGTCGAACCGCACCACAGACGGGTCGACGTCTCCGAGTGGGAGGACGTCCACGTCGTGGGCGACGTGCACGGCTGCGACGGGGAGGTGGACCGGCTGCTCGACGCGCTGGACGTAACCGACGATGACCTCGTGGTGTTCGTCGGCGACCTCGTCCGGAAGGGACCGGACAGCAAGGCCGTCGTCGACCGCGTCCGCGCGGCCGACAACCTCCTGACCGTCCGCGGCAACAACGAGGAGAAGCTGCTGCGCGGCGAGAAGCGACTCCCCGAATTGACGGACGACGACCTCGACTGGATCGCCTCGCTCCCCGTCGCGATTTCGTGGCCGGGTTCGGGTGGCACGCCGGGTACGCTGGTAGTCCACGGCGGCGTCGACCCGCGCGTCCCCCTCGACGAGCACGGGATCGACGACCTCCAGACCACCCGGTCGCTCGTTCCCGGCGGGAGCTACGGCGACCGCCCGTACTGGTGGGAGGAGTACGGCGGCCCCCAGCGCGTCTTTTTCGGCCACACGGTGCTCGCCCGCCCGGTCGTCCGCGAGTTCGCGGTCGGACTCGACACCGGCTGCGTGTACGGCGGCGACCTCACCGCCTACGACTGGCGGGCCGACCGGTTCCGCTCGGTCGCTCCGAACGGGTCCGCCGAGGAGCGCGCGGACCGAAAAGTCCTGAACCCTCCGTTCACAACGGCGATGGACGGCGGCGAACAGTCGATGACGACCGGAAGCGAGTCTGACTGACCGCCGCGACCGTCGCAGGATGATTGCTCACGCGGCCAACAGGAGTTCCCGTCGATGACCCGATTTCGCCGCTGATTCTGTATCGGAGAGATTTCCCGTCAGTCCGACTGGTGCGGTGAAATCGCTATCAGACGTGGGGAGTGCTACATAGTGGAATGGACAAGTACGGATGAGTGAATAGCAAACTGACAGGAACACTTACCAGCCGTCGGGTTTCTCTCTGTACCAACGAACAGATGGACGACAGCTCGACCCCCGTGGCCGACTCCGACGACCCCGATGGACACGGTGCCGACTCGTCGAAAGAGCCCGTCGACTCCGTGGACCCGTTGGCAGCGAGGCCATCCGACGGGCCCTCCGTCCTGTCGCTCGGCGAGGCCGACCAGAGATGGTCGCCCGGAGACGACGACGGCACCGCCGAATGCCCGGTTCCGTGGGCGCAGTACGGTGCGGAGACGCCGGCGATCGCGAGCGGCCAGGTCCCGTCGGCGACGGACGCGTCGGTCGACGATGAGCGCTTCCAGCTCAGCCGTGAGCTGAGCGAACTCGCGTTTCAGCGACGCGTGCTCCACGAGGCCGAGGACGACCGAAACCCGGTCCTCCACCGGCTTCGGTTCCTCGGAATCACGACGAAGAACATGGACGAGTTCTTCATGAAACGCGTCGGCGGCCTGAAACAGCAGCTCGCCGCAGGCGTCACGGAGACCACGCCCGACGGACGCACGCCGCGTGAGCAGTGGGAGGCGGTTCTCGAACACGCCCGCGAGATATTCGAGCGGCAGTCGCGGTGTTTCGCGGAGTCGGTCGAGCCGGCGCTGCGCGAGGCCGGCATCGAGATAGAGTCGTGGGGGGACCTGACGTCCCGCGAGCGCGACCGGCTGTCGGAGCACTTCGAGCGGCAGGTGATGCCGACGCTGACGCCGCTGACGTTCGACCCTGCCCACCCGTTCCCCTTCATTTCGAACCTCTCGCTGTCGGTCGCCGTGTTGACCCGCGACGACGACGGTGAAGAACGGTTCTCGCGGATCAAGGTGCCGCAGAACCGGCCGCGGCTCGTCCCCGTCGATGCGGTCTGCGCGAACCCCGGTGGAACGCAGACGGCCGAAGCGGCGGCGTCGACGGACACGGAGACGAACCGATTCCTCCCACTGGAGCGGCTCATCGAGGCGAACCTCGACGACCTGTTTCCGGACACCGAAGTGTGTCACTCCTCGACGTTCCGGGTGACCCGGAACGCCGAGGTGCGCCGAAACGAGGAGGTCGCCGAGGGCCTCATCGAGATGATCGAGGACGTGCTCCGCCAGCGGCGCTTCGCGACGGTCGTCCGGCTGGAGATTGCCGACGACATGCCGGCGGAGGTGCGCGACCTGCTCGTGGAACACCTCGACGTGAGCGAGCGAGAGGTGTTCGTGCGACCGGAACCGCTCGCGCTCGATGGGTTCGACGCCGTCGTCGATCTCGACCGGTCTGACCAGAAACTGGAGCCGTGGACGCCGCAGCGACACCCGCGGTTCGAGGGGATCGACGCCGACCGCCCCGACGACCTGTTCGCGGAGCTGCGCCGCGACGACGTACTCCTCCACCATCCGTACCACTCGTTCAGCGGCACCGTGCAGACGTTCCTCGACGCGGCCGCTCACGACCCGGACGTGCTCGCGATCAAGGCGGCAATCTACCGCACCGCGCCGGACTCGAAGGTAATCGGGAGCCTGATCGACGCCGCGAAGAACGGCAAGCAGGTCGCGGTGATGGTGGAGCTGAAGGCGCGCTTCGATGAGGAGAACAACCTCCGGTGGGTGAAGCGGCTCGAGGAGGAGGGGATTCACGTCGCCTACGGCACCATCGGGCTGAAGACGCACTCGAAGGTCGCACTCGTCGTCCGGGAGGAGGACGGCGACGTGGCGACGTACTCGCACGTCGGTACCGGGAACTACCACTCCGAGACGGCGAAAGGCTACGTCGATCTCGGGCTGGTCACCGCCGACGAGGCCATCGGCGGCGACCTGGTGAACCTGTTTAACTCCTTTACGACTCACGCCCGCAACCGCGAGTACGACCGGCTGCTCGTCGCGCCGGAGAACCTCCGCTCGCGGGTCACCGAACTGATCAGCAACGAAGCGACGGTCGCCCGCGCCGGCGGCGACGCCCGAATCGTCGCGAAGATGAACGCGCTCGAAGACCCCGAAATCGTCCGTGAACTGTACCGGGCCGCCCGTGCTGGCGTCGAAATCGATTTGCTGGTGCGCGGGATCTGTCGGCTTCGCCCCGGAGTCGAGGGGCTGTCCGAGAGCGTCCGCGTGCACAGCGTCGTCGGGCGATTCCTCGAACACTCCCGCATCTACTACTTCGCCAACGGCGAGAACGAGCAGGGCGGCGAGCGTGACGCGGCGTACTTCGTCGGGTCGGCAGACTGGATGACGCGAAACCTCGACCGGCGGGTCGAAGCGGTCGCGCCCGTCGACGACCCGGCGATCCGCGCGGAACTGGAGACCGTGTTGGCGTCCATGCTGACCGACAACCGTCGGCGGTGGCTGATGCGCTCGGACGGGAGCTACGTCCAGCTCGAACCGGTCGAGGACGGCCCGACGCTCGACACCCACGAGCGGCTCGCCGAACGGGCCCGGGAGTCTGCGCCGGACCCCGACGGCCGGCCGTCCCGCGGCGAACCGGGACGCGACCCGGAGGTCGACCTCGAGGAAGTGTACACTGACAGCGGCGAATCGTAGCCCGGTCGGCGCCGTCGCTTCCGCGGGCTTTTTGCCTCGACCGGCGGACGCTCCGGTATGGCAAAACAGCCGCATCTCCTCGTCGAGGAGGGCGACGTCCACGACATCGCGCTCATCCCGGGGAACCCCGACCGCGTCGACCGCATCGCCGACCAGTGCGACGACGCGGAACTGGTCTCGGAGAACCGCGAGTACCGCATCGTCAACGCCGAGTACGAGGGCTGTGAACTCACCATCTGTTCGACCGGAATCGGCTGCCCGTCGGCCGCCATCGCCGTCGAGGAGCTGCACACCGTCGGCGTCGACACCGTCATCCGCGTCGGCACCTGCGGCGCGCTCCAGACCGACATCGAGATCGGCGACATGGTGGTCGCGACCGGCGCCGCCAAGGAAGAGGGGACGTCGAAGCGGTACGAGTCGGAGACGTATCCGGCCGTCCCGGACTACGAGACCCTGACGGCGCTCGTCGACTCGGCGGAGGCGCGCGACGAGACCGTGCAGGTCGGCCCTATCGTCTCCGACGACGCCTTCTACAACGAGTCGGACGCGTACGTCGAAGACTGGGAGGAGGCCGAGCTGCTCGCCATCGAGATGGAGGCGGCGGCCGTGTTCTCGCTGGCGCGGCGCCGCGGCATGCGCGCCGGCGCCATCTGCACCGCCGACGGAAACCTCGTCGAGGGCACCCAGAAGGGCGCCGACTCCGACGAGGAGCTCCCGGAGAAGGCGAAGAACAACGTCGGCCGCGCCATCTCCATCGCGCTCGACACCGTCACCCGGCTGTAGCACCGACCCACCGCCATGTTCGACCGGCTCGTCGACGCCCTCACCGACGCCGCCCGGCGGCTCCGCCGAGTCGAGCGGCGCGAACTCGCCGCGTTCGCCCGCTGGGTCGAGAACACCGACAACCTCGTTCACCTGTCGGTGCTGCTGTTCGTGCCGCTGCTGATCGCGGTCGTCACGGAGCTGTCGAACGTGGTTCAGCGGTTCTCGTTCCTGCTGTTCCCGCCGCTCGCCTCCGGCACCTACACGCTGTTCGCGAACCCGGAGGGCGAGTACTCGGAGCCGGTCCGGTTCGTCGCGGGGCTCACCGCCGGCGCGGCCTGCGGCTGGGCGGCGCTCCGCATCGAGGCGCTCCTGTTCGACGGCGGCGGCGAGGTGCTGGTGACGCCGACGGCGGCCGCGTTCTCCATCCTGCTGGCCGGCGTCGTCACCTGGGGGTTCGGCGTCGAGGAGCCGTCGGCGTTCTCGTCGGCGCTGCTGGTGCTCGCGGCGCCCGAACGGCCGGCGCTGTACGTCGGCTTCATCTTCGCCGGCAGCGTCATCGTCGCCGCCGCGTTCGCGGTGTGGCGCCGGCAGTTCTACCAGCAGCGCGCCGAACTGCTGTACGGCACGATGCGCGCGGACGACCACGTCCTGGTCCCGGTCCGCGGCGACGACCCGCGGCGGACCGCGCTGTTCGGCGCGCGGCTCGCCGCCGCACACGAGGCGGGAAAGGTGGTGCTGCTCGACGTCGTCAGCGACGAACGGGTCGCCGAGGCGGAACACTCCGCGCTCGGCAGCCCGACGCCGATAGCGCCCGACGATGGCGGCTTCTCCGACATCGACGACCCGGAAGTCGAGTCCGCGGCGGTCGAAGCGGCCGAGCGGCTCGACCGGCTCGCGTCGACGATTCGGACCCGGGTCGGCATCCCGTGCGAGACGGTCGTGACGTCGGGCGACCCGCTGCAGTCCGTCCGAGAGACGGTGACGGCGACGAACTGCGACCTCGTGGTGACCCAGTACGAGGAGGACCGCGGGCTGCTCTCGGAGTTCGTCAGGAGCGTGTTCAGGTTCCCGGTCGACGCCGTGGCGTTCAGGCCGTCCACGGACCGCGAGCGGTGGCGTCGCGTGCTCGTCCCGGTTGCCCGCCCCGGCGACTCGGCGCACGCCATGGTCGACTTCGCGACGAGGCTCGCCGGGCGAAGCGGCAGCGTCTCGGTGTGCACCTGCATCGACCGCGAGGTTGAGCGCCGGCGCGCCGAAGAACGGCTCGCGGACGTCGTCGAGACGGTCGACGGCCCCGTCGAGACCAGGGTCGCGCGCTCTGACGTCCTCCAGTTCATCGAGGCGAACGCCGACGCGTACGACCTCGTGATGCTCGGCTCCTCCCGGGACCGGTCGCCGGCGTCCCGGGTCCTCTCGCCGCCGACGTTCGAGAAGGTCCGCGACCTCGACTGCGACGTCGCCGTCGTCGACCGCGCCGACGTCGGCCGGTTCGGCCGCGACCGAATCGGCGGGAACTGACGGCGCGGCCCCGGGCGAGGCGGCAGCGACGGTTCGTTTGGGTTAGCCGACATTTTGATGGTGGTCGCCGCCGAACCAACAGGCATGGAGGGACTGCCACGCGACGACCGGCGCCGCACGGACCTGGACGACGTGGCGACAGCGCGGACGCTGCGCGACGTCCTCCACGAACTTCCGGTCGACGCGGTCGTCCCGGGCGGCTGGCGCGTCGGCGTCGAGGTGGTGCAGTTCGGCGACGCCCTGCCGGCCGACGCAGTCACGCTCCGCCACGAGGAGTACGGCCGCGACCTGCTCGTCACGCCGGCCGGCGCGGCCGGCGAGCAGGCGCTCGTCGTGTACGAACGCGACCGGACAGCCGGCGACCGCGTCGCCGTCGCCGCAGTCCCGAACGCGGACTCCGACCGAGCGGTCCTCCGGGACGCGCTCGCCGCCGCGGCGCGCCACGCCGACAGAATCGCCGGCGGCGACCCCGACGAGCGGGCCGTCGACGGCGACGGAGCCGTGACGGTTCAGGCGGGCGACAGAGACGGCGACGACTCACGGCTCACGTTCTACTGACCGGCGTCCGCGGCGTCGGCGGACCCTCCCTCGGAGTCCGGCTCTGATTCGGCCGCGGCGACGCGGGCGTCGTCGTCCTCTTTCCACTCGCCGAGCTCCTTCGGGTCGACGTGGACGAACACGTCGTCGACGGCCGGGATGTCCCGGATGCGCTGGACGACGGACGATTCGATGTCGTGCGCCTCGAACAGCGACAGGTCGCCCTCGACTTCGATGTGGAGGCTGACGTCGACCTCGGGGCCGACGTAGTGAGCGACGACGTCGTGGGCGCCGCGCACCTGCGGGTGTTCGAGCGCGCGCGTGAGGATGTCCTCGCGGAGCTCGGGCGGCGGTGCGGCGCCGACGAGGTAGGCGACGTTGTCCCGGACGATTTCGTAGCCGGTGTAGAGGATGCCGAGCGAGACGACGCCGGCGGCGAGCGGGTCGAGAATCGGGTAGCCGGCGGCCGACCCGACCACGCCGACGATGGCGGCGGCCGCGGTCAGCGTGTCGTTGCGGTTATCGAGCGCGGTCGCGACCAGCGCCGGCGACTCCCGGCGCTCGCCGACGCGGCGGCAGTACCGGTACAGCAGGAGTTTCACGGCGCCCGCGGCGACGAGGACGCCGACGGCGAGCGGGCTGTTGACCGGCGTCGTGGTTCCGCCGCGGAGCGCGGCCTGCGTCGCCGTGTACAGGACGCCGGCGCCGGCGGCGAACACGCCGACCGCGACGAACAGCGACACGAACGGCTCGATGCGTTCGTGGCCGTGCGGATGCTCGAAGTCCGGCGGCTGCGTCGTCAGGTACAGCCCCGCGAGGACGACGAACGAGTACGCCGTGTCCGCGAACGAGTTCACCGCCTCCGAGCCGAGCGCGAGGCTCCCCGTCGCGGACCAGACGGCGGCCTTCGCGAGCGCGAGCAGGACGTTCGCGACGAGCAGGACGAGCCCGACGCGTCGCACCGCAGTCTTCCGATTCATGGGAGCGTCAGCGGCAGCGCGCGGAGGCGGCGCCGAGCCGAATCACGCGTCGGCTCGGTCGGGCAGCGAGCGGAGTTGTGCGGGCGGCTCAGGCCGCGTCGGCGTCGCCGAGCGCGTCGCTGAGCTCGCGGGCGGCCGGGATGAGCACCCAGAACGTGAGCGCCCCCAGGATGGCGGTCCAGAAGAACACGTAGTTGAGGAAGATGCCGATCGCGTCGAACACCGTCGCCGGCTCTGGCGGCGCCGCGATGAGCTGGTGGGAGCTCTCGAACGACTCCGTCCGGTACCATCCCGCGAGCACCATCCACGCGAGTCCGCCCCCCGTGAACAGGCCGAGACCCTTGATGAACTCGTCAGCCATTATTCGACTGTTCGTCGGTGTCTTCTTGAGCGTTTCCCATTCCCCCCGCCCGGAACCGCGAGCCGAGCACGTACACGGCGGCGCCGAACAGAATCGACGCGAGGCCGAACACGGCGAAGACGCCCGAGAGGACGCCGCTCGGCGGCTGCACGCCGAGCCAGCCGAGCGCGGCCACCACGAGGTTCCGGACCGTCGACACCTGCAGCGTCGCCGCGTCGAGCAGCACGAACCCCGCGACGACGCAGGCGACGGCGACCAGCGTGGCGTACGTCGTCACGCGCTTGTACAGCGCCAGCGGAACGACGACCTCGCGGCTCCTGCCGTCGCCGCCGCGAACCGACGGAGCCGCCACGTCGCCGGGTGATTCCTCCGACTGTTCGTCGGCCGCCTCCGTCAACGCCGCGGACTCGGCCGCGTCGGCGTCGCCCGCGCCGCCCGCGCGTGCCGCGTCGTCACCGGTCCCGTCGCTCATACCGGCACTCGGGGCCGCTGCTACAACTGTCCTGCGGACCGACGCCACCGGACCTGCCGGTGCTGGCTCGGTGGCGGCGAGGAAGCGCGCCGCTCGCGACGGGAAGCACGTGGAAACTGAAAACAGCAGGTCGTCGGCGCAGTCGAAGAGTCCGCGGGCGCTACTTCGGCGGCCGGAGCCGGTAGTACCGACGGTTGAGGTCGTACATGTAGCCCTCGCGCATCGTCTTCAGCACCGCGTACGCGACGCAGCCGGCGATCGGCGGCACGAGGAACGTCAGGTCGAACAGCAGGTGGACGTTCATCGGCATCAGGTTCTTGACGGACAGCATCGAGATGGTGAGCGCGAACGTGACGCCGGTGATTCCGACGGCGGCCCAGAACGGCTGCTCGACGGGGCGGCGCGCGCTCCCCTTGTTCACGAACGGGACGATGGCGATGAAGCTCACCACGACGACGTTCGCGAGGACGCCGTACGTCCGGTCCGCCATCAGCTTCTTCCCGCCGAGGATGGCGAGTTCGGGGTTGAGCGGGCCGAGCTTCAGCAGGCCGAACGACCAGTAGAGGTACCAGTCGGGCAGGATGATCGACGGCGTCACGTTCGGGTTCGCCGGGTCGGCGATGTGCGGCGGCATCGTCGACGCCAAAAACAGGATCATGCCGACGAAGAAGCTCGTCAGCGCGAGGTTCCGCACGATCTCGTGCGGCCACGTCGGGAACGCCAGCACGTCCCGCTCCACGTAGTCGGATTCCCGCCGCAGGTCCTCGTCTTCGCGGCGCGCCCGCTCGAAGTACTCGTACGTCAGCCGGGACAGCCCCTGTGAACGCTCCTTCCGCTCGCGCCACGTCGGAGTCTCGTCGTCCGGCGCCACGATACCCGTTCCGCCGTCCGTTTTCGCTTCCGTGGAAGTGTCGTTGTCAGTCATGGTATCAGTGCGGCTCCGCGATGCCCTGCACCCAGACGATGCCGATGTGGATGGCGATGAGCGTCGTCACCACGAACGGCAGCAGGAACACGTGCAGGATGTACATTCGCATCAGTGTCGCCTGGCTCAGCGAGTAGCCGCCGAACAGGAGCTGTGCGACCCACTCGCCGATGAGCGGGATGGACAGCGCCATCTCGACGCCGATCTGGCCGGCCCAGTAGCTCAGCTGGTCCCACGGCAGCAGGTAGCCGGTGTACCCGAACACCATGGTCAGCGAGATGAGCACGATGCCGAGCAGCCAGTTCAGTTCGCGCGGCTCCTTGTACGCGCCCGTGAAGTAGACGCGCAGCATGTGCAAGAACACGGCTGCGGTCATCACCTGCGCGGACCACCGGTGGATGCTGCGGAGCATGAACCCGAACTGGAGGTCCTGCATGATGAACGCGATCTGGCTGTACGCCAGCGACGCCTCGCCGGCGCCGCCTGCGCCGACCGCCGGCGTGTAGTAGAATCCGAGTAGCGTCCCGGAGACGGCGGCGACGAGGTACGCGAGCGTCGAGAAGAACCCGAGCGAGTACAGCGGGTACCAGTACCAGAACTTGTTGTCCAGGTCGTACTGTTCGGTGTGCGACTTCGGCATCTGGAGGTTGACCCGGTAGTACATCGTTTCGAGCAGCTCCAGGTAGTCGACGATGCGAAGCCGCTTGTCGAGCCAGATGAGCGCCGTGAGGAACGTCGTCTCGACCGGCGAGAGGTCTTTGCTCTCCAGCCAGCGTTTGTGGTCGTGGTCGTCTTTTTGTTCGAGACTCATTGTATCACCGCTTGTAGTACGGGTAGATGGCGCGTTTCACTTGCTCCCAGGGGCTGGCCTCTACCTCCGTGCCGTCGACGTCCTCGCCGCGGACGTACAGGTCCTCCCACTTCCGGCGCCGCTTCTTGACGATGGTGACGTCCGGCAGGAACTCCTTGCGGTACAGGAGCAGGATGAACGAGAGGTCGATGAACACGACCGCGAGCATCCCGCCGAGGAACATGTTCCCGTCGGGAGACAGCCCCCAGCCGGAGACGAGGCCGTAGGTGAACAGGAACACGAAGATGATTTCGATCGCGGTGAGCAGCACGATGGCGAGCGTCGCCGCCGTGCTCTCACGCGCCGGTTCGTACCGGTGGATGTCGCCGTAGGTGGAGCCACTACTCGACATGTTATCTCCCCGTCCCCGTGTGTGGTGATTCGCCGTATTTCAGCACGTAGAAGCTGAACACGAGCGTGACTATCATCCCGAGAATCGTGGCCGCGCCGACCCAGTGCGCCTGAATCGGGACGCCCAGTTCGTGGAGTTCTTTCGGGCCGCCGCCGCCGGTCGCGACGGTCGGGACGCCGGAGCCGACGGCGATGCCGCCGACCATCCCCATCGCCCGGTGCGGGTCGCAGTAGTACTTGTAGATGCCGCCGGTGTCGAAGGTGATGCTGAACGAGAACCCCTCGCTCTCCAGGGGTTCGTGTCCGGACACCGACGCGTCGGACGGCTGGGATTCGAACAGCACGTTGTGACCGCCGGAGACCCATTCGAACGTGACGGTGGTTCCCGTGTCGATCCAGACGCCGGTCGGGAGGAACGCCAGTCCGTTGGCTCCGCCGACCTCGATGGTCACTTCTGAGGAGCCACGGAGGTCCTTGTACGTCCCTCCTTTGGCGCCGTCCAGCCAGCCGCCGAAGTCCGGCTTCTGGCCGCCCCCACCTTCCTGGGCGGCGGCGGTGCCGGCCGTCGCGGAGGCGCCTGCCCCCAGGGCGGCCGTCGCCCCCCCGGCCTGTCGCATAAAGTCCCGCCTCTTCATCGGTGTTCACACGTCGGGATTCGCTGCGCATAAAGCCACCGACCTCGCCTCGGTGCCGTACCGCCGTTTCTTCCCCCGCTACCGGCCGTTTTCGGCGTCAGCGCCACCCGGGCCGTCCGGGTTTTCCGACCCGGCTTCGGCGCCGCTGTCGGCGTCCGCCCGCGCGTCCGCGAGCGCCTCGGAGACGACCTGCTCGAACGCCGCGAACTGCTCGCCGCCGTCGTCAGTGATGCCAGCGGCCCGCAGGCGGTCGCGGTACTCCTCGGCGCGGAACCGGTCTGAGAGCCGCGCGTTCGCGACGACGGCGAACAGGAACACGCCGATGAGGACGAAGAAGGCCGCCGCCACCGGGATGAACACGTTCGCTCTGCCGCCCGGCGGCGACGGGAACAGGTCGGTGAACAGCCACACCACGCCGATGCCGAGCCCGACGAGGACCTGTGAGCCGGCGACGAGCTGCATCATCAGGTTCCCGAACTCGCCGGTACCGCCCTCGACCTCGTCGGGCGTCGGGAGCTCGTACGCCTCCGGCGGCTCCGCGACGTCGTACGACTCCATCGAGCAGAGCGCCACCGTCGGCTTCACGTCGCGCAGCACCGTCCCTTCGCCCTCCACGCTGCCGTCGTCGTACACCACCGCCCACCCCTCGTCGCTGTAGGCGACGACCGACGGCGGGTCCCGGCGCCGGTCGAGAACGGCGAACACTTCCCTGCTCGCGATGCGGTTCTGGAGGTCCTTCTCGACGCGGTCCAGCAGGTCCACGCCCGTAATCCAGCTGTCCGGGTCGAACGCCGCCTCCCACTCCTCTCCGGTCATCTCCCGCATGTCCGCCGGGCCGAAGTTGTCGAAGTCGTACTTCTCTTCGACCTCGGCGCGGAGCGCGTCGAGCTCCGGGTCGTCCGCCGTGGCCGGGTCGGCCGGCGCGCGGTCCGCCGGCGCGGCACCGTCGTCCCCTTCGGCGTCGTCGGCGGACGCGGACGTGTCCGTCATCGCCACGACGTAGCCATCCGACGGGTAAACGCCTTCCGACCGGGGCTCACGCGCGACCGTCTGTGCGTCGGACGCGGGTCGGTGGGCTTACCCTCGACGGGTCCGAACCGTCGCCGATGGTCGAACCGCGGACGCTCGGGACGGTGGCGGCCCTGCTGGTGACCGCGAGCTTTCCGTTCTACGTCTACGGCGCGTGGCTGATGATCGACCGCGAGCAGGAGAACGTGACGTGGGACCTGCTCGTCCACCACCTGTCGTACATCGTCCCGGGGCTCGTGCTCACCACGGTGCCGGTCGTGACGTGGATGGCGCCGCGGCTGCTCACGCAGGTCAGCGGGCTCGCGATGGTCCACGCGTTCCTCGGCCTGCAGGCGTACGCGCTGCTCGTGTTCGGGCTGACCGGCATCGTTCGCATCGTCCAGGTGAAGCGCGCCGCGGACCTGTACGACTCCGACGTCGACGCCGCCGAGGTCGACCTGAACGACCTGCACGAGAACATGGGCGCGTGGCGCGGCCGGCTCCGCATCGGCGTGTTCGGCTACACCGCCGTCTGGATACTCGCCTACCTCGTCGGGCTGTACCGGTACTACCTGCTGTACGTCGCCTGACGGAACCGCGGCGTCCGGTCTCCCGTCACTGCTCGGTCACCACTGTTCGCCGCTGGCGAGGTCGACGTCGCTGTCGCCGCGTTCGGACGGGCAGATGTCCGCGAGTTCGCAGTCGTCGCAGTCGGGGTTGCGCGCCGTGCAGACCTCGCGGCCGTGGCTGATGAGCAGGTGCGTGAACATCCGCCAGTCGTCCTCGGGGACGACGTCCACGAGGTCCTGCTCGATTTTGTTCGGCTGCTCCTCCTCGGTGAGGCCGAGGCGACGCGAGAGCCGCTGGACGTGCGTGTCCACGACGATACCTTCGTTGATGTCGTGCGCGTGCTGCAACACGACGTTCGCGGTCTTCCGGCCGACGCCCGGCAGGTCGGTCAGCGCGGACATCGTGTCCGGCACCTCGCCGTCGTGCTCTTCGACGAGCGTCTCGCCGATGCCTTTCAGGTAGCCGGCCTTGCTGTTGTGGTAGGTGATGCCGTAGATGTCGTCGGCGAGCTCCTCCTCGTCGGCGGTGGCGTAGTCCGCGGCGGACCGGTACTTCTCGAACAGCTCCTCGGTCGTCTCGTTCACGCGCTCGTCGGTGCACTGCGCCGACAGCACGACCGCGACGAGCAGCTCCAGTTTGGTCTCGAACTCCAGCGAGATGTCGGTGTCCGGGTACTCGTCGTACAGCCGGTCGAGCACCTCGACAGCCTGCGCTTCGCGCGAGTCGAGCATCGTTCCCATGCGTCGACAGTCCGGTCGGCAGCGCTTCAACAGTTCGGATGTCCGCCGGGACGCGAGGCCACGGCGACGCGGCGACGCGGCGCAACGGTTTTGTCCCGGCCGGCGAACGACCCGGTATGCCCGAGATTCACGCGTCGTTCCGCGCCGCGGCCGCGACCGCGGCCGGCTACGCCGTCATCCTCGCCGTGATGACGGTGCTGCTGTTCGCCGTCCCGTTCGCCCTGTTCAGCCTGTGAGTCTGTCGCACAGCCAGTACAGCGGCCGACCGGCCGGTGAGCCTGCGGTAGCGACGCAGGTAGTCCGCGTCGCGTGCTGCGGCTCGACGGTTCGGTTTCAGTAAAAGCGGGTCGGCGCGGTCGGCGGCCGGTGCGGCCGAACGCGGTGCCGGTGGCGTTACGCGAACGCGAGCGAGTCGTCGCCGGCGTCGGTCTCGCTGCTCTCGGTGATTTTCTGCCAGGCGCCGCGGAAGTCCGCCATCGTGATTTCGGTGCGGTCCTCGCGGATGGCGAACATGCCGGCCTCGGTGCAGATTGCCTTCACGTCCGCGCCGGAGGCGTCGTCGGCCATCGCGGCGAGCTCCGCGAAGTCGACGTCGTCGGCGACGTTCATGTCGCGCGTGTGGATCTGGAAGATGAGTTCGCGGCCGGCGGCGTCGGGCTTCGGCACCTCGATGAGCCGGTCGAACCGGCCGGGGCGCAGGATTGCCGGGTCGAGCATGTCGAACCGGTTCGTCGCCGCGATGATGCGGACCTCGCCGCGTTCGTCGAAGCCGTCCATCTCCGAGAGCAGCTGCATCATGGTGCGCTGCACCTCGGCGTCGCCGGACGTCTTCGAGTCCGTGCGCTTGGAGGCGATGGCGTCGATCTCGTCGATGAACAGGACGGCGGGCTCGTTCTCGCGGGCGACCTCGAACAGGTCGCGGACGAGCTTCGCGCCCTCGCCGATGAACTTGTGGACGAGTTCCGAGCCGGCCATCTTGATGAACGTCGCGTCCGTCTCGTTCGCGACGGCCTTCGCCAGCATCGTCTTCCCGGTGCCCGGCGGCCCGTGCAGCAGCACGCCGCTCGGCGGCTGAATCCCGACGTCGGAGAACATCTCGGGGTTCTCCATCGGGAGTTCGACGGTTTCGCGCACCTCGTTCATCTGCTCGTCCAGCCCGCCGATGTCCTCGTAGGTGACGTCCGGCGAGTGGTCGACCTGCATGACGCGGGCGCGGACGTCCGTCTCCTTCTCCAGTTTCTTCACGACGGAGAGGGAGTTGTTGACGGCGACGCGGTCGTCCGGCTCCAGGTCGTCGCGCATCCCGTCGGTGACTTCGGTCAGCGCCTCCTGGTTGTTGCCGTGCTGTTTGATCACGACGCCGTCGTCGGTGAGCTCTTGCACCGTGGCGACGAACAGCGGCGACTGCTTGAGCTTCTTGTTCTCGTGGGTGAGCCGCTCCAGCTTCTGCTGGTACTTGTTGTTCTCCGCGTTCGCGTCCAGGAGCTTGTCGCGCATCTCCTCGTTCTGGGATTCGAGGACGTCGAGGCGCTCCTGCAGTGCCTCGATTTTCTCCTGCTGCGACGCCGAGTCCTCTTCGTAGGGCATGTCGACGTCGTCAACGGTGTCGGTCATCGGCGGTTCTAAGGCGGACGTCGATAAGAGGCTTCGGGTGGCGGACCCCCCGTTCGGCGCCGACGGAAGGATTACCAAAGGTAATTATTTGGGATAGTAAGTATTATCACCCGGTATGCGTTGTGTTGATGTACGCATGAGCACATCCGACGTTGACTCCGCCGGGAGCGGCGACGTATCGGCCGACGGCTGGGACGCCGTTCAGGAGCTTCCGCCGAGCGCGAAACTGGTCGCGAAGGTGCTGGAGTACGAAGACACGCTGACCCAGAGCCAGCTCGCCGAGGAGACGCTGCTGCCGCCGCGGACCGTCCGCTACGCGCTGTCGCGGCTCGAAGAGGTGGGCGCCGTCGACTCCCGGTTCTCCTTCTCCGACGCCCGGAAGCGGCTCTACACGCTCGCCATCTGACCGCCTCGCCACCCGGCGACTTCGCCATCCGACCGCCGCTGGCCAACGCGCGCTATCCTCGCAGGTCTGGTTCAGAATCTGACTCCGAGTCCGATTCAGCCTCCGGTTCTAGTTCCGGTTCGGCGACGCTGGCACAGCCGCGCGAACTGGTCAGTGAGACGGGTCGAGTCGGAACCACTAAGCGCGAACGCGACCCACCAGAAACTAACTGAGCATGGTCGACTGGACGGAAAAATACCGGCCGCGGTCGCTGTCGGAACTCCGGGGGAACGACAAGGCTGTCGAGCAGTTCCGCGAGTGGGCGGACACGTGGGACGACCACCGGGAGGCCGTGGTGCTGCACGGCAGCCCCGGCGTCGGGAAGACGTCAGCGGCGCACGCGCTCGCCGCCGACGAGGGCTGGGAGACGGTCGAGCTGAACGCCTCCGACCAGCGGACCGCGGACGTCATCGAGCGGTTCGCGGGCCGCGCCGCCAACAACGAGACGCTTGGCGGCGCGAGCGGCGCCGACGACACCGGCGGCCGACAGCTCGTCATCCTGGACGAGGCCGACAACATCCACGGGAACTACGACCGTGGCGGCGCCGGCGCCATCACGTCGCTCGTGAAGAGCGCCGGCCAGCCCGTCGTCCTCATCGCGAACGACTACTACGACATGAGCCGCGGGCTCCGGAACGCCACACGGGAAATCGAGTTCCGCGACGTCGGCAAGCGCAGCATCGTCCCGGTGCTACGCGACATCTGCAGGAAGGAGGACGTCGAGTTCGACGAGGACGCGCTCGAACACATCGCCGAGCGGAACGCCGGCGACCTCCGCGGCGCCGTCAACGACCTGCAGGCCGTCGCCGAGGGGAAAGACCGGCTCACCGAGGAGGACGTCGTCACCGGCGGCAGGGACACGTCGATGGGGATCTTCCCGTTCCTCGACCTCGTGTTGAAGGAGGGCGACTCCGCGCGGGAGGCGCTGCAGTCGAGTTACGACGTCGACGAGACCCCGGACGACCTGACGAAGTGGATCGAGGACAACATGCTGAAGGTGTACGAGCCATCGGAGGCGGTCCGCGCGTACGAACACCTCGCGGACGCCGACGTCTGGCTGGGCCGCGTGCGCGCGAGCCAGAACTACTCGTACTGGCGGTACGCCGGCGACAACCTCTCGGCCGGCGTCGCCGCCGAGCGCGACGAAACGAAGGGCGGGTGGACCCGGTGGGGGCGGCCGCAGTTCTACCACTCGTCGTCGAACGCCGCCGACGACGTCGTCCGGAAGATCGCGACGCGCGGCGGCTTCTCGATGGCGACGGCGCGCCGCGACGTGCTGCCGTTCCTCGCCGAGATGACCCACCACTGCAAGCCGCGGGAACTGACGGTGCTGATGGCGGCCGCCTACGACCTCGACGCCGAGCACGTCTCGTTCGTCACCGGTTCCGGCGAGACGACGAACAAGGTGGAGTCCATCGTCGAGGACGCCGAGGAACTCCGCGCGGAGCGCATGGAGGAGCACTCCGGCGGCGCGTTCGCCGGCGTCCCGACGACCGCCGAGTCAGCCGACGGCGACGACGACGGCGCGGACCAGGCGACGCTCGCGGACGCCGGGTCCGCTGGCTCCGGAGCCGGCGGTGAACGCGCCGCCGAGACTCCCGATGCCGACGCTGCCGACGCCGGCGACGCCGACCCGGAGGCCGCAGACGAGGACGACGACCAGTCCGGCCTCACCGACTTCATGTAGCCGCCTCCGCGTCAGCAACGAAAAAGTCGCGTCGCGGTCCCGCCGCCGCCCGGTCCAGTCGGGGGAGGGACACACTGCTTTTTGCGTCAGTCCTCCGAACCGGCGGGCATGAACGCTGCTGTCCTCCGCGAGTACGGCGAGCCGCTGGACGTGACCGACGTGCCGGCGCCGGAGTGTGCGCCCCACGGCGTCGTCGTGGACGTCGAGGCGTGCGGAATCTGCCGGTCGGACTGGCACGCGTGGATGGGTCACGGCGAGTGGGCGGACGACCAGGCGCCGACCGATTTCGTCCTCGGGCACGAACCGGCGGGGACCGTCGTCGCCGTCGGAAACCGGGTGGAGTCGGTCCGCGAGGGCGACCGCGTGGCCGTGCCGTTCAACCTCGGCTGCGGCGCCTGCGGCGAGTGCCTGAACGGCCACGGGAACACCTGCACCGACGGGCTGGCGCTCGGCTTCGAACGCGAGGTGCCGGGCGCGTTCGCCGAGCAGATGCACGTGCCGCACGCGGACTACAACGCGATGCCGCTCCCGGAGGGCGTCGCGCCGCGGGACGTGGCGGCGCTCGGCTGCCGGTTCATGACGGCGTTCCACGCGCTCGCACACCGCGCGGACGTCGACGGCGGCGACTGGGTCGCGGTGCACGGCTGCGGCGGCGTCGGGCTCTCGGCGGTCCACATCGCCGACGCGCTCGGCGCGCGCGTCGCGGCGGTCGACGTCTCCACGGACGCGCTCGACCGGGCCCGCGACGCCGGCGCCGACGTGACCATCGACGGCCGCGACGCGGCGGTCCCGGACGAAATCGAGTCGGTCACCGGCGGCGGCGCCGACGTGTCGATGGACGCGCTCGGCCGCGCGGAGACCTGCCGGAACTCCGTCGACTGTCTGCGCGTCCGCGGCACCCACGTCCAGGTCGGGCTGACGACGGACGCTGAGCAGGGCGAGGTGAGCCTGCCGACCGACGTGATGACGCGCTGGGAACTCGACTTCGTCGGCGCGCGCGGTATGCCGCCGACCCGCTACGACGAACTGCTCGGGCTCATCGAGGCCGGCGACCTCGACCCGGCGAGCCTCGTCGGCCGCGAGGTCGGCCTCGACGAGGTGTCAGACCGGCTCGCCGCGATGACTCGTTACGAGACCGAAGGCGTCGAGGTTCTGACGTTCTGAGTCCGCCGGCCGGCCGGCTCACGAGCGGGACAGAACTGTTCTGCGGGGAGGGACGTTCGGCTCAGTCGACGTGCGTCACCGACACCGACAGGCCCGCGTCGTCGACGCGGACGACGACGGTGTCGACGCCGACGCCGCCGCCGACCGTCCGGTACAGCTCGATTTCCTCGCGTTCGCGCTGCCCGCTCCACGTCACCTCGACGACGTACCGGCCGGCGTGCTCGAAGAAGCCGGGGGAGAACCGCGTCGACGACGCGGGCAGCACGAACCGGCCGGACACCGTCACCTCGTCGCCGGACAGCGGAGACGGACCGCCCTCGGGCGTCGGTGTCGGCGACGCCGGCGTCGACTCCGGCTGCAACGCGGCCCTGACGACCACGGAGACCTGTTCGGTCCGGCGGTTCACGAGCTTCAGCCCGCCGGGGACGTCGTTCGCGCGGAGCGACCGGCCGCAGCCGGCGACCCCGGCGAGTCCGGCCGCCGCCGCGCGGACGACGCGTCGTCTGCTCGGCACGGACTGAGGTGCGCGCGGCGACGTAAAAAGCAGGGTGGTCGCAGGGGCGGCCGGCTACAGCAGCTTCGAGAGGAACTGCCGGCCGCGCTGGGTCGTCGGCTCCTCGAAGAACTGCTCGGGCGGCGTCCGCTCGACGATTTCGCCGTCCGCCATCAGCGTGACGGAGTCGGCGACCTCGCGGGCGAACCCCATCTCGTGGGTGACGACCATCATCGTCATCCCCTCGTCGGCGAGGTCGCGCATCACTTCCAGCACTTCGCCGACCAGTTCCGGGTCGAGCGCGGACGTGACCTCGTCGAACAGCATCACCTGCGGGTCCATCGCGAGCGCCCGGGCGATGGCGACGCGCTGCTGTTGCCCGCCGGACAGCTCCGCCGGGTACTGGTCGGTCTGCTTCGCGAGGCCGACGCGTTCGAGCAGCCGGTGTGCGTCGTCGTGCGCCTCCGCCTTCGGGACGCCCTTCACCTTCTTCGGCGCGAGCGCGACGTTCTCCAGCGCCGTCAGGTGCGGGAACAGATTGAACGACTGGAACACCATGCCGATGCGCTGCCGGAGCCGATTGATGTCGGCGTCCGGGTCCGTAATCGGCGTGCCGTCCAGCCGGATTTCGCCCGACTGAATCTCTTCGAGCCGATTCGTACAGCGGAGCAGCGTCGACTTCCCGGAGCCGGACGGCCCGATGACGACGCCGACCTCCTGCTCGTCGATTTCGAGGTCGATATCCTTCAGGACGTGAGTGTCGCCGAAGTACTTGTCGACGCTGTCGAATTCGAGCAGCGTCTCGCCGGTCCGGGACGGCTTCCCCGACACGTCTTCGCCGAGCGCCGAGTCGGCTCCGGCCGTGACCCCGGCGTCGACGTCGTCCGCGGCGGTTTCGTCGCTCACGGTCACTCACCCCTCCGGCCGGGGCTGGTGAGTTCACCGGCGCGCTGGACGATGGACGACAGCGGCACCGTGATGAGCAGGTAGAGCGCGCCGACGACGACCAGCGGCGTCCACGGGTCGAACGTGTCGGAGTACGTGTACTGCCACTGGCTGATGAGTTCCGGGAACGCGATGACGGTCAGAAGCGACGTGTCCTTCACAAGGATGATCATGTCGTTGCCGACAGCCGGCACGGCGTTCCGCCACGCCTGCGGCAGGATGACCTCGCGCATCGACTGGACGTAGCCCATGCCGAGCGACCGCGCCGCCTCCATCTGGCCCTCCGGAATCGACTCGATGCCGCCCCGGATGGCTTCGCCGGTGTAGGCGGCGTGGTTCAGCGTCAGTCCGATGACGGCGGCGGGCCACGCGAAGTTCGATATCGGGAAGTTGCCGGTTCCGAACAGCGCCGGAATCCCGTAGAACACCGCGATGAGCTGGAACAGCAGCGGCGTGCCGCGGAAGAACTCGACGTACGCCCGGCTGATGCGCGCCGTGAACGGCGTCTTCGAGACGCGGCCGAGCCCGACGAACACGCCGGCGGTGACGGACGTGATAGCCGACACGACGACGACGCCGATGACGTTGAAGAAGGCGGTGTAGTAGCCCGACGGCGGCGTGACGAGTTTCTGCAGCAGCGCGTAGTCGACGAACTGCTCGCCGATGATGTACCGGCCGAAAAAGAGGATGGCCAGGAACGCCAGAACGAGCAGCGTCACGATCCCGGCGACCAGCATGCTGAGCCGACGGAGCGCCTCGTCGGAAGCGAACTGCTGTCCGCCGTCGTCGGCAGCCTCGGCGTCAGGGTAGCTGGTTCCCATCGACGTGAGTTACCCGGCGAAGTACTCCGAGTAGATGTCGTCGTACGTCCCGTTCTCCTTGATCGTCGCGAGCGCGTCGTTGACCTCCTTGCGGAGCTCGTCGTCGTCCTTCCGGAACGCGATGCCGTAGTCCTCGATGGTGAGCGTGAGGTACGGCGGGGCCTCGCGGCCGGCTTCGACGGCGGCGCCGTCGCCCTCGACGAACCGGAGTTCGTCGTCGTTCTTGCTGACGTACTCGGCGCTGACGGTGTTGTCGTTGATGACCGCGGACACCTGGTTGTTCAACAGCGCGTTGAACGCCGACGCGATGGTGTCGAACCGCTTGATGGTGAGGTCGCCGCCGAGCTCCTCTTTGAGCCCCTCCGCGGCGCCGGCGCCGGTCGTCCCCTTCTGGACGCCGACCGCCTTCCCCTTCAGGTCCGACTTCTCGTCGATGCTGGAGTTCTGCAGCACCGCGATGGTCTGGTACGCCGTGAAGTACGGGTCCGAGAAGTCGACCTTTTCGGCGCGCTCTTCCGTGATGGTCATCGCGGACATGATGACGCGGAAGTTCCCGTTGTTCAGCGCCTGGATGATGCCGTCGAAGCTGGTGTCCTTGAACGAGTACTCGTAGCCGAGCTGGTCCGTGAACACGGCCTGCGCGATGGCCGGGTCGAAGCCGGCGGGCTCGCCGTTCTCCATGTACTCGAACGGCGGATACGGGATGTCCGAGCCGATACTGATGGTTTTGCTGCCGCTGCCGCCGCCGCCGAGACAGCCCGCCATCGCGAGCGCTGCCGCAGCGGTTCCGGTCGACTTGAGATACGTACGTCTCTCCATGACATCCCTCTATTACGCGAACGTATATAAGTCGCCTTCGGTGGTCTCTGCTCGCAGAACTGCACTGATGAACAAGAACGTGCAGCGGAACGCGGCGAACCGAGAGTTCCGTCGGGCTTTCCGGGGCGGCTCAGTTCTGCGTCGACCCGAGCCGTTCGACCGACTCGGCGTCGTCGGCGCCGCGGAGCGTCCACAGCGCCGCCGCGGTCAGGAGGACGGCGGCGGCGACGACGACGCCGTTCACGAGCCGAACCGTCTCGGTGTAGTAGACGAGGTCGCGGCCGAGCAGCATCCCGACGAACAGCAGCGCCGCGGCGGCCGCGGTGGCGACGCGGAGTTTCCGGTGGCCGTCGGCGCCGAGCCACCGCGTCGCGCCGACGAGCGCGGCGAACGCCGCGAGCGACACGCCGAAGAAGGCGGCCTGCGCCCACGGCCGGTAGGCGAGCAGTGGCGGGAGCCGCGAGAACAGGACGCCGGCGAGCAGCCCGGCGAACGCGACGCCGAGCGCGCCGCGCGTCCGTGAGAGCAGACTGCGGGTGTAGGCGCGGTCGCGTTCGTACGCGAGCAGCGCCGCGTACGCCAGTCCGGCGAAGATGCCGAATCCGGTGACGAAGTGCGCGGCGTGAATCGGCGCGGAGTAGCCGCCCGGAAGCGCCCCGTTGAGCGTCACGGTGATGGCGCCGAAAATCGCCTGCAGCGGCGTGAGCACCAGCGCGACGGTCGCGGCCCAGCGCTCGCGCGCGGACCGGCCGGCGCGCCACGCCCAGGCGGCGACGCCGAGAATCAGGAAGCCGGTGATCATCGCCCAGAGCCGGTGGAACCACTCGATGAACGACGGAATCGTCTGCGGGAGGACGCCGCCGTCGCAGAGCGGCCACTGCTGTGCGCAGGCCAGCCCGGACCCGGTCGCGGCCGTGTAGATGCCGAGCATCACGAGGGTGAGCGTCATCCCCGCGGTGAACGCCGCGTACCGACGGAAGCTGAGCCAGTCGGGGGCGCGAGTCATCAGCGGACCTCGGTATCGGCGGCACTTATGGCTGTCCAACCGGGCGCGGAACCGCCGCGGGCGACTGAACTGTTACGGCGCCGCGGCCGCGAACGCGGCGGACTGCCGCCCGCTCGCGGCGGTCACAGCAGATTGTCGAGTTCGTCGTTCTGGAACAGTTTGTCGCCGTCGTCGCTCGGCTCCTCGTCGCGCTCCTGTGCCTCCTTCGCGCGCTGGAGGAACTCCTGGACGCGGCCGGAGCGCTCGACGCCGCCGAGGACGACGAGCGCGGCGAGCCGCTCGGAGTCCAACGGGAAGTCGCCGCCGCGGACCTCCATACTCCCGGTCTCCTCTTCGAGCCACTTCCGCGCGCGCTCCGCGCCTTTCCGCGAGATGCGGTCGGGCTTCCCTGCGAGGACGAGCAGCGCCGCCTCGGCCTTCGTCGCGTCCGGGAGGCTCGTCCCGGTGAGCAGCGCGTTCCGGGCGACGCTGGTCACGACGTTGATGTTCGCGTCGGGGTCGTCGCTGGCGTCGGCGACGGCGTAGCCGAGCGCCGCGATGCTGCCCGAGCGGAGCGTGTTGATGACCTCGGAGGTGTCGACGACGGACTCGCCGACGCCCTCGACGGCTTCGCCGGCCGCGAGCACGAGGCCGACGCGCCGCGCGATGCTCTGGTTGATGGAGTCGAACCCCTCTTCGAGGCTCTCGCCGGAGGAGTGCCAGGCGTCGTTGTCGATGAGGATGGTCGAGTCGGCTTCGCGCGCCAGCGTCTTCAGCGACCGGCCGGCGTTCACCTGGTACATCGCGCCTTCGCTCTTCCCGGGGAGGATTGCGAGCGCGTACACCGGGACGCTGTACACCCGCTTGAGTTCTCTCGCGAGTACGGGCGCGCCGCCGGAGCCGGTGCCGCCGCCGAGCCCGGCGACGACGAAGATGGCTTCGGCCTCGGCGGTGATGCGGCCGTCGAGCGCCGACATGACTTCGCCGACGTCAGCCTGCATCACTTCGGCTCCGAGTTCGTTGTCGCCGCCGACGCCGTGGCCGCTCACGCGGTCTTGGCCGACGAGCACCGTGTCGAGTTGGAGGGACTGGAGGTCGGCGGTCGCGCTGTTCACGGCGAGCGCGCCCTTCACTGCACCGAACCCCATTTCGCGGTCGAAGTCGACCAGCGCGGACGTCACCTTCCCGCCGGCCTGTCCGACCCCGATGAGGACCGTCTTCATACCGCGTAATTCCGCGTCACCGTGCTTGAATCTTCCCACGGATGCGTCCCGGAACTTTAGGTGCGATGACGGAGCCACCCCGGGGCATGCCCACACCCGACTGCGACGACGCGCCCGAATCCGTTCCGGCGGGGGCCGAGAACAGCCACACCGACGTCGACCGCCGCGCCGACCACGCGGCCCTCGACGCCCGGCTGTCCGCCGTGGAGCGAACGCTCTCGGGCGAAGCGGCACCCGACGACCTCCTCGACTCGGCCGCCACCGCAGAACGGCTCGACGCCGTCGAAGCCGAGGCCGCCGGGCTGGCCGACCGCGTCACGGAACTGGAGGCCGCGGTTCAGGCGCTCCGCGGCTACGTCGGCGCAGTCCGCGCGGTGAACCGGGACGTCGAACGCCGCGCGGACCTCGCGCTCGCGACGGCGGAGCGGCTGACAGACGCCACCGGAGCCGACGCCGTCGACGACGCGGACCTCGCCGAAGCGGCCGGCACAGATACCGGAGAGCGCGGCTCGGACGACCCGGGCGTCTCCGGCGAGCGCCGCGACGGCCTCGCCGCTCGGCTCCGCGACGCGCTGTGATTCGCGTCGTCCTCGCGGTCGCCGTCACCGCGGCACTCCTCGCGGCGTCGCTCCCGGTCATCGAGTCCGTCAGCGCCGAACGAACAGCCGCGGAACTCGACCGGGCGACTGTTCGACTGGACCGTGCCGCGGCCGACCTGCTGTCCGCGGAATCCGCGGTCGACGCCGGTCGGCGCGGCGCTCGCCGCACGGTCGGCCTCCGACTCCCGGCCCGGTCGCTGGTTGCCGCTCCGGTTCGGTTCGTCGCGCTGTGTCCCGGTCGCCGAGCGACCGTCAGGTACGCCGTCGGGCGCGGTCCGACCGTCACGCGCCGGCTGTCCACACCGATGGCCGTCGAGGGAGTAACAGCGGGGGGTGGCGGTGGAGTGACGGCGGAGAGTGACGGTGGAGCGATGACTGGCGATGGTGGCGGAGCGCTGGTGCTCACTGAACCGGGTGCTCATCTGCTGACGCTCGAAGTGACACACCGAGTAGGAAGCAGCCGGCGAGTCGTCGTCTCCGCGTCCGAGAGTTCAAGTACTGGAACGGGACCACCGCGCCCATGCGGCTCTCAGAGACGCTCCGACGGTACGTCGGCTCCGACACCGGCGGCGCTGGCGACTCCGCCACCGACTCGGCCTGTCGCTGTACGGTCAGCCTGGTGGACGGCGCCGGCGCGGGCGGCGAACGGGTGACGCTCCACGTCGACGCCGCGGCCTGTCCACGCGGCGGCGACTTGGCGACGTCGCCGGGCTGCCGAGCGTCGGTGGTCAGTGCGCTGGCGGCCCGCGACGCAGACCTCGTCCGCGTTCACGACGCCGGCGTCGACCGTGTCTACGACGGGCGGGCCGCCGCGCTTCTGCTCGCCGCGGGCCGCTTCGTCGACGCGGCGGCCTTCCACGACCCCGAACTCGCCGACCGCGCACGCCGTGATCCGCTCGCCGTCGCGCGTGAAGCGACCGGTCGAGCCGGACCGGTGAACCGGCTCGCGGCCGAAACCGGGCTGGCAGCGTGCGCGGCCGATGCGGCCGGCTACGACGACGCGCTCCGAGCGACGACCGCCCCCGCGGTCGCGCTCGGCCGCGCCGCCGCGGAACCGCCCGCGGCGTCGACGCTCCGCGACCGCACCGTGCTCGACACCGGCGCCACCGTCCGCATCTACGACGTGAACGACGCGAACGACGCGGGGCGCGTTCGGCCGCACTACCACGTGACGCCGCCCAGTTCCGGGCTCGATGCCGCCGCGCTGTCGACGCTGACCGACGCCTACGGTGCGCTCGCCGACGGAACTGTCAGCAGCGACGGAAGCGGCGTCCAGGGACACGGAAGTGACGGCGTCCGCGTTGCCGGCCGTGCGGTCCGGGCTGCCGCTGAGGACCGCGACGCGGCCGTCCCGGTCGAGACGCTCACGGCGGTTCTCGCGAAACACACCCGCGGAATCGGCGTCTTCGAGGACCTGTTCGCGGACGATAGGCTGACGGACGCGTACCTGACGGCGCCGGTCGATTCGGCGCCGGTTCGGGTCGTCGTCGCGGGGGAGGCGATGACGACGAACGTCAGGCTGACGGCGGCGGAGGCGGAGACGCTCGCCTCCCGAGTCCGTGCGGCGAGCGGCCGGTCGTTCTCGCGCGCGGCGCCGACGACGGACGCCGCTCTCCCCACAATCAGCGACCGGTTCAGCGACGCCGGTGGCGGCTCCGCAGCCGGAGCGGTTCGCGTGGCCGGCGTCACCGCGCCGGCGAGCGACGGCCCTGGGTTCGCGTTCCGCCGACGCGACGACGAGCCGTGGACGCTTCCGCGACTCGTCGCCGCCGGGTCGCTCCCGGCTCGCGCCGCCGCGTTGCTGTGGCTGGCGGCCGAACGCGGCGCCGCCGGACTCGTCGCCGGTCCGCGCGGCGCCGGGAAGACGACGACGCTCGCCGCGTGCTGCTGGGCGATTCCGCCGGCGGCCCGGACGATCGTCGTCGAAGACACGCCGGAACTCCCCGTCGCCGCGATGTGCGACGCCGGACGCGACGTCCAGTCGCTCCGGGTCGGGACCGACGGCGACGCTGCGTTGACACCGACCGACGCCGTCCGGGCCGCGCTGCGCCTCGGCGACGGCGCGCTCGTCGTCGGCGAGGTCAGGGGCGCGGAGGCGCGGGCGCTGTACGAGGCGATGCGGGTCGGCGCCGCCGCGGACGCCGTCCTCGGCACGATTCACGGCACCGGCGCCGCGGCGGTCCGCGAACGCGTCGTCTCCGACCTCGGGGTTCCGGCGTCGTCGTTCGCCGCGACCGACTTCGTCGCGACGCTCGGCGCCGACCACCGGCTCGACGCCGTCGAAGAGGTGCGAGCCACCGGAACCGGCGCGGCCGCGGACAGCCGGTTCGTCTCGCTGTTCTCGCGCGGCGACGCCGACCCCGGCGGCGCAGCGGCCGGCCGAGACGGAGATGCTGCCGACACGGGCGTCATCGACCGCGGCGACAGCGCGCTGCTCGCCGGGCTCGCGGCGCCCGACGAGACGTACCGTGACGTCAGGGACGCGCTGAACGAATCGGCCGAGAGGATTCAGGCGCTCGCGGACGACGGCCGAACCGGACGGGCCGCGGTGGCTTCGGGGCTCGGAGAGCCGTGAGCCGGACTCGGAGCGGTGATGCTGCTGCCGCCGCGGTCGCGGCCGTCCGGCTGTTCGCCCGGTGCTATCCGTTTCGGCCTGCGGCGAGCGACGAACTCGTCCGGTCGCTCAACGCGCTCGATGGAGACGAGCAGGTGGACGCAGAAACAGTCGTTCGAGCCGGGTACGGTCTCTGCGTCGTCCTCGCTCCCGCGGTCGCCGCGGGGCTGTTCCTCGCCGGAGGCTTCCCGCGTCTCGCCGTACCGCCGGTCGCTCTCGCCGCCGGACTCGCGGCGGCACACGCTGTTCACCGTGCGCCGGTCCTGCTGGCGGCGGTTCGCCGGACGCGGGCGGTCGGCGCCGCGTCGGAGTTGGTCAGCGCGCTCGTGCTCGGGATGCGGCTTCGGCCGGTTCCGGAGCGCGCAGTCCGGTTCGCCGCGGAGTCGACGGCGGGGCCGCTCGCCCGGAGTCTGTCGGGCGCCGTCACGCGAGCGGCGACGACACCGGAGTCGGGGCTCGACTCGTTCGCCGCCGAGTGGGCGCCCTGGTTCCCGGCGCTCGACAGGGCGGCGTCGCTCGTCGTCGCGGCCGCGCACGCGCCGTCCGACCACAGGAAGCGCTTGCTCGACCGAGCGACCGCCGCCGTCGACGCCGAACTCCGAGATTCGGCGGCATCGTTCGCGCGGGAGCTTCGGGCACCCGTCACCGGGCTGTACGCGTTCGGGGTGCTCCTGCCGCTGGCGCTCGTCGGCGTGCTCCCGGCCGCAGCGGCCGCGGGAGTGCCCGTCACGGCCGGCGCGTTCGTCGCGGTGTACGACGTGGTACTCCCTGCGGCGCTCGTGGTCGCCGGCGCGAAGTTGCTGCTCGCGCGGCCGGTCGCGTTCCCCGTTCCGTCGGTCGCAGCCACGCACCCGGGCCTTCCGTCGCCGCGTCGCCGCGCCGTCGGCTCAGTCGGCGTGGGCGCCGGGAGTGCGGCGGTGAGCGCCGCGCTCGCGTCGGCGGTAGCCGCGCCGTGGGCGGCGCCGGTGGTCGCCGTCGGCGTCGGTGTCGGTACGGCCGCAGTCGTCTGGTTCCGCCCCGTGAAAGCGGTCCGCGACGAGGTCGCCGCCGTCCAGCGCGGACTCCCGGACGCGCTGGCGCTCGTCGGGCGGCGAGTCGCCGACGGTGCGTCGGTCGAAACGGCCGTCGAGGACGTGAGCGCGGCGCTCACAGGACCGGTCGGCGACGCGTTCGCGGACGCGGCTCGGCGTCGACGGGCGCTCGGCGTCGACGTCCGAGCGGCGTTCGTCGGGGACGGAGGGCCGTTCGCCGCCGCGACGGGTCGACGGCTGCGAGCCGCCGGAACGCTGCTGTCGGTCGCGGCCCGCGAGGGTCGACCGGCCGGGGCTGCGCTGGTCTCGCACGCCGAGCGCCTCGACGAACTGCACGAACACGAGCGCGCCGCCCGGCGCGACCTCGCGGACGTCACCGGGACGCTCCGGGACACCGCGGCCGTGTTCGGGCCGCTCGTCGGCGGCGCCTCCGTCGCCCTCGCGGCCCGACTCTCCGCCGTCGACGCCGCCGGAGCCGCATCGACCGCCGCCGTCACCGCCAGTGCAGGGCGCGGCGGCGTCGACTCGTCGGTCGCCGTCGGCGCCGGCGCGCTCCCGATATCCACGCTCGGGCCCGCAGTCGGCGTCTACGTCCTGCTCATGGCGGCGACGCTGACGACGCTCGCCGTCGGCGTCGACCGCGGCCTCGACCGCGCGACCGTCGGCGTCCGCGTCGGCGAGGCGCTCCTCTGTGCGACCGGGGCGTTCCTCGTCGGCTACGTCGCCGCCGCACTCGTCGTCTGAGCGTCCGCGGCGTCGAGCGCCACCGAACCCCGTCGGCTCGCCGGCGCTTCCGCGGGCTGCGTAGATTCAAATACGGGAACGAGGCCACCGCGGGGTATGCTCGACACACCCGTCGACTCGCTGTACGCGTGGCTCGGCGTCGCCGCGGTCGCGACGGCCGCGCTCGGCACCGCGTTCGGTCTTCCGACTGCGCCGCCGCCGGATGCGACGGCCGCAGCGAACGTCGTCGACCGCGTCGCCGCCGCGGAGCCACCGGCCGCCGCGGAGGTTCGGCTCGCAGCCGACCGGGCCACGGTCGGGCCGCGCGGCGTCGTGCTGCGGTCTGACGCCGGCGTGGCGCACGCACCGTTCGCGTTCGACTCGGTCGTCGCCGCCGGGAGCCACGACCAACTCGTCTCGGTCGCACGCGGTGAACCCCCGTCCGCCGCGTTCGGCTCCTCCGCGGCGTTCGCAGATGCGGTTCGAACGTCCCGAACCGGTGACCGCGCTGCCGACGCGGTCTCCTGGAGTTCAGCGTCGGCCGGAGGACCGACGGCGACGCTGTTCGTCGCGCACGTCGCCTGGGGCGACACGGAGGTGACGCTCGTCCATGTCGAGTGACGCCCGCGCGGTCGCAGAACCGACCGTGGCGCTCGGTGCGACGCTCGCCGTCGTGCTCGGAGTGAGCGCGTACGCCGTCGTCCTCGCCGACACGGCACCGTCGACGCAGCGGGACCGAGCGACACCGACGCTCACCAGGCTCTACGAGCGGCTCGCGGACGGCGGCGTCGTCGGCCCGGACGCGCTCGACACAGCGACGGAGGCGATTCAGGTCGACGCTCGCGTTCGCGTCACGCTCCGGGCCGCAGACCGCGTCTGGCGCGTCGGTCCGGCGGCTCCGCCCGGCGCCGAAACGGCGGAGCGAACGGTTTCTGTCGGCGTCGCTCCGGGCCGCGTCGACCCCGGGACGCTCCGCGTGGAGGTGTGGTCGTGACGAGCACTGCGGTCGACGTTTCGCTCTGTCTCCTCCTCGTGAGCGCGGCCGCGGTCACTCTCGTCGGCGCCGACGCCGGCGCAGCGACGGGGACGGTCGCTGCCGGTGCGGACAGCCGGGCAGGGGCCACCGTCCAACTGCTCGCAGCGAGCACAGCCACCGTGAAATACCAGCCGGATAGCGGCGGCAGCAGGCAGACAGCGAGCGGTGACGGACTGACTGGTTCGAATCGAACTGCCCACGGAACGCTCGCTGAACTCCTTGCGGCGGCCTTAGCGCGGTCGGCGTCTACCGCGAACGGAAATCGGGTCGATGAACGAGCCGGGTTCCGGCGTGCAGTCCGCGGCGCGGTCGCCGAGGCGGTCGGCGCGCGAACGCAGATTCTCGTTCGGGAGCCGGTCCCCGGCGGAGCCGCGGCGACGCCGACACCCGGCATCGTCGTCGGCGCTGACCCGCCGCCCGTCGGGGCGGTTCACGCCGCCCGGTTCACCGTCCCAGCAGCCGGGAGAGCCGGCGGGGAACGCGGCGGCGCGGAAACGACGGCCGTCAGCGACCGCCGCGTCGTCATCGTCGTCAGGACGTGGTCCGCGTGACCCTCGGCTCCGACCGCCGGGGACGCGTCCCGTTCGCGCTCGTCGGCGTCGTGCTGCTGCTCGGCAGCGTCACCTACGGCCACACGCTCGCCGTCGCCGGGCCGGTGACGGAGGACCGGTCGGTCGACGACGCCGTGGACCGCGCGGAATCGGCTGTCAGGCCCGCGCTCAGAGTCGCCGCCGCGCGGGCGGCCCGTGCGGCCGCCCGAACGCCGGTGACTGATCCGTCCGAGACCGCGGTTGGTGCGGCACTCGACCCCGAACAGCCGTTCCGTGACGCGCTCCGGCTCCGAATTGCCGTCCGTGCCGCGGACGCACTCGAACAGGTGTCGGTGCGTACCGGGGGCGTCGACGTCACCGCGTCGCTTCCGCGGCTCGAAGGCCCCGCCGACGTCCGGATTGCTATCGAACGGGTCTCCGTCGACGGCGTGAACAACGGGACCGGGCTTCGCGTCACGGTGCGGAACGTCAGCCTGACCGCGCATCGGAACGGCCGCGTCGTCGCGACTGACCGGGAGACGTACACCGTCACTGTCGGCGTCCCGGTGCTGGCGATGCATCAGCGGGTACAGCGGTACGAGCGGCGGCTGAACGCGGACCCGTTCCGTCCGGGATTGGGTCGGGCGCTCACCTGGCGACTCACTGCTGTCGCCGAGGCGCGCGGCCTCGCGCAGTGGGGCGGCGCTCCGGTCGAGAACGTCCTCTCGAACCGCCACGTCGAGCTGTCGACGAACGCCGCGGCGCTCCGCGCACAGCGAGCCGCGTTCGGGCGGGCGGACCCCGACGGCCGTGCCGCGCTGCTCCGAGCGACCGCGCGAGTCGGCGCAACGGACCTCCTCGCGGCATCGCGGACCCGGCAAGCGGGCTGGACGGACACGGTCCTCAGCGTGAGCGACGCCGCACGGCAACCGGATTCGGGCGTCGGAGCCCGGTTCGCCTCCGTGAACGGGTCCGCCGACGGCGCTTCCGTGCCGGACTCGTTCACCGTCGGCGTGAACCGCACCGCCGACACCGCGTTCGTGACCCTGCTCGAAGGCCGGTTCGACGAGGTGTTGGCGGCGTCCTACCGGGCCGAGGTGACGCGTCGCGTCCGGGTCGTCAGCGCCACCCGCGGCGTACGTCCGACTCCCGACGACCCGGGAGCGAACTGGACGCTCGTCGGCGAACAGCGCCACCGCTCGGCCGCGGTGGTCGACCGCGACGCCGCGAGCGACGCCTCCGACCCCGCGTCGTTTCTGGCCGCCGACCGGTCCGTCGTCGTCGACCACGTGGTGGTCAGAACGTGGAGCAACGGCTCCGCGACGAGAACCACCCGCGGGGACTGGACCGACCGCTACCGAGTCCGCGTCACGGTTCGAGGCACGTATCGGCCGTCGGTTCCCGGGCCATCCCGAACGACGTCGCCCGTGTTCCGTGCCGGCGGCGCGCTCGACGGACCGAACCTCGCTGACATCGAGCGCCGCGCCAGAGACCGGTTCGCGCCGAGTAGCGCGGCGGTCGACCGGCTCGCGAAGCGAGCGACCCGCCGAGGTGCCAGCACGACGACCGCGACGGTTCAGGGGAGTCGGCCCGCCAGCCTCCGCGACTGGGTGTACCGTGACGTAGCGCGGCTTCGCGACCGGGTCCGAGCCGTGACGACGACCGTGTCGCGGTCGGAGCTCGCAGCCGGCCGTGCGAACGCCGCCGCCGAACTCGCCGCGGCCCTCCGCGCTCGCCGCACCGAACTACTGGACGCGCCCGCGACGTACGACGGGGCAGCGGACCGGGCCCGCGTCGCCGCACGGGCCGCCTATCTCGACGCCGTCGTCGAAGCCCTCGACCAGCGGAGCGCGACCGCCGCCGACCGAAACGGGGCCTTTCGGTCAGTGCTGCGCGACGCCGGTGTCGACGTCGACGCGGCGGGCAGACTCGCCGCGCTCAGCCGCACCGCGGCCGACGCGACTGCGCCGGCTCCCCGGCCGGCGGGCCGGTGGCTCGACCGACCGGTCGTCTTGACGCCGCACGGTGACCCGGGCTATCTGACGCTCACCGCGGTCGACGCGGCACAGGCATCCAGCGTCACGCCCGGAACGACCGTCCACCCGCTCGCCGCGCGCAACACGAACGTGTTCACGCTGCCGACGGGGGACGCTTCGGACACCGTCGCGTCGGCGGTGTTTCCGGCTCGCCGGACGGCGCGGTTCCGCGTCGGCGCCCGCGCGCTGCGGTCGGCGAACCGGACGCTCGCCGCGGCGCCGAACCGGACGCTCCGCCGGCACCGCGACGCGCTCCTCGTCGCCGTCACGGAGTCGATGCGAGGCGTCGACGACCGGGCGGACGCGGTGCTTCGCCGTCGCACGCAACTCACCCGGTCGGAGCGGCGGGCGGCCGTCGAGGCGACGAAGCACCGGTGGCCCGCCGTCGGCGTCCGCGCCGTCGCCGCGACGAACGGCTCGTACGCGAACGTCGTTGCGGCCGCGGCCGCCGAGGATGAGGCTCTTTCCGGCGTCGAGTCGGACCGGCTCGCCGTCGCTCTCCGGGTCGTCGTCGCGGACGAAGTGACGAGTCGCCGAGTCGCGGTCCCGCGCGGAATGACGAACGCGACAGTCACCGAAACCCGATCGGTCAGACACGCGCTGGTCGCCGCCGCCGTCAGGAAGGCTGGCGAGCGGGGCGTGGCGGCGGTGAGAGAGCGCTACGTCAACGAGACGTTCGCCGGTGTGCTCGCCGGGCTGCCGGTCGCGCCGATCCCGGGGTACTGGTACGCGACCGTGAACGTGTGGGACGTCGAGGTTCGCGGCGTCTATCCGCGGTTCAGCGTCACCGCGTCCACCGGCGGCCCGCTCGGCTCGGGTGCCGGCGCCCGATACGTCCGGGACGGCTCGGTCGCCGCGCTCGACGTCGACGGCGACGGCGACGCGGAACGACTCGGACGCGCCGAGCGCGTCTCGTTCCGGACTCGAACCGCGGTGTTCGTCGTCGTCCCCGCCGGGAAGAGCGGCGTCGGCGACGTCGACGGCAACGCCGACGAGCGGTCCGCCGGCTGGCCCTGTCCGTCGCCGACGGCGACGGCCGCCTGTCCGGCGAACAGCAACGTGGGTGGGTGAACGGACGGACGGCGCGAGGAGCAACGGTTTTCCGCGCGCACCGGCGAGTAGAGGTATGCTTCACGAGGCAGTGTCCGACCCTGCTGGGTCGACGCCGGCGGAGTTGCTGTCCGCGTACGCCGACCGGCTCGGCGCGGTCGTCGACGAACACGGCGCGGAGACGCTCGTCGCCGAGACCGGCGTCGACGACGCCGTGGTCGACGCCATCGCCGCCGGCGACGTATCGGATGTGCGGCTCGCAGACGCCGCCGCGGTGCTGTCGGCGTCGGAGGGCGTGCCGGCGGAGGACCTCGCGTACGAGGTCCGCGACCACCTGATGATGGAGATGGTGACGGCGATCCTCGACGTGGACACCATCGCCGCGAACATCGACCCGGACCTCACCGGTCAGGAGGTACAGCAGGCGCTCGAAGGCCGCACGCGGCTGACGCTGGGTGAACTGGCGGCGATACAGGCGCTCATCGCAGAGCGCGCCGACCGCTGATGCGTGTCGTCGTCGTCGGCTGCGGTTACGTCGGCGTAGCGCTCGCCAGGCAGCTCGCCGCCGCCGGCCACGACGTGACCGGCGTCCGGCGCTCGGACGACGGGCTCGCCGCGGTGCGCGACGCGGACGAGGCGTCCGCAGACGGCTCCGTCTCCGCGGTCCGCGCTGACGCGACCGACCCGGAGTCGCTCGCGGCGCTCCCGGACGCCGACGCCGTCGTGTTCGCGGCGAGTTCGGGCGGCCGCGGCGCCGACGCGGCGAAGCGCGTGTACGTCGAGGGGCTCCGGAACGTCATCTGGGAGTACGGCGGCCGCGACGACGTGCCCGACAGGCTCGTGTACACGTCGAGCACCGGCGTGTACGGCGACCACGGCGGCGACTGGGTCGACGAGGAGACGCCGCTCGACCCGACGACGGAGAAGACCGCGGTGCTCGCCGAGGCCGAACGGGTCGCCACGGACGTCGCCGCCGACCACGGCATCGACGGGACCGTCGCGCGGTTCGCGGGGCTGTACGGCCCCGACCGGTACCGGCTGCATCGCTACCTGGACGGCCCGGTCACCGCCGGCTACCTGAACATGGTGCACCGCGACGACGCCGCCGGCTCGGTGCGCTTCCTGCTCACCGAGGACGTCGCGCGCGGCGAGACGGTTCTCGTCGTCGACGACGAGCCGGTCGACAAGTGGTCGTTCGCGGACTGGCTCGCCGACGAGTGCGGCGTGGCTCGCCCGGACAAGCAGACGAAGGCGGAGCGTCTCGAGGACGACGGTCTCTCGGCGGCCGCAGAACGCCGGATTCTGACCAGCAAACGCTGCAGCAACGACCGGCTTCGCGCGCTCGGCTACGAGTTCGCGTACCCGACGTTCCGCGAGGGCTACCGCGCGGCCGTCGACGCCTACCGCGGCGAGTGACCGGGCGACGAAGTCCGCCGCGGCCGAGGAGGCGGAGCGCGGCGCGTCATCGCCGCCGGGCGCCGCGGAGCCGTCGGCGACTCGTCGGAGTCGACCCGGCGCAGTCCGCGGAATAAACCGTCTGTTACTTTCTTGTGCCGGGGGGTTCTCGCCTCGGACATGCTGCAACTCGGGGGCGGGGCTCTCCAGCGACTCGCCGACCGACTCGCCGCGAACCCCGAACTCGCGGCGGCCGTCGGCGTCGGCGTCGTCGCCCTGGTGGTCGCGGCGCTGCTGGTCCGCCGGCTCGGCCGGACGCACGGCGAACGGCTTCGGGACGCGCTCGCCGAGCAGGACGCCGTCTCGGTGCTGCTCCACCCGAACCCGGACGCCGACGCGATGGCGAGCGGGCTCGGCGTCGCCGAACTCGCCGCGTCCGTCGACACCGACGCGACCGTCCAGTTCGCCGGGCAGATTCGGCGCCAGGAGAACCGGGCGTTCCGAACCGTACTGGACGTCGACCTGGACCGAATCGACCACGTCTCCGAACTCGCCGCGGAGTCGGTCGTGCTGGTCGACCACAACGAGCCGCGCGGCTTCGCCGGCGCGGACGGCGTGCTCCCGTTCGCCGTCGTCGACCACCACCCCGGCGAGGGGAGCGGCGAACTGTTCACGGACGTCCGCACCGACTACGGCGCCTGCGCCAGCATCGTCGCCGAGTACTTCGAGGAGGTCGGCGCGACCCCGGTGCCGCCGGAGGCGCACGACACGGAGGTGTCCGGGCTGGCGCTCCCGACGCGGGTCGCTACCGGGCTGCTGTACGGGATTCTCTCGGACACGAACCGGCTGACGCGCGGCGCGTCCGCCGCCGACTTCGCCGCCGCGGGCTACCTCCACGGCGGCGTCGACGAGGACCGCCTCGAACGCATCGCGGACCCGGAGGTGAGCACCGAGACGCTGGAGGTGAAAGCGCGCGCCATCGCCGGCCGAGAGCTCCGCGGGTCGTTCGCGGTCAGCGACGTCGGCGCCGTCTCCAGCGCGGACGCGATTCCGCAGGCCGCAGACGAACTCGTCGGGCTGGAAGGCGTCACCGCGGTCGTCGTACTCGGCGACAAGGACGGCACCATCCACCTGTCGGGACGGTCGCGCGACGACCGCGTCCACATGGGCCGCGCGCTCGGCGCCGCCGTCGACGACATCCCGTCGGCGTCCGCCGGCGGCCACGCGCGGATGGGCGGCGGCCAGATCCCGCCGTCGGTGCAGGCCGACGGGACGGCCGAGGTCACCGCGCCCCGCGGCGACGACCTCGTCGACCGCCTGTTCGAGGCGATGTCGGGGGAAGTGTAGCGCGGCCGGCGGGCACAAGCCACGGAGCACGCCCTTTTTGAGCGGACGGCGCCGACACCGACCATGGCGACTTCGCGCGGCACGTGGGGGTACCGCGACCGCTTCGGCGGCCGATTCGGCCGGACGTACTTCCGTCGGTTCGGGCCGGGCGTCGTCTCCAGCGTCGGCGTCGGCACGTACCTCGGCGACCCGACCGCCGCCGTCGACGACGACTACCGCGACGCGGTTCGGCTCGCGCTCGACAGCGGCGTGAACCTCGTCGACACCGCCAGCAACTACCGCTGCGGCCGGAGCGAGCGCGTCGTCGGCGAGGCGCTCCGCGAGAGCGACGCGGCGCGCGACTCCGTCGTCGTCGCGTCGAAAGCCGGCTTCCTGCCGTTCGACGGCGACCGCCCCGAGGACCCCGCCGCGTACGTCCGCCGGGAGTTCATCGACACCGGCGTCGTCGACCCGGCGGCGCTCGCGCGCGGCAGCCACTGTATCGCACCGGGCTACGTGGACGCGATGCTCGACCGGTCGCTCGACCGCATCGGCGTCGACGCCGTCGACCTGTACTACGTCCACAACCCCGAGACGCAGCTCGAAGCGCGCAGCCGAGCCGACGTGTACGACCAGCTACAGGCCGCCTTCGAGACGCTGGAGCGCCGCCGCGCCGCCGGCGACGTCGGCCGGTACGGCGTCGCCACCTGGTCGGCGTTCCGCGTCCCGCCGGGCGACGACAGCCACCTCGACCTCGGCGTCGTCCTCGACCGCGCGGCGGCCGCCGCGGACGCCGTCGGCGTCGACGACCACGGCCTCGCCGCCGTGCAGCTGCCGTTCAACGTCGCGATGGCGGACGCGTTCACGGTCGACGCGCACAGCCACGGCGACGAGACGGTGTCGGCGCTGGAGTTCTGCCACCGCGAAGGCCTCTCCGTGTTCGCCGCCGCCGCGCTCGGACAGGGCGAACTCGCCGCGTCGCTGCCGCGGGACGTCGAAGCCGAACTGTCCGGCGACACGACGGCCCAGCGCGCCATCAACTTCGCGCGCTCCGCACCCGCCGTCACCGCCGCGCTCGTCGGAGCCAGCAGCGTCGAGCACGTCCGCGAAAACGTCGCCGCCGGCACCTTCGACCCGCTCGGCGCCGGCGCGTTCGACGACGTGTTCGAGTAGCGACCCGAAGCCGCGCCTGACGACTGGCGTCTGCGTTAAGCGGAGCCGATACTGCTGGACGGGTGTCAGAGAGAAGCGGTCGAGGCTGTGACGCGGCGCGGGGACCGGGCGGTGCGGTCTGTTCGTTCGTCGGTCAGCGAAGCTCCTTGTACTCGGCGCCGCACTCGGGGCAGCGGCGAATCGTGTACACTTCGTCCGGCGGGTTCTCGGTCTTCAGGGACTTTCCGCAGTCGGCGCAGACGAGCCGCTCGTAGTTGTCCTTCTCCAGGTCGCCGTCGCGCAGCCCCTTTCGCGTCGACTTCATGGGGACACGTCTGTCGGGCACCGGGAAAAAGACGGCGTTGCAGGCGACGGCGCCGGCTCGGCCCCGCGGTCGTCCGGCGGACGGGTCGCGGCGGCGGCGAGCCGGAACGTTTGACTCGGCGCGCTCCGAACCGCCGGCTGTGTCTCGCAGCCGCCTGTTCGGCACGCTCTGCGGCGCCGTCTTCCTCGTCAACATGGCGAGGGTCGTGTTCGCGCCGCTGCTGTCGGAGTTCATCAGCGTGTTCACCATCACGGAGGGGACCGCCGGCATCCTCGTCACGCTCGTCTGGGTCGGCAGCGCGGTGCCGCGGCTCCCGGTCGGCTGGCTCCTCACGAAGGTGCCGCGTCACCACGTCGTCTTGGGCTCCGGCGCCGTCCTGACGCTGGCGGCGGCGTTCGCGGCGAGCGCGACCTCCGTCGCGATGCTGATGGTCGCCGCGGTCGGCATGGGGCTCGCCTCCGGCGCCTACTTCGTCTCCGGGAACCCGCTCGTCTCCGAACTGTTCCCGAACCGCGTCGGCCGCATCGTCGGCGTCCACGGCACCGCGAGCCAGCTCGCAGCCGTGGTCGCCGCGCCGTTCGTCACGGTCACGCTGACGCTCCAGCTACGACTGGTCAGCGGCTGGCGCGCCGTCTTCGTCGCCATCGCCGTCGCCGCCGCGACAGTGACGCTGCTCGTGTTCCTCGCGGCCCGGTCGACTGACCTGCCCGATGCCGGCGGAAGCGACCGCGACCTGTTCGGCGCCGCGCGCCGGGAGTGGCCCACCATCGCCACCGGCGTCGTTATCCTCGGCATCACGGGGTTCGTCTGGCAGGGCGTCTTCAACTTCTACGAGCTGTACGTCGCCGCCGAAGCCGGGAAGGACCTCGACCCGACGGTGGCGCGGAACCTCCTCACGGTCATCTTCGCCGCCGGCGTCCCGGCGTTCCTCATCTCCGGCCGGCTCGCGGACCGGTTCCCGCACGTCCCGTACATGCTCGCCATCCTCGCCGCCTTCGCCGCGTCGCTCGCCGCGCTCGTCGCCGCCTCCGGCGTCGTCCAGGTCGTCGTCGTCTCCGCGGTGCTCGGCTACGTCATCCACTCGCTGTTCCCCGCGATGGACACGTACCTGCTGGACACGCTGCCCGACGAGACGCGCGCGTCAGCCTACGCCGTCTACTCGGCCGGCATGATGTTCGTGCAGGCCGGCGGCTCCTCCGCCGTCGGCGTGCTCCACGACGCCGGCGTCGCCTACGACGTCATCTACGCGACCGGCGCCGTCGTCGTCCTCGCGCTCGTCGTCGTGCTCGGCGGCCTGCGGCGCGCCGGCCGACTCCCCGCGTGACCGCTCCGTGACCGCCCGCTCCGGGTTCCTTCCGCTCAAGCGCGGCGTCCGCTGCCGAGCCGACGCGGTGAGCGTGAGGTTCATCAGTCAGGCCGACCCAGCCACGGGACGTGACTGACGGCGACGCAGCGGCGTCCGCGAACGCCTCGGCGACAGCCGCGGACGGCGCCGGCGTCGGCTGGGTCGACGCCGACGACGCCGGGGCCGCCGAGCGCCGCGTCGACCGCCGGCCGGGCGCGGGGTCGCTCGGCCGCGCGGAGGCCCGGCGGGACACGACGCTCCGCCGCTGGGACGTCGTCACGCCGAGTGCGACGCGCATCGGCCGGCCCCGCGGCGGCGACGCCGACGTTTCCGAGCGAGTCCGTCGGCTTCACGAGGAGCGCCACCCGGCGACCGAGGGGCACGCCGAGCGCGCACACCGGCTCGACCGGCTCCGCATCACGCAGGCCATCTGCGACACGCTCGACCTCACGCCGTGGCAGCGCGACCGCGTCCTCGGCGTCATGGACGGCCTCGACCTGACGGCGTTCGGGAGCCAGCGCGCCATCGAGAAGGTCGCGCTCGTCGTCGTCAACCACGTCGTCGCCGAGGAGCGCCGGCGCTACCTCGGCCTCCACGACGACGAGTACGTCGCCGGACTCGACGCCGACCGGATGACGGAGCTGTACGACCGGTACCGGGAGCTTTCGATGAAGTCCGACGAGACGTTCCGGCGGCTGCTCGACCAGTACGACATGACGACGACGAACGTAAACCGCCTCGACAACGTCCTCGACGAGCAGCTCGACGACCGCGGCCTCCGCGGCGCGGCGCTCGGCCGGAACCCGAACCGCGACCCGAACATCCCCGAGGTGGCGAGCGACCGCCACGCGGCCGGGGGCGAGGGCTCCAGCGCGAACGCCGAACCGGACGCGAGGCCGGACGGCGGCGACTGACGATTCCTCGCGAGCGGACGTGGCGACTTCGGGGGGAGCCGCGGCCGCGCCGCGCACCGCAACGCTTTCACGGCGCCGCGCGAGCGACCGACACATGGCGATTCTCCCCGAAGGGTTCGGGCTGCCGCCGCTGCCCTACCTGGTCGCGCTCGCGGTTTCGCTCGCCGGCGTCGGGTACGCGCTCCGTGAGCGTCGGCCCGCGTTCGGCGCGGCGCAGGTGCTCGCGGCGGTTCCGTGGATGGTCGCGGGCGCCGCCGGACACGCCCTGTACGTCCTCGGCGCGCTGCCCGCGTCGGCGGCGCCGCTGTTCGGGACGCCGTCCGCGTACCTGACGACCGCAGCGGTCGCCGGCGCGACGTGGCTTGCGGCGCTTCGCTCGACGACCTCGGCCGAGGCGGCCGCCCGGCTCCTCGGCGCAGTCGGCGTCGTCGCCGCCGGCGGCGTCGTCGCGCGCGCGATCGCGTACGGCGCGACGCACGGGACACTCACGCCGTGGCTCCCGCTGCTCGGCGTCGTCGGCGGCGCGGTGCTCGGCGTCGTCGCCGCCGCGGTGCTGTTCCGCGTCCACGCCGAGTCGGCCGCGACGGGCGCGGTCGGCGCGCTCGCGGTCACGGCGCACGCGGTGGACGGCGTCACGACGGCCGTCGGCGTCGACCTGCTCGGCTACGGCGAACGCACGCCGCTGTCACGGCTCATCATCGAGTTCGCCGCCGGCCTCCCGACGGCCGAGGCGCTCGGCGCCGGGTGGCTGTTCGTCGCCGTGAAACTCGTCGTCGCCGCCGCGGTCGTCGCTGCGGTCGCGCCGGTCGTCGAGGACGAACCGACCGAGGGGTACCTGCTGCTCGCCGGCGTCACCGCCGTCGGACTCGGACCCGGCGTCCACAACGCGATTCTGTTCGCGGTCTCCGGCGCCTGACCCGGCTCCTTCTTCCGCTTCCGCCGCTCGTCAGCGGGACGTCGCGACGCTCGTCTGCATCCCGTCGGTGTTGTACGCGCTGCCCGCGTCGCCGTCGCCGAGCACGATGACGCCGGCGTCCGAGCCGGTGAGCTCGCCGAACTCGTCGAGCGCGCGGTCCGCGGCGGCCTGCGCGTCGAGTCCGGCTTCGAGGTGGCGGACGGCGCGCCGGCTGAGCGTGGCTTTCGCGATGTCCTCGCCGGCGCCGGTCGCGGAGGCGCCGCCGGCGGGCGCGGCGAAGAACCCCGAGCCGATCTGCGGGACGTCGCCGACGCGGCCGGCGAGCGCGAAGAAGCGGCCGCCGGTGGACGTGCAGGCGGCGTACTCGTCGGCGTCCGGGTCGTACGCGACGGCGCCGACGGTGTCGTGGCCGCCGAATCGCTCGCGGAGCCACGCGAGGTGGTCGGCGGGGCCGCCGTCCGGCGGCTCCTCGTCCGCGAACCGTTCGCGGCTCTCGTCGGTGAGCAGGTCGCGGTCCGTGTCGACGCCGTAGTCGGCGGCGAGCGCCTCGGCGTGGTCGCCGACGACGAGGACGTGCGGCGTCTCCGCCATGACGACCCGCGCGGCCGCGGCGGCGTTGGCGACGCCGGTCATCGACGCGACGGCGCCGGCGTCCCGGTCGCTGGTCATCAGGCCGGCGTCCGTGCGGACGACGCCGTCCGACTGCACCGCGCCGCCGACGCCGGCGTTGAACCGCGGTGACTCCTCCAGCACCTCGACGGCCGAGACGGCCGCGTCGACGGCGTCCGACTCCGCTGCGCCGGTCGAGGCGGCGTCGTCCAGCACCGCCTGTCGGGGCTTCGGTTCGTCCGGGGCGCCGCCGGCGCCGCCGTGGCAGATGACGCGCATACCACGACTACCGCCGGTGGACGAGAAAAGCGTCCGGGAATCGGTGAGCGACGCGGCGCGGCGCGCGGTGCCGCGCGCTGCCGTGCGATGCTGCGCGGCGCGGTGGGCGCAGCGCGCGGTGTCCGCGGCGGGCGACCCGACCGCGTCCGAAATCGCCGGGCGGCGCCGCCGGCGTCGACGCCGCCATCCGGTGGTACCATCCGGAACGCCGCGGAATCCGCCTCGGAGACGGAGAACGGCAGGCATTTTACGGGCGCTTCGGAATCTGCACGCACGTCTATGAGCTACGACATCGCCGAGCTCCCCGCCGACGGGGAGAAGATTTCGGTCGCCGACGAGGAAACCGGCGAGCTGTCCGTCCCGGACAACCCCATCATCCCCATCATTCACGGGGACGGAATCGGGACCGACGTCGGGCCGGCCGCCCAGAAGGTACTGGACGCCGCCGCCGACGCGACCGGCCGCTCCATCGCGTGGATGCGGGTGTTCGCCGGCGAATCCGCCCGCGAGAAGTACGACGAGAACCTCCCCGAGGAGACGGTCGACGCCATCCGAGAGCACCGCGTCGCCATCAAGGGCCCGCTGACGACGCCGGTCGGCGCCGGCTTCCGGTCGCTCAACGTCGCGCTCCGGAAGACGCTCGACCTGTACGCGAACGTCCGGCCGACGTACCACCTCGACGGCGTCCCGTCGCCGGTGAAGAACCCCGGCGAGATGGACATGGTGACGTTCCGCGAGAACACCGAGGACGTCTACGCCGGCATCGAGTGGGAGGCCGGAACCGACGAGGTCCAGCAGGTCAAGGAGTTCGTCGAAGACGAGATGGGCGAAGACGACGTCATCCACGACGGCCCGGTCGGCATCGGCGTCAAGCCCATCACGGAGTTCGGCTCGAAGCGCCTCATCCGGCAGGCCATCGACTACGCCGTCGACAACGGCCGCGACTCGGTGACGCTCGTCCACAAGGGGAACATCATGAAGTTCACCGAGGGCGCGTTCCGCGACTGGGGCTACGAGGTCGCCGAAGAGGAGTACGGCGAGGACGTCATCACCGAGGACGAACTGTGGGACGAGTACGACGGCGAGCAGCCCGACGGCACGGTCGTCGTGAAAGACCGCATCGCCGACAACATGCTCCAGCAGCTGCTCACCCGGACGTCGGACTACTCCGTCATCGCGACGATGAACCTGAACGGCGACTACCTGTCCGACGCGGCCGGCGCCCAGATCGGCGGGCTCGGCATCGCGCCCGGCATCAACTACGGCGACGGGAAGGCGCTCGCCGAACCGGTACACGGCTCCGCGCCGAAGTACGCCGGCGAGGACAAGGTGAACCCGACCGCGATGATTCTCTCGGGCCGCGAAATGCTCGACTACCTCGGCTGGAACGACGCCGCGGACCTCGTCCGCGACGCCGTCGAACAGCAGATTTCCTCCGGCCGCGTCACCTACGACCTCGAACGGCAGATCGAGGGCGGCGAGAAGCTCGCCACCTCCGAGTTCGCCGAGGAAGTCGTCGACCGCATCTACGACCTCGCGTAAGCCGGACCCGCGGCTCGCAGACCGCGACCCGCAGTCCGCGACCCGCAGCGCTTCTCTCCACGCTTTTTCGGACCGCGTCGACGAGCGGTCGCTTCGTCGCTCAGCGGCCGGCCGGTCGGAGGCCGGTCATCCGGGACCCGGTTCGGAGAGGCGAACGTTCAAACCCGGAGCCGCAGAAGCGACAGCCATGTACGCGGTGGTCGGCTGTACGGACTGCGGGACCTACTGGCTGCTGTCGGACCCGGACGCGCAGGATTCGGCGACGTGTCCGCGGTGCGGGGCGACCCACGAGGCGCGGAAGCTCCGGCGCTTTTTCGAGTCGGACGACCGGTCGGAGGCGGCGCAGGCGCGCGCGCGGCTGCTCGCGGAGAAGCGCGGCGAGCGGGAGGCGTTCGACCGCGCCGGCACGGTCGAACAGCTGGAGCGGGAGGCCGAAGAGGCGGGTATCGACGACCGCGAGTACCTCGAAGGGTCGGGGATCGACGCGGACGAGGTGTCCGCGGCGGGCGACACCGGCGGCGGCCGGTCGAAGCCGCGGGACGAAATCGTGCGCGACGCGCTGCGGGACGGCCCGGTCGACGAGGACGACGTCGTGGACTACGCGACCGACCGCGGCGTCCCGGCGTCGGCGGCGCGCGACCTGCTCAACCGGCTGACGCGACGCGGCGAAGCCACGGAGACGGGCGGCGAATACCGGCTGCTGTGAGCGGAGCGGTCGGGCGGCGACGCCGAAAAATGGCGCCGGAAACGGCGCAGCGCGCCCCGCAGAATTCGTCCTGAAATCCGGCCCGGTGGACTTATCGCAGACAGTGAACATCGGTGAGTCATGGTCGTCGACGTCGCGGTCCCGTCGGCCGACGCGGTCGGCGGAGCGGCGGTCGCCGCGCTGACGGGGAGCGCCGCGGAGGCGACGAGCGCGGCGGCCGGGCCGGACTACCGGGCGCTGCTGTTCGCCGCGACGTTCCTGGCGCTTCTCGGCGTGCTCTGCACGCTCCACGGCGGCGCCGCCTACGCGATTCTGGTGTGGGAGGGGAGCGCCGGCGTCGCCGCGTGGCACTACGTCGACCCGCGGCTCGGCGCGTTCTTCTTCGTCGCCGCCGCGTTCCAGTTCCCGCTCGCCGCGCACCTCTGGGGCGACCCGCTCCGACTCCGCAGGGCCACAGGGCGGCTGCTGCGCGCGGCGCTCGACCGGTAGCCGCGGCCCGGCGCGAACGGCTCCGAACCGGGCGACGCGGCGGTTATCGGCCGAGGCTGGCGTGCGCCGACGAGAGGTTCCGGGAGGCGAGCGCGGAGAGCAGCGACAGTTCGCCGGCGAGCGCGGCGACCGCGACGGTTTCCGCGAGCGCGTCGGCGTTGCTGCCGGCGGGGTCGCCGCCGCCGCGGACGCCGAGTACGTCGAGCGCCTCCGACTGCGTCGGGAGTTTGGTGCCGCCGCCGACCGTCCCGACTTCGAGCGAGGCGAGCGTCACCGACACGTAGAGGTCGCCGTCGCGCTCTTCCGCGGTCGTGATGGCGTTCGCGCCCTCGACGACCTGCGCGGGGTCCTGGCCGGTCGCGAGGAACATCGCGGCGACCGCGTTGGCGACGTGGGCGTTGAAGCCGAGCGCGCCGGCCTTCGCGGAGCCGACGAGGTTCTTCCGCGTGTTCACCTCGGCGACCGCCGCGGGCGACGTTTTCAGGGTGTCCTCGACGACGTCGCCCGGGACGGTGACGTCGGCGGCGACGGTGCGGCCGCGGCCCTCGACGGCGTTGACGGCGGCGGGCTTTTTGTCCGTACAGAGGTTGCCGGAGAGCGCGACGAGCGACGCCGCGGTCTCCGCCTCGACGACGTCGCAGGCCGCCTCGGTCGCGATGGTCGCCATGTTCATCCCCATCGCGTCCTTGGTGTCGTAGCCGAACCGGAGGTAGACGTTGTTGCCGACGACGTACGGCGTGACTTCGCGGAGTTCGCCGTGGCTCGTCGTCTCCTCGGCGGCCGCGCGGAGCGCGTCGGTGTTGTCGCGGACCCACGACGCGAGCGCCTCGGCCTCGGCGACGTCGGCGACGCGGAAGGCGGGGGCGCGCGTCATCCGGTTTTTCAGGACGCGCGCGCCGGCGCCGCCGGCGGCGTTCAGCGCGGCGCAGCCGCGGTTGACGGACGCGAGCAGCGCGCCCTCGGTCGTCGCCATCGGCAGGTAGTGCTCGCCGGAGACGGCGCCGCCGTCGACCTCGACCGGGCCGACGACGCCGACGGGAATCTGGACGGCGCCGAGCATGTTCTCGACGTTCGACGCCGCCGCTTCGGCCGGGAAGGCGTAGTCGCCGGTCGTCGACAGGTCGGCGCCGCTGTGCGATTCGACGAGCAGCCGTCGGGCCGCCGCGGCGGTGTCGGCGTCGGCGTGGTCTTCGAGTTCGTACAGGCGGAGGTCGCCCTCCCGCACTCGCTCGGCGAGTGTCTCGGCGTCGCTCATGCCCGAACCGTCCGGGCGCCGCGATTAACTACTTCCGGTTGGCCGACCCGGTCCGGCCGGCCTGTGACGCCGCGGGTCGCCGCGTCGCCCCGGCCCCCGGCTACGCCGACGGCGGCGTCGACACCCACAGCCGACCGGTCGTGTCCTGCCCGGCGCCGACCGTCGACGACTCGCGCTGCTCCGGCGGCGTCGTCTCCGTGGTGAACACGTAGCGGCCGGACGCCGGAACGACGCCGCGGGCGCGCGTCCCGGCGTGCTCGGTCGTCCACGCGGTCGACCCGTCGTCCCGGTTCAGCCCGTAGACGCGGACGGTTCCGGCGTCGGCGTCGACGCGGAGCACGTGGAGTCCGCCGTCGGAGACGGCCGGGACGGTCCCCTGCGCGAACCGCTCGGGCGGGAGACTCCGGTGCCACAGCCGCTCGCCGGCGCCGTCGAGGTCGTAGGCGGCGACGTGCCCGGTGAGCCCGGCGACGTACACCGTTCCGTCCGCGACCGCCGGCCGAACGACCGCGTTCCCCGGCCACTCCGCGAGCCACCGCCGACTGCCGTCGCGGCCGACGGCTTCGACGCCGTGGAAGCCGGCGCGGACCAGCGCGTCACCGGCGAGGACGACCGACGTCGCCGACGGGTCGTCCGGTTCGTGCAGCCACAGCCGCGTCCCGTCGGCCGGATCGAGCGCGCGGAGCGCCGCGCCGGTCGACACGTACACCGCGTCGTCGCCGACGGCGGCGACGCGGGCGCCCCGGTCGAGCGCCGGCTGCCAACTGTCCTCGTCTGGCGACCGCGGGAGCGTCCAGCGGAGGGCGCCGCCGTGGTCGAACGCGGCCAGCCCGGACGGGCCGCCGGCGAACACGCCGGCGTCCGCGACGGTCGGCGGCTCGGTGAGCGGCAGCGCATCCACCGACTCCGTGGTCCCGCGCAGTTCGGGGCCGCCGGGGTCGACGACGGCGACGCGGTCGTCGACCGCGACGTACAGCCGGCCGCCGTGGTACACCGGTCTGCGGTCGGAGTTCGGCGCGGCGTAGGTGAACCGGACCGGGTCGCCGTCGCGGGTCAGCAGGAGCGACCAGCGACGGGCGCCGGAGCCGAGCGCGTACGCCTCGACCGTCGCCTGCGGCCCGTCGCCGGCCGGCGCGCCGCGCGTCACGTACGCCGTCTCGCCGACCACGGTCGGCGTCGTCAGCGGGCCGTCGACGGCGCGTCGCCGGCGACTCGTCGGTTCGCCGCCGGCGTGCGCCGGGTTCGCGCCGGTGTGGGCCGGGCCGTGGCCGAGCATCGGCCAGTCCGCCGGTGCGGCCGGCGAGCCGCCCGGAGTCCCGCCGATTCCGGACCGGTCGGCGTCGCCGCTGGTCGGCGCGGCGTCGAGACAGCCGGTCGTCAGTGCGCCGCCGGCGAGCGCGAGCGCGCCGCGGCGCGTCAGTCGCGTAGGGACCACGCCGCCGTGTAGCGGCGCCGCAGACCAATACGTTTGTGGCGGCGCCCGAACCGTTTTGGTATCGGCGCCGAAACACCGAGGTATCCATGAGCACCCCCGCGGAGGACGACCTCCCCGACCACGTCGCTGACGCGGACCTGGCGCCCGCGGAGGCGTTCGCGCTGCTCGGCAACGAGACGCGCATCGAGATTCTGCAGGCGCTCCACGAGGAGACCGTCGAGCGCGAGTCGGACGCGCCGGTCCCCTTCTCGGCGCTGTACGACCGGGTCGACATCGACGACAGCGCGCACTTCAACTACCACCTGAAGCAGCTGCTCGACCACTTCGTCCGGAAGACCGACGACGGCTACGTGTTCCGGACGCCCGGCTGGAAGGTCGTCCGGTCGGTGTTCGCCGGCACCTTCACGGGCCGCGCGGAGGTCGGGCCGGTGGACGCGCCCGGCGACTGCTACGCCTGCGGCGGGCCGCTGCGCGCGACCTACGCGGAGGAGCGGCTCACCATCGACTGCGGCGACTGCGGCCGGCAGCACGTCCACTACTCGTTCCCGCCGGGCGGACTGGACGGCCGGCGGCCCGCGGAGTTCCTCGACGCGTTCCACCACCACGTGCGCCACCACTACTGCCTCGCGGCCGACGGCGTCTGCCCCGAGTGCATGGGGCAGATGCGGACCGAACTCGACGCCGACACGGAACTGCCCGGCCAGGAGGTCGCGGTCCGGCACGTCTGCGGCCGCTGTGACAACCGGCTCACCTCGGCCGTCGGCCTGAACCTCCTCGACACCGCGGCGGTGTTGACGTTCCACGCGGACCGCGGCGTCGACCTGACGACCCAGCCGTTCTGGACGCACGACTGGTGTGTCAGCGACGAGCGGACGACGGTCGAAAGCGCCGACCCCGTGACGGTCCGACTCGACATCCCGTGTGACGGCGACGTGCTGTCCGTGACGCTCGACGAGACGCTCTCGGTGCTCGACGTCGAGGTGACGGAGGACGCCGACCCCGACGCCGCCGGCGACGACCGGACCGCCGCGCTCGACGCCTGAGCGACGCCGGCGGTGGGCCGAGGAGGAGGGCAGAGTTCCCGGCCGACCGGCGGAGAGTTTTTGCGTATTCAGCCAGGTGTGTGAACGGATGACGCGCCGGCGAGAGCCGACGGGACTCGACGCGGAGGGGAGCCGTCCGTGAACTACGTGTCGTGGTCGCTGCTCGCGATGGCCTGCTACTCGTTCGCCTTCCTGTTCATCAAAATCGCGCTCAGGGAACTGCCGGCGTTCACCGTGATGCCGATCGCGGTCGGTACGCTCGCCGTCGGAGCGACCGCCCTGGCCGCGCTCTTCGGCGACGGGGCGGTTCCGTCGCTGACGAACCGGTCCGCCGTATTCGCGGTCGCGGCGGGAATCTGTCTCGCCGGCGCCGTCGTCGGCTACTTCCGAGCGCTCTCGACCGGCCCCGTCAGCGTCGTCGTGCCGATATTCGGGATGCTCCTCGTCGGCGGCGCGCTGCTCGGAATCGTGGTTCTGGGCGAAGGAGTCACGGCGCAGAAGGCGATCGGCATCGCGTTCGGCGCCGCAGCGGTGGTTCTCATCGCGACGTGACCGCGCTTTCGAGCACTCGTCCGCGGCGGTCAGGCCCGGCCGTCGTAGACGACGTCGCCGTCGACGGCGGTGAGCGCGACGTCGACGTCGTCGATGCGGTCGGGCCGGTCCCACGGCGAGCCGTCGAGCGCGACGAAGTCGGCGCGCTTGCCCGGTTCGAGCGTCCCGAGCCTGTCCTCGTCGAAGCCGGCGTAGGCGGCGCCGGCGGTGTAGGCGCGGAGCGCCTCGGTGACGCCGAGCGACTGGCCGTCCGAGGGGGCGTTGACGGCGTAGTGGACGCCGAGAAGCGGGTCAAGCGGCATGCAGTCGGAGCCGAACGCGAGCGGCGCGCCGGCGTCGAGGTACGCGGGGAGCCGGTTCGCGTCGGTGCGCCGGTCGCCGAGCCGCGCGTCGTAGAGGCCGCCGTCGAACCCCCACTTGTGGAAGTTCGGCTGCATCGACGCGACGACGCCGAGGTCGGCGAACCGGTCGATTGCGTCGTCGCTCGACAGTTCGGCGTGCTCGACGCGGTGGCGCATCTCGCCGGGAGTGTCGGTGGCGGCGTAGGCGTCGAGCGCCGCGTCGACGGCGGCGTCGCCGATGGCGTGCAGCGTCACCTGGAAGCCGGCGTCGTCGGCGCGGGCGACGAGGTCCGCGACTTCGTCGGGCGAGACGACCCACTGACCGGTCTCGTCCGGGGCGTCGGCGTACGGCTCGGAGAGCTTCGCGGTGTGGCCGCCGAGCGAGCCGTCGGTGTACGACTTGATGCCGCCGACACGGACCATGTCGCTGCCGTGGTTCGTGCGGAGGCCGGCGTCGACGAGCGAGTCGAGGTGGTCCGCCCAGTAGTTCAGCCGGACCCGGACGGACAGGTCGCCGTCCAGGTCGAGGCCGCGGTACACCTCGGGCGCCTTCGACTTCCGGACCATGTCGTGGACGGCGGTGACACCGCGCTCGTTCGCGTGCCGCTGTGCCGCCGTCAGCAGTTCGCGGGCCTCGTCGGCGTCCGGCTCGATGGCCTCGTAAATCGGGTCGACGGCGGACTCGACGAGGACGCCGGTCGGGTCGCCCGCCTCGGTTTCGACGTCCGCCGGGGGGAGGTCGTCGCCGAAGCGGTCCAGGACGACGCCGTTGACGGACGCGACGTGGAGGTCCTCGCGGAACGCGACCACGGGCGCCGTCTCCGACACGGCGTCGAGGTCGTCGCGGGTGAGCCGCCGGCCGTCCGTCCACGTGGTCTCGTCGTAGCCGAAGCCGAGCACCCACTCGTCGTCGCCGAGTTCGGCGGCGCGGTCGCAGAGCAGGTCGACGGCCTCGTCGGCGTCGTCGGCGGCCGAGAGGTCCGCGTGGACGAGCGACCGGCCCGTCATCAGCAGGTGCGTGTGGGCGTCGATGAACCCCGGCAGGACGACGCGGCCGTCGGCGTCGACGGTGTCGGTGTCGACGCCGGCGAGGAACTCGACGTCGTACGTCGACCCGAGCCTGACGACGCGGCCGTCGCGGACCGCCATCGCCTCGTGCGTCTCGTCGGGGTCGCCGAGCGTGTGGATTTCGGCGTTCGTCACGACGAGGTCCGCCGCAGCAGTCATACACGACTTCGCGGCTGCCGCGGCCAAAACGGTTCGGGAACCGGGCCGACCGGCGCGGCCTGCTCCGGCCCGGCGGCGACCCGGCGTCGGCTCGGCGGCGACCCGGCGTCGGCTCGGCGGCCGCCCGGCGACGGCCCGGCGTCGGCTTCGCGGCGGCCCGGCGTCCGCGAGTTCGCCACTCGACACCTTTTCCGTCCGCGCCGCCGTGGAGTCGCGCATGACCGACTTCAGCGACCCCCGCTCGCTCTCGTTTTCGGCGTTCGCGGCGACCATCGACCACACCGTGCTCGGCCCGACGACCACGTGGGGCGACGTCGTGGGCGTCCTCGACGACGCCGCCGAGTACGGCATGAACGCCTGCATCCCGCCGTGTTACGTCGCCGACGCCGCCGAGTACGCGCCGGACGTCACGGTCGCGACGGTCGTCGGGTTCCCGCACGGCCAGAACGCCACCGCGGCGAAGCGCGGCGAGGCCGAGGGGGCGTGGAGCGACGGCGCCGACGAACTCGACGTGGTGTTGAACGTCGGTCGGCTGAAAGCCGGCGAGTACGACGCCGTCCGCGAAGACGTCGCGGAGGTCGTCGCCGCGGTCCCGGTGCCGGTGAAAGTCATCATCGAGACGGCGCTGCTCACCGCGGAGGAGAAGCGCCGCGCCTGCGAGGCGGCCCGCGACGCCGACGCGGACTTCGTGAAGACGTCGACCGGGTTCGCCGACGGCGGCGCGACCGTGGAGGACGTCGAACTGATGAGCGAGTACCTGCCCGTGAAAGCGAGCGGCGGCGTCGGCAGCTACGACGACGCCGTCGCGATGCTCGAAGCCGGCGCGGAGCGAATCGGGGCGTCGAGCGGCGTCGCGATCGTCACCGGCCACCCGGACGCCGAGCGGAACCCGGACGCAGCCGGCGACGCTGACGCGGACGACGGCGCGGACGCGTCGGCGGACGGCGACTACTGACGGGTCGACCGCGGCGGACGACGAGTCGACGACTTCCCTGCGGGCTATTCGAGCGCGACGACGCCCGGCGAGCCGTGGACGTCGTCGGCGGCGGCGAACACGGCGCCGTCCGCGACGGCGACGCAGCGCGGCAGCACGTCGTACGACCAGCGCTGCGCGCCGAACCGGTACGGGCCGACGCCGGTGCCGCCGCCGAGTTCGAACGCCCGGAGCCGTCCGTCGACGCCGACGTACAGCGTGTCGCCGGCCGCCGCGGGCGCGGAGGCGGCGGACGACCCGTCGGCCGACCAGCGCCACCGCTCGGAGCCGGAGTCCGCGTCGTAGGCGGCGACGCCGCCGCCGTCAGCGCCGAGCACCGACTCGCCGGTGAACACGACGGCGTCGGTGACGGTCGGCGCGTCCGGCGCGTGCCACGCGGTCCGGCCGGCGTGCGCCCCGTCGAACAGCCGCAGGAAGCCGCCGCCGAACGCGCCGACGTACACCGAGTCGTTCTGGACCGCGAGTCCGCGGACCGTCCCCGGAATCTTCCGGCGCCACACCGGCGTGACGGCGTCGCCGGAGGCGTGCAGTTCGTACGCCGTTCCGCCGGTCGTGCCGACGTACAGCCGCTCGCCCCGGGCGGCCAGCGAGTAGACGCCGGTGAAGGCGTCGAACGACCAGCGGCGCGCGCCCTCCTGCCGGGAGAGCGCCGTCACGCGGCCGGTCGTGTCGCCGGCGAAGACGACGTCGCTGGTCGGCGCCGGGAGCGGCGCGGACCCGAACTGCCCGGCGGTCTCGGTTCGCCACTGCTCGCTGCCGTCCGCGGTCGCGAGCGCCACCACCGCCGGTTCGTCCCGCAGCGTCACGAACGCGACGCCGTCCGCGACGGCGACGCCGTACGGCTTCAGCGGCACCCGCCACCGCTCGTCGCCGCTGCGGACGTCGAACGCGTACAGCGCGTCGGCGGCCGGCACCAGCACGGCGCCGTCCGCCACCACGATTCTCCCGACTGCCAGCCCGGTTTTCGCGGACCAGCGCTCGCTCGGCTTCGTCCGCGGCGCCGCGGCGTTCCGCGCGTAGTTCGTCCCGCGGACGTTGTACCCCGGCACCGGCCACTCCGTCGACCCGTCGCGGCCCGGCGAGAACGAGCCCCCCGAGCAGCCGGCGAGTCCGGCGGCACCCGCCGCGGAGAGACCGGCCAGGACGTCGCGTCGGGAGGGCATTCAAATGAGGATTCGTCACCGAGAACTAATCCGTTGGGGTTCGAACGTTCACGCGGAGTGACCTGTTCGGGCGGGCCGTCGCCGCGTCGAGGCGGCCGGACCGTACCCCTTATCCACTCACGGCCGTAACTCCCGGTAACCGAATGGCGACGTACCACATCGAGACGTACGGCTGCACGTCGAACCGGGGTGAGAGCCGCGAAATCGAGCGGCGCCTCCGGGACGGCGGACACCGCCCCGCCGACGGGCCGGCCGACGCCGACGTGGCCATCCTCAACACCTGCACGGTCGTCGAGAAGACCGAGCGCAACATGCTGCGCCGCGCCGAGGAGCTCGAATCCGAGACCGCAGACCTCATCGTCACCGGCTGCATGGCGCTCGCGCAGGGCGAGGAGTTCCGCGACGCCGGCGTCGACGCCCGGATTCTCCACTGGGAGGACGTCCCGAACGCGGTGCTGAACGGCGAGTGCCCGACGCCGTCCGACGGCACCGACCCGATTCTGGACGGCGAAGTCGGGATTCTCCCCATCGCCCGCGGCTGCATGAGCAACTGCTCGTACTGCATCACGAAGTTCGCGACCGGCCGCATCGACTCGCCGCCGGTCGAAGAGAACGTCGAGAAGGCGCGCGCGCTCGTCCACGCCGGCGCCTCCGAAATCCGCGTCACCGGCCAGGACACCGGCGTGTACGGCTGGGACGACGGCGAACGGAAGCTCCCGGAGCTGCTCGACCGCATCTGCGACATCGACGGCGAGTTCCGGGTCCGGCTCGGGATGGCGAACCCCGGCGGCGTCCACGGCATCGCCGACGACCTCGTCGACGTGTTCGCGCGCAACGAGAAGCTGTACAACTTCATCCACCTCCCGGTGCAGTCCGGCAGCGACGACGTCCTCGAAGACATGCGTCGCCAGCACCGCGTCGACAAGTTCCTCGACGTCGTCGAGACGTTCGACGACCGGCTCGACCACTGGACGCTGTCGACCGACTTCATCGTCGGCTTCCCGACCGAAACCGACCACGACCACGCCCAGTCGATGGCGCTGCTCCGGGAGGTCCGCCCGGAGAAGGTGAACGTCACCCGGTTCTCCAAGCGCCCCGGCACCGACGCCGCCGACATGAAGGGGCTCGGCGGCACCGTGAAGAAGGAGCGGTCGAAGGAGATGAGCGAGGTGAAACGCGACATCGTCGGCGAGGCCTACGAGGAGCTCGTCGGGACGACCCGCGACGTGCTCGTCGTCGAGGAGGGCACCGCCGACTCCGTGAAGTGCCGCGACGGCGCCTACCGCCAGATAATCGTGCAGAACGCCGCCGAGCGCGGCGTCGAGCCCGGCGACTTCGTCACCGTCGAGGTCACCGGGCAGAACACGATGTACGCGTTCGGCGACCCGGTCTGAGCCGCCGCCGCGCCCGCGGTTCAGGCCGCGTCGTCACCTGATTGCTCGTCGGACTCCGACTCGGAGTCCGGTTCAGATTCCGTCGTCGACTCGGCCGGCCGCGTCGCTTCAGCGGACGCCGATTCCGGGACCGGTTCGGGCTCCGTCTCGCCGGTCTCTTCGAGGATTTCGCGGGCGACCGCCTCGGAGTCGCTCTTCTGCAGCGCAGACTCGACGAGGAGGTGGCCGCCGATGGAGGCCGGCGAGATGACGGTGTCGGCGCCGGCGCGGCGGAGCTTGTCGACGTTCTCGCGGTCGGTCGACGCCGCGACGATGGGGACGTCGGGGTTGAGTTCGCGGGCGGTGAGGATGGCGAGCGCGTCTTCGGCGTCGTTGTTCGTGGCGGCGACGACGGCGCGCGCGGACTCGATGTGCGCGCGGCGCAGCGGCTCCTCGTCGGAGGGGTTCGCGGTGAACACGTCGATGTCGTGTTCGCCGAGCTGGCGGGCGACGGTCTCGTCGGGCGTGATGATGAGGAAGTCGACGCCGGCGGCCGCGAGTTCTTCGATGAGCGGTTCCGTGAGTTCCCCGTGGCCGAGCACGAGGACGTGGTTTTCGAGGAGGTCGAGGTTGCTGTCTGTCATGCGTCCGAGTGCGGTCGTGAGGCGGGCTTCGATGGCGGGGGTGAACAGGACGCCGAGCGCGACTGCGAAGGCGGCGACGTTCAACACGAGCGCCGACATCGCGAACCACTTCGCGAGCATCGACGTCGGCGTCACGTCGCCGTAGCCGACCGTCGACGCCGTGACGACCGAGAAGTAGACGGCGTCGGTGAGCGTGTTGAGGTTGGTGAACTGGTCGTTGAGCGCGTACGCGCCGGCGGTACTGTAGCCGAGCGACCCGACGAGGCCGGCGACCGCGGCCCACTGCGTCGGCGTCAGGTCGAGTTCGCGCTGGAACAGGCCGCGGTTCGCCGCGAGCACGAGCAGCGACGCCACGGAGAGCACGGCGAGCAGGACGCCGAGGTACGTGGACTGCACGACTCCCTGCAGCCCGGTCAGCGGAAGCAACACGAGCGACCCGAGCCACGCGGCGCGGAAGCCGCGACGCAGCCCGTGGGACGCGACCAGCAGCAGGAACCCGGTGAACGCCCCGGTGAACCCGGCGACGACCGACGCCTGCTCCGGCAGCATCGACGCGAACGGAATCGTCGCCTGCGGGCCGTTCACGCCGGCGATGCCGGCGATGCCGACGACCACCGACAGTACCGCCACCGCCGACGTCAGCCACACAGCCGCACGCCCACCGAGCCGTTCCCGCCACTCTGTCATCGTCGGATACACCGCGTGGGTGCACTTAACCGTCAGCCTTGCCCGGCGACGCCGACGTGCCGACCCCCGGAGCCGGCTGACCGGCGCCGCGGCGGTGGAGGCGGCAGGCGACGGCGGTGCCGGTATCAATTTGGGCGTGGCCGCGGAGCGTCCGGGTATGGCTACTCCGTCGTTCCCGGTGCAGGTGCTCCTCGGGGTGTACCTCGGCCTGCTCACCGGTATCGTCCCGGCGCTGGTCGCGTGGGGGCTCGGCTTCCTGTTCAAGTACTTCACGAGCGTCTCCATCCCCGGATTCGGTGTCGTCGTCCTCGCGCTCGCCATCGCCGGCGTCAACGGCGGGCTGCTGGCGCTGAACGACCCGACGGTCCGCGATTCGGCGACGCTCCTGGTCGGCATCATCGTCGTGTTGATGCTGTCGCTGTACGCGCACGCGAAGGGCGACGCGATGGGAGCGTCGATGCCGAAGCGGCTGTCGCTTCGGTCGCTGACCGAGCGGACGCTGTCCGCCGACGTCGTCGAACTGGCCGGCGCGCGCGGCGAGGTCCGAGTGAGCGTCGCGGGCGACGTCGCGGACCTGGAGGGGTATCCGCCGCTGCCCGCCGACCTCCGCGCCGAACTCCGTGAGTTCACCGACACGTTCCCGGCGGACCTGCCGCTGCCGGAACTCGAGACGGCCGTCGAAGACCGGCTTCGCGCCGAGTACGACCTCGACGACGTCTCGGTTCGGCTGGACGAGCGGGCAAAGGCGACGGTGAGCGCCGCGCCGCCGGTCGGCAACATCTCGCGGCGGGTGCCGTCCGGGAAGCGCGCCGTGTCGCTGCCCGCGCTGCTGCCGACCGGGATGGCGCGCGGCGACGAAGTCGGCGTCGTCACCGACGTCGGCGAGTTCGCCGGGACGGTGGTCGCCGCGAAGTCAGACGCCGCGAAGAAGGCTGACGCGCCGGCGTCGGCGCCGACGACGTCGGCGGACAGCGGAGCGGGGGCGGCGCCGGCGGCCCCGGCACCGACGTCGCCGACGACCACCGGCGGGTCGGGCCGGGTCACGGTCGCGGTCGACCGACGCGACGCGTCGACGCTCCTCGGTGCCGACGTCGAGCGACTGACGGTCCGGTCGCGCGGCACGCAGCGAGAGTTCGAACTGGTGTCGCTGCTCCGGCGCGCGAACAAGCGGTTCCGCCGAATCACGGCGCGCAGCGGCGGCCGACTCGACGGGAAGACGCTGCGGGAGGCGGCGGTGCGCGACGAGTACAAGGTCGCGGTGCTCGCGGTTCAGTCGGACGACCGGTGGCAGATCGCGCCGAGCGGCGACGTCGGCGTCGCCGCGGGCGACGACCTCATCGTCGTCGGGACGCGCGAGGAACTCGACCGGTTCGGCTCGGAGGTGGCGGCGTGACGCCCGCCGACGCGGCCGCGCTGCGCCCGGTGTTCGCGCAGGCTCCGGTGACGGCTCCCGGGTGGGTCGCGATGTTCGCCGGGTTCGCACTCGGCTCGCTGCTGGTGGCGCTCGTCGCTGCCGCGGTCTACCGGTGGTACGTCCGGGAGGCCGTGCCGCGCGGCCTGACGACGATGCTCGGCGTCGGCTCGGTCGCCGTGGTGTTGAACACGGGCGCGCTGTTCGGGCAGCTCATCGGCGGCATCCCGGGGACGGCGGACCCGTTCGCGACCAGAACCGTCGTGCAGAACGTGCTCAGCCTCGCGGTCGCGGCCGCCGCCGCGCCGGTCGGCCGCCGAATCGGGGACCGTCTGTTCGTGAACGTCGCCGCGGTCGCCGGCGCCGAGCGCGTCGAGGGCGACGTGAGCCGGTACGTCCGGACGCTCGGCCGCGTGAGGGCGGTGCGGCTCCCGGACGAAATCGACGACATGGAGGGACACGACCCGGTCGACGACGCGACGAAAGAGCGGCTCGCCGGGACGACGCTGGTGTTCCCGCGGCGACTCAGCGACCCGGAGTTCCGGGACCGGTTCGTGACGCGACTCAAAGAGGAGTACGGCGTCAGCCACGTCGACGTGGAGTTCGAGGACGGCGACGTCTCCTACCTCGCGGTCGGGATGCGCGTCGCCGGAATCGGGCCGACGCTCGGCCCAGGGACGTGCGCCGTCGCGGTCCGCGCCGACCCGCCGAACGGAGTGAGCCCCGGCGACGTCGTCCAGGTCTGGGCGGCACCGGAGCCCGCAGAACCGGCCGAGCAGACCGAGTCGGCGTCGCAGCAGCCGACGACCTCGAATTCGCCGGTCGGGCCGGCCGAGGCCGAGCCGGAAGCCGCCTCGACGCCGGAATCCCCCACGGAACACGAGCCTGAATCCACGCCAGAACACGAGCCCGAAGCCTCGCCGGAAGCGACGCGGGTCGCGACCGCGGAGGTGCGAGCGTCGGCCGGCGACGTGGTGACGCTCGCGGTCGACGAGGCCGACGCGCCGGCGCTGAACGCGGACCGCGAGTTCCGGCTGCTGACGCTGCCGGCGGAGCCGCGCGCCGACCGCGAGTTCGCGTCGCTGCTCCGGGCGGCCGACGAGACGATGGCCGTGGTGACGCTGCAGTCGGGGAGCGCGCTGGCGGGCGCGGCAGTGAGCGAGGTCCCCGGCGCCGTCGTCGCGGTGAAACCGGCGGACGGGACCGTGGAGGCGATTCCGCCGCGGAAGCGCATGCTTGGCGCGGGCGAGACGCTGTACGTCGTGGCGCGCCCCGAATCGCTGCGCGAAGTGGAGCGACTCGCCGGAGCCGGGAATACGGACGGCGGGACGGAGTCGCCCGAGTCCGGGCGGTGACCGGACCGCGGCCGACAGCCCTCGACGGGGCGGAGGCGGGTGCGTCGTCGCCGGCGGAGGCGGCGCTCGTCGGGGCGCAATCCTCTTGAGTGCAGGCGGGCGACGAACTCGTATGCGCTGGAAGCTGTTCGCCGACCTCGCGGAGGCCGCCGGGGGGAGCGAGCCGGAGGTCGACGACGACGCCGAGACGGTGGGCGACGCCCTGGACGCGCTTCTGGAGGCGCATCCGGGGCTCGCCGACCGCGTCCTGACCGACGACGGGGAGCTCCGCGAGCACATCAATCTGCTGTGCAACGGCGACCCGGTCGGCGACGACGCCCTCGACGAACCGGTGGGTGACGGCGACGAACTCGCGCTGTTCCCGCCGGTCAGCGGCGGATAGGCCGCTCAGCGGCCGCCGCTGAAAGCGTGGGACGGCGTGGCGGTGCGTCGCCGATTCGAAAGCTTCAATTGTGTACCCGCGATACGATTGGTTGCAGAAGCACGCCCGAGGGTTGGTGGTCTAGTCTGGTTATGACACCTCCTTGACATGGAGGAGGCCGGCAGTTCAAATCTGCCCCAACCCACTAATTTTCCACGAGGGTCTCGAGTTGCATAGCGATTCGGTTCGTTCTGGTCGAGGTGCACGTCGCTACGGTTCTGAGCGCGAAGCACCGTGCTGTATCGCCTCAGCGACGGTCGTTTCGGGTCAGTGGTCCGCGTCGTAGCCGTGTCCGAGCAGGAGCGCCGTCGCGTTCACGGCGAGCAGCGCGCCGAGCGTCGCCAGTTCGGCCGTGTCGAGCCCGGAGACCAGGACGGGCATGTAGAGCAGCGGCAGGGCGATTGCGGCGTAGAAGCCGGCGGCGCGCAGCGTCGTCTTCGGGGACGCGTGAGGGAGGGCTGACTTGCAGCGGGCGAGCACCGTTGGGAAGCTGGAGGGAGTCATCGTCGGTGTGGGTAGTCCATGGACGGTCGACACCATATAGCCGCGTGAGCGTTCGGCTCGTTTCGAACCGTTCACAGGTACCTGTCGGCGCGGCGCCCCGTTTCACGGACTCCGCAGTCTGCCCGAGACAGTTTATCGAGCCGCGTGATTTTTTGTCTCGCGTTCGACGAACACCATCGAAACTGGGCGGCGACCGGCGTGCGAATACGGAGTCCGCCGCGTGGCGCCGGGCGTGACCGGGCAGGGAGCGGTCAGTCGGCGCGGGTGGCGCCGAGACGGCTCACTTCGGCGCGGATGGCGTCGCGTTTCAGCAGGAGGAAGCCGCCGAAGATGAGCGCGAAGCCGACGACGGTCGCGACGGTCGGCGTCTCGGCGAGGAACAGCCAGCCGGCGAGCGCCGCGAACACGGGGGCGACGTAGCTGACGAGGTTGATTTCGACGGGGCCGAGCCGGTCGAGCAGGTCGAAGTAGACGAGGAAGCCGAGCGCGGACGCCGCCAGCGAGAGGTACGCGAGCGCGGCGAGCGCCTCCGGCGTCCACGCGATTTCGGCGAGCCGTTCGCCGCGGGCGTAGCCGGCGACGTGCATGATGAGCGCGCCGAGCAGCATCGACCACGCCTCCATCGGCTCGATGTCGAGGTCGCTGTCGATTCGGCGGGTGAGCACGGAGCCGAGCGCGAACGCGGCGGCCGCGCCGAACACGAGGAGTTTCGCGACGACGCCGCCACCGAGCAGGTTCCCCGGGTCGGGGTTCGACAGCACCGCGACGCCGACGAGGCCGAGCAGCGTCCCGGCGACGCCGGCGGCCGTCAGCGACTCCCCCGGGAGGAACGCCCGCGCGAACCCGGTGGTGAGCACCGGCGACAGCGAGACGATGACCGCGGCGGCCGCAGAGGTGACCGCCGGGTCGGTTTCGCCGATGAACAGCAGCGCGTGGTACGCGGCGATGAGGAGGACGGCGCCGACCGCGACGGTGAGCCACTGGTCGCGGCCGCGCGGCAGGGGGTCGTCGACGACGACGACGGCGTACGCGAGCATGACGACGCCCGCCACGTCGTAGCGAATCGCCGCGAACAGCACGGGCGTGTGGAAGAAGCCGCCGGGCGCGGTGGGCGTTCCGAGCCCGGCCTTGATGGCCATGAACGCGGAGCCCCACACGGCGGCGAGCAGCAGGAACAGCGAGAGATTCCGGTACCGAGTCACACCGCCGATTCCCGGCGCCGGACGGTGAGCGTTACGGTTCCGGGCAGCCAGCAGAACCGGCGCCGAGGAGGCGATGTACCGGGGCTACGCGCCGGATTCGTCGTCGTCGGAGCCGCGTCGGTCATCGGCTTCGGGCACGTCGAGGTTCTCCGGTTCGGCGGCGTCGTCGCCGACCGGGACGTCGACGTCGTCGGGGGCGGCGCCGACCTGCTGGACGGCGCCCATCGCTGGCCCGATGTCGCCCGGGGAGGCGTCGACGTCGCCGCCGACGTCCTCGTCGTACAGGTGGCAGGCGACCGGGTGGTCGCCGCCGCCAAGCGTCGGCTCTTCGGTTTCGCAGGGCGACTCGAACGCGTCGGCGAGCCGCTCTGCGGCCTCGTCTTCCCGGCCGTTCGCCAGGATTTCGAGCGCGTCCTCGACGGTGTCCATGGCGGCGCCGGAGACGCCGTCGAGCCCGAACTCCTCGCGGACGACGCGCTTGAACGCGACGCTGTCGTCCGCGTCGGCGTCGACGTCGTGGTCGCCGTCCTCGACGAGCGTCTCCCGGACGGTGTCGGCGTCGAACTCGCCGCGTTCGAGCCGGTCGCGGAGGTCCATGATGGACCGGAACTGCGACTGCGGAATGTCGACGGTGACGGGCTGAATCACCTCGGGGCACCGCGTCCGGAAGTGACAGCCGGACGGCGGATTCCGCGGCGACGGAACGTCGCCGGGCAGCGGGTCGACGCGGCGGCCGTGCTCGGAGACGTCGGCGCGCGGCACCGACTCCAGAAGCGCCTGCGTGTACGGGTGTTTCGGCTCCTCGAACAGCTCGTCGGTGTCGGCGGTCTCCACGACTTCGCCGAGGTACATCACGGCGACGCGGTCGCAGATGTGCCGGACGACCGAGAGGTCGTGCGCGATGAACAGGTACGTCAGCCCGAACTCCTCCTGGAGGTCGTCGAGCAGGTTCAGAATCTGCGCCTGCACGGAGACGTCGAGCGCGGACACCGGCTCGTCGAGCACCACGAACTCGGGGTCGAGCGCGAGCGCGCGGGCGATGCCGACGCGCTGACGCTGTCCGCCGCTGAACTCGTGGGGGTACCGGTCGACCTGGCCGGCGGACAGCCCGACGCGTTCGAGCAGTTCACCGGCGCGGTCGCGGCGCCACTCCCGCTTCGACCGGTCGTCGTCTTCGGGGAGCTCCTCGGGGAGCCCGTGAATTTTCAGCCCCTCGGTGACGATGTCACCGACCGTCATCCGCGGGTCGAGGCTGCTGAACGGGTCCTGGAAGACGACCTGCGCGCGGCGGCGGAACTGCCGGAGTTCGGCGTCGCTCATCTCCATGACGTCGTCGCCGTCGAACTCGACGGTTCCCTCCGTGGCCTCGCGGAGCCGCAGCAGCGTCTCGCCGGTCGTCGACTTGCCGCAGCCCGACTCGCCGACGATGCCGAGCGTCTCGCCTTTCTCCACGTCGAGGTCGACGCCGTCGACCGCTTTGATGCTGGTCGGCTCGCCGCCGAGCAGCCTGTTGAACAGCGTGTCGCCCTCGTAGTAGTACTTCTTCAGGTTCCGGACCTGCAACAGCGGCCCGTCGCCGCTGCTCGACCCGGTGTCTGCGCCGAGTTCGGCGCCCGTGTCGGTGCCGGTCTGTCCGTCGGTCGCGTCGTCGGTCTGCGGTGTCGCGTCAGTCATCGGCGGTCACCTCCTCGTCGGCTCCGGCGGCAGCGTCGTCCGAGTCGCCTGCGGCGTCGTTCGCTGCGTCGCCGGACGCGTCGCCGAAGTAGTCGTCGCCGAGCGCGTCCTGCGGGTCGTACTCCTGTTCGACGAGGACGCACCGAGCGGTGTGGTCTTCGTCGTCGACGTCGTACTCCGGAATCGGCGTGAGACAGTCGTGCATCGCCTTCGGGCAGCGGTCGGCGAAGTAGCAGCGGTCGCCCATCTCCTCGTCGAGCAGCGACGGGACGTTCCCCTCGATGGGTTCGAGCCGCGACGCCGGGTCGTCGAGGTCCGGGATGGAGCCGAGCAGCCCCTCGGTGTACGGGTGCACCGGCGACTCGAACACGTCGTCGAGCGTGCCGCGTTCGACGATCTGGCCGGCGTACATGACGCCGACGCGGTTGCACATCCGCGCGATGACGCCGAGGTCGTGCGTGATCATGACGACCGACATGTCCTCCTCCTCCTGGAGGTCGCGCAGCAGATTCAGGATCTGCGCCTGAATCGTGACGTCGAGCGCGGTGGTGGGTTCGTCCGCGATGAGGACGTCCGGTTCGCCGGCGAGCGCCTGCGCGATCATGGCGCGCTGAAGCATCCCGCCGCTGAACTGGTGGGGGTACTCTTCTGCGCGCTCCGCCGGGTCGGGGATGCCGACCTGGTCGAGCAGTTCGACGGCGCGTTCGTGGCTCGCGCTGGACGCGAACGACCGGTTCGGTAGCAGCGAGTCCGCGAGGAGCTTCCCGAGCCCGTACCCCTGCGTCCGCGAGCGCGTGCTGCGCGGGTTCGCGGAGGCGCGCCGCTGCACCTCGACGGCCTCGGCGATCTGTTCGCCGACCGTCACCGACGGGTTCAGCGACGACATCGGGTCCTGGAAGATCATCGAGAACGACGGGCCGCGGAGCGAGCGCCGCGCGGCCTTGGGGAGCCGCAGGACGTCGACGAAGTCGCCGTCGACGGCGTCGGGGACGCGGTCGGCGAACGACTCCGCGAGGTCGGCGTCGCGGTACCACACTTCGCCGTCGGTGACGCGGCCGGGCGACTCCACGAGGTCGATGACGGACAGCGCCGTCACGGACTTCCCGGAGCCGGACTCGCCGACGATGCCGAACACTTCGCCGTCGCGGACGTCGAAGTCGACGGACTCGACGGCGTTCACCTGCCCCTCCTCGGTGAAAAAGCGCGTGGAGAGGTCGCGGACGCGCAACACGTCGTCGTCGTGACCGGCTGGCGCGCCGGTCTGAGCAGCGTCACTCATCACATACCTCCCTCGCCTTCGATACCGGGGTCGAGGGCGTCCCGGAGCCAGTCACCGACGAGGTTGATGCCGATGACCGACAGCACGATTGCGAGCCCCGGCACCGTCGCCATCCACCACGACGACGACAGGTACGCGCGGCCCTGCGCGATGTCGAAGCCCCAGCTGAGCGTCGTCCCGGAGAACCCGAGGAACGACAGCGAGGACTCGAGCAGGATGATGGAGGCGACCTGCAGCGTCGCCAGCACCAGAATCGGCGTGATGGCGTTCGGCAGCACGTGCCGGAGGATGACCCGTGCGTCCTTCGCGCCGAGCGCGCGCGCCGCCTTCACGTACTCCTCCTCGCGGACGCTGAGCGCTTCGCCGCGCGCGATGCGCGCGAACCACACCCAGTTGACGAAGCCGACGACGAGGATGACGACCGTCGGCAGCGTCACCGCCTCGGGCATCGGCGTCGGTAAGCCGACGGCCTCGCGGAACGCGCCGGCCAGCCCGGACGTGACGAACGGGTCCGGGATGGAGTAGGCGACGTCCGCCTGGAAGCGGCTGAACAGCCCGATGAGCGCGATGGCGAGCACGAGCGACGGGAACGCCAACGACACGTCGGCGACACGCATCAGCGCGTCGTCGACGCGGCCGCGGTAGTAGCCGGCGACGAGCCCGACGCTGACGCCGAGCACCGCGGCGAGCACGCAGCCGAACAGCCCGACGAGCAGCGACGTCCGCGCCCCGTAAATCGCGCGGGAGAGGACGCCCTGCCCGAGCGAGTTCGTGCCGAGCGGGTACTTCGCCGTGGCGTTCACCGTCACGGTCTCGTTGACGACCTGGACGGAGCCGTTGACGACCTTCGTCGTCGTCTGCTGAGTCGTCTCGGTGAAGCCGAGCGGCGGCAGCTGCGACCGGTCCAGGTTCTGCGTCTTCGGGTTGTGCGGAGCGATGAACGGCGCGAACACCGCGACGAGCACCACCAGCAGCACCAGCACGACGCCGAGCTTCGCGAGGCCGCTGGAGCGGAGCTCCCGCCGGAGGTTCCGGACGGTGCGCGGCGAGATTGAGAGCGGTCCGAGGTTCATACGGCCACCCGCGGGTCCAGGTAAGCGTACAGCGCGTCGACGGCGATGTTGACGACGACGAAGCTGACGCCGATGACGATGAGACTGCCCTGCAGTATCGGCCAGTCGCGGGCGTTGATGGCGTTCAGCACCGCGGTGCCGAGTCCGGGCCACGAGAACACGGCCTCGGTGATGACCGCGCCGCCGATGAGCGTGCCGAGCTGCAGGCCGAGCACCGTGATGACGGGGACGAGGCTGTTCCGAAGCACGTGCTTGTACCGCACCAGCGTCTCCGGCAGCCCTTTCGCTCGCGTCGCGCGGACGTACTCCTGTCCGAGTTCGTCGAGCATCTCCGAGCGGACGAGCCGCGTGATGAGCGCGGTGAAGTACGTGCCGAGCGTTATCGCCGGCAACACCAGCGACGCGAGCCAGGCGTGCGCGACCTCGAAGAACGGCGCCGGTCCGGTGATGGCTGCGACCGACTGCATGAAGCTGTACGCCCGGCCGCTCGTCGGGAAGATGTTGAAGTGCACCGCGAATATCAAGACCAGCATGATTCCGAGCCAGAAGTTCGGCGTCGAGATGCCGAGCAGCGAGAACGTCGTCGCCGCGTAGTCCGCCGGCTGGTGGCGCCGCGTCGCGGAGATGACGCCGAGCGGAATCGACAGGACGATGGCGACGATGCTGGCGGCGACGGCGAGCTCCACCGTCGCCGGGAGCTTGCTGAACACCTGCGAGGCCGCCGAGATGTCCGAGATGTACGAGTAGCCCATGTCGCCGTGGAGCAGGTCCCAGATGTAGTCGAGGTACTGCACGTACAGCGGCTTGTGCAGTCCGAGTTCACGCGCGATCTGCCGTCTCGTCTCCTGGCTCGCGTCCAGCGGCGCCACCGTGTCGATGGGGCTGCCCGGCGTGATGAACCGCAGCATGAACACGACAGTCACGACTCCCCAGACGACGCCGATACCCTGCGCTGCCCGTTTCAAAAGAAATCGACCGTACGCCATGGCCGACTAGTTAGGCTGGCTCGGCAGGCTCTGCGCCTTGTTCAGAAGCCGGTCGAGCTCGTCGTTCTTGTACGACGTCAGCGACCCGTCGCTCGCGAGGAGCGGCTGAATCGTCTGGATGGCGTCGAACGTGGCGTTCCCCCAGCCGAGCAGGTACCAATGCGGTTTGTCCTCGATGTTCCCCGTGGTCACCTGACTCACGAGCGTCGAGAACTCCACCTGCTTCGCGCTCGCGGAGACGTTCGACAGCTCGTCGACCTGCGCGGCGACGGCCTGCGCGATTTCGACGTCTTTCAGGTAGCGGCCGATGGGCGTCACCAGCTCGATTTCGGCGCCGGCGTAGCCGGACTCCTCGACGAGCGCCTCCGCTTTCGCCTTGTCCTGCGGGTACGGGTCGAGGTCGCCGTTGTAGCCGAAGAAGCCTTCGAGCGTCGGCTGCCCCGTCGCGTCACCGAACGTCTGCAGGACGTTCTTGATGATGGAGTCGAGGTCGACGGCGTAGTTGACGGCGCGGCGGAACTTGGGGTCGTCGAACGGCTCGACGTCGTACCGCATCGCGTTGAAGATGACGCGGGTGGACGGCACCGCGGACACCTTCGTGCCTTCGTTGTTGTTGACGCGGCCGACCTCCTGCGGCGGGACGTTGACGACGATGTCGGACTCGCCGCCGAGCAGCTTGTTCACGCGCGTCGACGACTCCGCCGCCGCGTTGATGGTGAACGTCGACAGCGCCGCGGGCTCCTGCCAGTAGTCGTCGTTCCGGGTGTACTCGACCTTGACGCCCTGCTCGTAGTTCGCGAGCTTGAACGGGCCGGTCCCCTCCATGTTCTGGTTGATGTACGCGTTGTCGTGGTTCGTCACCCACGACTTGTTCATGATGTCGCAGTACGTCGCGAACGACTGGAACACGATGGGGTTCAGGCCGGTGAGGTTCACCTTCACCGTGCGCTCGCCGCTGGACTGGACCGCGGCGCCGGCGACGCCGACGAGCTGGTCGGCCTGCGGCGACGCGATGCCGACGCTCTCCTTGACGATGCGGTTGATGGAGTAGGCGACGTCCTCAGGCGTCAGCGAGTCGCCGCTGTGGAACGAGACGTTGTCGCGGACCGTGAACTGCACGGTCGTCTCGCCGAGCCGCTGGTAGTCGGTGGCGAGCACCGAGATGATTTTCCCTTCCGCGTCGCGTTCGAGCAGCCCTTCGTACGCCTGCAGGACGATGTTGTCCGTCGGCGTCTCGCGGTGGTCCTGCGGGTCGAGCCCGGAGTCCATCGCGGTTTGCGTCATCGTCGCGCTGTCGCCGCTGTCCGTCGCCGGCTCGATGGCGTACGCGTCGACGCGCTCGTCGCGCCGGGGCTTCCAGTTGATGTCGTTCGAGAGGCCGTACACGGAGTACTGCCGGTGCAGGAACGTCCACGGCGCCTGCGTGTGGCAGTGCCGGTTCGCGCGCTGCAGGTAGCCCTCGCGCGTCGACGGCTCCGGCAGCTCCGTCGTGGTCTGCGGCTCCGGCGTCGCCGTCGGCGTGTCACCGCCGGAGCCGTCGGTGGACGTCGGCGTCGAGTCCGTGTTCCCGGAACAGCCAGCGAGAGCCGCTGCACCCGCGGTTCCCGCCGCTGTCAGGAAGCGTCGTCTCGTCGTGTCATTCCCAGACATACCCTGTCCGTGGAGGGACGGAGACTTATAAACTTGGGTCGAGACTCATCAGCGGCCGCAAGCGACCGGGAAACGTCAACGAACTAGACAGCCGCGGCTCCGGTTCGGGAACCGAAAGAATCGAGACGGCGGTGCGGCGTCAGGACGGCGTCTTGCCCGTCGCGAGCGACTGCGACGTCTGGCCGTCCGACGACGTCCAGATGACGCGGACGTCGGTGTTCCCCGAGACGTTCCCGATTTCCGCGGTGCTGCCGGCCGAGACGCCGCTTCCCGAGACCGAGAAGGGCGCAACTGTGACGTAACTGGTGTCCGCTGCGGTGAGATTGACCGACTTGCTGTTATCCGTGGTCAGCGTCGCGCCGCCCTGGTGGGTCGCGGTGACGTTGTAGTCCCCACCGACCTCCGTGTAGTCGAAGCCGAACGATGCCTGCGGCGGGCTCGTCTGTAGGTTGTTGCCGAGACCGAGGACGAACGTGCCGATGACGGCGGCCAGAATCACCGTGATGGCGACCATCAGGATGACGCCGATGACCGGCGAGACGGCGCGGTCGTCCGTGAAGAGTTGTTTGAAGTCCATGTGTGCCTCTGACCCCCTCGTCGTCGACCGGACGTGTGGTCGGCCGGCCGACGGATTCGGGTGTCCTCGTCGGAGCGCGCGTGACGGCTGAATATAAATCCGCGCTCCCGATTATCAGATTGTCTCAGTCTGGGGGTGGAGAAATGAAGGGTCGGCGTCACGTTCGCCGACCGGCGAGCGGGCGAGCTACTCCTGCTGTGCGTCGACGACGGCGACGCCGGCGAGGTTGACGATGTCCTTCACTTCGTCGCCGCGCTGCATCACGTGCACCGGCTTGTCCATGCCGACGAGCATCGGCCCGATGGCCTCCGCGCCGCCGAGCCGCTGGAGCAGCTTGTAGCCGATGTTCCCGGCTTCGAGGTTCGGGAACACCAGGACGTTCGCGGGGCCGTCGAGGTCCGCGAACTCGTAGGTGTCCTCCAGGATGTCCTCGACGACGGCGGTGTCAGCCTGCATCTCGCCGTCGACCGGGAAGTCGACGTCCGGGTCGTCGTGCAGCATCTCGACGGCGCGGCGCGGCTTCGCCGTCCCGGGGTTGTCGACGGAGCCGAAGTTGGAGTACGACAGCATCGCGGCGCGCGGCTCGACGTTGAACCGGCGGGCGAGTTCGGCGGTGTGTTTCGTCACCTCGGCGAGCACCTCCTCGTCGGGCTGCTGGTTCACCGTGGTGTCCGCGCAGAACACGACGCGGTTCTTGAACGTCAGCATGTAGACGCCGGCGACGTACTCGGCGTCCTCGTGGGTGCCGATGACCTGCAGCGGCGGACGGAGCGCGCTCGGGTAGTGGTGCGTGAGCCCGGTCAACAGCGCGTCCGCGTCGTCCTCCTCGACCATGACGGAGCCGAAGAAGTTCGTGTCGCGCGAGACGAGTTCGCCGGCTTCAGATCGCGTGATGCCTTTCCGCTTGCGCAGTTCGTACAGCCGGTCGGCGTACTCGTCGGCCTTCTCGTCCTCCTCGGGGTCGACGACCTCCGGGTCGAAGTCGAGACCGAGTTCCGCGGTCGTCGCCGCGATGTCGTCGCGGTCGCCGAGCAGCACCGGGTCGGCGATGCCCTGCTCGCGCATCTGGTAGGCGGCGCGAATCATCTTCTCGTCCGTCCCCTCCGCGAGCGCGACCGTCTTCGGGTCCGACCGCGCCTTGTTGAGGACGACGCGCATCATCTCGCGGCTCTTGCCGAGGCGCGCTTCGAGCCGCTCTGTGTACTCGTCGACGTCGATGTCGCGGCGGGCGACGCCGGAGTCCATCGCGGCCTGCGCGACCGCCGGCGCGACCTGGAAGAGGACGCGCGGGTCGAGCGGCTTCGGAATGACGTAGTCCGGGCCGAACTGCAGCGGCTGGTCGCCGTACGCCTTCACGACGGCGTCCGGGACGTCCTGCCGGGCGAGGTCCGCGAGCGCCTCCGCGGCGGCGCGTTTCATCTCCTCGTTGATGTCGGTCGCGCGGGCGTCGAGCGCGCCGCGGAAGATGAACGGGAAGCCGAGGACGTTGTTCACCTGGTTCGGGTAGTCCGAGCGGCCGGTCGCCATGATGACGGTGTCGTCGCGGGCGGCCTTCGCGTCCTCGTAGGCGATTTCCGGGTCGGGGTTCGCCATCGCGAAGATGACCGGGTCGTCCGCCATCGACCGGACCATCTCCTTGCTGACGATGCCGCCGACGGAGAGGCCGACGAACACGTCTGCGCCCTCCATCGCGTCGGCGAGGTCGCCGCCGGGGACGTCGCGCGCGAACTCCCGCTTGAACTCGTTGACGTCGCCGGACTCGGCGCGCTCCTCCGTGATGATGCCGCTGGAGTCGCACATCGTGATGTTGTCCTCGTCCGCGCCGAGCGACACGTAAAAGCGCGCCGTGGCGATGGCGGACGCGCCGGCGCCGGAGAAGACGATGTCGAGGTCGGCGAGCTCCTTGCCGACGACGTCGGCGGCGTTGAGCAGCGCGGCGCCGGAGATGATTGCGGTGCCGTGCTGGTCGTCGTGGAACACCGGGACGTCCATCTCCTCGCGGAGCCGCGACTCGATCTCGAAGCACTCGGGCGCCTTGATGTCCTCGAGGTTGACGCCGCCGAACGTCGGCTCCATCGACGAGACGGTCCGGACGATCTCGTCCGGATCGTACTCGTCGAGTTCGACGTCGAACACGTCGATGTCGGCGAACCGCTTGAACAGGACGCCTTTCCCTTCCATCACCGGCTTCGACGCCTGCGCGCCGATGTCGCCGAGGCCGAGGACCGCCGAGCCGTTCGAGACGACGCCGACGAGGTTCCCCTTCGCGGTGTACTCGTATGCGTCGCCGGGGTCTGCGGCGATGTCGCGACACGGCGCCGCGACGCCCGGCGAGTACGCGAGCGAGAGGTCCCGCTGCGTGTTCGTCGGCTTGGTCGTCGAAATCTCGATCTTCCCGGGCGGCTCCTCCCGGTGGTACTCCCGTGCGTCGTCGTCCAGTCCCATGGCGGAGGAACCGGTGGGGTGATGGAAAAAGCTACCGAGCGCGGCGGGGACGGCCCCGAGTCGTCCGCTCCCGACTCGTCCGGGACGGAGACGCGCTCGTCGACGGGCGTTCCGGCCGCACGCCGCCTCAGCGACGATGGGCTACGTTGCGTCCTCGTCGTCGCCGGAGGAGTCGGCTCCGGCGGACTCGTCCGCGGCGTCGTCGATGGACTCGGCGTTTGCGGACTCGTCGGCGTCGGTGTCGGCATCTCCGGACTCGTCGGCGTCCGAAGTGGCCGGTACGAAGTCGCCGAACTCATCGGAGTCCCGAGGGGGCGCCGAGCCGTCCGGGGATTCGTCGGCGGATACGGACTCGTCTCCGAGAGACGCGTCGGACGCCGAACCGACTCCGGCTCCGTCGCTCGCGCCGCGGTCGGCGACCGCGCTGGGTCCGCTGCCGCCGTCTCCGTCGCCCGGTCCGCTGCCGGCTTCACCCGCGTCGCCGGCGTCGTCGTCTTCGCGGTACGGAGTCAGGAGGTCGTAGTGGTCGTCGAAGCCCGCGAGCGTCGCGAGTTCGTAGGTGCGCAGGTACGTCACGGCGAGGACGGACAGCGGCGCGGCGACGAACACGAGGTACAGCAGGACGCCGACGCCGAAGCCGGCGAGCAGGCCGGCGCTGACGCCGAGGTCAGTCGTGCCGACGACGGCGGCGGTGGCGAGGCCGACGACCGCGCTGACGATGGCGACCGCGATGAGCCCGACCAGCGCGGCGATGCCGCGGCCGATGCTGACGCCGATTCCGACGAAGAAGTGCATGAGGACGTACACGACGGTCTGTTTCGGCTGGCCGCGCAGCAGCGGCCAGACGTTCCGCCAGCCGGCGATGACGCCCGAGTCGTCGACGAGCATCGCGGGGACGACGAACTCCCGCGTGACCCGGTTGACGAACACGAACAGCAGGAAGTACAGCACCGCGACCACGGCGAGCGCGACGAGGGCGCCGACGCCGAGCGAGTCGACCGACACGTAGCCGGCCAGGACGACGCCGGCGACGACGACGACCGGAATCGCGAACAGGACCGTGACGCCGAGCTGGAACAGGAGCAGCCGGATTCCCTTCCAGAAGAAGCGCCGGAACGGCGAGAGGATGCGGACCTCGTCCCGCCGAATCGCGTCGACGTACACGAATTCGAGCACCGGCACGGCGACGACGAGCACGACGACGAGCAGGAGCAGCAGCGCGAGGAACACGAGCCCGAGGATGCCGACTGCAGCCGGGAGGAACTCGTGGAGGCCGGGCGCCTGACCGAGCACCGAGGGCAGCGGGAGGGCTGCGGCGGCGCCGAATCCGGCCGCGGGGCCGCCGGAGAGCAGCGACGTCGCGCTGGTGGTGGTTTCGGAACCGTACTGGCTCACGAACTGCGGGATGCGGAAGACCTGCTGGAAGCCGACACCGCCGCCGCCGAGCAGGAGCGTGAGGAGGGCTAATCGGGCCCAGCGCCCGAGCGAAAACGGGAACAGGAACCCTTTGGACGCGTCGATGGCGTCATCGACAGCGTCGATTGCGTGCCAGGACATATCGGCCACGATTCACTAACGGGACATGAAGGTTCCCCTTACTTCGACAGCACGTCGGGACGTTCGAGCGTGAGGCCGCCGGCCTCCACCGTCTCGGTCGGCCACCGCCCCGAGTCCGTCAGCACCTCGACGTCGTCGGTGTCCACGTACACCGTGTCCTCGCTTTTCGCCCCCTGTACCGTCGGGTTCCAGGCGTAGGCTGCCTCCGGTGCGACCGGCGCGTCACTGTCCGGCGTCGCGAACCACTCCCGGCCCGCGTAGCCGGTCGCGCCGCCCTGGTGGTGGTGGCGCCACTCGCCGTCGAAGCCGGCGTCGGCGTACGCCTCCTGAATCGCCGCGAACACGTCGCCGGCCGTCCCCTCGCGGTCGTCGTCCGCTGCCGTGGCTCGGGCGGCCTCCTGCGTCGCCGCGACGGCTCGGGTCTCGACTCGCTGTGCGGCGCGGTGCCGCGCCTCCAGCCACTCCGGCGGGTCGAACGCGACGGTCCGGGTGCAGGAGGCGTGCAGGCCGGCGCGCCGAGCGGTGACGATGACGACGGCGTAGTCGCCGAGCGCCGCGTCGGTCGGCGTCGGGTGGCGGTACTCCGGGGCGCGCTCCGATCCGCCGACGAGCGCGACCGGGACGTCGATGTTGCGGGACGCGAGCGAGATTCGGAGCGCCGCGGCGACCTCGTGTTCGGTGTCGCCGGGTTCGAGTTCCCGACAGACGGTCTCGACGGCGAGTGCGACCTCCTCGCCGAGCGCGCGGTACTGCTCCAGGTCGTCGTCGCCGAGGCGGAGGCGGAGCCGCGTCGGGTCGACCGACTCCAGTCCGGGCACGTCGAAGTCGGCGGCCGCGGGCGTCGGCGACCGCGCCGCCACCGACTCCGCGAGCGACGCCTCGTACCAGTCGTCCGCGACCACGGACATCGACAGCGCCGCCGGCAGTTCCTCCGCGGCGATGCGTTCGGCCTCGACGTTGTTCGTCACGACCGTCCACTCGCCGTCGCCGAGGTAGCCGACCGCGGCGTCGCCGACGTCGGCGGAGGCGTCCACCCAGTTCTGGCCGCCGGTCGCCCACGCGAAGCTGTTCGGCCGCGCGAACCACGCCGCCTCGTACCCCTCGGCCGCGAGGAACCGGTCCAGTCGGGACTCGCGGTCGTCGATGTCGACCATACCGGCGACACCGCACGCCCGGGCTTCAATCCCTCGTCATCCGACTCGCGACGACGCGGCCGCGTCACCCGGCTCGCGGCGACGCGGTGGGCGGCCGTTCGATGGTCGGGCAGGCGGCCGCTCGATAGCCCGCATCGTTATGCGGCGCGGACAACGACGGCCGGGTGATGAGCGAGGACCTCGGGACGCCGGTGCTGGACGACCACCTGCATCTCGACCCGGCGCACGCCCGCGGCATGGACGCGGTGGAGGACTTCGCGCGGCTCGGCGGGACGCACCTGCTGGTCGTGAACAAGCCGTCGTGGCACCTCGGCGTGGAGGCGGACGAGCCGGCGGACTTCCGCGCCGTCTTCGAGGAGACCATCTCCGTCGTGGCCGAGGCGACGGAGCTGCTCCGCGGCCGGGCGTGGCCGGTGCTCGGCGTCCACCCCGGGCTGATTTCGCGGCTGGTGGACGACCGGGGCTTCGCGCCCGAGGAGGCGCGTGAACTGATGTGCGGCGGCCTCGACGTCGCCGCGGAGTACGTCGCCGACGGCCGGGCGCTCGCGCTGAAGTCCGGGCGGCCGCACTACGACGTCGACGACGCGGTGTGGGCGGCGTCGAACGACGTGATGCGGCACGCGTTCGAACTCGGCGCCGACCTCGACTGCGCGGTCCAGCTGCACACGGAGACGACGGACGACCTGACCGAGGTGGCGTCGTGGGCGGCGGACGCCGGGATGCCGGCCGAGCGCGTCGTGAAACACTACGCGAGCGGGTCGCTCGTCGGGCCGACGCCGAGCGTGATGTGCGAGAAGGACTGGCTGGTGACCGCCGCCGAACGCGGCGACCCGTTCTTGATGGAGACCGACTACGTCGACGACCCCGACCGGCCCGGCGCCGTCATGGGGCCGAAGACGGTGCCGCGTCGCGTCCGGTGGCTCCTGGAGGAGGGGTACGACGACGCCGTGGCGCTCGCGCACGTGGAAACACCGGCGACTGTGTACGGTATCGACACCGTCGCGACGCTCGACTGACGCGGCTCCGCGCCGCGCCTGCTGCCGCCCTCTCGCGGTTCTCCCGGCGTTTCACCGGAAATCCAGGGATACGGAAGGCATATCAATGCAGCCCCGGACGATTGGTGTATGAGCGAATCCGAGGAAACGTTCTACACCGAAGACCGGTGGCAGAACTGGCTCGACAGAGTGCGGGAGGAGGACCTCGACCCCGAAGAGGAAGAGTCCGCGCGCCTGCTTCTCAATCTGCAGGACGACACCGCCATCGCCATCGCGAAGGTCGTCGCGGCGTACGACGACGGCCGCATCGACGAGGACCGCGCGACCCAGGAACTCGCCGACATCCGCGACGTGGTGCTCTCCGAGCCGGAGTTCGAAAGCGAGGAGAAGGCGATGCTCATCGACGGCGTCCAGACCAGCCTGGTCTGCGTGTTCTACGCCGCAGAGGAGTACGTCGTCGGCGGCGCCGCCGACGAGGGCTCCGTCGAGGAGTACGTCCGCGCCGCCGCCGACGCCGAGCAGAACGACGACGTCGACGCGGCGCTCGGCTACCTCGTGCAGGCCGGCACCAAAATCATCGACGGCGCCGAACTCCCGATGGACGTCGTCGAGGACCTCGAGTACGGCCTCGTCTCGGAGTGGGTGAACGGGCTCGACTCGCTGCAGTCGGCGATGTCGGACCCCGAAGTCGTCGAAGAGGAAGACTGAGTCGGGCGGCACGCTTTTCAGAGCCGCCCCGGAGAAACTGGTATGCGCCTCCTCGACGACGACCGCGCGCAGTCCGTGCAGATCGGCGCCGTCATCCTGTTCGGGTTTCTCGTCGTCGCGATGTCGATGTACCAGGCGACGGTCGTCCCGCAGCAGAACGAGGAGGTCGAGTTCCGTCACAGCCAGGCGGTGCAAAACGACATTGTCCGGCTCGGAAACAGTATCGACGCGACCGGTCGGGCCGGGAGCGCACCCCCGGCAACGGTGAAACTCGGGACGCGCTACCCGACCCGGACGTTCTTCGTCAACCCCCCACCGGCAAGCGGGTCGCTTCGCACCGAGCCGGGCGGCAGTCTCTCGCTCAGCAACGTGACGGTTCTCTCGACTACGGGCGGCGAGGCGAACGACTACTGGACGGGCGGACGGAACTTCTCGTCGAAGTTCGTCGTCTACCAGCCGCAGTACAACGAGTACCGCGAGGCGCCGGTGACCCGCTATGAGTCGACTGCGGTCGTCAATGATTTCGGCGAGCAGTCGCTGGTACTCGACGAGCCGACGGTCGTCGACGGCGACAAAATCACGCTCGTCACCGTCAACGGAACGCTCTCGCGAAACGGCGTACAGCTGGTCTCGGTCGATCCGTCCGCGGTGAGCACGATCGACAGACGCGAAACCGTCTCAGGAAACCTCACGATCGTCGTTCCGACGACGCTGTCGGCGACCACGTGGTCGAACAAACTCCTCGACGACGAACTCGCCGCCGGCTGGGTCACGGAGATAACTCAGGTCGGTGCAGACCGCGTCCGCATCCACCTGAACGCGAGCCGAGACTACTCGCTCGGCGTCGCGGCGGTCGGCGTCGGTCGCGACGTCGCTGCGACGAACGAGCCGGCGTACGTCGACGTCGTCCGGGCACCGGGCGCTGCTGACCCCGGATCGGTTCGCGAGGTCGTCGTCGAGGTCCGCGACAAGTACGGTAACCCGGTGACCAACACGCAAGTGAACGGCCTCGCGAACGGCCCAGGATCGTTCGTCTCAGAGACAGTGAGGACCGATAACGATGGGTACGCGACGTTCGAATACCGCGCGACCGACGTCGGTTCGGTGACCCTCCAGTTCAGCTACGGCGACGTCACCGGCTCCGGGTTCGACGCCTCGACCGCCGCGGACGCGAACGTCTCCGTGACAGTGACTGACGGGGGGAGCACGGCGGGGGACGCGACGTACTCGTTGGTCTGGGACACGGACCGGATCAAGGAGCCGTCCGGAGTGACGGTCGCACCCGACGGCACGCTCGTGATCAACGCCTCCGTCGTCAGTTCGCCGATCGACGTAACGGTCAGAGCGACCAGCGAGGACGGTCAGCCCGTGGACGGGGCCTCGGTCGATTTCAGTACGACGAACGCCTCCGTTGCGGCGTTCTCCGGCGCCAGTTCGACCGGCGTCACGGCCGCTGACGGTCGCACTACTGTGCAACTCTCGTTCGCCACCGGCGAAGCCGTCGTGTACGCCACAGCCGGTGGAGGCGGTGATTCCCTGCCCGTCCGTGTCGTGGGCGGCGACGGCGGTGAGCCGCTTCCGTCCGGCGCGGTGGCGTTCAACGACGCCAACGAGAACGGCGTCTACGACGACGGCGAAACCACCTACACGGACTCCGACCTTCAGGACTTCCAGAATACGAACGTGGATCTGGTCGTCGAGCGAGACGTGACCGCAAACGGCTTCGACATCCAGGCGGCGTCGATCACAGTCGAGTCGGGTGCGACGATGACTGTGCAGGACTACGGCGCGACGACACTCCAGGCCGAAAACGGTGCCGTCCGGGTCGCCGGAACCATCGACACCACAGACGCAACTGGAGCGCAGGTCACCCTGAACGGTGACAGCGTGGATGTGAGCGGCGGAACGATTCGGTCCGCGGCGTCGATTTCGGTCACCGCCAGTGCTGGCGAGGTCTCGCTCGACGGCGCCACCATCGACAACACCGGCGGCAACGGCCGGAGTTTCGACGTCACTGCGACCGGGACGGTCTCGGCGGAAGACGCCGAAATAACCGTGACCGGACTGCTTCGCCTCGGTGCAAACGGAGGACCGCTCGACGCGTCCGGGGCCGAACTCGACGTGTCGTCCGGGAGCAACGCCGATCTGGACCTGATATCGAACGGGGATATGACCCTCACGAACGCCGAACTCGTCGGAGACCAGTACAGCAGCTTCGATGCAGAGCTCTCCACCAGTTCCGCGACGCTCTCGGTCGACGGAGCGGTGATCAGACGCGGGAACGGCAACGCGAAAGTGCTCGTCTACAGCCCCGACGACATCACGGTCAGCGGGAGCGCGACGGTCGGAACGGTGTCGCCGAACTGACGCAGGTACGACAGTTGACGTATCACTCATCGACAGACCCATAAGCCCGTTCCCCGAAGCGCGGGCCATGACAGCCGTCGGCATCGACGCCATCGAAATCTGGACCGGGAAGCTGCAGCTCGACCTCCCGAACACGTTCGCGCCGGCGAAAGGCGAGGACCCCGAGAAGTACACGAAGGGGCTCGGGCTGGAGACGTCGTCGTTCCCTGACACCTACGAGGACATCGTGACGATGGGGGCGAACGCGGCCAAGCGGCTGATGGACCGCCGCGACCTCTCGCCGGACGACATCGGCCGCATCGACGTCGCGACCGAGTCCGCCTTCGACAACTCGAAGCCGGTGTCGACGTACATCGCCGGGTGTCTCGAACAGGTGTACGACGGCGACTTCCACCACGCGAACAAGGGCGAACGGAAGTTCGCGTGCGTCGCCGGCACGCAGTCCATCGACGACGCGTACAACTGGATTCGGGCGGGGCGGAACCGCGGCCGCGCGGCGCTCGTCATCGCGACCGACACGGCGCTGTACGCCCGCGGCGACCCCGGCGAGGCGACGCAGGGCGCCGGCGCGGTGGCGATGCTCATCGACGAGGACCCCTCGGTCGTCGAACTGTCGACCGAGCAGGGGTACGGCTCCGCCGACGAGACGGACTTCCTGAAGCCGAACCAGCAGTTCCCGTCCGTCGACGGCAAGCGGTCGATGCAGGTGTACCTCGCGCGGATGCGGGAGGCGCTGGAGGACTTCGAGTCGGTCGCGTGGGACACCCACCCGGACGACTTCGAGTTCATCCCGTTCCACACGCCGTTCCCCGGCATGGTCCGGAAGGCGGGGCTGCTCGGCTACCGACACATGATTCGCGGCACCGACATCGAAGACGACCTCGAAGCCGAAATCGGCCGGCAGCCCCGCGAGTCCGAGTACGACTCCTGGGACGCCTACGAGGACGCCATCCGCGACTACATGGACGAACTGAAACGCACCGACCGCTACCGCGACTGGTACGGCGAGACCATCGAGCCGACGCTCGGGCTCGCCCGCCGCGTCGGTAACTGGTACACCGGCTCCGTCCACGTCGCCCGCGCCGCCTCCCTCAAACACGCCGCCGAGCAGGGCGTCGACATGACCGGGAAGAAACTGCTCGTCGGCTCGTACGGCTCCGGCGCGCAGGCCGAAATCCACGCCGAAACCGTCCGGGACGGCTGGGCCGACGAGGTGTCCGCGCTCAGCATCGACGACCAGCTCGACCGGCGGTACGACCTCGACTTCGACGAGTACGAGACGGTGCACGACGCGCACAACCACGACCTCGACGCCGAAATCGAGGAGTTCACGCAGCCCGACGGCGAGTTCGTCCACACCGGCTGGGGCCGCATGAACGAACGGAAGTACGACTACGTCGAGTAGCCGCACCGCGACCGCGACGACGCCGCGCTTTTCGCGTCCCGCACCGCGAGACGCCGGTGCGCCGACAGCACACGACCGTGCAACCGCTTTCACCGCACGCCGCGTCAGCGTCGGTGTGAGCGAATCCGACGCTGTCTCCGCGCGGCCGCCGCGAGACGTCGACGCCCGAGCGTTCCCCGACGAACTCGGAGCCGCCTGCGACGACGCCGACCTCGTGCTGGTGGAGTTCTACACGAAGGGCTGTACGCTGTGTCAGAGCATGGAGCCGGTGCTCGGCGTCGTCTCCCGCGCCGCCGACGTCCCGGTGTTGACGGTGAATCCGCAGGACGACCCGTCGCTGGTCGGCGACCACGACATCACGTCGGTCCCGGCGCTGCTGCTGTTCCGCGCCGACGACGGCGAACCGGAGGAGGTCGGGCGGCTCGTCGACGGCTTCGTCGGCGCCGAACGCGTCGTGGAGTTCGTCGAGGACCACCGCTAACGGTCCGCCGAGCGCAGCGCGCCAGAAGCCGCCGGCTTCGGAGTTCTCAACCCTCTTCTTTCGGATTCCCGACTCGGCACTCGTGCGGCCGTCAGCGGGCGTCGAGTCCGAGCGCGCCGTCCGCCACGTCGACGCGGAGGTGGTCGACGGTGGCCTCGTAGGTCTGGTAGTGAGTGCCGTCGTCGTCGACGCGGCGGCGTTCGTCGACCAGCCCGAGGTCGCAGAGGTCGTCGAGCCGCCGGTACACCGTCGGGAGCGACGCGTCGCACGTCTCGGCGATGTCGTCGGCGTCCACCGGGCCGTCGCCCGCGGCCGCGAGGACGGCTCTGGTGTGTTCGTTGCCGAGCGCGTCCAGCACCGCGTCGACGTCGCGGTCGGCTCCGTCGTCCTCGGGTCCGGCGGCGTCCGCAGAGCCACCCGGGATTTCGGCGTTGTCCGAACGGTCGTCTCCGTCGCTCCCCATCGGGTCCGTGTTCCGTGCGGACGCGGAAAACAGCGGCGGCGAGGCGGCCGAGAGTCGACGTGTCGCGGAATCGGTGCTGCGTGGACCCGTCGGGCCGGGCGGCCGCGGCGGCCGCGGACCCGGTCAGATGCGCCGGAGTTCGTCGAGCGCCTCCTCGAGCGGCGCGGTAGAGACGGCGAGCGAGAAGCCGTCGACGTCGGCGAGCGCGCCGGCGTGGTCCCACAGCGCCTCCTCGTCGAGGCCGTGGAGGATGACGGCGTTCGGGGTGGGCGTGACGACGCGGAGCGCGACGAGCGGCGACTCGCCGCGGGTGACGCCGGTGAACACGAGCGCGCGGTCGGTGGACTGGCCGTACAGCCGGTAGAACTCCTCGCTGGAGAGCGACGTGATGGCCTGGATGGAGTTGATGACGGTGTGGCCGTTGACGGTGTCGCGCTCGCCGGCGACGATTTCGGTGGCGTCGAGCGCGTCGTAGACCCGGCTGGTCGGCACCGCCGTCGGGTACTCGCGGATGTCGCGGACGATGTCGGACTCGAAGCCGGCGGAGACGACGCGGGCGTACTGGCGGATGCGGGTGCCGCCGCGGGACTCGTCGATGTCGAGCAGCCCCTCGACGACGCGGGAGACGAGGCCGATGCCGGGCGACTCCCGTCGGCCGCTCTCGTAGTCGGAGACGACCGACGACGAGACGTCCATCCGCTCTGCGAGTTCGGTCTGCGAGACGCTGAAGTCGGTCCGCCACTTCCGGAGCGTCGCGCCGGGGTCGTCCGACAGCGTGATTTCGCCGGCGATGCGGCGCGCCAGTTCGGCGCGCGGCGCCCCCGGGTCGTCCCCCGTGGTCATGGCTGAACGGAACGGTGACGGCGCGATAAGGGTGTCGGAGCCGACCGGCGACGCGCTCCGCGTCGCCGGCGCGGTGGCAGGCCGCCGGCGCGGCGAGCAGCGGGCGGGTCGGCGAAACGTACATCCGTTCCGGCGGCGGAGTCGGTGGCGATGCCGTCGACGCTGGTTCACGTCGCGTTCGCGGGGCTGCTGGCGGCGGCGCTGCTGCGCGACGACGACTTCACGCGCGGCGCGGTCGCGGCGGTGCTCGTCGCCGCCGCGGTCCCGGACCTCGACGCGTTCTTTTCGACCGTTGTCGTGGGGGCCCACCGGTCGCTCGGCCACAACGCCCTGCTGCCGGTCGCCGCCGCCGCGGTGCTGCTGTACGACACGCGCGTCCGGGAGGTGTCCGTGCTGTACGCGCGGTACGGCGCCCGCGGCCCGGCCGTCGCGTGGACGGCGCTTGCGGCGTTCGCCGTCGCGGGCGTCGGCCTGGACTACGTGACGAACGGCGTGAACCTGTTCTGGCCGATTCACGATCAGTTCTACACGCTGAACGGCAAGCTGTCGCTGTCGAGCACCCGCGGCGTCGTCCAGACGTTCGTCGACCTGACGCCCGAGCGGGTGCGGACGACCGAGACGCTGCACTACAGGACCGGCGTCGACCCGACGCCGGGCGACGAAAAGCGGTCCGTCGAGCGGGTGTTCCCGGTGGTCTGGAGCGGCTGGCAGCTGCTGCTGGTCGCGGTGAGCGCCGCCGTCCTGACGGTCCGCGGGCGCCGCGCGGCGCGCTGACAGCACCGACAGCGACCGCCGTCTTTCGGCCGCGACACGGCGGGCGAAAGCGGCGAGCGACTGCCACCAGCGACGACGACCGCGACCCGGGCGTTCATCACCGGCGCGGGCGACGACGCACCCATGCCGACCGACTCGACAGACTCGACAGAGCCAGGGGGCGACGCCGCTGACCCGGTCGACGACGCCGCCCCGGACGGCGTGACCGTGCGTCCGTACCGCGACGGCGACGCCGCGGCGCTGTGGGACCTCAAGTGCGGCTTCGAAACCGGGCTGGGCGCCGGCACCGGCGGCGACGAGAAGGCGGCGCAGTACGAGGCGAAACTCACCGACGACTACCGGCGGCGCTGGCTGGACTGGGTGGGTCGCTGCGTCGACGAGAACGGCGGCTGCGTCGCCGTCGCGGACGACGGCGATTCGCTCGTCGGCTACGTGTTCGTGCTGCCGGAGTCGCTGTCGTTCGTCTGGGACGCGGCGGTGCTGAACGAGATTTTCGTCGCGCCCGACGCGCGCGGCACCGGCGTCGCCGACGCGCTGCTGGCGTCTGCGCTCGGCACCGCCCGGGCGCAGGACCTGCCGCTCGACCGGATGGTGCTGGACGTCGACCGGGAGAACGAGCGCGCGGCGGCGTTCTACGAGCGGTTCGGCTTCACGCACTGGGGCGAGATGGTGGCGCGGCCGCTGTAGGCCTACTCGAACAGCGACGCGGCCGCGCCGCCGACGCCGCCGAAGACGGCCGGGTAGACGACGCCGGCCAGCAGGACGCCGGTGACGTAGTCCGGGTGGACGCTGCCCGCGTCGCCGACGCCGTACGCGAACAGGAACGTCCCCGCCGCCGCGAAGACGAAGTACGCCGGGACGACCGAGAGGCCGGCGACCGCGCCGTCGCTCGGCACGTCGGCGTCCGAGAGCGCGCCCGCGGCGGCGCCGGCGAGCAGCAGCAGCACCGGCGGGACGGCGTACAGCAGCGCGATGTTCCCGCCGTCGGCGCTCGCGATGAAGTTCGCCGTTCGGGCGCCGCCGAGTCCGGGGACGAGCACGTCGACGAAGTGGGCGTTGTAGAAGTACCAGCCGACGCCTTTCCACACCGGAATCGGGTCGCCGCCGAGCAGTTCCGCGAGGAAGTTGAAGGCGTTGAGTTGTTCGCGGACCGCGCCGGACTGCCAGAGGTACGTGACCAGGTAGCCGAGGGCGTACGCGGCGACGCCGGCGACGGCGCCGACGCCGAACGGGACGTCGTCTGTCGGGGACCGAGAGGCTGTCTGACTCACGACGGGACTCTCTGGCGGCAGGCACCGTATCTTTTCTGGCCGCAGCGGGCGAATCCAACGAGCCGAAATCGTCTTTTGCGGGCCGGACGGACACCGGGACGTGCTTCTCTGCGATCTCACGCTGGTCGACGGCGACGGCGTCCGCACGGGCGACCTCCGCGTGTCGGACGGCCGCATCGCCGCGGTCGGCGACCTGACCGCCGACGGCGACGAATCGGTCGTGTCGCTCCCCGAGGTAGCCGCGGTTCCGGGGCTGGTCGACGCGCACGTCCACTTCTCGTTGTCGGGCGAGCGAACCGTCGACGACGTCGTCGGGATGAGCGACGCCGAACTGGCGCTGGTGGAGGCGCGGAACGCCCGGCGGACGCTGGAGGCCGGCGTCACCGGCGTCCGCGCGATGGGCGCACGCGACGTCGACGTCCGGCTCCGCGACCGCATCGACGCCGGCGACGTCCCCGGCCCGCGGATGGCGGCGAACTGCCGGTCGATTACCGCGACCGGCGGCCACGGCCACCACCTCGGCCGCGAAATCACGGGCCCGGTCGACGCCCGGAAGGCGGTCCGCGAGCAGTCCAAGCAGGGTGCCGACTTCATCAAGTTCATGGTGACCGGCGGGGTGACGACGCCCGGCACCGACCCGGACGCGGTGGCACTGACCGACGACGAACTGGACGCGCTCGTCGACGAGGCGCACCGCCGCGGGATGCACGCCGCGACGCACGCCCACGGCGCCGCCGGCGTGAAGGCCGCGGTGCGGGCCGGCGTCGACACCGTCGAACACGGGACGTTCCTCGACGACGAAGCCGTCGACCTGCTGCTCGAAACCGAGACGACGCTGGTGCCGACGCTGTCGGCGCCCTACCACATCGTCCGGAACATGGACGCCGCCACCGCGGACGTCCAGCGGAAGACCGAGCACGTCTACGAGCGCCACATCGAGTCGTTCGGCCGGGCGGTCGAGGCGGGCGTGCGCGTCGCCGGCGGCACCGACGCCGGCACGCCGTTCAACATGCACGGCGCGAACGCCGCCGAAGCCGAGTTCATGGCCGAGTACGGCATGTCGCCGCTGGACGCCATCGTCGCCATGACCGAGACCGCCGCCGACGTCGTCGGCCTCGACGACCAGGGCACGCTGGAACCGGGGACGTACGCCGACGTCGTGCTGTGCAGGGCGGATCCGACCGACGACCTCGCGACGCTGAACGACCCGGCGGTCGTCCTGAAGGGCGGCGACGTCGTCGGCGGCAGCGACTACGAGCTCCGCGACGCGATTCGGGACGCCGGCCGCGACGACGCCGCGGTGTCTCGGACCGCGAAGGGCGCACGCGACTCGGAGCCGGCCGAGTAGCGCGCGAGCGGCGCCCGGCTACGCCTCGAAGGCGACGGCGTCGACGAACGCGGCGTGCGGCCAGCCGTCGACGTCACCGCCTCCTGCCTCGTCGCCGGTGGCTCCGGCGTCGACGGCGTCTTCGTACTCGTCGCGGCTGACCGAGTACCGGCGGACGTCGCGCGGGTCGCCGTCGGCGTCCGCGATTCTGTTGCGGAAGACGCCCGCTTCGCGGCCGCCGAGGCGGTCGACGTACTTCTCGATGGCGCGGACCGACTGGTCGTTCGCCGGGTACGCCTCGACGGCGAGCAGGTCGAGGTCGAGGCGGCGGAAGGCGAGGTCGGCGAGCGCGATCGCGCGTTCGCCGGAGTAGCCGCGCCCCCAGAACGGCTCGCGGAGCCAGATGCCGAGCGTCCCGGTCCGGCGGTCCCAGTCCACCTGCAGCCCGGTGTTGCCGGCGTACTCGCCGGCGCCGTCCTCGCCGTCGCGCGGGAAGACGGCGTACGTCGCGGCCTCGCGGCCGGTCCAGCCGTCGGCGAACCGCTCGGTGACCTCGGCGCTCTCCTTCGGGGTGTCGTGCGGCGACCACGACACGTGTTCGGTCTCCCGGTCGATGCTGTCGGTCTGGTCGGCGCCGGCGTGCGCGTAGAACGTCAGCGGGTCGACGGCGGCGTCGTGGCGGTCCAGTCGGAGGCGGTCGGTGCGGATGCGGTCGGGGAACACGGCCGCATCGTCCGGCACCACCACAAAAACGTTTGCTCGGCCGTGCGACCGCGTGACGCACCGACGGCCGTCGGGTGACCCGGCGGCCGCACGACTCGGTGCCGGCGACGCACACCACGGCCGGGTTTAAGAGCGGGCGACTCCAACTCCCCGCTGCAATGTCAGACCTCGTCCTCTACGAACTCGAAGGCTGCCCGTACTGCGCGAAAGTGAAGAACAAGCTCGCGGAGCTCGGCCTCGAATACGACTCCGTGATGGTGCCGCAGTCGCACGACGAGCGCACCGAGGTGAAGGAGGTCAGCGGCCAGACCGGCGTCCCCGTCCTCGTCGACGAGGAGCACGGCGTCGAGGGCATGCCGGAGTCCGACGACATCGTCGAGTACCTCGAGGAGACGTACGGCTCGAACGCCGGCGCCTGACGCCCCACCACGTCGACGACAGGTGCGGCCCGCCGACAGCGGCCACTCATTTTCGAAGGGCAGCGTCCCGAATCAGCCCAGCAGCTCGGCGTTCGTGGGAACCGGAACTCAGTTCGGACTCCCGGTGGTGGCCGACTCGGCCCCCACGGCGACGGTCACCGTCGACTCTCCCGCAGGCGTCCGGACGCCGTATTCCAGTTCCATTCCCGGGTCGGCGTGCGTACTACTCGCCGAGATAGTCGCCTCGCCGGACTCGCCCGAGTCGAGCACGATGTCGAACCCCTCCGGCCGATAGAGGGGGAACGAGAAATTCACGGCGCCGCGGAAGGTCCCGGGGCCGTCGCCGACGTTGTCGGCGGTCACGGTGATCGTGAACCGCTCGCCCGGTCGGACCGTCTCGGGTGCGCTTGCGGTCCAGTCCCACGCGGGCGGCGGCGCCGTCGCCTTCTCGGTGTCGAGTCTCCGCTTCCAGGAGTTGTTCTCGGCGTCGAGTCGGAGCGACGGCTCCGTGTCCAGTCGGGCCGGCACACTGAACGCGAGCCACCCGGTCGGTTCCTCGTTCTCCTGTTCGGGCGTGTACGGCCCTCCCGGTACGTCGAGGCCGACCGGGGCTGTGTCTCTGATGTCCGCCGGCTCGTAGACGTCGTCAGCGGTGACGAGCCTGAACGCGTCTCGATTCGGCGGCTGCTCCGCGTCGGTGGCGTCGACGGTCACGAACACGAACTGGCCGTCTGCCGACCGAATCCCGTTCCAGTCGACGTTCTCGATGTGGCGGTAGGCGTACTGAACGGCCGCCGCCTCGACGGTCACTGCGGGACGCGAAGCCGTCCTCGACCCGGCCGAACCATGGTCCGTCGGTGCCCCGGTCGTCGAACCGGCCGAGCCGCCGATGCAGCCGGCGGTACCCGCGGCTGCGAGAGCCGCGAGATACGCGCGTCTGGAGGGCATCACACTGACGCTTCGTCGTTCCGCGTAAATGCTTTCTGCGCGTCAACAGCAGATGGCCGCTGCTCTATCAGCCGGGAACGCGTCCGCGCCGACCGGAGCCGAGTCTTTCGTCCGTTACGCTTCCTGCGGTTCGTCGCTGCGTTCGCGGATGAGCTCGCGGATGCGGTCCGGGTCGTCGCTGTCGGCGAGTTCGTCGATGGAGACGATGGCGGTGCCGTCGACGGAGTCGCGCTTGCTGCGCTCCTCGGTGAAGTAGACCGCGCGGGTTCGGGTGACGCGGCCGAGCGACGCCATCAGTTTGGCGCGCTTCGCCGCGGTCTTCGTGAACGCGGAGTGGCCGGTGAGCAGCGTGAACTCGACCTGCGACCGGTCGGCGTCCTCGCTGACCGCCTTGAACGGGGCGCGCTGGGTCGGGTGGACGAGGAAGCCGGCGCGCGAGAGGACGGCGTGGACGTGTTCGTCGTCCGGGTCGGCCGCCGGCGGCTCCGGCGTCGGGTCGGCGTCGCGGACCTCCTCGGCGCCCTCCATGACGTTCACCGGGTCCGAGAACGGGCGGTCGAACAGCTCTTCGAGCTGGACGGCGACCTCGACGGAGGCGTTCATGCCGTCCTCGTACTTCGCGACGGTGCGCCGGGAGACGCCGAGTTCGTCGGCGAGCTGGCCGAGGCTCCAGCCGCGTTCGCGGCGCTCGTCGCCGACGAGGTCGCCGTCGATGTTGACGTAGAGGCCGCCCGGGGCGGCGTAGATGAGCGGCGGCACCTCCTCGACGACGAGGTCGTACAGCGTGTCGGGGTGAATCGCCGGGACGCCGTGCCGGAAGTAGACGACGCCCGGCTTCAGGTCCTCGTCGCGGGTGCGGAGCCCGACGACCATCGGCGTCGCGGAGAGGTAGTTGCCGAGTCGACGCATCTCGGCGCCGGTCGGGCCGTCGAAGGCGTCGACGTTGCCGAGCACTTTCAGCAGCAGCGTGTCCTCGCCGCGCCGCGCGGCGAGGTCGAAGCTCTTGGGGCGGACCGCGCACCGCTCGCTGACGAGGAAGTCCACGTCCGCGAGCATCGCGGTGACGTTCTCGATGACCGCCTTCCGAGACATGTTCGACTGTAAGCCGTCCCCAACATATATGGGTTGTGCCGGGCAGAGCGGACGGGAGCGGCCGCCGTCAGGCGCTCTGTCGAGGGTTCGCGGCCGACGCGATGCGGTCGGGTCAGCGCTCGCCGTTCGGCGGTCGGCGCGACGCGAAACACCCAATTCCGTCCGCCGCCTCGGTTCGTCCGTGACCGTCATCGGCCTCGACGACACCGACTCCCGCAGCGACGGCATGTGCAGCACGTACCTCGCCGCGCTGCTCGCCGAGGCCATCGACCGCGAGGGCGGCGCCGTCCGGGACCTGCTGCTCGTGCGGCTGAACCCCGCCGTGGAGCACAAGACCCGCGGGAACGCCGCGCTCGCGGTCCACGCCGACGTCAACGCCGACCGGGCGCTCGAACTCGCCGCTGACCTCGTCGAGACGTACGCCGTCGACGACGACCCGGAGACCAGCCCCGGCGTCGTCGTTGCCGACCGCGGCCCGGCGGACGTCCCGGCCGCGGTCGCCGAGTTCTCGCGGGGCGCCGTCCGGGACTTCCACGACCTCGACGACGCGGTCGCGCTCGCGGAGTCCGCCGGCTTCGCCCACCGCGGCTGGGCCGGCGGGCGCGGCCGAATCGGGGCGCTGGCCGCCGTCGGCGCCGACCGCGCGTTCGACGACTGGACCGTCGAACACGTCAGTTACCGCGAATTCGACCGGTGCGGCACGCCCCGCGACGTCGACGCCGACTCCGTGTTTCGCGCCGCCGACGAGGCGTACCCGGCGGCGTGGGACACCGTCGACCGGGCGGAGGGCGAGGCCGTCTGCGTCCCGAGCGCGCCCGGCCCGATTCTGTACGGCGTCCGCGGCGACGACCCGGAAGCGGTCCGGCGCGTCGCCGACGGAATCGACTCCGAGCGCGTCGACCGCGCCGCGCTGTTCCGAACGAATCAGGGCACGGACGCCCACCTCCGCGACGCCTCCCTCGCCGCCGTCCGCGACGGCCACGCCTACCGCGTCGACTGCGAAGTCGCCGCCGCACCGGAGACTCGACGCGGCGGCCACGTGTTCTTCTCCGTCGAACCGGTCGACGAAAGTGTCTGCGACGACCACGGCGACGGCGACAGCGACGACCACAGCACCGGCGACGGCGACAGCGACGACCACAGCACCGGCGACGGCGACAGCGACGACCACAGCACCGGCGACGGCGACAGCGACGACCACAGCACCGGCGACGGCGACAGCGACGACCACAGCACCGGCGACGGCGACAGCGACGACCACAGCACCGGCGACGGCGACAGCGACGGCGACGCGGCGGCGACGCTGGACTGCGCGGCGTTCGAGCCGACGAAGCGGTTCCGCGACCGCGTCCGGGCGCTCCGCGTCGGCGACGAACTCACAGTGTGCGGCGAGGTGACCGACGGGACGCTGAAACTGGAGAAGTTCGCGGTGCGCGACCTCGTCGACACCGAGCCCGTCGTCCCGGAGTGCCCCGGCTGCGGCCGGTCGATGGAGTCGGCCGGCCGGAATCAGGGGTACCGGTGCCGCGACTGCGGCACCGACGCGGACGGCAAGGTCGACCGGCCGCTGGACCGCGACCTCGAACCGGGCTGGTACGAGGTGCCGCCGTGCGCCCGCAGACACGTCGCGAAGCCGCTGGTCCGCGGCGGCTTCGACGCGCCGACGCACCCCGAACGCTGAGTCCGCCGCGGCTTCGACGCGCCGGTCAGTCGAAGTAGCCGCTGGCCTCCCGAATCGCGTCCGCGTCGAGGCTCGCGACGCCGCGGTCGGTGGCTTCGAACCACGACGGCGAGTCGAACCGGGCGTCCGTCACCTCCGCGCCCGGAACCGGGTCGCCGACGACGTCCGCGCGGTCGACGACGTACCGGAGCGCGAGAACGCCGCGCCCGTCCCGGACGGCGTGGTCGGTGCGGAACAGCGTCAACTCCTCCGGGTCGACGCGGACGCCGGCCTCCTCGACCAGTTCGCGGGCCGCGCCGACCGCCGGCGGCTCGTCGAACTCGATGTTGCCGCCGGGGACGCCCCACGTCCCGAAGTCCGGCTCCGTCGCGCGCTCCACCAGCAGCAGTTCGTCGCCGTCGACGACGAACGCGCCGGCGACGGGCCGGCTGTTCTGCCAGACGACGCGGTCGCAGGCGGCGCAGTACCGTCGCCGCCGGCCTTCGACGTCGACGCGGCCGAGTTCGGCGCCGCACAGCGGACAGTAGTCGCCGGGAACCGTGAGCACGGCCGACGGTTCGGGCGGCAGCGAAAAGCCGTTTTCCATCGCGCCGACCCGCCCAGGTGCCGTCGAAGACGAAGCCTGAAAACGACCGGTGAGAGAGCGGTCGCGGAGAGTCAGCGTTTGAGTCCGCTTCCGGTCAGCGGGACGACGACGTCGTCGTCGGGGCCGAGGACGTCGCGGTCGCGGTACACCGACAGGGCCGCGGGGGCGACGGCGGAGGTCGATTCCGTGTAGAACCCGGCGGCGTGGAGGTCGTCGAGGGCCGCGTCGACGGCGTCGGCGCCGAGCGCGATTGCGTCGCCGTCGGTGTCGTCGACGGCGTCCAGAATCTGCCGTTTCCGGACCGGCTCGGCGATCTGGATTCCGTCGGCGGCGTCGTTCTCGCCGGCGGCCGCCGCCTCGCCGTGGAGCGCCTCGACTATCGGGGCGGCCCCGGCGGCCTGCACGCCGAGCAGCCGCGGAACCGAATCGGTCCAGCCTGCCTGCTGCAGCGCGCGGAAGCCGCGGTACACGCCGAGGAACAGCGTGCCGTGTCCGAGCGGCAAGACGACGGCGTCCGGGGCGTCCCAGTCGCGCTGGAGCGCCGTCTCGTAGGCGAACGTCGCCGTCCCGGCGAAGAAAGCCGGGTTCCACGCGTGGCTCGCGTACCAGCCGGCGCCGGCTTCGACCGCCGCGACGCAGGCGTCCGTCGTCGCCTGCCGGGGCCCCTCCGTCTCGACCGTCGCCGCGCCGGCGCGCCGAATCGCCGCCAGTTTCGCCTCTTTCACGGACGCCGGGACGTAGATTTCGGCGTCGATGCCGGCGCGGGCGGCGTACGTCGCGACGGCGGCGCCGGCGTTCCCCGACGAGTCCTCGACGACGGTGTCGACGCCGAGCGCGGCCGCGCGCGACAGCATCGTCGTCGCGCCGCGGTCCTTGAACGACCCCGACGGGAACACGTACTCCAGTTTGAACTGCGCGTCCCACGCGGGGGCGTCGACGAGCGGCGTCATTCCCTCGCCGAGCGTCACCGCGGGCGACTCCGGGATGAACTCAGCGAACGACCAGAGGCCGTCCCGGGCGTCGAACGACGCCGGGTCGGGCGCGGCGCGGTCGGGGAGCGGCTGTTCGGCGTAGTCGAGCGGGTGCCCGCACTCGCAGCGCCAGCGGTCCGCGTAGGTGGCGCCGCAGGAGCCGCACCGGAGCGGCGGCGGCGACGGCGACGAGGTAGTCATGGTTCAGTTCCCGCGACGGCGACACCAGTAGGTGACGGTTGCGGACGCAGCGGGGAGTCGGCTCGGAGCGTCAGAACTCGTCGATGTCGGTGCCGACGGAGCAGACGTACTCTCCGGTGGCGACCTGCGGGAGGCGGCGGCGGCGCCAGAAGACGCCGTCGTTGTCGGCGGTGATGCGGCTCTTGAGGGTGCCGAAGGTGTCGGTGACTTCGAACAGCGTGTCGCCGCGGCTGACGCTGGCGCCGAGTTCCTGCTGGAACGTGACGAGCCCGCCGGTCGGCGAGCCGTACTGGTCGAAGCCGGAGGCGCGCGTCTGGAGGTCGGTGTCGACGTCGCCGGGCAGGAAGTCGTAGTAGCGGAGGACGCGGAACATGCCTTCGACGCCGAGCCGGATGCTCTCGTCGTCCCAGCCGACGGCGCCGCCGAGTTCGGGGTCGATGGTCGGGATGCCCTCGTCCGGGGCGGCGCGGGCGAGCTGGCCGTCCGGGCCCTTCTGGTCGAGGACGTGGCCGACGCCGAACGCCTTCGCGAGTTCGAGACACTCGCGGTGAATCCGGTGGTGCGGACCGCAGCGAACCCGGACCTCGTTTATCATTCGGGACGTGGAGCCCTGGTGGAGGTCGACGATGAGGTCGGCGCGTTCGGCGGCGTCGAACGTCGCGGCGGCGATGCGCTCGCTGGAGGTGCCGTTCGGGTCGCCGGGGTACGCCCGGTTCATCTTCGTGTCGTCGATGGGGTTGCGGTGCTCTGCGACCTGGAAGGCGTGGTAGTTCACGATGCCGGTCACGAGGATAGTGCCGGCGAGCTCCTGCGGGTCGACCTGCGGGACGAACTGGTTGACGACCCCGAGCCCGTTCAGTTCGTCGCCGTCGCTCACCGCCTGCACGTACAGCGTCTTGCCGTCTTCGGCGCCGTTCAGCACCGCGACCGGGAGCCCGATGGTCGTGCCGTCCCGGGTCTCGCCGACGTCGAGCCGCCCCGTGTCCAACTCCCCGGGGGCCGCGCTCGCACTCCCGAACGTCGTCGTCATGATATCGGAGCGACGGTGTCGCCCGACTTTAGGGGTTCGGTCCGGCGGAGCGACACACCGCCGACCGCTCGGGCGAGGACGTCCGTCGACCGCTCCCCGGCGAGCGTTTATCAGCGATGACGAGGACAGGGCAGGGCATGGCGCCAGCGTCGGGGAGACGCGAAAACGACGAGGAACGCAGCGCCGGCGGTGACTCTGCGGGACGTACTGACTGCGGGGGAAGCCGGGGCCGCGGGGGAGAACAGCCGTCCGTTCGGGTACTCAAAGACGCGCTCCGTGCGCTCGCAGTCGGCGCCAACGCGCAGGCCGGGGCCGGCCGGGACGGAGACCGCGTCGGACCGGCAGACGCAGACGTGCTCCTTTCGGACGCCGAAGCCGCGCTGGACGACGTTCGGGCGGCTGCGGCGTTCGCGGACGACGGCGGATTCTGCAGGCTCCGCGATGCAGAACGCGCAGCCGAGGCGCGGAACGCCGACGGGACGGCCGAGCGCTGCCGCGCCGTTCTGGCGGCGGTCGAGGCGTACCGGGCCGCCGCCGGAGACCACTTTCACCGCGGTCGCGAGGGGCTTAAGCCGGGCGGCGAAGTATGGACGGACAACACCTCATGACGCGGGTCATCCACACCGGCGACACCCACATCGGGTACCGGCAGTACCACTCGCCGGAGCGCCGACAGGACTTCCTCGACGCCTTCGAGGCCGTCGTCGCCGACGCGGTCGACGAGGACGTCGACGCAGTGGTTCACGCCGGCGACCTGTTCCACGACCGCCGGCCCGACCTCCCGGACCTGCTCGGCACGCTCTCCGCGCTCCGCCGACTCGACGATGCGGGCGTCCCGTTCCTCGCCGTCGTCGGCAACCACGAGTCCACGCGCGGCGGCCAGTGGCTCGACCTGTTCGAGTCGCTCGGCCTCGCGACGCGGCTCGACGCAGACCCCGTCGTCGTCGGCGACACCGCGTTCTACGGGCTCGACCACGTCCCCGAGTCCCGCCGGGACCGGCTGGAGTACGACTTCGCGTCGCCGCCCGCGGCGGCGGACACCGCGGCGCTCGTCAGCCACGGCCTGTTCGAGCCGTTCGCCCACGCGAACTGGGACACCGAAACCGTGCTGACGGAGTCGTCGGTCGACTTCGACGCGGTGCTGCTCGGCGACAACCACGCACCCGGAACCGCCGAGGTGCGGGGGACCTGGGTGACGTACTGCGGGTCGACCGAGCGGGCGTCAGCGACCGAACGCGACGGCCGCGGCTACAACATCGTCACGTTCGACGCGGACCGCGACGGCGACGCGGTCGACATCCGGCGGCGCGCGCTCGACACGCGGCCGTTCGTGTTCATCGACGCCGAACTCGGGCCGTCCGAGGGCGTCGACCGCGTCCGCGACCGCGTCCGCGAACACGACGTCGACGACGCGGTCGTCATCGTCGAAATCACGGGCGACGGTGACCCGGTCGCCCCCGCCGCCGTCGAGGAGTTCGCGGCCGAGCGCGGCGCGCTCATCGCCCGCGTGAAAGACCGACGCGAAGTCGAGGCCGACACCGACGTGTCCGTGAACTTCGCCGACCCGGACGCCGCGGTCCGCGAACGCGTCTCGGAACTCGGCCTGTCGACGGTCGCCCGCGACATCGACGACGTCGTCCGCGGCGAAACCGCCGACGCGAACGTCAGAGACGACGTGAAACGGCGGATTCAACAGCGGCTGGACGACGCTGACACCGACGGGGACGCCGGCGGCGACAGCGCGAGCGACGCGGAGGGCGAGACGCTGGACTCGTTCCTCGCCGCGGCGACGACTGCCGACGACGAGGAAACGGACAGGGCCGACGAGGAGCCGGATGTGGCTGACAATCCGGATGGCTCAGACGACCCGGACGCGCCTGCGGACTCGGACGCGGACGACGACTCGCAGCTCACGCTGGGTGATTCGCTGTGAGGTTCGACCGGATTCGGCTCCGGAACTTCAAGCCCTACGCCGACACCGACCTCCAGCTCGGCGAGGGCGTCACGGTGATTCACGGGCTGAACGGCTCCGGGAAGTCGTCGCTGCTGGAGGCGTGTTTCTTCGCGCTGTACGGGTCGAAGGCGCTCGACGGGACGCTGGAGGGCGTCGTGACGAACGGCGCCGACGAGACCGAGGTCGAACTGTGGTTCACGCACGACGGCGAGTCCTACCACGTCGCCCGCGAACTGAAGCGGTACGGCGAACAGATTCAGACGACGACCTGCACCCTGGAGTCGGTCGACGGCGACGTGGCTCGCGACGGCGCCACCGACGTCCGGCAGTTCGTCACGGACCTGCTCCGGATGGACGCCGAGGCGTTCGTGAACTGCGCGTACGTCCGGCAGGGCGAGGTGAACAAGCTCATCAACGCGACGCCGTCCGACAGGCAGGACATGATCGACGACCTGCTGCAGCTCGGCCGGCTCGAAGAGTACCGCGAGCGCGCCGGGAACGCCCGCCTCGGCGTCGAGGACGTCCTGTCCGAAAAGCGCGGCGCGCTCGACGGCCTCGACGACCAGATCAGCGAGAAAGCCGACCGGAACCTCCACGAGCGGCTGAACGGGCTTCAGACCGAGCTGAACGAGCTCGACGAGAGCATCGAGAACTACGAACAGCAGCGGGAGAAAGCCGAGGCGACGCGCGACGAGGCGCGGACGGTGCTCGACGAGTACGAGGAGCGGCGCGCCGAACTCGAAGACGTCGAGGCCGACATCGACGACCTGGAGGAGACCATCCGCGAGTCCGAGACGGAGCGGGAAGCGCTCGCGGACCGAATCGGCTCGCTCCGCGACGACGTCGCCGACCTGGAGGAGACGCTCGACGCCCGGCTGGCGGAGACGGCGCTCGACGACGCCGACCCGGAGTCGGTCGCGGCCCGACGCGACGCGCTCGACGACCGGCAGGCCGACCTCCGCGAGGAACGCGACGAGGCGCGGGACGACGCGACCGCCTTCGAGAACCAGGCGGACCGACTCCGCGAACGCGCCGACGAGGCGGAGACGCGCGCCGAGGAGAAACGCAGCCGCGCCGACGACCTCGAAGCCGCCGCCGAAGAGGCGGCCGAAGCGGTGGCGGAGCGGGAGGAGTCGCTGAGCGAACTGTCGGAGCGCCGCGCCGACCTGGAAGCGACGTTCGAAGACGCCCCGGTCGACGTCGGGGAGGCGGCGGCCCACCGCGAGGAGCTCCAGTCCGAGCTCGCCGACCTGCAGGAGGCGCTCACCGAGACGACGTCGGAGCTGAACACCGCGCGAACCGTCGTCGAGGAGGCCGAGGAACTGCTCGACGCCGGGAAGTGCCCGGAGTGCGGCCAGCCGGTCGAGGACTCGCCGCACGTCGACACGCTCGAGGAGGACCGCGAACGGGTGTCGGAGCTCGAAGCCGAACTGGCGTCGCTCCGGGAGCGCGAAGACGAACTGGACGAGGCGCTGAGCCGCGCCGAGACGCTCGTCGAGGCCGAATCAGAACTCGACACGCTCGAAGAGCGTCGGGAGTTCCTCGAATCCGCAGTCGAGGAGAAGCGCGCCGAAATCGGCGAGCGGCGCGACGAGGCCGAGTCGCTCCGGGCGGACGCCGACGACCTGGAGTCAGACGCCGCCGAAAAACGCGAGGTCGCATCGGAGAAAGCGGAGCAGGCCGCCGAACAGCGCGAGCGCGTCGAAGAAATCGAGGCGGACCTCGACGGGGTCGACGCGGCACACGACGCGGTCGACCGCGTCGAATCCGTCCGCGAGGAGATCGAGGACGCGACCGACGAAATCGACCGGCTCGCCGAGCGCCGCGACACCCTCGCCGAACTGAACGACGAGCGGCGCGACCGGCTGGCTGAGAAGCGGCAGCGGCGCGACGAGCTCCGCGACGGCTTCGACGAGGACCGCATCGAGACGGCGCGCGAACAGCTCTCGAACGCCGAGACGTACATCGAGCAGGTGACGGAGACGCTCGAATCGCTCCGCGACCGGCGGACGGAACTCCAGAGCGACATCGGCGCGGTCACCCAGGACATCGAGGAGCTCGAGTCGCTCCGAGAGCGCCGCGAGGAACTCGCGAAGCGGGTGGAAGCCCTCGAGTCGGTTCACGAGGAGGCCGAAGAGCTGGAGGCGATGTACGGCGACCTCCGCGCGGAGCTCCGCCGCCGGAACGTCGAGAGCCTCGAACGGATGCTGAACGAGACGTTCGAGCTGGTGTACGCGAACGACGCCTACTCGCACATCGAACTGGACGGCGAGTACGAACTCACGGTGTACCAGAAGGACGGCGAACCGCTCGACCCCGAGCAGCTCTCCGGCGGCGAGCGCGCCCTGTTCAATCTGTCGCTGCGCTGCGCCATCTACCGGCTGCTCGCAGAGGGAATCGAGGGCGCGGCGCCGACCCCGCCGCTCATCCTCGACGAGCCGACCGTGTTCCTGGACCGGGGGCACGTCTCCCGGCTCGTCGACCTGGTGGAGGAGATGCGCGGCTTCGGCGTCCGCCAGATAATCATCGTGAGCCACGACGAGGAACTCGTCGAGGCCGCCGACGACCTCGTCCGGGTGGAGAAGAACCCGACGTCGAACCGGTCGACCGTCGAGCACGCGGACGACAGGGCCGCCGCGGTACTGGCGGCGGACGAAGCCGCGGACGACTGAGGAGCCGGCGGATTCGAGGCCGCAGAATCAGCCGCGGAGCCTGTCGACGGCGTCGCTGGCGGCGTCGGTCGGGGCGTAGCCGCGCTCGCCGGCCACCGTCGTCTGTTCGAGCAGGCCGGCTGCGCGGAACTCCGAGAGGACGCCGTGGAGGTCCGACTCGCAGAGGCCGTACGAGTCAAGCAGCGTGCGGACGGCGAGCGGTCCGCGGTCGACGAACTCGACCAGCAGGCCGAGCGCCCGGTCGTCTCGGCACGCCAGGACGGCGCGGCGGACGTCGTCCGGGAGGCCGCCTGCGGACGCGGCCAGCGGCGACTCGTCGACCGCGTCCAGGTCGTCGTTCGGCACGTACCGCTCGTCGCCCGTCGCGGGGTCGCGCACGAGGCTCGACTCGTCGCTCCGCTTCACGAGCAGGTACCGCGTTCCGTCCTCGTGGCGAACCGTCTGCATACGCGGGGAAACGGCGCGGGCACCGAAAGCCGTGTCGGTGAGTCAGCGACGGGAAGCGGGGCGGCCGCCGTCAGTCCGGCTGGCGGCGTCATCCTCGTCGGCGTCCGCGGGGTTCTCCCCGTCAGAGTCTTCCGCGACGTCGTCGCCGTTCTCGGCATCGTCGCGGTCGCGGAACGCCCGGTAGGTCTGGTAGACGCGGCCGGCGGCGAGCAGTCCGACGAGGATTGCGGCGCCGCCGGCCGCCCAGTCGCCGCGGAATCCGACGAGCATGGCGCCGAGCGCGACGCCGAACAGCGCGACGTTCGCGTAGACGACGGCGGCCCAGAACGCCGACTGAACCGCCTGGTCGACGTCGGCGGGGTCCGGGAGGCCGTCGGCGGGGTTTCTGACCTCCGGCGTCTCGGTTTCGGGGGCGAGGTCTTCCTCCGGGTTTCCCCAGCGCTCCTCGACGTCGAACGCCGGCGGCTCTCCGGAGTCGTCCTCGTCCAGCACGCCTCGTCGTTGGCGAATCGAGGTGAAAAGGGTTTGTTCACGGGGCGACGCCGTCGGTGGCGGTCCGGTCGAGTCTGGCTGGTCTGGTCTGACCTTGCCCGGGCCCGTTCGTCCGAGTCCGGCCCCACCGCGGCGACGTCGTTACGCCAGGTCCGCGAGTGTGACGGCGCGCGTCGTCTCCACCCACGCGAGCGGATTCTCGGCGTCGTACAGGACGGTTCGACCGTCGTCCTCGTACGCCTCGACCGTCTCGACGGCCTCGTCCGACCGTTCGGCGCTCGGCTCCTCCGAAAGGGAGTCGGATGCGTGGGTCATATCCAGCCCATGGTAGACTGTAACACGGTATATGCCTTTCCGTCGCGGCGGACATCGCCGTCCGCGGCGCGTCCGCGGCGTCAGCGGAGTCCGGTGGCTCCGGAAGCGGCCACGTCTGAGGCGGATTCGGCCACCCGGAAGGGTGGCTTTTTCACCGCGAACAGCCAACGCGGCGTATGACCAACGCGAGCCTCACGGACTTCGCCGACGGCTCGGCCGCCGACGGGGACGGCGGCCGGCCCGACGAGGAAGCGGCGTACGTCGCCGGCGGCGACGCCGTCCACGTGAGCGACGTCGTCGACGCGCAGGACCTCCGGGTGCCGGACGCCGACGGCACCGTCGAACTGATGGTGACCTCCGTCGACTACACCGTCGAAGGCAGCGGCGCCGACGAGTACCCCGTCGTCCACGTCTTCGGCCGCACCGCGGACGACGAAGCCGAACACGTCCGCGTGCTCGGCCTGGAGCCGTACTTCTACGTCCCCACCGCCGACGTCGAGTCGCGCGACCTCGTCGACGAGTACGACGTCGTCGTCGACACCCGCGACCGGCCGCACGGCGACGACGACGCCGACCGCTTCGAGAGCATCCGCGGCGAGCCGGTGACGAAAGTCATCGCGCGCACGCCGCGTGACGTCGGCTCCATCCGCGACGACTTCGACCGGACGTACGAGGCCGACATCCTGTTCCCGAACCGGTTCCTCATCGACAACGACGTCTCCTCCGGCATCCGCGTCGAGGAGCGCCGCCTCGACGACGGCTCGCTCCAGGTGTTCCCCGGCCACCTCGAACCGTGCGACGTCGAGGCGTCGCTCCGCGTCAACACCTTCGACATCGAGGTCGACGACCGGAACGGCTTCCCGGAGGACGGCGAGGAGTCCATCGTCTGTCTCACCAGCCACGACTCCTACCGCGACGAGTACGTCGTCTGGCTGTACGACGCGCCGGTCGGCGGCGTCGACGCCCCCGCCGCGCTCGACCGGTACGACGCGCTCCGGGAGAGCCCCGACGTCCGCGTCGAGAGCTTCGACGAGGAGGACGCGATGCTCGACGCCTTCATCGACTACCTCGACGACACCGACCCGGACCTGCTCACGGGCTGGAACTTCGAGGACTTCGACGCGCCGTACTTCCTCGACCGCTGTGAACTGCTCGACGGGAAGAGCGACTACGACCTGTCGCCGGACCGCCTGTCGCGGGTCGGCGAGACGTGGCGGAGCGGCTGGGGCGGCCCGGACGTGAAGGGCCGCGTCGTCTTCGACCTGCTGTACGCCTACCAGCGCCGGCAGTTCTCCGAACTCGAGTCGTACCGGCTGGACGCCGTCGGCGAACTCGAACTCGACGTCGGCAAGGAGCGGTACACCGGCGACATCGGCGACCTGTGGGAGCAAGAGCCCGAGCGGCTGCTCGAGTACAACCTCCGGGACGTCGAGCTGTGCGTCGAAATCGACCGGAAACAGGACATCGTGGCGTTCTGGAACGAGTCCCGGAAGATCGTCGGCTGCCAGATCGAAGACGCCCCGACGCCCGGCGACGCCGTCGACATGTACGTGCTCCACGAGGCGTACGGCGAGTTCGTGCTGCCGACGAAGGGCCAACAGGAGAGCGAGGAGTTCGAGGGCGGCGCCGTCTTCGAGCCGCTCACCGGTGTCCGCGAGAACGTCACCGTGCTCGACCTGAAGTCGCTGTACCCGATGTGCATGGTGACCATCAACGCCTCCCCGGAGACCATCGTCGACGACCCCGAGTCGTACGACGGCGAGACGTACCGGGCGCCGAACGGGACGCGGTTCCGGAAGGAGCCCGACGGCATGATGCGCGAGATGGTCGACGAGCTGCTCACGGAGCGCGAACGGCTGAAGGAGACCCGCGACCAGTACGACCCGGACTCCGACGAGTACGACCAGTACGACCAGCAGCAGGCCGCCGTGAAGGTCATCATGAACTCGCTGTACGGCGTCTCCGGCTGGGACCGGTTCCGGCTGTACGACAAGGAGAACGCCGCCGCGATCACCGCGATGGGGCGCCGCGTCATCGAGTTCACCGAGGAGGCCGCGAACGAAATCGGCCACGAGGTCGCCTACGGCGACACGGACTCCGTGATGCTGGAACTCGGCGGCGACGTCTCGACGGAAGAGGCGATCGAGCAGTCGTTCGACATCGAGGCGCACATCAACGGCCGATACGACGACTTCGCGCTCGACGAACTCGACGCCGAGGAGCACCGGTTCCAGATCGAGTTCGAGAAGCTGTACCGCCGGTTCTTCCAGGCCGGGAAGAAGAAGCGCTACGCCGGCCACATCGTCTGGAAGGAAGGGAAGGACGTCGACGACATCGACATCACGGGGTTCGAGTACAAGCGGTCGGACATCGCGCCGGTGACCAAGCGGGTCCAAAAGCGCGTCATCGAGATGATCGTTCACGGCCGGGACACCGAGGACGTCAAGGAGTACCTGCACGACGAGATTCAGTCGTTCCTGAACGGCGACGCCGACCTCGAAGACATCGGGATTCCGGGCGGCATCGGCAAGCGCCTCGAAAACTACGACACTGACACGGCGCAGGTCCGCGGCGCGAAGTACGCGAACATGCTGCTCGGCACGAACTTCCAGCGCGGGTCGAAGCCGAAGCGGCTCTACCTCGACAAGGTCCACCCGGACTTCTTCGAGCGCATGGAGAACGAGCGCGGACTGGACCCGCAGACCGACCCGCTGTACGGCGAGTTCAAGCGCGACCCTGACGTCATCTGCTTCGAGTACGCAGACCAGATACCGGAGGAGTTCGACGTCGACTGGGACGAGATGCTGGACAAAACGCTGAAGGGGCCGATTTCGCGCATCATCGAGGCGCTCGGGATGTCGTGGGACGAAGTGAAGACCGGCCAGGAGCAGACCGGCCTCGGCAGCTTCATGTAGCGAGCGTCGAGCTGTCCGACTCCCCCCACCCGAGTTTCCGATTTAGAAACGAATTTTTCGTGGTGACGAACCACATGGCGGCTGATGCGAAACCATTATGCGTCGAAACCGCCACTCCACACACACGAGGAGACCATAATGGCGACACTCAAACTGAACAACCTCCAGGCGGAGGTCGCGGAGACGGGCGAACAGATCCTGCGAGGCGTCGACCTCGAGGTCCGCAGCGGCGAAATCCACGCGCTGATGGGGCCGAACGGCTCCGGGAAGTCGACGACCGCGAAGGTCATCGCCGGCCACCCGGCGTACGCCGTCACGGACGGCGAAGTCGTCCTCGAACTCGACGAGGACGACGTCGCCGACGTCGACGCCGACCTCGACGACGAGGACTACACGTGGGACCTGCTCGACCTCGAACCGAACGAGCGCGCCGCGCTCGGCATCTTCCTCGCGTTCCAGTACCCGGCGGAGATCGAGGGCGTCACGATGACGAACTTCCTCCGGCAGGCGCTGAACGCGAAACTCGAAGAGCGCGAAGAACTGTTCGAAGACGAGGAGGCCGACGAGGCCGACGAGGACGACGCCGGCTACGAGACCTCGCCGATGGAGGGCGACGTCGAGGAAGGCGAAGTCGGCGTCGCCGAGTTCCAGCAGCTCCTCAAAGAGAAGATGGAGCTGCTCGACATGGACGAGAAGTTCGCGTCCCGCTACCTCAACGCCGGGTTCTCCGGCGGCGAGAAGAAGCAGAACGAGGTGCTGCAGGCGGCCATCCTCGAGCCGTCCATCGCGGTGCTCGACGAGATCGACTCCGGGCTGGACATCGACCGGCTGCAGGACGTCTCCGACGGCATCAACGCGCTGCGCGACGAGCAGGGCACCGGCGTCCTCCAGATTACGCACTACCAGCGCATCCTCGACTACGTCGAGCCTGACCACGTCCACGTCATGCTGGACGGCAAGGTCGTCAAGAGCGGCGGCGCGGAGCTCGCCGCGGAGCTCGAAGACAAGGGGTACGACTGGGTCCGCGAGGAAGTGTACGAGGCCGCGTAACCGTCCGTGGTTACTGAACAGCCTGATACGTACCGCGACGCAATTACCACGTAACGCACACATATGAGTTCGGATCAAGACCACCTAAAAGAGACAGACACCGAGGACCGGTTCGACTTCAAGAAGGACGAGAAGTCGGCGTTCCAGACGGAGAAGGGCCTGACCGAGGAGACGATTCGCGCCATCTCCGAGGACAAAGACGAGCCCGACTGGATGCTCGAACGGCGCCTCCGCGCGCTCGAACAGTACCACGCGATGCCGATGCCGACCGACTGGCCCGGCCAGCCCGACCTCACCGAGGTCGACGTGGACGAAATCGTCCCGTACATCCGGCCGGACGTCGAGACGCGCGGCGGCGTCGACGACTGGACCGACCTCCCCGACGACATCAAGGACACGTTCGACAAACTGGGCATCCCGGAGGCCGAGAAGAACGCGCTCTCCGGCGTCGGCGCCCAGTACGAGTCCGAAGTCGTCTACCAGAACATGCAGGAGCGCTGGGAGGAGAAGGGCGTCGTCTTCTGCAACATGGACGAGGCCGTTCAGGAGCACGAAGACATCGTCCGCGAGCACTTCATGACGACGTGCGTACCGCCGAGCGACAACAAGTTCGCGGCGCTGCACGGCGCCGTCTGGTCCGGCGGCTCGTTCGTGTACGTCCCCGAGGACGTCACGGTCGAGATGCCGGTGCAGGCGTACTTCCGGATGAACTCCGAGGGGATGGGGCAGTTCGAGCACACGCTCATCGTCGCCGAGGAGGGCTCCGAGGTCCACTACATCGAGGGCTGCTCGGCGCCGAAGTACTCGGCGTTCAACCTCCACTCCGGCGGCGTCGAAGTGTTCGTCGGCGAGGACGCGCACGTCCAGTACTCGACCGTGCAGAACTGGTCGAAGAACACGTACAACCTCAACACGAAGCGCGCGCTCGTCGAGAAGAACGGCCGGATGGAGTGGATTTCGGGCTCCATGGGGTCGAAGGCGACGATGCTGTACCCGTCGTCGATTCTGAAGGGCCGCGGCGCCTCCGACAACCACATCACCATCGCGTTCGCCGGCGAGGGGCAGAACATCGACACCGGCGCGAAGGTGTACCACAACGCCCCGGACACGAAGTCGACCATCGAGTCGAAGTCCATCAGCAAGGACGGCGGCCGCACGAACTACCGCGGCCTCGTCCACATCGCCGACGGCGCCGAAGGGTCGTCGACGTCCGTCGAGTGTGACGCGCTGATGTTCGACAACGAGTCGACGTCGGACACGATGCCGTACATGGAGATCAACGAGTCCACCGTCGACGTCGCCCACGAGGCGACCGTCGGGAAAATCGGCGACGAGGACGTGTTCTACCTCCAGTCGCGCGGCCTCGACGACGACGACGCGAAGCAGATGATCGTCTCCGGGTTCATCGAGCCCATCACGGAGGAGCTGCCCATCGAGTACGCGGTCGAACTGAACCGCCTCGTCGAACTCGAAATGGAGGGGTCGCTCGGATGAGCACGCAGGTACCGCTCAGCATCTCCGAGGACACCATCCACACCATCTCGGAGGAACGAGACGAGCCGCAGTGGCTGCTCGAGCGACGCCTCGAAGCGTTCCGGCTGCTCGACGACCTCGACCTGCCGGACGTCATCGAGACGCCGGGCCGCCGCTGGACGAACCTCGAAGACCTCGAGTTCGAAGCGCTGGTCGACCCGCTGAACCAGAGCGACGAGACCGAGCGCGTCAGCGCCGAGGGCGCCGAGGTGCTCAGCTTCGCGGACGCGCTCGACGAGCACTCCGGGCTGCTGGAGAAGAAGTTCGGCTCCGTCGTCTCGGCGGACACGAACTACCTGACGGCGCTGTCGACGGCGCTGTTCACCACCGGGACGTTCATCTACGTCCCGGAGGGCGTCGACGCCGAGGACGTGAAGGTGAAAGCCGAGATGAACAGCCGGTCGCTGTTCAGCCACACCCTCGTCGTCACGGAGGACAACGCCTCCGTCACCATCCTCGAACGCATCGAGAACGGCGACGGCGACGTCGACGGGGACCGCTACTTCAGCAACCTCGTCGAGGTCGACGCCGGCGAGAACAGCTACGTCCAGTACGGGTCGCTGCAGAACCTCGACGACGACGTGTACGACTTCACGCTGAAGCGCGGCGACGCCGCGACGTACGCGACCGTCAACTGGATCGAGGGGAACATCGGCTCGCGGCTCACCCGCTCGGACATCGAGACGGAGCTGAACGGCGACTCCTCGGAGTCGAAGATCGTCGGCGCGTTCTTCGGCCACGAGGACCAGCACTTCGACGTCAACGCCCGCGTCTGGCACAACGCCGAACACACCACGGCGGACCTCGTCACCCGCGGCGTCCTCGACGACGAGGCGCGCTCGGTGTACGAGGGCGTCCAGGACGTCGGCCGCGACGCCTGGGACACCTCCAGCTACCAGCGCGAGAACACGCTGATGCTGTCGGACGACTCCGAGGCGGACGCGTCGCCGAAGCTCATCATCAAGAACCACGACACCGAGGCGAGCCACTCCGCGACCGTCGGCCAGGTCGACCAGGAGGACCTGTTCTACATGACCTCCCGGTCCATCTCGGAGCAGCAGGCCCGCGACATGCTCGTCAAGGGCTTTTTCGTCCCGGTGCTCGAGGAGGTCGAAGTCGACGAACTCCGCGAGGACATCGAGTCTCTCATCGCGGCGCGGCTCCGGTAACCGGCCGCGAATTTTCGCGGACTCCGCGAACCGATTTTTCTTCGCCGTCGACGCCACCGCCGATAGCGCGTCTGCGAGCCGTTGCCGCGTCGACGGCACCCGGGGCCTGATTCTTCGGTGAGGCTGGTCAGTCCGTGCTGGAGTCGAAGACGGCGGCGGAGCCGCCGGTCCGGCGGAGTCGGAGGAGCGCGGGGAGCGTCGCGGCGGCGAGCAGCAGTTCGAGGCCGCCGGCGACGCCGAAGGCGGCGAGGTAGCCGTAGCGGGAGGCGACGGCGCCGCCGACGAGCGACCCGGCGAGGAAGCCGAGGCTGCCGGCGGCGTTGAAGCCGGCGACGGCGACGCCGCGTTCGTCGTCGCCGACGAGGTCGACGACCAGTGCCATCGTGGCGGGCGCCATCAGCGCGCCGAGGACGCCGACGACGACCATGCCGACCGCGACGAGTGGCACCGACGGCGCGAGGCCGACGCCGAGGACGGCGACGCCGTACAGCGCGGAGCCGGCCGCCACGGGGACGACGCGGCCGACGCGGTCCGAGAGCACGCCGAACGGGTACTGCAGCAGCGCGAACGGCGCGAAGAACGCGGCGAGCAGCAGCCCGGTCGCGGCGGGGCCGAGGTGGAACGCCTCGCGGAAGTACAGCGTCCCGACGAGCGCGAAGAAGCCGGCGGTGAGCCGGTCGACGAAGCCGAACGCGTACGGCACCGCGAGGTCCGTGTGGCGGCGGAGCCCGGAGACGAGCGCGGCGAGCCCCCGGTCGGCGCCGCCGTCGGGCGCGTTGTCCGGTGCGGTCGCGGCGACGACGGCGGCGACGCCGAGCAGCGCGGCGGCGGCGTACAGCGGCAGGAACGTCCCGACGGAGAACAGCTGTCCGCCGACGGGCGCGCCGAACGCGGTGCCGGCGCCGATAGCGATGCCCGCAGCGCCCATGTTCCGGCCGTTGCCGCCGCCGAGGTCCGCGAGCGCGGAGACGGCGAGCGAGAACGCGCCGACCGTCATCCCGCCCTGCAGCGCCCGGAGGACGAGCGCGCCCCCGAACGTCAGGCCGTACCGCGGCAGTTCGGCGAGCAGCAGGTAGCCGACGGCGCCGCCGGCGGCCGCGACGACGATGAGCGGACGGCGGCGTCCGACCTTGTCGCTCGCGGCGCCCCACAGCCCGGCGAAGACGACGAACGCAGCGAACTCCGCGGCGAGGAACAGCGTCGGCGCCGCCACGCCCTCCCCGCCGAGTTCGGCGGCGAGCAGGTCGACGCCGGGGTAGACGAACGTCTGCGCCAGCATGACGGCGAAGACGACGGCGGCGAGCGAGAACCGGTCGCGTCGGGCAGCCATTACCGACGCTTGGAGACCGACCGGCTTGAGCGTTGATGATGCGGGTCGGCGGCGGACCGGCTCCGGGCTGTCCACGGCCACGTCGACCCGGTCCGCGGGGCGTCCACGGCCACTAAATACAGATGTGCGGCGGTCGTCGGCTCCGACGAACATGTCGCTCGATGGCGCGATCGTCAAGGTGCAGCGGGAGTCCAGCGTCGACGACGACGACACCGCTGAGGCGACGCTGCGCGCGACGCTCGAAGTGCTCGGCGAACGCATCTCCCGCGAGGAGGCGAAAGACGTCGCCGGACAGCTCCCCGACGAGATGGAGACGTGGGTCATCGACTGGGACACCGAGTCGGCGCAGCCGTTCGGCGTCGACGAGTTCTGCGACCGGGTCGCCGACCGGCTCGGCGTCGACACGGAGACGGCGCACAACCGGGCGCAGGCGGCGGTCGACGCGCTGGAGATGGAGATCAGCGCGTTCAAGCGGTCCGCGGTTCAGGGGCAGCTCCCCGACGAGTACGACACGCTGTTCTGAGTCGGTGGCCGAAGGGTCGGGTTTAAGTCGCTCTCCCCCTGAAACGGGGACAATGGGACACGTATCGTCCACGAATCAGCCGGCGGCCGCGTTCGGCGCCGCCGCGTCCGACGACGCCGGAGGTGGGGAAGCGTGAGCGTCGGTCAGCGCGTCGCCTCCGACCACCAGCTCGCCCGGCTCCTCCAGATCGGGGTCGTCCTGGAGGAGGTCGTCGAGGCCCGCGCGCACCACCACTACCGGGCGCTCGACGAGGAGCTCGACCCGGAGATCGAGGCGCTGCTCGACGAGGCGGCCGAGGAGTCCGCCGACCACCGCGAGCGGCTCGAAGACCTCATCGCGCAGCTCGACGCGGAGTCGGTGTCGTACGACGAAATCGAGACGCTCGTCGAAGCCCAGTACGGCCAGACGAAGCCGGACGACTTCGACGGCGTGCTGTACGACCAGCTGTGCAACGAGGAGACGGCGTACAAGTTCTACGACGACCTCATCGACGCAATCGAAGGCAGCGACTCCGAGTTCTCCATCGACCGCGACGCGGTGCTCGCGACGCTGCGCGGCATCCGCGAGGAGGAGGCGGAGGGCGTCGAAGAAGTGACGGAGATCATGGAGCGGAGAGCCTGACATGAACACGGCAGACCAGTACCTCAAAGCGATCTACCTCGTACAGGAAGCCGAAGACGGCCCCGCCTCGACCGGCTCCGTCGCCGACGCGCTCGACGTCAGCCCGGCGTCCGCCAACGAGATGATCGGGAAGCTCGAAGAGCGCGGGCTCGCCGAACACGAGAAGTACAAGGGCGTCTCGCTCAGCGACGACGGCATCGTCCGCGCCCGCGAGGCGCTGTCGAACTACTGCATCATCGAGCGGTTCCTCGCGAACGTCCTCGAAGTCGAGGAGTTCCGCGCGGAGGCGCGGTCGCTGGAGGCCGTCATCGACGACACGGTCGCCGAGCGGCTCGACACCATCATCGACCGGTCGGACGAGTGCCCGGACTGCTTCGACGCGGAGGCGGACGCCTGCAAGTACCTCGACCCGCCGACTCCGGAGCAGGACCGCGAGCAGGAGAACATCGCGGACTGACCGCGGTCCGCCGCTCCGACGACCGCACGACGCCGCCGACGCTTCGGGGGCGAACCGGCGCAGTCCCGCGTTTTCGCGGCTCGAACCGAGCCGTCGCTGTTAAGTCCGGTGGCCGCCACGGTCCATCCACAATGGCGTCGGACGTCACCAGACGGCTCAAGCGACTCGTCGGGCGAGACGACGAGGACGCACTCTCCTTCCAGTGTCAGCGCTGCGAGGCGACGTTCGACGCGAACCGCCAGCAGTGCCCCGACTGCGGCAGCTTCGACATCCGCCGCGCGTAGCCCGCGCGGTTCCGGAACGGCTTAGGGCGACGAGCGAGTACCGACAGACGCGACGCAGTCCCGTGGTGTAGTGGCCAATCATGAGGGCCTTTGGACGCGCCCGGCTCCGACCGGCGCGGAAGACAGCCTTCGACGGCGGTTCGAATCCGCCCGGGACTATCTTCTCGCGAACGCAAGTGAGCGAGAGATATCTCTGCGAGGAACGTCGAGGAGACACGTCTCACTCGCCGTCGGCGGGGACGAGCCGGTGGACGCCGCCGCCGTTCGTGCCGGTCCCGAGGACGTACAGTTCGCCGGCGGCGTCTCGGCCGAACGAGAGGATGCGGCCGAGTTTCGCGGCGTCTTCGTCGGCGACGTCGACGACGCGGGTCGGCCAGAGACCGTCGCCGTCGGCCGGAGGAGTCGCGGCGAAGAGCCGGCCGTCGGCGTCGAGGTCGCCGAACACGTAGGTGCCTCGGAGCCCGGGGATGGCGTCGCCGCGGTAGACGTGGCCGCCGATGACGGAGACGCCGCTGACGGCGCCGCCGGAGTGCGGGTACTCGACGACGGGGTCGCGGAGCGGTTCGCCGCCGCGGACGCTCGGCGGCGTCCGGGCGGGGCAGCTGTCGGCGCCGTAGCAGTGCGTCCCTTCTCTGACGTTCCAGCCGTAGTTGCCGCCGCGCTCGACGAGGTTGACCTCCTCGTAGCGGTTCTGTCCAACGTCGGCGGCGTAGAGGTCGTCGCCGTCGAACGAGACGCGCCACGGGTTCCGGAACCCCCAGGCGTAGTGTTCGTCGCGGCCGTCGCGGCCGACGAGCGGGTTGTCGTCCGGGACTCCGTACGGTCGGCCGCCGTCGCGGCTGTCGACGTCGATTCGGAGGAGGCTGCCGAGGAGGTTCTCGGTGACCTCCTGGCCGTTGCCGCCGTCGACGCCGCCGTACCAGTCGTCGGCGTGGCCGGTGCCGCGGTCGCCGCCGGCGCCGCCGTCGCCGACGGGGACGTAGAGGAGTCCGTCCGGGCCGAACGCGAGGTCGCCGGCGTTGTGGTTGGACTGCGGTTCGGGAATCTCCAGGACGGTGCGCTCGGAGTCGCGGACGACGCGGCGGCCGTCGGCGGTGGCGCGGAACTCGGAGAGCACGAACGTGTGGCTGTACGTCGACGGCGTGCCGGGCCGGCGCGGCGCGCTGTACCGGACGAACACGCGTCGGTTGTCGGCGAACGACGGGTGGAGCGCGACGCCGAGCAGCCCTGTTTCGCCGCCGGCGATAACGGTGTCCCGGAGGTCCAAGAACGGCTCGTCGCGGCGGCCGTCGGGGCCGTGCGTGTGGATGATTCCGTGCTGTTCGGCGACGTACCGACGGTCTGCGTCCGGCGCGAACGCGACGGCGAGCGGCGCGCGGAGCCCGTCCACGACGGTGTCGAGGCCGACGGTCTCCACCGGCTGGCCGCCACCCGGTTCGTCTGTCCCGGATTTTGGGGGTTCGTCGCCGGGAGACTCCGAGGTTCGCCGCGGGGCGGTCGCGCCGCCGCAGCCGGCGAGCCCCGCGGCGGCGCCGACGCTGACCGCCCGGAGCAGCCGCCGCCGCGTCGCCGTGTGCTGGGTCATGGAGTCAGAGCACCGAAATCGCGTAGGCGAACGACGAGAACAGCATCAGCCCCACCAGCACGAGCGCGAGGATTTGCTGCCGATTCATTGCCGGTCGTTGGGGCGCATCGGGCATAATTCCACGTCTCGGCAGCGGCCGGGTCGGACTGCGTTGCGGGGAGGGCCGAATGCAGCGGGGAGTGCGGCGGGCGGGTGTGCCGGCGGCGCGTCCAGCCGGTCAGTTGTCGTCGCCGGCGGGGAGTTCGTCGGTGGTGCGCTGGTCGCCGCGGATCCAGGCGCGGTGGATGCGTTCGAACTGCGCGTCGCTGATGGCGCCGTCCTCGAAGCGCTCGCGGGCGCCACGGAGGTCGTCGTCCGTGACGGTGCCGGCGGCGAGCACCCGCTCGAACAGGTCTTCGACGACGGAGACGGCGTCGGCGCCGCCGACCGGGCGGTCGCCGTCCGCGGCCATCAGCGCGCCGTCGAAGCCGAACGACGCGCCGTCGTCGGCGTCGGCGGGAACCGCCGCGTCGTACTGGAGCGCGACCCCGTCCGTGGCGTCCCAGGCGACGTACAGTTCGCCGTCGCGTTCGACCACGTCGACCGGTTCGGGGGTCGCTTCGTCGAGCGCGACGTCGCCGTCGAACTCCTCGTGGAGGACGACGCGGTCCGCGACGCCGCTCGCGCGGACCGTCACCTGCACGTCGTCGCCGGGCGCGACGTACTCGCGGTCCACGACCCGGACGACCCGGGCGTCGGCGTCGACGACGGCCGCCGGCACGAAGTCCGCCTCGGCGAACTCGTCTTCGGCGGCCGCCGGTTCAGCCGTGTGCGCGTCGGGTTCGATGGCGTCGGCCGTCGACGGCGCCGCGACGGCTTCGGCAGCGACGTCGGAGCCGTCCGGGCCGGCGTCGCCGCCTGCCTCGTCAGCGCCGCCGGAGCCGCCGGAACCGCCGGGGCCGTCGTCGTTGGCGACGGCTTCGGCCGCCCAGTCGGGGCCGGCGAATCGGGTCCAGATGACCAGGAGGCTCGGGAGGACCAGTACCGACGCGAGGAACGCGTAGATGATGGTCAGCCCGGTGATGACGCCGAACTGCTGGAGCGGCGGGAGGATGGCGAACACGAGCACGCCGAAGCCGCCGACGGTCGTCGCGGCGGAGCCGAGCAGCGCGCCGCCGGTGCCGGTGACCGCGCGGTGCATCGCCGTCCAGACGTCCCTGGTGCGTTCGAGTTCCTGGGTGTACCGCTCGGAGAGGTGGATGCTGTAGGCGACGCCGAGCCCGACCGTGAGGCTCGTGATCATCCCCGTGAGGACGTTGAACGGGATGTCCATGAGGTACATCGTCCCGAGAATCCAGGCGACGCTGAACGCGACGGGGAGCAGCGTCACGGCGCCGAGGGTCGCGCTGCCGTTCGCGAGCCGGTAGGCGACCATCAAGAACAGGAACGTCGCGACGAGCGTGATGATGAGGCTGTTCACCACCGTTTCGAGCAGTTCGTCCTGAACGATCTGGTTCAGGATGGCGCTGCCCGTCGCGGTGACGGTGACGTCGTCGCCTTCGAGCGACTCGGCGACGTCGCGCATCTGCGTCGTGACGGCGTCGCCGGAGGCGCCGCCCTCCACCGAGATGACCATGCGGGCGGCGACGTACTCGCCGTCGTTCCGGTAGATGACGCTTTCGGCCTGCTCGGGGGCGACCTCGTACAGCCGGTCGTAGACCCGTTCGAGGTTCCGGTCGGGGATGCCGTCGCCGTCGGTGTCGGCCGCGGCGACGGTGCTGTTGAACGACTCGTTCTGCGCGGCCACCTGTCTGATGACGCTGACCGGGCTCGTGATGTCCGGTTCGCCGTTCGGGAGTTCCTGCGTGACGCGCTTTTCGGCGGCGAGGTCGTGCGCCGACTCGATGCGTTCGAGCATCCCGGGCGCGGTCACGTCGCCCTCGATCAGGATCTGCGCCTGTGAGTCCTCCCGGATGAAGTGCTCGTTGACGTACTGGAGGTTCTCCTTCGCGCTGTACTCGCTGGGCGCGAACGGCTCGGGGAGGTCCTCCATCCAGCCCGGCGGGTCCTCGGCGAGGAAGTCCGACTGGCTGAACGAGGTGTCGACCTGCGTCGCGCCGTAGGCGCCGCCGGCGCTGAGCAGCACCGCGACGATGAGCACCAGGTACGGCGCCTTCTTCGCGCCGACGGCGCCGACGCGGAGGACGCGCGAGAACGCGCCGCCGCCGGTGCCGAACGCCTGCAGCGTCCGGTCGACGCCGCGCGCTTCGAGGAACTCGTCGAATTCGACCTTGAGCGCCGGGACGAGGACGCCGAAGACGAGCAGCGCCGCGACGATGCCGACGGAGCTGACGACGCCGAAGTCCCGAATCGGCGGCACCGGGCTGGTGAGGTTCGACAGGAACCCGATGACGGTGGTCGCCGTCACCCAGACGAGCGCGATGCCGACGCCGGCGAGCGCGACCCGCATGGAGCCGCGCGGGTCGCTCGGGGCGTCCTCGACGGATTCGGCGGCGGTGCGCTCCTCGCGGTGCCGCATGAAGATGTGGATGGCGTAGTCGATGCTGAGCCCGATGAGCAGCACCGGGACCGCGATGAAGATCTGGTTGAAGTCGATGTCGGCCCAGCCCATGAACCCGAACGTCCACACCAGCACGGCGCCGATGCCGAGCAGGCCGAGGATGATGTCGAGCGGGTCGCGGTAGGCGACGGCGAGCGCGACGAGCACGAACAGGACGGCGAGCGGCCCGACGATGAGGAGGCTGTCGGTCATCGACGACGTGAGCTCGTGGCTGATGATGCCGGCGCCGAACACCATGTACTCGTGGCCGGTGTCGCGGTCGCGGGCGATGTCCTGCATCGCGAGCTGCGCGTCGATGACCGGCTCGGAGGCGGAGGCACCGCCGGTGCCGCCGCCGTCGCTCACCTGCGTGACGAGCAGCATCGTCGCGTTCGCTTCGGTCGCGCCGGGGTCGTAGCTCGTCGGCATGAACGCGAGCGCCGCCGAACTGGCCGCGGAACTGCCGGAGCCGTCGCCGGACCCGAGGACGGCCGTGATGGTGCTGTCGATCTCGGAGGCGTTCATCGACCGTATCTGGTCGATCTGCTCGGCGAGCGTCGCCTCCGAGGCGTTCCGGAACGCGGCGCGGTCGGCTTCGAGTTCCTCGGCGAGCCGCTGGAGCCGGTCGACCTTCTCGCGCAGCGCGGCGGCGCGCTCTTGCACCGCGGCGTACTCCTCGGAGAGCACGCCGCGCGTGCCGAGCGTGTACGCCTGCTCGGCTTCGGCCTGCGTGGAGGCGCCTCTGAGCTGTTCGGCCGCGCGCTCGAACGTCGCGTAGTCCGACTCGTTGAGCGTGACCGTCGTGTTCGCGCGCACCTGGTCGAACTGCGTGCGGACGCTGGCGTCCGGGTTCTGCCGGAGGTACGTCAGCGCCGCCCGGAGGTCCTCGGCGGTGGCGTTGAGCGCGTCGCTCCGGTTCTGGATGGCGGCCCGCTCAGCCGTCACGGTGGCGTTGAGCCGCTGGACCTTCGCGGCGGTCGTCTGCAGGTCGCGACCCGCCTCCTGCGTGATCGCCGCGGTGGCGAGGATGTTGGCGACGCCGACGGTCGGCGTCTCGTTCGTCAGCGTCTCGCTGACGGTCTGGTTCTGCCGGAGCGCCCGCTGGTATCTGAGGCTCTCGAGCAGCGACTCCTTGTCGAGGACGTTCTCGTCGCGGATGATTATCTGCGCGGACGTCGTGTTCGCCGCGCCGGTGGAGAAGTTCGCCTCGATGTAGTCGAGTTTCTGCGACTCGACCGAGTCGGTCTGGAACTGGTCGAGCGAGGAGGACCGCTCGACCATCGGCGCGCCCGCCCCGATGGCTATCGTGAGGACGAGCATGACCGCGATGGCCGCTCGGCTGTGGTCTGTGATGGCGGAAACGACTGCGTCGAACCGGCTCATCGTCCCCGCGTCGTGTGTGCCTGGCTGGTCATACTGAACAGTATCTATCGATTGAACGTTCGTTCAGTACTTATGGGTCGTGGAACTCCCGGGGAGTTTCTCGCAGTTTATCTCGGGGCGTCGCCGTCGAGCACCCGATTATTTACCGGGGAGGCCCCGACCGGGAGGTGATGGAGTACGTCCAAGAGCGCGTGACGACGCTCCACGACCTCGGCGACGCGGCGCCGTCGGCGCCGACGGACCGCGCGGCCGTGGTCGTGCCGATGACGGAGCGCGAGTACGCGGGCCTCGCCGCCGAGCGGGTGCTCTCGGAACTGGAGGCGCTGAACCCGGCGCGCGTCGTCGTGCCGCTGCGGGCGTCCGCCGAACGCGTCCCGGCGTTCCGCGAGTGGCTCGACGGCTTCGACCTGACGCTCGAAGTGCTGTGGTGTGACGGCCCGCGCGTCGCCGACCTGCTCGCGGAGGCCGGAATCTCCGGCGAGCGCGGGAAGGGCCGCGACGTCTGGCTCGCGCTCGGCCGCGCGCTCGACGAGGAGTTCGTCGTGCTGCACGACGCCGACACGACCTCGTACTCGCGGCGGTACGTCCAGCGGCTCCTGTTCCCGCTGGCGCACGACTTCTCGTTCTCGAAGGGGTACTACGCCCGCGTCGAGAACGACCGGCTGTACGGCCGGCTGTTCAGGCTGTTTTACGCGCCGCTTGTCAGGGCGCTCCGCGACGCCCACGACGAGCCGCTGTTGGAGTTCCTCGGCGCGTTCCGGTACGCGCTCGCCGGCGAGTTCGCCGCGACGAGCGACGTGGTGGCGTCGCTGCGCGTCCAGCCGACGTGGGGGCTGGAGGTCGGGACGCTCGCGGACGCCTTCGAGGCGGTCGGCTTCGACGGCGCCGCGCAGGTCGACCTCGGGAGCTACGAGCACGACCACCGCGCGGTCTCCGGGCCGACCGGGCTCTCGGACATGAGCCGGTCGGTCGGGGCGGCGCTGTTGCGCGCCGTGGAGGAGCGCGGCGTCGACCCGGCGTACGACACGCTGCCGGCGCGCTACCGAGAAACCGCCGCGTCGTTCATTCGGTCGTACGCCACTGACGCCGCGTTCAACGGCCTGGAGTTCGACCGCGCCGGCGAGCGCGACCAGGTGGAGACGTACGCCGACGCCATCGCGCCGCCCGGCGACGACGACCGGCTCCCCGCCTGGTCGGAGACGGACCTGACGCCCGCGGAGGTCGCCGCGGCCGCCCGCGCCGACGCCGACGACGTCGACGTCGACGTCGACGACTGACCCGTATCCGAGCGACCGACAGTGACGTGGGGCAGTCACGAGAGCCCGCGGCGTGGTGACGCGGACGGCGGCACGGGGCAGCGCAGCGACGACCGCGGCCACGATTGGCGCGGACCGCACAGTTGAAGGCCGGTCCGCGCCGACAGCCGACATGAACCTCGCCGGGGTCAGCGACCACGCGCCGGTGACGGTCGCGGACGCCGAGCGGCGCGCAGCCGTGCTCGCACCGGTCCTGGAGCGGGACGGCGAACCGCACATCCTGTTCACGAAGCGCGCGGACCACCTCGGGAACCACCCGGGGCAGATGAGCTTCCCGGGCGGCGGCGCGGAGTCCGTCGACGACAGCCTGGAGGCGACGGCGCTCCGGGAGGCCGAGGAGGAGATCGGGCTGCGGCCCGCTGAGGCGTCGGTCGTCGGCCGGCTCGACGACCTGCCGACCGTCTCGGAGTACGTCGTGACGCCGTTCGTCGGGACCGTTCCGGACCGCGAGTACGAGCCGTCGGACGCGGAAGTCGCGGAGATCGCGGTGCTGTCGGTGGCGGACCTCACCGACCTGTCGAACTACGAGTCCGAGCGCCGCGACCACCCGCACCACGGCGCGGTCCGACTCCACTTCTTCCACGTCGACGGCTACACCGTCTGGGGCGCGACCGGTCGGATGCTGGTGCAGCTTCTCGAACTCACGACGGACTGGGAGGCGCCGGCGGAGCCGGACCGCGTCGTCGACCCCGACGCCGACTACCCGGTGTAGCCGCCGAACGAGTCGATTCTGACGGGAGCACCACGCTTATCCGGGACTGGCCGCTTTCGACGTGTATGGCCGCACAGGCGATTGGTCGCGTTCCGCGACCGCACTGAAATCCGTTCTGCGTTCAGCGACCGCTCCGAATCGACTTCCATCACCGCCAGCGACGACGTTCCCCACCGATGACTGCACTCACCGACGCCGACGACGCCGACGCGACGACCAGAGCCGAGACCGACGCCGACAGCGACGCCGACGACGCCGACGCCGACGGCCACGGCGACAGCCGGGTCGACGCGGCCGACGACGCGGCGGGAGCCCTCGAACGCCGGGCGCCGGAGGGGAGCGTCGCCGCCCGGACCGGGCTGGACGGCGTGGCGCTGAAGCCGACCGAGTGTGACGTGTCGGTCGCCGCCGACCTGCCGTTCGGCCTCGTCTGCGTCGACTACGAGGGCCGCGACGAGCTGCCGTCGTTCGACCTGCTGGCGGAGCTGGCAGCCGACCGCGACGTCCGACTGGCGACTCCGGTGCGCGCCGACGGCTTCGACCCGCGCGGCGACGACTCGCTGAGCCGACGGGTCCCGGCGTCGGTCGGGCGCGTGCTCGTCGCCGGCCACCCGGCGTACCTGAGCGAGACGGAGCGGCGCCGCGCGGTCGCGCCGCGGCTCGGCGACGCGATGGACGCCGTCGCCGCCGCCGACCCTGACGGTGAGCCGTGGGTCGGCACCGAGGGCGTCGAGCGGCTCGCGCTCGCCGCCGGCGGCGTCCAGTACGAACTGCTCTCGCGGACCACCGAACGCGACGTCCGCGGCCTCCGCGCGGCGGGCTACGACGGCCGAATCGCGGTGTACGCGCCGACGGTCCCGACCGACGACGAGGACGACGTGCTCGACGCGGTCGGCGACTACGCCGCCCGACGGAAGCCGGTGCGGGACGCGCTGCCCGACGGCGCCGCGACCGACTCGTCGGCCGACGGCCGCGCCCGCGACGTGCTCTCGAAGGCGGTGCGCGACTACGCGCTCGTCGGCGACCCCGACACGGTCGGCGACCGCGTCGCCGCCCTGAAGGACGTCGGCGTCGACACCGTCGTCGGCTACCCGGCCGCCGGTGTCGAGACGTTCCGCTGACCGACGCGGCGGCGCGCTGACGTCGACCGCGACTGGAACTGCGACGCCGACCGCGACTGGAACTGCGACGCCGACCGCGACTGGAACTGCGACGGCAACGCCGACCGCCACTGCGACGCCGACCGCGACGGCAACGCCGACCGCCACTGCGACGCCGACCGCGGCCGCGACTCGGCTCCAGACGCGCTTATTCAGACGGAGTCGGCAGGCGAGTACGACGAATCCGTTTCCGAGGAGTGCCTACGTTCGGTGCGCTGGGACCCAATCGGCTAAGGTCTCGGCGGCGCGAACGCGACGTATGCGACTCCTGCACGAGCAGACGACGGCGGAAGCGGGCGACCTGTTCGACGACGACGTCGAGGTCGCCGTCCTCCCGACGGGGTCGGTAGAGCAGCACGGCCCGGCGCTCCCGCTCGGCACGGACTTCATCGCGGCGGAGGCGGTGGCGCGCGGCGTCGACCGCGACGACGTCGTGGTGCTGCCGACGGTGCCGGTCGGCGTGTCGGCGCACCACCGCCAGTTCGACGGGACGCTGTGGGCCGAACCGGAGACGTTCGAGGACTACGTCGGCGAGATTCTGGCGGCGGTCGCCTCCCACGGCGTCCGGAAACTGGTGGTGTGTAACGGCCACGGCGGGAACACCGACGCGCTCCAGCGCGCCGCTCGTCGCATCCGCGGCGACCGGGTCGCGTTCGTCGCGCCGTGGGACTGGTGGTCGAGCCTCGGCGGCCTCGACGAGGAGCTGTTCGACCAGTCCGGCATCGGGCACGCGGACGCGATGGAGACCAGCATGGTGTCGTACGTCGCCGCCGACCTCGTCCGGGAGGCGAAACTGGCGGACGCGGAGGCCGGCGCCGCCGAGTCGTGGGGGAAGCGCGTCCACGGGGCGTCGGTCGGCTTCGACACCGCGGACTTCTCCGAGTCCGGCGCGGTCGGCGAGCCGACGCGCGGCGACGCCGAGAAGGGCCGGAGGCTGTACGAGCAGGCGACCGACGAACTCGACGCGCTCGTCGACTGGCTGGCGTCCCGGCCGTTCGACGCGCTCATGCCGGAGCCCCACCGGTGAGCCCCGAACGGGTCGCGGTCGTCGGCGCCGGCGCGGTCGGCGTCACCGCCGCCTACGACCTCGCGGCACGCGGCGCGGACGTCACCGTGTTCGAGCGCGGCGACCGCGTCGCTGCCGCGTCGTCCGGCCGGGCCGCCGGCGTGCTGTACGACGCCTACGCCGAGGACGTCGACGCCGAACTCGGCGCGCGGTCGATGGAGCGGTTCCGGTCGTTCTCCGGGGACGGCGGCTTCAGGCTCCGCGAGTGCCCGTACGTGATGCTCGCGCGCGACGGCGACGACGCCCGCGCGGAGGCCATCGACGCCGCGGCGGCCCGGATGCGTCAGCACGGCCGCGACGTCGACACCGTCTCCGGCGCGGAACTCGGCCGGCGGTTCCCGGCGCTCCGCACCGACGACGTCGCAGCCGCGGCCGTCGCGTCGAACGCGGGCTGGACCGACCCGGCGAGCTACGTCGAACTGGTCGCCCGGAAGGCGGTCGACGCCGGCGCCGAACTCCGCTTGAACGCGGCGGTGTCGGTGTCGACGTCGCCGCCGGCGGTCACGGTTTCGGGGACGGGCAGCGGCGGCGACGCGGCCGCGACGCGGCCGTTCGACGCCGTCGTCGTCGCCGCCGGCGCGCACACCGCGGCGCTGCTCGGGGAGGCCGGCGTCGCGCTCCCGCTGAAACCGTACCGGGTACAGGCGCTCGTCGGCGCCGACGGCTACGACGGCCCGATGTGCTACGACGCCACCGCCGGCGTCTACTTCCGGCCGCACCCCGACGGCCTGCTCGGCGGCGACGGCACCGTGCCCGAGGAGGCCGACCCGGACGACTGGGACCGCGACGGCGACGACTGGTTCGTCGCGGACACCCGCGAGGTCCTGCGGCACCGCGCCGACTACGACGCCGCCCCGGAGCGCGCCTGGGCCGGCCTCTGTACCGCGACTCCGGACGGCGACCCGCTGGTCGGCGCGGTCGCCGACGGCGTCTACGTCGCCGCCGGCTGGCAGGGCCACGGGTTCATGCGCGCGCCGGCGACCGGCGAACTCGTCGCCGAGCAGGTGCTCGGCGAACGCGACGGTCCGGCGTCGTTCGACCCGACCCGGTTCGACGGCGACCGGGAGTTCGAGATTCGAGAAGGGATGGTCGTCGAGGAGCGCCGAGAGGCGTCGGACTAGCGGTCCGCGCTTCCCGCGCCCGCGCCGCGTCCGGGGTCATCTCCGTCTTCGTCCGGGTCATCTTCCTCCAGCGTCTCCTCGTCCGCGCCGTTCGTCTCGGCGTCAGCGTCCGCGGCGGCGGCCGCATCCGCCGTCTCGGCGTCCGCGTCGACGTCGGTGATTTCGACGGCGTGTTCGCGGTCCGCCTCGGTTTTCGGGAGTCTGACGCGGAGCGTGCCGCGTCCGGTGAGCGTCGAAGCGGCGCCGCCCGGGTCGACGGCGGCGCCCGGCGGGAGTTCCGCGCGGCCGTCGAGCGAGAGCCCGCGGCCGGGGAACCGCATCTCGAAGCCGTCGTGCGGGTCGCGGAACCGGTCGACGCGCACCTCGACGGCGCCGTCGCGGAACCGGACCTGGACGTCGCTGCTCGTCGCGCCGGGCGCGTCGAACACGACGAGGTACGCGTCGTCGGACTCAAGGACGTCGTACGGGAGCGGCGTCCGCTCTTGGACCGCGGAGACGCCGCGGCCGACGCGGTCGAGGACGGCGCTGACCGCCGACTCGCCGACGGCTCTCAGGCCGGCCACGTCGACGCCGCGCTGGCTCATAGCTCGATCTCTTCGAGGCAGTCCGTCCCGCCGCAGAGCGGACACGACAGGTCCGAGACGGAGTGGTCGTCGGCGATGTCGTAGGTGTAGTGGTTCTCGAACATGTCGAGTTCGCAGTCGTCGCTGGTGCACTTGACTTCCTTCGTGGCGGGCATACCAGACGGTACGGCGTCGGCCACAATAAACGGCGTGGGGCGGACCGCGACGGCCACGGCGCTTTCTGCAACATCTAAGACACCCCACATCCACACAGAAGACGAATGCTGGAACTGGAGCACGAGTTCCGGGTCGTCGACGTCCACGCTCGACTCGACCCCGACGAGGGCGCCGTGGCGGCACGCGGCCGGGAGGTGTCGCCCGAACGGCTCCAGCGGGAGATGCATCAGGCCGGCGTGGTCCGGGCGGCCGTCTCGCCGGGGCCGCGTCCCGCCGGCGAGGGCTACCTCCGCGCGAACAACGCCGTCGCCCGCCTCTCCGTCGACCGGCCGTTCTGCGCGGTGGCGCGGCTGAACGGGCCGCGCGACCCCGGCGACACCCCGGTCTCTCGGCTCCGGAACCTCACGGCGTCCCCCGCGAGCCACCACACCGAGCCGGGGGACGTCGAGCAGTACGCCTACGACGACCGGTTCCACGGCTTCGTGCTCGACCCCGGCATGGACGGCCTGCCGACCGAAGCCGTCCTGGAGCAGGTCGACGACGCCGGCGCGCCGCTGCTGGTCCACGCCGGCGAGTCGTTCCCGCCGGCCGCCGCCGCCGACACGGTGCTGGAGTACGGCTTCCCGGTTGTGCTCAGCAGCTTCGGCGGCTACCCGCTGAACCGCGACCTGATGACGGACGCGCTCGCGCTGCTCGACGACTACGACGACCTGTACCTCGACACGTCGTTCGTCCGGTACCGCGACGTGCTCGAACAGGGGCTGCTCGAACACCCGGACCGCGTCCTGTTCGGGTCGGGCGCCCCCGACACCCACCCCGACGTCGGCGTCATGGAGCTGCTGACGCTCGACGTCCCCGAGGACCTGATGAGCCGAGCGTTCTCCGCGAACCCGTCCCGCGTCTTCCCGGGACTCGCCCCCGGCGCCGACGAGTAGCGACTCGACCGAGCAGCGGCTCAGAAGCGCAGCGAGTCGGGCGAGAGGGACGAGAGCAGCCGGAGGAACAGCGGCGCAGCGGCCGGCTTACCGCCGGTCGTACTTCGCGACGGCGCGGTCGGCGCGGTCGGAGACGCCGTGGGGGTTCCGCGTCGTCGACCGATCTTTGGCGCGCGCGACCAGTCCGTCGGAGAGGCCGGTCGCCAGCCCCGCGACGACGTCGCGGCCGGCGCCGACCCACGACGTCGGCGTCGTGTCGCCGGTCAGGACCGCCCGCAGTTCGTCGGCCGCGCCGCCGCCGGCGTGCGCGAGCAGCCGACGGAACACGGTCGGGCGGGCGCCGTAGTTCTTCGCGAGGCGGTAGGCGAGCGAGCGGTACTTCCAGCGGAGGTCGGTGTCGTCGCGGCCGCCGTCCGCCTGCGCGTCCGCGTCGCGTCTGACCGCGACGTCGGCGGCCCACGTCACGTCGACGTCCATCGCGGCGAGCCGGTGGGCGGCGTCGCGGGCGCCGCCCGTCTCGAGGTACTCGTCGAAGCCGTCGAGCCGGTCGACGACGCGCCGCCGGAACACGACGTTGCGGCCGGTGAAGTAGGTGACGTCGCGGTCGGCGATGCGGCGGCGTTCCGGCTCCTCGGTGGTGGCGCCGCCGCGGACGGTCTGCCGCAGCGGCCCGGTGACGACGTCGGCGCCGGCGGCGAGTTCGTCGCGGGCGGCGTCCAGCCACCCTTCCTCGACGCGGTGGTCGTAGCCGACGAACGCGAGGACGTCGTTGCCGGCGACGTCGACGCCGGCGTTCCGCGCGACGTTGACGTTCCGCGCCGAAATCTCGACGAGGACGTCGACGTCGTCTCGCTCCCTGACCATCCCGGTGGTGCCGTCGGCGGAGGGGCCGTTGACGACGACCACCTCCGCGTCGGGCGCGTGCGCGGCGAGCGAGTCGAGGCTCGCCGCGAGCCTGTCCCGGCCGTTCAGGGTCGGGACGACCACCGTGAACTCCATACCCAACGGTAGCGACTCCGAGACTTAAATGGGTGGATTGGATTCGGAACCGAACCGAGAACAGACGGGCGCGGCGTCGAGCCGCGGTTCCGTCGCGGAGGGACCAGCCGTGGGCGTCGACGGGCGGCGACGCCGGTTACGTGTTCAGGAAGTAGACCTGCTTGCGGGCGTCCTTGAACGAGTAGCGCGAGCCGACGAGGTCGCACTCTTCGAGGCGGTTCAGGGCGTAGCGGACCGTCCGGTCGGGGAGCAGCGACTCCTCGGCGAGCTGGCCCTGCGAGAGTGGGGCGTCGCCTTCGAGGACTTTCGCGACGAGTTTCGCGCTCGGCGGGAGGTCGCGTAGGCGGTCGCGGTACTCCGTCTCTGAAAGGGGGTCGGCTGCCTCCGGGTCTGCTGCACTGGTGCTCATATTCCGTCAGTATCGCCACCCTGTGGTAAAGGTTATCTCAATACGGGTTCAAACCGTCCATACTCCTTATACTCACTTATATGGGTCGTTCGGGTCGAACCGCGGCCGCACCACGGGGGTCAGCGGTGCTGTCCGTCGCGAGTCGATGGGAAGTGTCGTTCAGCAGTTATCTTCGGGCGCAGGGGCTACGACGGCCGCGTCGTCGCAGACCGAGCGACGCAATCGGTGCGGTTTTACCACTCCGGCGAGGACGCCGTGATAGCGTGAAAGGGCAGGAGTGGTACCAGGCCGACTCGGTGGCCGAGGAGTACGACGCCAAGCGGTTCTCGAAGGGCGGACGGCTCATCGACCGCCGGGAGAAAGAGGCGGTTCTCGACGCCATCGGGCCGGTGGACGGCGAGCGCGTGCTCGAAATCGCCTGCGGGACCGGTCGGTTCACCGTGATGCTCGCCGAGCGCGGCGCGGACATCGTCGGCCTCGACATCTCGAACGCGATGCTCGAACAGGGCCGCCGGAAGGCCCGGCAGGCCGACGTCGCCGACACAATCGAGTTCATGCGCGGCGACGCCGCCCGGCTTCCGTTCCCCGACGACCACTTCGACGCGGTGTTCGCGATGCGCTTTTTCCACCTCGCCGACACCCCCGCGAAGTTCCTCGCGGAGATGGCGCGCGTCTCCAAGCGGACCGTGTTCTTCGACACGTTCGACGACACGTCGCTCCGCGTCCTCTACAACTGGGCGCTCCCGATGGGGTCGCGGCTCTACTCCCGCAGCGGCGTCGAACGCCTCGTCGAGGACGCCGGCCTCCACCTCCGCGAGCACAGCCACGACTTCCTGCTCCCGTACGGCTTCTACCGGAAAGTGCCGAACGCGGTCGCCGACCCGATCTGGTCGGCCGACCAGGCCATCGTCGACAACCCGGTCGGCGGCCGGTTCTCCTCGGTGTCGTACTGGACCGCCGAAGTGTAGCGGGCCGCCGCGACACCGCTGTCCGTTTCGCGACTCGAACCGCCCGGCACCGACGAGTCCGCGCCGACGGGCCCCGCGCACCGCTCACCGGCGCGGTGCAGGCGAGGACATCGACGCCGGGGTCGCCCGGCCTAGACGTCCTCGTCGATGATTTCGCCGACGGCGAAGTTCGACTTGACTTCGGTAATCTCGATTTTCACGCGCTCGTCGATTTCGGCGCCGGGGACGATGATGACGTAGCCGCGCTCGACGCGGGCGATACCGTCACCCTGCTTGCCGATGTCCTCGATTTCGACGTAGCGGACCTCGCCGGGTTCGACCGGCGGCTGCGGGCCGTCGCTGACGCGTTCGTCGGATGATTCGGCGCCGTCCTCCGCAGCGGAGCGGGAGATGAGCGCGACCCGGTAGACGTCGCCGGCGTCGACGCTCCCTGTTTCGACCTCGCGGCGCGGCACCTCCACCACGTATCGGTCCCCGTCTTCGCGGACTTCAGCGCTGAACAGACAGAGGAGTTCGTCCGAGATTTCCACGGTATATAGACCTCCACACGGTTCGTCCGACTGCGGTGACAAATACCTACCGCCGAGTTCGGCGGCGCGGGGCCGGCGGTACGGCCGGCCGAGAGTTCAGTCGTCGACGGGCGTTCCGTCGGGGCGCTTCGCGCCCTCCGAGTCGTGGACGACGACCTCTCCGGTGTCGGTTTCGACCGGTTCGAAGGCGTCGCGGACCGAAATCGCCTCTTCGAGTTCGCGGACGGCGCGGGCCTTCAGGGCCTCTGCGAGGTCGACGGCGTCCGCCCGGTCGATGTCGCGGCCGAGGCCTTCGCACTCGTGCGCGCGAACCATCCCTTCCTCGTCGACCGCCTCGCCCATCGGCTGACTGGTGCCGCCGAGGTCGACGCTGAACGGGTAGGTCTGACAGATGAGCGGCCGGTCCTCGTGGACCGCGCAGGCCCCGGAGTAGTCGTCGTCGCCCTCCTCGTAGAAGACGCAGTCGCCGCAGTCGTCGGTCTGGAGCGCCCACTCGAACGTCTCGCCCTCCGGGCCGTCCGGGCCTTCGGTGAGCCCGTACGGCATCGGCCGGGCGACGTCCCGCCAGTCGTAGTCGTCGGTGTCGGCGGCGGACTGGAGCGTCCGGACTTCGTCGGGGAACACGGTCGCCGTGTGCGGCTCTTCGTCCGCGTCGTCGGCGCCGCAGCCGGATTCGCTCTTGCAGCAGGCGCCACAGCGGGTGCACTCGAAGCCGATGGTTTCGATGGCGTCCGCGAGCGCGTCGACGTCGAGGTCGCGGGCGCGGTCGAGCTCCGCTTCGAGTGGCTTCACGTCCCCGAGTCGGGCTGCCGCGCCCAAAACGTCGTCGGGTGCGCGGACCGGGGCCGCGCCCGCAGCCGTGCCAGTCCATGAGCCTCCGGACGGCTCAATAGTCCCGGGGAGCCGCCCGGACTGGTCTTAGCGACGGTTAAGGCGGCGGCGGGGCGAGCGACAGTCGATGTCGGCTTCCACCGACTCCGACGCTGATTCGGACGAGCGGCTTCGCACCGCCGACCCGCGGTTCGCCGCGCCCTCCGGGCTGCGTGCGACGCTGGTGAGACACGACGGCGAGCCGGACCGCTGCACCGTCCACCCGTCCGACGTCGACGAGCACGTCCTCATGACCCACTGGCTCTCCGCGGACGCCGACGCGTTCGTGCCGCTGTCGGAGATCAGGTAGCGACGGCGAGCGCGACCCGAACGGCGCAGGCGCTCAGCGCGGCGTGACGCGCTCGGCGGCCGCGTCCCACTCCACCAGGCCGTCCCACGCGAGTTTCTCGATGTGCGCGACGGCGGTGGCGCGCGCGAGGTTGCGGACGCCCGTGAGGTCCGCGTCGTAGGCGGCGTCGACGACGGCGTCCGGGTCCGTCGCGCCGGCGCGGACGGCGTCGAGCACGGACGCTTCGCGGTCGAGGCGGTGCCGGATGAGCCGGGCGCACGTCACCTGCGCGTCGTCGATGCGCGGCCCGTGGCCCGGGTACAGCGCGGCGGGGTTGCGGGCGTGGAGTCGGCGGAGCGCGGTCAGGTAGGCGCGCAGGCGGCCCTCCGGCGCGGCGACCGCGACGCTGCCGTCCGCGACGGCGACGTCGCCGCAGAGGATTCGGTTCGCGACGGCGAAACAGACGTGGTCCGGGGCGTGCCCCGGCGTGTCCAGTACCGTCGCCGGGCCGACCCGGTCGCCTTCCGCGAACGTCCGGTCGGGGGCGACGCCGGCGGCGTCGCGGAAGCGGTCCTCGCGGCCGCGGCGCGCCCACACCGTGGCGCCGGACTCGCGGGCGTAGTCGGCGACGGCGCCGACGTGGTCCGGGTGGGCGTGGGTGACGGCGACGTGGTCGACGCCCTTCTCGCGGACGACGGTGTCGAGCGTGTCGGTCCGCGCCGCCGGGTCGACGAGCAGCGTCTCCGTCTCCGCGGCGCTGTCGGCGTCGCCGGCGGCCGAGTGTCTGTCCCGGTCGGCGGCGGGGCCGACGACGACGTACGCGTTCGTCTGCCCGGTCGGCGCGCGCGTGTCGACGGGGACGGAGAACTGGTCGACGTGCATCTCAGTCGGCGCGGCCCGACGATTCGACGGCGTCGTCGACGCCGGGGATGTCGGTTTCGGCGAACCGGGAGAGGTCCACGTCGGCGACGGCGGAGGCCTCCTGCGCGTCGGCGTACGGCCGGTTCACGACGAGGTCGCCGGCGGTGCTGTCGCCGACGCCCGGGATGGCCGCGAGTTCGGTCATCGACGCGCCGTTCACGTCGAGCGGGTACGGGACGGCCGTCACCGAGCGGTAGCCCCAGTCGACGACCGCGACGTCGACGCTGCGGCCGAGTTCGCGCTTGCCGGGGATGCCGACGAGAATCGGGTAGGTGCCGAGCTGGCGGCCGAACGTCGTGCCGTCCTCGTGGTATTCGAGGTGGACGTCGGGGAGGACGGTGCCGGGCGGCATGACGCGCTCCAGCATCGGCCGGTCGAACTGCTCGCGCACCTCGCGTTTGTACCGCTGGAACTGCTTTTTGTGGTCGCGGGCGAGTTCGGCGCCGGTGTCCGCCATCTCGGTGCCCTCGAACGCCATCACCTGCCGGATGTTGACGCGGCGGACCAACAGCCCCTCGTCGAGGACGTCCTGCAGGAACTGCTTGTTGTGCTCGAACGTCGCCTCGGTTTCGCCCTCCAGTCCGTGGACGAGGTTGATGCCGGGGAGCAGTTTCGGGAGGCGGCGGGCGGCGTCGTCGCCGAACGTCGGCGCGTCGCCGCGGGACTCGCCGGGGCGCCACCCGGCGGCCTCGTTGACGACGCGGACGGCCTCCAGGCACTCTTCGGCGCTCACGAGGAGGTTGTTCTGCTCGCGGACCTCCGGGTCGGCGGATTCGAGGCCGAACGCGGCGGTGTCGCCGGGCGTGTTGTGCTCGGCGATGACCCGGATGGCCTCCTTCGACGCCTCCGGGTAGTCCGTGATGGTCACGGGGTTCATGTTGTCGAGGTGGAGCGTCTCCAGCCCCGGCGCGACGTCGCGGATGCCGCCGTACAGCTGTCGGAGCGCGTCCGGGTTCGGCGCCTCGCCGTCGCCGCCGAACGCGAGGATGTCGGCCTGCCGGCCGAGCCGGAAGTGCTTCACGCCGTAGTCAGAGAGCGCGTCGACCTCGGAGACGACGTCGGGCGCGGTCCGGAAGTCCGGGTCGCCGTACAGCGGCTCCGTGCAGAACGAACAGCGGTACGCGCAGCCGCGTGACGTCTCCAGTTCCGCGATGAGGTAGTCCGGGTGGTTCGGGTGCTGTTCGACGACGAACGCGCCCATGCCGCTCCAGCGCGCCACCTCGTCGTAGTCGCGGATGCGGTTCCCGAAGCCTTCGAGGCCGCTCTCGATGAGGTCGTGCGCGGCGGCTTCGACGTCGCCCATCGACACGAAGTCGTAGTCGAGGTCGTCGCGCTCCATCTCCTGTGCGCCGGCGTTCTCGTCGCCGACGCCGAACCGGACGGGGCCGCCGAGCAGCGTGACGCCGTCGGCGGTCCACGCGAGTTCGCGCACCTCGTCGGGTTCGGCCGGCGTGCCGCCGACGTACTTCCCGGGGACGGTCATGCCGCCGACGTACACCACGAGGTCGGCGTCGGCGACGTCGCCCCACTTCCGCCGGTCGTCGCGGAGTTCGTCGATGGTGTGGTACGTCACCTGCGACTCCGGGACGCCGGCGTCGACGATGGCGCCCGCCGTGAACCGCGGATACGTCGAGATGTACGGCGGGACGCCGAAGTGCGCCGGCTCGTCGACGTAGCCGTCGACGATGGTCACGGAGAGGTCTGCGGGGTCCGGCGCGGTCATACTGTGACGTGGACGGTCGAGCGGCTAAAACCGTGCGGTCCCGCGACCGGAGCGGCACCGCCGGCGACCCGCGACGCGGCCGCGTCGAGTTCGAGGCCGAAGCCGGCGTCGACGCCGCGGAACGCCGTCAGTTCCCCGCAGCGACGTCCCGGCGAGCGCCGAGTTTCCCGGCGAGCCAGCCGCCGACCATGCTGCCGAGCAGTCCGGCCGTGGCCGTGATGGCGAGGACGGCGACGCTGAACGGCAGGAAGAACGCGGCGGTGACCGCCAGCGCCACGCCGCCGCCGGTGAAGCTCGCAGCGGCCTCCAGCAGCGCCGGGAACAGCCAGACGTAGCCGGGGACGCCCGCGACGAGGCCGGCGAGGAACCCCGCGCGGTCGGCGTTCACGTCGGCCGCGCTTCGCTTCGCGAGGTAGCCGGCGACGACCCCGCCGACCACGACCATGTCGGCGGAGAAGTCGGAACTGGCCCACCACTGCCAGTTCTGCGCGACGGTCAGCGCGGCGCCGACCACGCCGCCGACGGCGGCGTATCGCCACACGGGCGGGAGCCGGTCGATGAAGGGCTGAACGGAGGGCATCTACGGCTGGATGTTTCGGCACGTTCACATAAATAGGTGGCCGTCGCGTGGCTGCACGCGGACGACCATCAGCGAGCGGAGACAGGACACCGGACGCTGCCGCCACGCTGCCCTGCTAATTCCGCGCCAAGTTTCTCGATATCTTCATATAGAACCGCATCCATACTGGTCTTCGAGTATCATGGCGTACATTCACCAGCAACCACTGTACATTCTCGCGGAGGGCAGCCAGCGGACCCGCGGCGGCGACGCCCAGCAGTCGAACATCGCGGCGGGCCGCGCGGTCGCGAACGCCGTGCGAACCACGCTCGGGCCGCGCGGCATGGACAAGATGCTGGTCGACTCCACCGGCGACGTCGTCGTCACGAACGACGGCGCGACCATCCTGACGGAGATGGACATCGAGCACCCGGCGGCGCAGATGCTCGTCGAGGTCGCCGAGACGCAGGAGGCCGAAGTCGGCGACGGGACGACGACGGCCGCGGTGCTCGCCGGCCAGCTGCTCGCGCGCGCCGAGGACCTGCTCGCCGACGACGTCCACCCGACGGCAATCGTCGAAGGGTACTACGAGGCGCTGCGGCTCGCGCTCGACGCGGTCGACGGCATGACCGTCGACGGCGACGTCGACGAGACGATGCTGCGGGCCGTCGCCGAGTCCGCGATGACCGGGAAAGGCACCGGCGACCTCACCGCCGACCGGCTCGCCGACCTCGTCGTCGAGGCGGTGCTGCAGGTCGCCCGCGACGGCCGCGTCGACCGCGACGACGTCCGCGTGTTCACCAAGACCGGCGCGTCGGCCGCGTCGACGTCCGTCGTCCCCGGCGTCATCCTGGAGAAGGAGCCGGTGAACGGGAACATGCCGCGGACCGTCACCGACGCATCGGTCGCCGTCCTCGACGTGAAACTCGACGTCCGCACCGGCGACGTCGACTCCGAGTACACCATCACGTCCGTCGACCAGCTCGACGCCGCGCTGCAGGCCGAAGACGACGAGCGGCGCGCAATCGCCCGCGGCATCGCCGACGCCGGCGCCGACGTCGTGGTCTGCTCGAAGAAGATCGAAGACCGCGTCGCGGCTCACCTCGCCGACGAGGGAATCCTGGCGTTCTCGAACGTCTCGAAGTCCGAGGCCCGCGCGTTCGCTCGCGCGACCGGCGCGAAGCGGCTCGGGGCCGTCGCGGACCTGGAGGCGAGCGACCTCGGGACGGCCGGCGAGGTGCGCGTCGAGGCCGTCGGCGGCGACGACCTGACGTTCCTCTCCGGCAGCGACGACTCCCGGACCGTGACGCTGTTCGTCCGCGGCGGCACCGACCACGTCGTCGACGAACTGGAGCGCGCCATCGACGACGCGCTCGGCGTCGTGACCGCCGCCTACGAGGAGGGCGACGTGGTTCCGGGCGCCGGCGCCGTCGAAGTCGCGGTGTCCGACCGGGTGCGGGACGGCGCGAACGCCGTCACCGGCCGGAAGGCGCTCGCCGTCGAGGCGTTCGCCGACGCCGTGGACGCGCTGCCGCGGACGCTCGCCGCGAACGCCGGCATGGACCCCATCGACGCGCTGGTCGACCTCCGCGCGATGTTCGACGCCGACGGCACCGCCGGCGTCCTCGTCGACACCGGCGTCGGCCGCATCGACGACCCGGCCGCGGCCGGCGTCTACGACCCCGCGGCGGTGAAGCGCGAGGCGCTCGAATCCGCGACCGAGGCCGCGACGATGATTCTCCGCATCGACGACGTCATCGCGGCGAAGGCGAACTGAGAACCGCGCGCTACGAGACGGGCAAAGCGGGACGGATCGGAGCGGACCCGGACGGCGTGGGGAAGACTGGGGCGGCGCGGACCGGGCGGCTTGCCCGCAGCCGTCCTGACCTTTTCTGGGCCACACGTCTTTTCTGACGGCGACCACTACTGACTCGTCGTATGCCCGACGGTGAGCACCTCGGCCTCACGGAGAGCGTCTCCATCGCGCTGGGCGGCATGATCGGCGGCGGCATCTACGCCGTCCTCGGCGTCGTCACCCGCATCACCGGCGCGGCGACGTGGTTCGCGTTCGTGCTCGCCGGCGTCGTCGCGCTGTGTGCGGGCTACTCGTACATCGTGCTGAACCGCGTGATGGACGAGGAGAAGGACCAGCGCGGCGGCTCCGTCTCGTTCGTCCAGTGTTTCACCGGGAACACGACGCTCGCCGGCGTCGTCGGCTGGACGCTGCTGTTCGGCTACGTCGGCTCGATGGCGATGTACGCGTTCGCGTTCGCGGAGTTCGCGACGACGCTCCCCGGCGTCCCCGAGTCCGCCGCGGGCCTCCCGCTGCGCCCCGTCATCTCCGTGGCGGCGGTCGTCGGCTTCGTCGCGCTGAACCTGCTCGGGGCTCGCGCCACCGGGACGACAGAGAACGTCCTCGTCGTCGGAAAGATCGCGGTGCTCGTCGCGTTCGGCGTCGGCGGCATCGCGTACGCGCTCACGGCGTCGCCCGACCCGGTGCACATGGGCCTGTCGAACCTCACGTCGTTCGGGCCGGTGATGGCGGCCGGCGTCTCCTTCGTCGCCTTCCAGGGGTGGCAGCTCCTGTTTTACGACCAGGAGACCATCGCCGACCCGGTCGACACCATCAGGAAGGCGGTGTACATCTCGATTCCCGTCGCCGTCGCCATCTACGTCGTCGTCGCGGTCGCGACGTACAACCTCGCGCCGACGGCGCTCGCACACCACCCGCACACGGCGCTGAAGAACGCGGCCGCGACGATGGCGTCGCCGCTCGGCCTCGGCGGCACCGCCGCCATTGTCATCTCGCTGTCCGCGCTGCTGTCGACCGGCTCCGCCATCAACGCCACGCTGTTCTCGGCGGGGCACTTCGCGAAGGGGCTGCTGTCGCGCGACCTGCTCCCCGACCGAATCGGCGACGGCGGCGCCGACGGCGTCCCCGAGCGGACGCTGCTCGCGCTCGGCGGCGTGACGGCGCTGCTGACGGCGTGGGGGAGCCTCGACGCCATCACGAGCTTCGCGTCCGTCTCGTTCATCGTCGTGTTCGGCGGCATGAGCGCGCTCGCCGTCCGGCACCGCGACGTCGACCACGTCAACCCGGTGCCGCCGCTCGTCGGCACCGTCGGCTCCGTCGGCTTCGTCCCGGTGATGCTGTATCACCTGTACGACGCGGAGTTCGAGACGTTCGTGATGGTGTGCGTGCTCGGCGTGTTCGTCATCGGCGTCGAGCTGCTGTACTTCGAGCGCGAACTGCTCCAGGAGGAGGTCGAGATGATCGAAAACGACGTCCGCGGAATGCTCTAATCGACCGGACGGATGCCCGCCGACGCACCGCGACGACGGCTCGCGCGGAAACTCGCCGCCGAATCGGAGGCGTACGGCTACTCGCTGACGACGTGGGGCGTCGGCGCGCTCGCCATCCGGGCGTTCGGCGTGCCGTCGGTCCTCGGCGTCGTCGGGTTCGTCGGCGGCGCAGTCTGTGGGTTCGCCGTGCTGGCCGCGGTCGCGTTCGACGGCCTGCTCGGCGAGACGGACGTGAGCGACCGGCCGCTCGCCGTCGTCTCCACCGTCCACGTCGCGTCGACGCTCGGCACGCTGCTCGCCGGCCAAGCCGTGATTCGGTTGGCCGGCTCCGCGCTGCCGGTCCCGGCGGCGCTGTTCTGCGTCGGCGTCACGCTCACCGTCGCGTACAACGCGCTGCTGACCGGGGAAGCAGCCGTCGCGAGAATCGTGCTTTGACGCCGGGCCACGCGGCGCTCCGCACCGCCGCCTCTCGGGGTCACCGCGCCGCGCTCCGCTTCGGCGGCTCCGCGGCTACTCCGCGTCGAGCGTGGACTGCTCGCCGGTGTACGACTCGGTGCCGTTGGCGTCCGAGGAGGCGACCCGCCGGATGCGTTCGACGCCGCCGACCTCCTCGACGACCTCGACGACCTCGTCGGGGACCAGCGTCTCCCAGCCGCCGCCGTGAATCATGCGGTCGCGGAGCTCGCTGCCCTCCAGGACGTCGCGGCGGAACATCGGCGACGACCGGACTTCGACGCCGGCTTCGTTGAACAGCTGGACCACGAGGGGGTTGTTCGAGTAGGCGACGTCGAACTCGGGGCACATCGACTGGACGTGGCTCACCCAGACCGAGTTCCGTTCGAGGTCCTCGATGGGGACGACGTACGTCGGCAGGTCGAACTGCGCGACTGACTTCGTCACCATCATGATGCGTTCGCCGGCCGTGAACGGGTTTCGCTGCGTGTGGCTGTCGCCGGCGGAGCCGATGCCGAGCACCAGCTCGTCGACGTCGTCGGCGATCTCCTCCACCATGTGGTGGTGGCCGTTGTGGTACGGCTGGAACCGCCCGATGTAGAACCCCCGCATTACGCAGCCGGTTCGCGGCCGTCGTTTATAAGCCCGGCGAGTCGTCTCACCGGGGCCGGTCGGCCGCGAGACCGGCTGATTCAGCCGTCCACGCTCGGGTACGGCGTCGACACGGGGGGAGAAAGTATATCAGTTCACGGGCCGTCGGATTCGGTAGCAACGATTCTATGAGCAACGACCGCAACGACAGTCGCGACGGGGACCAGGTCGACGACGTCCCCGTCGTCGACGACCCCGGGTCCAACGGTGCCGCGGGCGATTCCTCCGTCGGGACGTCGAACGACCCGTCTGAGCAGGACGCCGCCATCGAAGACCTCGGGAGTGACGTTGAAATCGACGCCGAAATCGACGAGGAGGCCGCAGAAGACGACCTCCTCGGCGGCCTCCAGATCGGCTCGACCGGCGACATCGACGTGCCCGAGCGGCTCGTCGACCAGGTGATCGGGCAGGAACACGCCCGCGACGTCGTGATGAAGGCGGCGAAGCAGCGCCGCCACGTCATGATGATCGGCTCGCCGGGGACCGGGAAGTCGATGCTGGCGAAGGCGATGGCCGAACTGCTGCCGCCGGAGGAACTCCAGGACGTCCTGGTGTACCACAACCCGGACGACGGCAACAACCCGAAGGTCCGGACCGTCCCGTCCGGGAAGGGCGAACAGATCGTCGAAGCCCACCGGGAGGAGGCCCGCAAGCGCAACCAGATGCGGACCTTCCTGATGTGGATCATCATCCTCGCCGTCGTCGGCTACGCGTTCTTGGTCGTCGGGAACGTGCTGCTCGGCATTCTCGCCGCCGGCGTCATCTACCTCGCCGTGCGGTACAGTTCCCGCGGCTCGGACGCGATGATTCCGAACCTGCTGGTGAACAACGCCGACGTCACGTCGGCGCCGTTCGAGGACGCGACGGGCGCGCACGCCGGTGCGCTGCTCGGCGACGTCCGGCACGACCCGTTCCAGTCCGGCGGGATGGAGACGCCGAGCCACGACCGCGTCGAGGCCGGCGCCATCCACAAGGCGAACAAGGGCGTGCTGTTCATCGACGAGATCAACACCCTCGACATCCGGTCCCAGCAGAAGCTGATGACCGCGATCCAGGAGGGCGCGTTCTCCATCACCGGCCAGTCCGAGCGCTCCTCGGGCGCGATGGTGCAGACCGAGCCGGTGCCGACGGACTTCGTCATGGTCGCCGCCGGCAACCTCGACGCGATGGAGAACATGCACCCGGCGCTGCGCTCGCGCATCAAGGGGTACGGCTACGAGGTGTACATGGACGACACCATCGAGGATACCCCGGAGATGCGCCGGAAGTACGCGCGCTTCGTGGCCCAGGAGGTCGCGAAGGACGGCCGGCTCCCCGAGTTCGACCGCGACGCCATCGAGGAGGTCATCCTCGAGGCTCGTCGCCGCGCCGGCCGGAAGGGCCACCTCACGCTGAAGCTCCGGAACCTCGGCGGGCTGGTCCGCGTCTCGGGCGACATCGCCCGCGGCGAGGACGCCGAGCGGACGACCCGCGAGCACGTGCTACAGGCGAAGGGCCGCAGCCGGTCCATCGAACAGCAGCTCGCGGACGACTTCATCGAGCGCCGCAAGGACTACGAACTCCAGGTGTCCGAGGGGTACGAGGTCGGCCGCGTGAACGGGCTCGCCGTCATGGGCGAGGACTCCGGCATCATGCTGCCCGTCATGGCCGAAGTGACACCGAGTCAGGGCCCCGGCGAAATCATCGCGACGGGGCAGCTCCAGGAGATCGCGGAGGAGGCCGTGCAGAACGTCTCCGCCATCATCAAGAAGTTCTCCGACGAGAACATCTCCGAGAAGGACATCCACATCCAGTTCGTCCAGACCGGCCAGCAGGGCGTCGACGGCGACTCCGCGTCCATCACGGTCGCGACCGCCGTCATCTCCGCGCTGGAGAACGTCGGCGTCGACCAGAGCCTCGCGATGACCGGCTCGCTGTCGGTCCGCGGCGACGTGCTCCCGGTCGGCGGCGTCACCCACAAGATCGAGGCCGCCGCGAAGGCGGGCTGTGACCGCGTCATCATCCCGGCCGCCAACGAGCAGGACGTGATGATCGAAGACGAGTACAAGGAGATGGTCGAAATCATCCCGGTGTCGCACATCAGCGAGGTGCTCGACATCGCGCTCGAAGGCGAACCCGAGAAGGACTCGCTCGTCGACCGCCTGAAGAGCATCACCGGGTCGGCGCTGGAGAAGGCCAGCGAACCCGGCGAAACCGGCCCGGGCGCGTCGAACCCGAGCCCGCAGTAGCGCAGACGCGTGACCGACTGGACGACGTTCGCGGCGGTCGTGGGCGTCGTCCTCGCGGTCCTCCTCGTTCTCACGCGACGCTCCGCCGACCTCCTGAGAGCACCGAACAGCGGCCGCGACGTCGACACCGACCGGTTCGACCAGAGCGGCCACGACGCCGAGGGACACAGCGACGACGCCGAGGCGGCGTCGGGGTTCGCGGCGGACGAGTGGGTGTGGGGTGCTGGCAACGACGACCGGCAGCCGGAATCCGCGGGCTCGACGGAGCCCGCGGAGTCAGTGGAGCGAAGCGAGCAGGCGGACGCGGCGCCGTCGACGACGCCAGGCGCCAGCCGAGCCGGGGTCGGCGCGCTCTCGACGGCCGCGGTGTACGCGAACGTCGTCGTCTCGAACGGGCTGTTCGGGAGCGTCGTCGCCGCGGCGGCGTGGTGGACCGCCGTTCCGCCGTCGGCGCTCGGGCTTTCACCGGTCGCCTCGCCGGAACTGCTTCTCGTCGGCGTCGCCGTCGGCGCGGCGCTGGCCGCCGGCAACGAGGTCGCCGGCCGGGTCGCGACCCGGTTCGGGGTTCGGCCGGACGAGTCGCTTCGGGCGGCGATGACGCCGGAGCGCGCCGTCGGCTGGGCGGCGCTGCTGCTCGTCGTGCTGCCGTCGGTCGCCGTCTTCGAGGAGTTCCTGTTCCGCGCCGTGCTCGTCGGCGCGCTGTCGGCCGGGTTCGGCGTCCCGACGTGGCTGCTCGTCGCCGGGTCCGCGGCGGCGTTCGCGGCCGGCCACGGGGCGCAGGGCCGCGCCGGCATCGTCGTCACCGGGCTGCTCGGCGTCGCGCTCGGCGCGGCCTACGTCGCCACCGGGAGCCTGTTCGCCGTCGCGGTCGCTCACTACGTCGTCAACGCCGCCGAGTTCGTGGTGCACGAAGCGCTCGCCCCGGGCGAGTAGCCGAGGGCGGAGCGAGGGCACCGGTGTCCCGCCGGAAACTGGCAGCGAGTCGACGGTCGTCAGACGCCCGTCGTGCGATTTCCCGTCACGCTTAGGGCGGTAACCGCCCGACGGGACGGTATGGCGACTCGTTCGACGAGCGGCGTGACCGTCCCGTCCGTCGGCGCCGGCGTCCTCGCGGCGGCGGTCGTCGGCGTCGGCGCGCGCGGCTGGTACCTCGGCACCTACTCGACGGCGTTCCTCGCGGGCTGTGCGATGCTCGCGGTCGGCATCGTCGCGAGCCAGCGCACCATGTGGCGCCACACCCGGCCGACGGAGCCCGGAGCACTCGGCAACGCGGCGCTGTTCCTGCTGGCCGGCGCCGGCAAACTCGGCGGCGTCCGCGTCGGCGTCGGCGCGCTCGAAACCGCGGGCGAAGCGCTGTTCGCGCTCGCGGTCGTCTACTTCCTCGTCCGCGCCGACAGCGCCTGAGCCGGCACCAGCCGGCGACCCGGCCGCGCCCGCTGCTACGGCTCCGATTCGACGTCGCGCAGCGTCGCCGCGACGTCCGGCGGCGTTGCTCCCTCCGCGTCGCTGACGCGGTGGTCGGGGACGAACACGGGCACGGGGTTCTCGCGGAGCGCCTCCCGTGCGGTCTCGCGGTCGGCGTCGTCCTCGTGGTCCAGCCCGGTCGTCATCCGGACCAGCAGGCCGAGCGAGACGGTGTCGCCGTACGGCACCGACTGGAGCGCGTCGAGGACGTTCCGCTGCGCCGTCGGCACGGTGATGGCGAGCGGCACGTCGTCGAAGTCGTCCTCGGCGCCGTCGAAGTAGTCGAACAGCCGGTCCAGCAGTTCGTGCTCCCGCTCGGCGTCCTCGGGGAGGTCGTCGGGGAACGAGACGGACAGGACGCGGCCGCTCGCCACGCCCACCTCGACGACGCGGCCGAGCCGCTCGGAGCGACGCGCGTAGACGCCCGAGTCGCCGCCCAGTGCGTCGGTCATGGCTGGACGGTCGCCCGCCGAACGCTTCAAACTGCGGTACTCGGCGGCGGCGACCGCGGCCACCGGCGACGCAACTCTTTTGTACGGAAGTGACCATCAATGAACACGGATGAACACATCACGTGAGGAGTTGGCGCCCGCGGTGCGCTCCATCCTCGACGCCGCCGAGGCGCGCGACGGCGGCGACGGGCGGGTCTCGGTCGACGCCGAATCGCTCCCGGCGGCGTTCGACGAGGCCGAAGCCGACGGCCGCGTCCCGGTCATCGCCGAAATCAAGCCGACCAGCCCGACCACCGACGGCGTCCGCGAGGACGACCCGGTCGAACTCGCCGAGGAGATGGTGGCCGGCGGCGCCGCCGCGCTCTCCGTCCTGACGGAGCCGGAGTACTTCGGCGGCGCCACCGGGACGCTCGAACGGGTGCGCGACGCCGTCGACGTCCCGGTGCTGCGGAAGGACTTCGTCGTGCGCGAGGCCCAGCTCGACGCCGTCGCCGCGGACGCCGTCCTGCTCATCGCCCGGTTCGTCGGCGACGACCTCGCCGACCTGGTCGCGGCCGCCGAAGACCGCGGCTTCCAGCCGCTCGTCGAGGTCCACGACGACGCCGAACTGGCGGCGGCGCTGGACGCCGGCGCGGACCTCGTCGGCGTGAACAACCGCGACCTCGCCGAACTGGAGGTGAACCTCGGGACGTTCGAGACGGTCGCCCCGGAGGTCCCCGACGACGTCACGCTCGTCGCGGAGTCCGGTATCACGTCGCCGGCCGACGCCCGGCGGATGCGGCGCGCCGGCGCCGACGCGCTCCTCATCGGCTCCGCAATCATGGCTCCCGACGCCGACGCCGACGCCGACGCCGACGCCGACGGAGCCGGTGACGTTCGCGCGAACACCCGACGCTTTACCGCCGCGGAACAGGAGACACAGTCATGAGCAGCGACGACGTCAGCGACCCGGACCGCGGCGGCGACCGCGTCCGCGCCGGCGACGGAAAGTTCGGGGAGTACGGCGGCCAATACGTCCCGGAGGCGCTGATGCCGGCGATCGAGGAGCTGACGGACGCCTACGAGCGCTACGTCCTCAACAACGAGGACGGCTTCATGGACGAGTTCCGGCGCCGCATCGCGGACTTCGGCGGCCGGCCGACGCCGCTCCAGCGCGCGGAGCGGCTCTCCGAACGGTACGGCACCGAGGTGTACCTGAAGCGCGAAGACCTCGTTCACGGCGGCGCGCACAAACTGAACAACGCGCTCGGGCAGGTGCTGCTCGCGAAGTACATGGGGAAAGACCGCGTCATCGCGGAGACCGGCGCCGGCCAGCACGGCACCGCGACGGCGATGGCGGCCGCCCACCTCGACGTGCCCTGCGAGGTGTACATGGGCGAACGCGACATCAATCGGCAGCGCCCGAACGTCTTCCGGATGAAGATCAACGGCGCCGACGTGAACCCGGTGTCGACGGGGCGCGGCACGCTGAAGGAGGCCATCTCGGAGACGATGCGCGACTGGGCGACGAACGTCGAGGACACCCACTACGTCATCGGCTCCGTCGTCGGCCCGCACCCGTTCCCGCGGATGGTCCGGGACTTCCAGGCGCTCATCTCCGAGGAGTCCCGGCGGCAGATTCAGCAGCACGCGGACCGGCTCCCTGACTCGGTCGTCGCCTGCGCCGGCGGCGGGTCGAACACGATGGGGTCGTTCCACGGCTACGTCCCCGACGACGACGTCGACCTCGTCGCGGTCGAAGCCGGCGGCGCCTCGCTCGACGTCGACGAGGAGGCCGGCGTCGCGCCGCACTCCGCGTCGCTGTCGACCGGCTCGGAGGGCGTGCTGCACGGCGCCCGGACGAAGCTGCTGCAGGACGCCGCCGGCCAGATCGTCGAGTCGCACTCGGTGTCGTCGGGACTCGACTACGCCGGCGTCGGCCCGGAGCTCGCCCACCTCGTCGACGAGGGCCGCGTCACGACCGCGACCGTCGACGACGACGCGGCGCTCGAAGCGTTCCACCGGCTCAGCCAGGAGGAAGGCATCATTCCGGCGCTCGAAAGCGCGCACGCGCTGGCTCACCTCCACGAGCGCGGCGACGAACTCGGCGACCTCGTGGTCGTCACGGTGTCCGGCCGCGGCGACAAGGACCTCGAAGCCGTCATCGAAGAGACCGCCGAACGCGACATCCCGAACGCGCCGGACATGAGCATGTTCGAGGGTGGGCTATGAGCAACCTCGCCGAGGCGTTCGCCGACGGCCCCGCGTTCATCCCGTACCTCGCCGTCGGCGACCCGGACTACGAGTCGTCGCTGGAGTACGTCGAGGCGCTCGAACGCGGCGGCGCCGACGTCATCGAACTGGGGCTGCCGTTCTCCGAGCCCATCGCGGAGGGCCCGACGATTCAGGAGGCCGTCGTCCGGTCGCTCGAAGCCGGCATGACGCCCGACCGGTTCTTCGAGTTCGTCGAGGACCTCGACGTCGACGTGCCGCTCGTCTGCATGACGTACTACAACCTCATCTACCAGTACCGGCCGCCGGACGCAGCCGGCGACGCGGACGGGGAGACGGCCGGCGACGCGGCCGGCGACGACACCGGGCCGCGGCCGTTCGTCGAGAAGGCGGCGGACGTCGGGCTCTCCGGGTTCGTCGTCCCGGACCTCCCCGCCGAGGAGGCCGGGCCGCTGCGGGACGCCTGCGACGAGTTCGGTCTCGACCTCGTCTCCATCGTCGCGCCGACCACCGAGGGCGACCGGCTGGACCGCCTCGTCGAGGTCGCCTCCGGCTACCTGTACGTGCAGGCGCGGCTCGGCGTCACCGGCGCGCAGTCGTCCGTCTCCGACCGGACCGCGGCGTCGCTCGACCGGCTGTCGGACGTCGACCTGCCGAAGGCGGTCGGGTTCGGCATCGCCTCCGGCGAGCAGGCCGCCGAGGTCGTCGAAGCCGGCGCCGACGGCGTCATCGTCGGCTCCGCGCTCGTCGACATCGTCGCGGAGGGCGTCGAATCCGACCTGCCCGTCGACGAGGTGGCCGACCGGCTGGAGGAACTGGCACGCGAACTGAAGGCGGGCGCGGTGCGCGGCTACGAGCGACGACAGCCGGCACCGGAACGCTCTTCAAACTGAATCGTCCGCAAACGCTTTCCACGCCCTTGGCAGACTCCCACACACTCATGGAACACGCAGGACTCGCCGCTCGACTCGACCGCATCTCCACAGACGACCGCATCCTCATGGTCCCGATGGACCACGGCGTCACGCTCGGCCCCGTAACCGGGCTGAAAGACCTCGAAAGCACCGTCGACGCCGTCACCCGCGGCGGCGCCGACGCCGTCCTCACCCAGAAGGGCGTCGCGCCGCGCGTCCACCCGAACCTGAACGGCGCCGGCTACGTCGTCCACCTGAACGGCTCCACGGTCGTCGGCCCGGACTCCAACGACAAACGGATGACCGGCACCGTGAAGGGCGCGCTGCGCGCCGGCGCCGACGCCGTCTCGATGCACATCAACGTCGGCTCCGCCTACGAGCCGAAGCAGCTCGAACAGCTCTCCCAGCTCACCGAGGACGCCGGCGACTACGGCGTCCCGACGATGGCGATGGCGTACGCCCGCGGCGAGAACCTCGAGGGCGACGACCCCGAACACGACGCCGAGTACCTCGGCCACGCCGTCCGCATCGCCGAGGAGTGCGGCGCCGACGTCGTGAAAACCGCCTACTCCGGCGACGCGGACAGCTTCCGGCACGTCGTCGAGGCGACGCGGCTCCCCGTCATCATCGCCGGCGGGTCCCCGTCGGGCGACCGGCGGACGCTCGAAGACGTCCGCGGCGCGATGGACGCCGGCGCCGCAGGCGTCTCGATGGGCCGCAGCATCTTCCAGCACGACGACCCCGAAGCCATCGCCCGCGCCGTCTCCGCCGTCGTCCACGACGACGCCGACGCCGAAGACGCACTCCACCTCGCCGGCCTCTAAGCCCGCCGCGACGACCCCGGCGCTCTTCTCGAACGCGACGCCGACCCCGACCGCGACAACAACGACGACGCAAACTCCGAGAGCAACAACCACGCTAACTCCACAGCGACGACGACGCTAACTCCACAGCGACGACGACGCTAACTCCACAGCGACGACAACGACCCGAGGAAGCCGGTTCGGCGCGCGGCGGCCGTGCTGCGTCGCGGCCGCGAGCGCGCGAGGGGCGACCGAGGCGCAGAGCGCCGAGGGAGTCGGCTGGGGAGGGCGAGGCGCGTCGCGGACCGGGCGGCCGGCGACGGCGGCCACCAACCGTTTCAGCCGCGCGGTCGCAGCGCCAGCCATGGGAGACGCGACGTACGACTTCACGGACGAGACGGTCGTCGTGACCGGCGGCAGCTCCGGCATCGGCCGCGCAATCGCGGAGCGGTTCGGCGACGCCGGCGCCGTCGTCGTGAACGCCGACGAGCGCGAGACGCCGAAAGACGAAAACGAGACGACGCCGACGCACGAACGCATCGAGGCGGCCGGCGGCCGCGCCGAGTTCGTCGAAACCGACGTCTCCGACCCCGAACAGGTCGAGTCCGTCGTCCGCGGCGCCCGCGAGTTCGGCGGCGTCGACGTCCTCGTCAACAACGCCGCCATCTACTTCTCCGAGCCGCTGCTGGAACTGGAGCCGGACGAACTCGACCGGCTGCTGTCGGTGAACGTCCGCGGCTACTTCACGGCGCTGCAGGCCGCCGCCCGCGACATGGTCGAACGGAACCAGCCCGGGTCCATCGTCAACATCGCCTCCATCAGCTCCAGCCACGCCCAACACGACCAGGTGCACTACGACGCCTCGAAAGGCGCCATCCGAATGCTGACCCGCGGCGCCGCCCTCGAACTCGCCGAGTACGACATCCGCGTGAACGCCGTCGCGCCCGGCCAAATCGCGACCGAGTTCTTCGAGGGCTGGACCGAAGGCGCCATCGAAGGCGCCCGCGAAGGCGACTTCATCAAGCCGGTGCCGCTCGACCGCGCCGGCCTCCCCGAAGACATCGCCGGGCCGACGCTGTTCCTCGCCAGCGACGACGCCGGCTACGTCACCGGCGCGATGCTGTACGTCGACGGCGGCTGGCAGGTGCTGTAAGCCGCCGCAGCACCGCCGCAGCACCGCGGCCGCACCACTACCGCGCGGCGTTGACGTATCCGCCAACTTGAAGCGCACACCACGTGTGAGGTGGCACAATGACAGGAAAGCGGAGCGTCTGGCTTCGTGCCGACGACGGCGTAGGCGACTGGGAGCAGCGAAAGCGACGAATCACCGCCGGCCTCGAAGCCGGCGTCGACTGGGTGCTCGTCGACGAGCGCGACGTCGCGAAGGTCCGCGAACTCGGCGACGTCAACGTCGCGGCGTTCCGCTCCGACGCCGACGTCGACGTCATCGGCGAAGCGGAAGACGGCGAACCCGGCGACGACGCCACCGCCGACGCCTACATCGTCGGGAAGGACGGCGAAGGCGACGGCACCGTCGACCTCCCCTCCGACTTCTCCGGCTCCGCTGACCTGACGACGCTCCGCCGCGACGACAACCGCGCGCAGGGCGCGTACGTCCGCATCTTCGACGAGGACTACGAGGCGTTCGCCGAGGAGGCCGCCCGCGACGCCGACTTCCTCATCACGGTCGGCGAGAACTGGCAGATAATCCCGCTGGAGAACCTCATCGCCCGCATCGGCGAGGACACCACGCTCATCGCCGGCGTCACCTCCGCCGAGGAGGCCCGCACCGCCTTCGAGACGCTCGAACACGGCGCCGAAGGCGTCCTGCTGGACACCGACGACCCCGACGAAATCCGGTCGACCGTCAACGTCCGCGACGAGGCCGAACGCGAGACGCTCGACCTTCGGTACGCCACCGTCACCGCCGTCGAACGGACCGGCTCCGCCGACCGCGTCTGCGTCGACACCGGCAGCATCATGGACCACGACGAAGGGATGCTGGTCGGGTCGATGAGCCGCGGCCTGTTCTTCGTGCACGCCGAAACCGCGGACTCGCCGTACGTCGCCTCCCGGCCGTTCCGCGTGAACGCCGGCGCCGTCCACGCCTACGTCCGCACCCCCGACGGCGGCACCAAGTACCTCTCGGAGCTCCAGTCCGGCGACGAGGTCCAGGTCGCCGACACGAACGGGAAGACCCGCGAGGCCATCGTCGGCCGCGTGAAAATCGAGAAGCGCCCGATGTTCCGGGTGCAGGCCGAAGTCGAAACCGACGACGGCGTCGACCGCATCGAGACGCTCATCCAGAACGCCGAAACCGTGAAAGTCGCCACCGAGACGGGCCGGAAGGCCGTCACCGACCTCGCCGAAGGCGACGAGGTGCTCGTCTACTACGAGGACGTCGCGCGCCACTTCGGCGAAGCCGTCGAGGAGTCCATCATCGAGAAGTAACCGGGCCGGGTTCCTCGACGCTCCGCGATTCACTCGGTTCCGAGTCCAGTCGTCGCACCTTTAAGGCGGCGCGGCGGGAAGGTCCCGCCAAGAATGCGACGAGCGAAAATCGTCTGTACGCTCGGCCCCGCCTCCGACGACCGCGACGCGATTCGGTCGCTGGCCGACGCCGGCATGTCCGTCGCGCGGTTGAACGCCAGCCACGGCGACACCGACCACCGCGGCGACGTCATCGACCGCATCAGCGCCGTCGACGACGCCTCGGACCGCCCGCTGGCCGCGATGCTCGACCTGCAGGGGCCGGAGGTCCGCACCGCCGAAATCGACGAGCCGATCCGGCTCGAAACCGACTCCGAGGTCGTCTTCGTCGAGGCCGACACCGCCACGCCGGACCGCGTCGGCGTCAGCCACGCCATCGACGCCGCGGGCCCCGGTGACACCGTGCTGCTCGACGACGGCCGCATCGAAGCCACCGTCCGAGAAGTCACCGACGACGGCGTCGTCGCGCACGTCAACTCCGGCGGCGAACTCGGCTCCCGGAAGGGCGTCAACGTCCCCGGCGTCGACCTCGGCCTCGACACCATCACGGACGCCGACGAGGCCGAACTCGACCTCGCCGCCGAGAAACACGTCGACTTCGTCGCCGCGTCGTTCGTCCGGGACGCCGAGGACGTCTACGCCGTCGCGGACGCGCTGGAGGCGCGCGACGCCGGCGACATCCCCATCGTCGCGAAAATCGAGCGCGCCGGCGCCGTCGAGAACCTCGACGGCATCGTCGACGCCGCCTACGGCGTCATGGTCGCCCGCGGCGACCTCGGCGTCGAGTGCCCGCTGGAGGACGTCCCGATGATTCAAAAACGCATCATCCGGACCTGCGTCGAGACCGGGACGCCCGTCATCACGGCGACCGAGATGCTCGACTCGATGGTGCGCGCCCGACGCCCGACCCGCGCGGAGGCCTCGGACGTCGCGAACGCGGTGCTCGACGGGACGGACGCCGTCATGCTCTCCGGGGAAACCGCGGTCGGTGACCACCCGGTCCGCGTCGTCGAGACGATGGACCGCATCGTCCGGCAGGTCGAGAACAGCGACGAGTACGACGAGACCCGCGAGAGCCGCGTCCCGTTCGCCGACGAGGACTCCCGGACCGAGGCGCTCGCCCGCTCTGCGCGCTACCTCGCCCGCGACACCGACGCCGCCGCGGTCGTCGCCGCCAGCGAATCCGGCTACACGGCGCGGAAGACCGCGAAGTTCCGGCCGGCCGTCCCGGTCGTCGCGACGACGCCGAGCGACCGGGTCCGCCGGCAGCTCGCGCTGTCGTGGGGCGTCCAGTCGGTGTACGCCGACTACGCCGCTGGCATGGAGCAGGTGATGGACAACGCCGTCTCCGCTGCGCTCGAAACCGGCGCCGCCGACTCCGGCGACACGCTCGTCGTGCTCTCCGGCATGATGACGGAACTGGAGGGGACGAACACGACGAACACGCTGAAACTCCACGTCGCCGCCGATACCGTCGCGACCGGCCGGCACGTCGTTGGCGGCCGCGCGGCCGGTCCGCTCGTCCGCGTCGACGACGGCGACCTCACGGAGTTCCCGGCCGGCGGCATCGCCTACCTCCCGAGCGGCTTCGACGCCGAGTTCCGCGGCGACACGTCGAACCTCGGCGGCATCGTCGACGCCCGCAGCGGCATGACCGGCTACCCCGCCGTCGTCGCCCGCGAAGTCGGCGTCCCGATGGTGTCGGGCGCCCCGCTTCCGGACGACCTCACCGACGGAACCGTCGTCACGCTCGACGCCGAGCGCGGCGTCGTCTACGAGGGCGACGTGACGACCGCCGCCCGGAAACGCTGAACCGCCAGCCAGGCAGACGGAGCCGCCGTCGCCCGACCGCCGCGCGGCCACCCGCCGCACACCTCCCGACCGCCGTGCAGCCCCTCGGTTCCGCTCCCCGACACGTCTTTACCGGTCGCCGCGCAAGACTCTGCCATGAGTGAACGCCGCGACGACCGCGACGACGACGGCGACTGGCGGTTCTCGGTGGAAGACGTCGACGAGAACGGCATCGTCGGCCGGGAGCCGGAGCCGATAGAGCCGGAGTCCATCAGCGCGGAAAACGCCGTGTTCGTCGCGGTCGGCGTGCTCGGCACGCTGCTGCTGTTCGCGTCGGCCACGCTTTTGTAGCCGGTCCCCCCAACGCCGGGTATGGCTGACCAGTCGCCGCTCGCCGCCGTCGCCGGAACGCTGCTGCAGAGCGGCCCGCTCGGCCCCGAAACGCTGCCGCTGCTCCTCGTCGCCGCCGGACTCGTCGTCTCTATCCTGGAGGCGCTGGCGCCGGGCGCACACCTCGTCGTCGTCGGCGTCGCGCTGCTCGCCGCCGGCCTCGTCGGGCTGCTGCTCGGCCCGGTCGCCGGGCCGTTCGTGCTCGGCCTGCTGGTGCTCGTGTTCGGCGCGCTCGCCTTCTACGGCTACCGCGAACTCGACGTCTACGGCGGGAAGGGGCAGGCGCAGACGTCGGATTCGGGGTCGCTGCGGGGAGCGACCGGCCGGGTCACCGAGACCGTCACGCCGACCGGCGGCCAGGTGAAACTCGACGACGGCGGCTTCAGCCCGTACTACTCCGCCCGCAGCGTCGACGGCGAAATCCCGGAGGGCGAGGAGGTGATGGTCGTCGACCCCGGCGGCGGCAACGTCGTCACCGTGGAGTCGCTCGCCGGCGGCGTCGACGACATCGACCGCGAACTCGCACGGGAACGAAGCCGCCGCGACGAGGAACGCGACGGCGACCGTGACTCCGACGCGGAGGGCGACGCCGACGCAGAGAACGACACTGACGCGGACAGCAACGCCGACGCGGACAGCGACAGCGCGGCGCACAACGACGCCGGCGCGGAGCGGGAACTGGAGCGCGAGTAGCCGCCGGCGCCCGGACGCTTCCTATCACCGACCGAACGCTTAAGCCGTGAGCGCCGAACGTCGTACGCATGGTTCCCGTACCACTCCAGGCCGCCGAACTCGGGGCGGCGCTGGTCGGACTGCTGTTCCTGCTGGTGGTCATCGTCGCGGTGTATCAGGCAATCGTCATCGTCGACGCCTACGAGAAGAAGGCGCTGACGGTGTTCGGCGAGTACCGGAAGCTGCTCGAACCGGGCATCAACATCGTGCCGCCGTTCGTCTCGCGGACGTACACGTTCGACATGCGGACGCAGACGCTCGACGTGCCGCGGCAGGAGGCCATCACCCGCGACAACTCGCCGGTGACGGCCGACGCCGTCGTCTACATCAAGGTGATGGACGCGAAGAAGGCGTTCCTGGAGGTCGAAGACTACAAGACCGCGGTGTCGAACCTCGCGCAGACGACGCTGCGCGCGGTGCTCGGCGACATGGAGCTCGACGACACGCTGAACAAGCGCCAGGAGATCAACGCCCGCATCCGGAAGGAGCTCGACGAGCCGACGGACGAGTGGGGGATTCGCGTGGAGAGCGTCGAGGTCCGGGAGGTCAATCCGAGCCAGGACGTCCAGCAGGCGATGGAGCAGCAGACGTCAGCGGAGCGCCGCCGCCGCGCCATGATTCTGGAGGCGCAGGGGGAGCGCCGCTCCGCCGTCGAGTCCGCCGAAGGGGAGAAGCAGTCGAACATCATCCGCGCGCAGGGTGAAAAGCAGAGCCAGATTCTGGAGGCGCAGGGCGACGCGATTTCGACGGTGCTGCGCGCGAAGTCCGCCGAGTCGATGGGTGAGCGCGCCATCATCGAGAAGGGGATGGAGACGCTCGAAAGCATCGGGCACGGCGAGTCCACGACGTTCGTGCTGCCCCAGGAGCTCACCAGCCTCGTCGGCCGGTACGGCAAGCAGCTCACCGGCAGCGACGTCCAGGAGTCCGAGGGGCTCGACTCGCTGGAGTTCGACGAGGAGACCCGCGAGATGCTCGGGCTCGACGACATCGAGGAGATTCTCGGCCAGATAGACGAGGCGGCCGAGATGGACACCGAGCAGCTCGAACAGGAGGCCGAGGCCGTGAAGTCTGGCGACATCACGGAGGACATCAAGTCCGCCGACGAGGTCATCGCGAGCGCGGACGCCGAGGACAAACGCGACATCAAGTCAGCCGACGAGGTCGTCGACGGCAGCACCGGCGGCGACGACGACGCGGAGACGGAAACCGAGACGGAGTAGGGCTGACGCCGGGCCTCCGCGGTTCGGCGGGTCGCGTGAACGGAACCCTTTTCTCTCGCACATCGCTACGTGAGGCTGTGACACGCGAGGTGGACGCGGACAAGCGCGCGACGCTCCGCCGGTTCGCGGCGCTCGGTGCGGCGACGCCGCTGGTGGCGAGCGGCCGGGCCGCCGCCGACGACGGGGACGACTCGGCGGTCAGGGACGCCATCCGCGGCTACCTCTCGACGACGCCCGGCGCGCACTTCTCGAAGCTCCGCGACGACCTGAAACTCGGGACCGGCGAGGCCCAACACCACCTCCGGCGGCTGGAGTCCGACGGCGAGGTGTCGTCGTTCAAGGACGGCGACTACCGGCGGTTCTACCCGGCCGACCGGTTCACGGGCTTCGAGAAGCGCGCGCTCGGCTACCTCCGCCGCGACACCGCCCGCGGCCTGCTGCTCGAACTGCTCCGCGACCCGTCGGCCTCCGGCGCCGACGTGGCGCGCGCGCTCGACGTGTCGCGGGCGACCGTCTCGAACTACGTCGGCGAACTGGACGCGGCGGGGCTGCTCGACCGCAACGACGGCTACCGGGTCGTACAGCCGGAGACCGTGATTTCGCTGGTCGTGCGCTATGCGGACTCGTTCGGCGCTGACGCCGTGGCGTTCGCGGACGACGCCGCGCAGTTCATCAGCTACGACCGGTAGCGGCTCACGCCGTCACCATCCACGTGGTGCCGGAGCTGTACCCCCACTTTTCGACGTCGACGTCGACGTCGCTCTCGCAGATGGCAGTCATGTTCGCGCCGACCTCCTTCGCGGTCATGCCGAGGTCCTCGGCGATGAGCCGGGACTTGAAGTACGTCTGCTGGCCGACGTTGTCGCGGAGGTAGCCGAGGATGCGGACCTGCTTGTCGTTCAGGTTCGCCGCGGCGTCGACCGCTGCGTCTGCCGCGTCCGCGTCGACGACGTCCGAAACTCCGGTGGCGCTCATACTCGTCCGGAGGCTTCGCACCGATATAGGGGGTTTGGTACACCGAGTTAACACGGCGCCGTCCGGCGGTTCTCGCGGTGTTCGTCGGCGTAGGGCGAGGCTGGGGGTCCCGCGGGGGTACAGTCGTCAAACACGCCGCGTCGCCTCCGGGCGTCCGTGGAGTACGGCGACTGCCCGATGACAGAAGGTACTTACGCGGCGGACGGCCTGTTTGGGCTAATGAGTCGGACGCGCGGCGAGGACGACGACCCCACCGGAGTCAGTGGGTCCGACGCGGCAACGGGCGCCGCGGGGGTCAACGGGTCCGAGACGGCAGCCGACGCCGTCTCGGTCAGCGTCGTCCTGCCGGCGTACAACGAGGAGGCCACCATCGAGGAGACGGTTCGGCGGACCGTCGAGACGCTGTCGTCGTTCCTCGCGGACGACGACTTCGAGGTCATCGTCGCCGAGGACGGCTGCGAAGACCGGACGCCCGAAATCGCGGACCGCCTGGCCGCCGAGGACAGCCGCGTCAAGCACTTCCACAGCGACCGGCGGCTCGGCCGCGGCGGCGCGCTGGAGTTCGCGTTCGAGCGGGCCGCCGGCGACGTGCTGGTCTACTTCGACACGGACCTCGCGACCGATATGAAACACCTGGAGGAGCTGGTGGACCGGATCCGCGGCGGCGCGGACGTCGCCACCGGGTCGCGGTGGATGCCGGAGAACGTCGCCGACCGCCCCGCGAAACGCGGCGTCCCGTCGCGCGGCTACAACCTCCTCGTGCGGACCGTGCTGCGGTCCGACCTGCGCGACCACCAGTGCGGCTTCAAGGCGCTGTCTCGCGAGGCGTTCGAGCAGCTGAAAGACGACGTCGAAGACGACCACTGGTTCTGGGACACCGAACTGCTGGTGCGCGCCCAGCGCAGCGGCCTCGACGTCGAGGAGTTCGCGGTCGACTGGACGCCGAAGGGCGACTCGAAGGTCGACCTCGTCCGCGACGTCTTCGGGATGGGCAGCCAGATTCTGCGGCTGTGGTGGCAGCTGTCGGTGTCGCCGCGCATCACGCGGCGGCGCACCGTCGGCGCCGGCATCGCGCTGACGCTCGTCGCGCTCGCGCTGATGACGCTGTATCTCGACCCGTCGGACGTGCTCGCGGCGTTCCGCGACGCCGACCTGACGCTGGTCGCGGCGGCGGCGGTCGTGTACGCCGTCTCGTGGCCGCTCCGCGGACTCCGGTACCGCGACATCCTCTCGGAGCTCGGCTACCGCGAGTCCGCCGTGTTCCTCACCGGCGCCGTCTTCATCAGCCAGACCGGGAACCTCGTGTTCCCGGCGCGCGCCGGCGACGCGGTCCGCGCGTACGTCGTGAAGGCGCGCCGCGGCATCCCGTACCCGACAGGGTTCGCGTCGCTCGCCGCCGAACGGGTGTTCGACCTGCTCACCATCACCGGGATGGCCGGCGCCGTGCTCGTCGGGGTGCTCGTCACCGGCGGCGCCGGCGACCTCGCGGCCGCGGTCTCCGGGAACGTCGCTGGCGGCGGCGTCGTGACCCCCGGCGCGGTCCGCACCGCGGTCCGGGTCGCCGCCGCGGTCGGCGTCGCCGCCGCGGTCGGCCTGCTGGTCATCGTCGCCTCCGCCCGCACGGACCGGAACTTCGTCCGCGACGTCGTCTCCCGGTTCTCCTCGGACTCGTACGTCGACTACGTCGTCGGCGTCGTCGAGGAGTTCGTCGCCGGCGTCCAGACCGTCGCCGGCCGCCGCGGCTCGTTCCTCCGCGTCGGCGGCGCCAGCGTCGCCGTCTGGACGCTCGACGTCGTCACCGCGCTGCTCGTGCTCGCCGCGTTCCCCGACGCCGCCACCGCCATGAGCACGGTGCAGCTCGTCGCCGTCGGCTTCTTCGCCGTCTCCGTCGGCAACCTCGCGAAGGTGCTGCCGCTCACGCCCGGCGGAATCGGCCTGTACGAGGCCGCGTTCACGGCGTTCGTCGTCGCGCTCGGCGGCGTCGCCGCGCCCGTCGCGTTCGCCGCAGCCGTCCTCGACCACGCCGTCAAGAACGCCGTGACGGTCGTCGGCGGCGTCGCGTCGATGCTCGGCCTGAACGTCTCGCTCACCGCCGCCGTCGACGAAACCGAGGAGTTCGACGAGGACGTCGACGCCGCCGAAATCGAGCCGTCGGGCGACGACTGAGGCGTCGGAGGCGACCTGGGCGACAGGGAGGAGAACGACGAACCCGGTCGGCGCGTCGCGGTCGGTTCGTCGCGGTCGGCGTGTGGCGGACGGCCGGTCGCGCTAGTCGTCGTACAGGTCGGTGACGAACGGGCCGAGGGCGCCGGAGACGGCCGCGGCGAGCGCGTCCGCGCGGTCGACCCGGCCGCCGGTGAGCGCGCCGGCGGCGCCCTGGTTCTTCGCGACGTCGGACTCGCCGAGCACGTCGTCCATCACCGGGCCGAGTTCCTCGCCGCCGCGGACCCGGTCCGCGATTCCGGCCGGGAGGACGAGGCTCGGCCCGGCGCCGTCGCCCCAGCGGTCGCCGTCGGTGACCGCCGCCCACATCACGAGGAACAGCGGCGCGTCGGCGCCCCGCCGGTCGGCACCGCCGCCCGCGTCGCCGCCGACGCCCGCGTATTCGGCGACGCCGCCTTCGATGCCGACGCCGACGTCGTACTCCTCTTCGACCACAGCTTCGGCGCGGTTGCGGGCGCCGCGGCGGGTCTCGCCGTGGCCGGTCGGCTGTTCTGATACGCCCGACGGGACCGGGCACGCTTCGACGGTCGCGGCCGCCGAAACGTCGTCGTCGGCAGCCTCGACGGCCTGCACCGTCGCGTCTCGCTTCACCGGGTTCCCGGAGCCGACACCGATTCGCATAGGCGGTGATGCGTCGGCGGCGACGAGTCCCTTGCGGTCCCGGACGGAATCGGCGGCGAGCGGTCAGCCGTCGCAATCGTCGACGTTCGGGTCGACGCCGTCGGGGTCGACGCCGTGGAGGATGCGCGCCAGTTCCTCGATGCCGTCGACGAGCCGCGGGCTCGGCTGGTTCAAGAGCGTGTCGTCGACGACGTGGACCTCGGCGTCGACGTCCCAGCCGCGTTCGTCGAACGTCGCCGGGTCGGACTGCGCCCCGCGGCCGCAGACGTGGATGACGCCGTACGCCGGGTCGGCGTCGAGCACCTCCTGTTCGTCCACCTCGCGGCTCCGGTCGCCGGCGTCGACGAACGGGGACAGGCCGCCGGCGGCCTCGACGGCGTCCGGGACCCAGTTCCCGGCGGCCATCGGCGGGTCGCTCCACTCCTCGCAGTAGACCACCGGGCGCTCCTCGGGGTCGTCGGGGACGGCCTCGCGGACGCGGTCGACGCGGCGGCGACAGTCGGCGGCGACGGCAGCGGCGGCGTCGGGGCGGCCGACCGCGGCGCCGACGGCTTCGATGGCGTCGAACACGGCCGGGAGCCGCGTCGGTTCGACGTGGTGAACCGGGAGGCCGCGCTCGCGGAGCGCCTCGGCGGTGTCACGCTGCAGCGGGTCGCACGTCAGGACGGCGTCCGGGTCGAGCGCGGCGACGCGGTCGAGGTCCGGGTTCGGCCAGCCGCCGACGATTTCGGGTTCGGAGTCGGGGTCGCCGTGGGTTTCAGCGTCGAGGGCGTCGTCGTCACGGGCGGCGGCGTCGCCCGCGTCGACGCCGCTGTGACCGCCCGCGTCGACGTCGCAGTGGTGGGTGACGCCGACGAGCGCGTCCGCCGCGCCGATGGCGCGGAGGGTCGCCGTGGCGCTCGGTGCGAGCGAGGCGACGCGGGACGCCGCTGCCGCAGGGTTCTTCTGCATCCGTCGGTTACGTCTGGTACAGCCTCACACAAATAGGTGCCGTCGGACGGTTCCGTGACCCGGTGACGGCGTGGAGGCCGCTCCGCCCAACACCGTTTAATTTAAGGCTTTCTCCCATCTCTGTGGGGTACAGACTGACCTGGGCTTTTTTCGCGGCCACCCAGGGAGCACCCGCCCCACGATGAGCGAGAGAACACACACCCGACACCCAGCAGCGAACCGAGAACGAACGGACGAACAGCAGACCGAACAGGAGACGGAGGCCGACGAGGGGCTGAGCTGTCCCGAGTGCGGCGGCCACGTCATCCAGGACGAGGAGCACGGCGAAACCGTCTGCGCGGACTGCGGGCTCGTCGTCGAGGAGGACTCCGTCGACCGCGGCCCCGAGTGGCGCGCGTTCGACGCCGCCGAGAAGGACAAAAAGAGCCGGGTCGGCGCCCCGACCACGAACACGATGCACGACAAGGGGCTGTCGACCAACATCGACTGGCGCGACCAGGACGCCTACGGCCGGTCGCTCGGCTCCCGCCAGCGTCAGAAGATGCGGCGGCTCCGCAAGTGGAACGAGCGGTTCCGGACGCGCGACTCGAAAGAGCGGAACCTGAAGCAGGCGCTCGGCGAAATCGACCGGATGGCGTCCGCGCTCGGCCTCCCGGACAACGTCCGCGAGACCGCCTCCGTCATCTACCGCCGCGCGCTCGACGAGGACCTCCTGCCGGGCCGCTCCATCGAGGGCGTCTCGACGGCGTGTACGTACGCCGCCGCCCGGATGGCGGGCGTCCCGCGGAGCCTCGACGAGATCGCCGACGTCTCCCGCGTCAGCAAAGACGAGGTCGCGCGGACGTACCGCTACGTCGTCCGCGAACTGAAACTGGAGGTGAAGCCCGCGGACCCCGAGCAGTACGTCCCGCGGTTCGCCTCCTCGCTCGACCTCTCCGACGAGTCGGAGATGCGCGCCAAACAGCTCCTCCGGAACGCGAAAGAGCAGGGCGTCCACTCCGGCAAGTCGCCGGTCGGGCTCGCGGCCGCCGCCGTCTACGCCGCCGCGCTACTCACGAACGAGAAGACGACGCAGGCGGCGGTCTCGGAGGTCGCGGACATCTCCGAGGTCACCATCCGGAACCGCTACCACGAGCTGCTCGAAGCCGAAGAAGGCCTCGTCGCGTAGTCGCGCAGTCACGCAGTTACGTCGTCGAGTAGCTGCGTAGCCGCGTCCCGTGGCTCGGCCTCGACGCACCACCGAACGGCGTTCTCCGGTCCGTTTCTCCGCCCCGTCAGCGTTGGCGACGCCGAGCCAGTTTTGAGGCGGCACGTGGAACGACGCCTATGGACTGCGACTCGTTCACGCTGGCGGCCGCCACCGACGACCTCGCGGCGGAGCCGGCCGCCCGCGACGACGCGGACTGCGTCGAGTTCCGGATGGACCTCGCGGCAGAGCCGCTCGACGCGCTCGCCGGCTACGACGGGGAGCTGCCGCTGCTCGTGACGAACCGGCCGCGGTGGGAGGGCGGCGAGTCCGCGCCGTACAGCCGACTCGACGCGCTCGCCGAGGCCGTCGAACACGACGCCGTCGAGGCGGTCGACGTGGAACTGGCGACGCTCCGCGGCCGCCCGGCGGGGACCAACGACGTCGACCCGGCGGAACTGGTGGCGGCCGCGCGGGCGAACGACGCCGCCGTCGTCGCGTCGGTCCACGACTTCGACGGGACGCCGGCGCCGCGGACGCTCGACGCGCTGCTCCGCGCCGCGGCGGCCGCCGGCGACGTCGGGAAACTGGCGGTGACGGCGCACGACCGCGGCGACGCCCTCGACGTCCTCGCGGCGACGCACCGCGCCACCGCCCGCGGCGACCGCGTCGCGACGATGGCGATGGGCGACGCCGGCAAGCACACCCGGGCCGTCGCGCCGGTGTACGGCTCCCGCATCGGCTACGCTCCGGTCGACGCCGCGGACGCGACCGCCCCGGGACAGTTCGACCTCGCGTCGCTCCGCCGACTCGTCGACGACCTCGCCTAGTCCTCGCCGCCGGTGGCGTCCGCGTCGACAGCGGAATCCGCGTCGCCGGCGCGGTCCGGGAGCGACGAGAGCACGCCGTCGGTGTCGCGGACGGCGGCGAACTCGCCGCGGAGGTGTGCGAGCGCGGTCCGGTGAACCGTCTCCGGGTCGAACGTTTCGCCGTCGTACTCGCGGGGATGCGTCGCCGTGGCGTCGGCGACGACGGTCGGGACGAAGCCGAGGTTCTCCGCCATCCGGGTCGTCGTGGAGACGCAGTGGTCCGTGGTGAGCCCGGCGACGACGACCGCGTCGTGGCCGGCGTCGCGGAGCAGGGATTCGAGGTCCGTCCCGACGAACGCCGAGTTCACTCGTTTCACGAGGCTCGGTTCGCCGTCGACGGGGCGCAGGCCCGGCTTGAACGCGAAGCCGTCGCGGTCGGCGCGCAGCGGCGAATCCGGCTCCGTCGAGTCGTGTCGGACGTGGACGACGTCGCCGCCGCGGTCGCGCCACTCCGCGAGCAGCCGCCGCGCGTTCGCCTCGGCGTCCGGGTTGTTCCGGTCGCCCCAGCCCGGGTCGTCGAAGCCGGTCTGGAAGTCCACGAACAGCAGCGCGGGGAGGGGGTCCGGCATCAGTCGGCTCCCGCGGCCGGTGGCTCGTCGCCGTCGAGCGCCGTGACCTCCGGCGTCACCGTGAGCGGACACTCGTCGGGGAACTGCGACTCGTCGGCCGAAAACAGGTACTGGCGCCACTCGCGGTCGCCGTCGACGCCCCAGTCGCCGAGGTCCGCGTGCGGGCAGACGCCGTCGTAGTCGCCGAGTCGATCCTGGATGGCGTCGCGGGCGTGCTGGCCGGCTTCGGTGTCGTGCGTCAGGCCGTCGAAGACGGAGCGCGGCTGGAAGGTGGTTTCGAGGCTGACCGGGCAGTACCGGCTCTTCCGCTCCTCGTAGAACGGTGCGCGGCAGGTCGGGAACAGCGGTTCGCCGCCGAAGCAGAACTCGAAGTACGGGTCGTCGGGGTCGGTCGGGATGTCGTCGGGCCACGGCTCCGGATCGTTGACGTGGAGGAACTGGAGGACGTGCCACATCGCTTCGTGCCAGTCCGCCTCGGTGAGCGACGCCACGTCGTCCGGCGGCGCGAAGAAGACGACGAGCGGCGCGAGGTCAGCGTGGTCCTCGTAGACGTCGAGGTACTCCAGAAGCGCGTCGCGGAGGCCGAACAGCGCGTCCGGGTCGGTGAGCGAGGGGACGGCGGTGTACAGCAGGTCGCCGCGCTGGACGGCGTTGGTACCGAAGTGACAGGGGAACGGCGTTCCGTTTCGTTCGCCGGTGAGCGCACCGGTGAACGTCTCGAAGTGCCGGACCACCCAGTCGGGGGCGCCGGCGGCGACGCGGTCGGCCATCGTCTCCTGGTCGAGGAGCGACGTGAGGCCGGCTTCGTTCACGCCTGTCAGTTGCCGCAGGGGTCGATGTGTCTTTCGCCCGGCCGCAGGAACTGCCCGTTCGTCCACCCGGCGGTACGATAGGTATTTGCGTCGCCGACGCCTTATATAGCAGACGGTGACTCCCGTCACCATCACCTCACCATCATCACACCCCGACGAGGGGATTTCACATGGACGACTCAGCCAAATACCTGATTCACGCACGCATCACCGCGGACGGCGTCGTCGAGCGCAGCGACGTCGTCGGCGCGGTGTTCGGACAGACGGAAGGACTGCTCGGCGACGAACTGGACCTCCGCGACCTCCAGCAGCGCTCGAAGGTCGGCCGCATCGACGTCGACGTCGACTCCGAGAACGGCCAGAGCTTCGGGCGGCTCACCATCGCCTCCGGACTCGACAAGGTGGAGACGTCGATTCTGGCGGCGAGCCTCGAAGCCATCACCCGCGTCGGGCCGTGTGAGGCCCGCGTCGAAGTGACCGACATCGAGGACATGCGGGCCGCCCAGCGCCGCGAGGTCGTCGACCGCGCGAAGGAGCTGCTCAACGACTCGTTCGACGAGTCCGTCATGGACTCGAAGGAGATCCTCGACGAGGTCCGCGAGGCCCACCGCGTCGACCGCATCGACGAGTACGAGGGGCTCCCCGCGGGGGCGCGCGTCCGCGACTCGGACGCCGTCATCGTCGTCGAGGGGCGCTCGGACGTGTTGACGCTGCTCCGGTACGGCATCAAGAACGGCGTCGCCGTCGAGGGGACGAACGTCCCCGACGCCGTCGCCGACCTCACCGGCGAGCGCACCGTCACGGCGTTCCTCGACGGCGACCGCGGCGGCGAACTCATCCTGCGCGAACTCGCGCAGGTCGGCGACGTCGACTACGTCGCGTTCGCGCCCTCGGGCCGCTCCGTCGAGGACCTGGCGCGGCACGAAGTGATGGCGGCGCTCCGCGAGAAGATGCCGCTCGACGCCGTCGACCTCGGCGGCTCGTCCCCGGCCGACGAACGCATCGGCTCCGCCGACCGCGACGCGGACCCGGACGCGGACTCGGACGCGGACGCGGACGGCGACGCAGCCGACGACGCCGGCGAGGGTGCGGACGCGACGCCCGGAATCGACCGGTCGGTCGCCGTCACGACTGGCCGCACCGCGCCGGCCGAACCGTCCGAGTCGTCTGAATCAGCCGATTCCGCGACGAAAGCCGCCGAGCCGACCACGGACGCCGCCGCTGAGGCCGCCGCGAACGGCGCCGCAGCCACCGCCGCTGCGTCGGAACAGCGCCGGGGTTCGAAGACGGAGTCGGCCGAGTCAGCCGAATCCGCCGAATCCACTCAGTCGAGCGAAGCGTCCGCCGAGTCGACGGCCGGGCCGTCGACGCTTCGGGAACACGTCCGGGAGGTCGTCGACGCGGAGTCGAACCGGGCGCGGCTGCTCGACGCGGACTACGGCGTGCTCGCCGAGGTGCCGGCCGCCGAGGCGTTCGACGCGGTCAGCGACGCCGACGAGGCGCCGTTCGCGCTGGTCGTCGACGGCGAACTGACACAGAAGGTGCTGGACGTCGCCGCCCAGCGCGGCGTCTCACAGGTCGTCTGCGCGACCGAGGGCGACTACGTGAAACGCCCGGCGTCGGTCCGCGTGCTCACCGCAGAACAGCTCAGCGCCGTCTGAGCCAGCCCAGGCGGCTGCGTCGCCGCCGCAGCAACGTCGACCGCGGCGACACCGACTGCGTCGACGCCGACCGCGGGCGGCCCGTTCCGGTTCTCACTTCACAGCGTCCGGTCGTCCAAAAGCAGCGACTCGCCGGTCATGGCGTCCGGCTCGTCGACGCCGACGAGTTCGAGCAGCGTCGGCGCGATGTCGACGAGCGACCCGCCGGAGCGGACGCTGCGGCCGCCGGCGGTGCCGTCCGGGGCGACGTAGACGAACGGGACGGGCGCGAAGGTGTGAGCCGTGTGCGGGTCCTTCGCGGTCCCCATGTCGTCGGCGTTGCCGTGGTCGGCGGTGACGAGCAGGTGGCCGCCGGCGCCGCGGACGGCGTCGGCGAGCCGGCCGAGTTCGCGGTCGACGGCCTCGACTGCGGCGACCGCCGCGTCGAAGTCGCCGGTGTGGCCGACCATGTCCGGGTTCGCGTAGTTCAACACGAGCACGTCCGGGTTGTCGGCGTCGATGGCCGCGAGCGCCGTGTCGGTGACCTCGGCGGCGCTCATCTCCGGCGTCTCGTCGTACGTCGGGACGTCCGGGCTCTCGACGATGCGGCGCTTCTCGCCGTCGAACTCGACTTCGCGGCCGCCGTTCAGGAAGTAGGTGACGTGCGCGTACTTCTCGGACTCGGCGACGCGCAGCTGTGTCAGGCCGGCCGCCGCGAGCACCTCCCCGAGCGTGTCCTCCGGCTGGTGGGGCGGGAACGCGACCGGCAGGTCGAACGTCGCGTCGTACTCCGTCATCGTGACGAGTTCGACGTCCGGCGGCGCCGTCTCGACGCCCTCGGCCGCCCAGTCCTCCGGGCGGATGTCGGCGAGGAGCCGAGTGAGCTGGCGGGCGCGGTCCGACCGGAAGTTGAAGAAGACGGCGCTGTCGCCGTCGGTCAGCGCCGGGCGGTCGTCGACGAGCGTCGGCTCGACGAACTCGTCGGTGTCGCCGCGGTCGTAGCTGTCCGTCACCGCGTCGACGGCGGAGTCGGCTTCGTGGGGTGCCTCGCGGTTCACGATGGCGACGTACGCGAGTTCGGTGCGCTCCCAGTTCTGGTCGCGGTCCATCGCGTAGTAGCGGCCGGAGACGGTGGCGACGTCGCCGGTGCCGTGTTCGTCGACGGCGGCTTCGAGGTCGCGGAGGAACCGCTCGCCGGACTGCGGCGCGGTGTCGCGGCCGTCGGTGAACGCGTGGGTGACGGCGTCGACGCCGCGGTCCGCGGCGGCCTCGATGAGCGCGTGGAGGTGCCGCTGGTCCGAGTGGACGCCGCCGTCGCTGACCAGCCCGAGGAAGTGGACGCGGCCGCCGGTGTCGGCGGCGTGGTCGAACGCGCGGCTGATGGCGTCGTTGTCGGCGAACTCGCCGGCGTCGATGGCGTCGTTGATGCGGGTGTACTCCTGGTAGACGGTGCGGCCGGCGCCGATGTTGACGTGGCCGACCTCCGAGTTCCCCATCTGGTCGTCCGGGAGGCCGACGTCGCGGCCGTACGCGGTGAGCGTGCCGAACGCGCCGGCGCCGCGGAGCCGGTCGAAGTTCGGCGTCTCCGCCGCCGCGACCGCGTCGCGTCTGTCGTGGTCGCCGAGCCCCCAGCCGTCGAGGATGACGAGCGCCGCCTTCATACCTGTCCCGTCCGCCGCCCGCCAAATCACTCCGTCGGTTCCGCCACCGGCGCACCCCGGTCCGGCGTCGGCCGCGTCGGCTCCCCGACTCTCACACCGGCCCCGCGTCGGCTCTGACACCGACCCCGCGTCGACTCCCACATCGGCTCCCACACCGCCTCCGCGCCCGAACAGTTCAATCAATCGATGGGAAGGGCGACGGAATAATCAGTCCGGGGGCGGAACACCGACCAACTTCGACCATGCCCGAGTTCACACGGCGCGACCTGCTCGCCGGCGCCGCGGCCGCCGGCTCAGCGGGCGTCGCCGGCTGCAGCGGCCTGTTCGGCGACGGCGACGCCCCCTCGACCGAGTCCGTCGGCGAGGAGCGGGCGCGTCGACTCGCCGAGGCGTACGCGCCCGACCTGTTCTTCGGCGCCGCCGAGCAGTGGTTCCCGACCGACCCGCGTCGGTACGCGACTGACCGGGACGGCGACCGGGTCGTGGACGGCTTCGACGCGCTCGACGGCTACGTCGCCGAGTTCGAAGCGAACGGCGCGCCCCCGGCGCCGACCGTGTTCTACAACGTCCGGCGGTACACCGAGTCGTCGCTGGCCGCGGTGCAGTTCTGGTGTTACTCCGTGTTCGACCAGTTCTCCGTGAACTTCCACTGGCACGACTGGGAGGTGCTGCACGTGTTCGTCGACACCGACGGCGGCGACGGCGACGACGTGACCGGGGAGCCGGTGCTGTTCGTCGCGTCGGCGCACGCCCGGAAGGTGCCGAACAACGAGTTCCTCGACCCGGCGACCGACCGCGCGTCGGTCATCGCGGAGGTCGGGTCGCACTCGTCGGCGCTCGGCGTCAACGAGACGCGGAACGCCTTCGAACGGCTCCCGGTCGACGGCGACATCGCCGACATCAACAACGGCCTGCTGTCGAAGCTGGACCTGCCGGCGGCGTACGGGCTGCCGCGCGACGAAGGGTTCGGGCTGCCGTTCTCGCTGCCGGAGCTCGACGGCGCGCCGCTGTTCGACCACCCGAAGCTCCCGAACGTCGAGCGGGAGCACTTCGTGCCGCCGGAGCTGACGGTGCGGGAGTACGCGTCGCTGCCGTCGCCGCCGGCGGACCTGCCGACGCGGTCGGCCGACGTGCAGTTCGCCTACGAGGGCCGGAGCGGCACCGACGCGGCCGCGGTCGACCACACGTACGCGCTGGCCCCGATGAGCGACGTCGACGTCGACGAACTCGTCGGGCCGCAGCTCAGTTTCGAGTTCGCGGTTCCGCGGTTCGCCGAGAACGCCGTCGCCTCCCACCTCACGTCGACCGACGTGCCGCAGTCGCAGCCGCGGTTCACGAACCCGCTCGCGGACGTCACCGACCCGGACCACCGCAGCGCGCTCGCCAGCCGGTTCGACGTCGACGTCGACGGCCCGGTCGACGCCGTGGTGGCGGTGCTCAGAGAGGCGACCGGCACCGACGACGCGCCCGGGTCGAACGGCGTGACAACGTCGGCGGCGACGAACGAGGGCGTAGCGCTGCTGGAGTCCGACCCGACCGCGGCACCGACGTTCAACGGCGTCGTGGCGCTCCGCGGCGTCCCGTCGGGCGACCACCGGCTCACCGTGAACGCCGCCGGCGTCGCGCCGCACAGCCAGCGGTTCAGCCACGACGGCGACAGCGACACCGCCGCCGGCGTCGGCGACCGCGGGGAGGTCGTCGTGACGCCGAACGAGGACGCCGTGAAGCTCCGCGTGGACGCCAGCGGCGACGACGCGCCGACGGTCGCGTCCCTCGCCGTCGAGGACGACTTCGCCGGAGCAGTCTACGCCGGCGAGCCGCCCGGCGAGGACCGCTTCGGCGTCTACGTGCACCGCGAAGGCGCCTACACCGCCGAAATCGAGGACGCCGACGGCGTCAGCGGCGCCTACCGCGTCAACCCCGCGGCCGACCAGTCGACCGCGACGATACCGGAGCCGCGGACCGGGAAGGCGTCGCTGACCGACTTCCTCACGACGTACCTGACGGAGACGTTCGCGCAGGCGAAGGCGTTCGAGGACGGCGACGCCGACGGCGTCGACGCGGTCGAGGTCGCAGACGACACCGCCGAGACCGCCGGGAAGGCCGTCGGGGAGATTCTGAACGCGACGTCGACGGCGACAGACGACGCCGCCGGCTCGGTCGGAGACGCCGTCGACGGCGTGACCGGCGGCGTCGGGAACGCGACCGGCGGCTCCGGCGACGGAACCGCGACGACGACCGACGGCGTCGGCGACGCGGCCGACAGCGTCGAAACCGCGGCCGGCACCGTCGAAGACGGAATCGACGACAGCCTCGGCGGTGACGGGTCGGAGACGCAGACGGCAACGGCGACGCCGACGGCCACGCAGACCGAGACGGCGACCGGGTCGACGGGGACGGCGACCGGGACGGACGACGGACTGCTGGACGACGCCGACGCGCTCCAGGCCGGCGGCCTGCTCGTGCTGCTTCGGGCGCTGGAGGCGGCGGCCGTGGCGGCGACGCGGGCGCAGGCGGCCGCCGCGAACGGGAACGCGGACGCCGCGAACCGGCGGCTCCGGGCGCTCCGGAAGCGGCTCGTGACCGTCGCGTCGGTCCTGGAGCGGAACCGCGACGACGTCCCCGGGAAGCTCCCGGCGCTGGTCGAGACGCGGCTCCCGCAGCTCTCCCGGCGCGTGAGCCAGGCCATCGACGCGCCGCTGTGAGCCGCGACGGCGACGCAGCCGAAGCGCGTCGTCGGGGCGCCGGCGGCCGATTGCGGCAGGCGCGTCGGGGGAAGGACACCGGTTAAGTGGGTCGGGGCGCAAGCTGAACCATGACCGAGACGGACCTCGAGGAGCTCCGACGCGGCACGGACCTCGTGAAACGCGGCTTCGCACGGATGCAGAAGGGCGGCGTCATCATGGACGTCGTCGACCGCGAGCAGGCGCGCATGGCGGAGGACGCCGGCGCGGTCGCCGTGATGTCGCTGGAGGCGGTTCCGGCCGACATCCGGAAGCGCGGCGGCGTCGCCAGGATGGCCGACCCCGGGAAGCTCGAAGGCATCATCGACGAAGTGTCGATTCCGGTGATGGGGAAGTGCCGCATCGGCCACACCGCCGAGGCGCAGATTCTCGAAGCCACCGGCGCCGACATGATCGACGAGTCCGAGGTGCTGACGACCGCCGACGAGCGCTACCACATCGACAAGCGCGAGTTCACGTCGCCGTTCGTCTGCGGCGCCCGCAACCTCGGCGAGGCGCTCCGCCGCATCGACGAGGGCGCCGCGATGATTCGGACGAAAGGCGAAGCCGGCACCGGCGACGTCAACCAGGCGGTCACCCACCAGCGCAACATTCAGCGCTCCATCCGCATGCTCTCCGGCATGAACTTCGAGGAGCGCGACGAGTGGGCCCGCGAGAACGAGGCGCCGCGCGACCTCGTCCACGAGACCGCGGAGATGGGCCGGCTCCCGGTCGTGAACTTCGCCGCCGGCGGCATCGCGACGCCCGCCGACGCCGCCCTGATGATGCAGCACGGCTGTGACGGCATCTTCGTCGGCTCCGGCATCTTCGGCGCGGAGGACCCCGTCAAGATGGGGTCGGCCATCGTCAACGCCGTCAACAACTACGACGACCCCGAGACCCTCAAGGAGATCTCGAAGGACCTCGGCAAGGGCATGAAGGGGCAGGCGAACGAGACGATGCGCGAAGAGGAGAAACTGCAGGGCCGCGGCGTCTGAACGGCGAACGTCGCCGCCGACGTCGAGAGCACCATCGCCATCCGCGTCGACGCCGAGCCGCGTCGTGGACGAGGAACTGACGCACGGACTTTTTTATCGGATACCGACGCAGTCGCCCCGTGACGTAACCGTCACCGCGGGGCGGTACGCGGCTGTGCGACACGGCGCCCCGCGGAGCCGCCGGTCCGTGTCGCCTGCCAGCACCACCCCTTCGGCGCTGCCGCCGCGTTGATGCCGCTCCGCGACGTACCGCCGGTGATGAGCGACGCCGACGAAGCCGGCGAAGGAGACGACGGCGGTGACGGAGACGAGGGGCCGGACGGCGCCGCCGGCGGCGGCGACGCAGCCGCGGCCAGCACCGCCAGCGACGGCGACGACCCGCTGGCTGGCGTCGACCCGGCCGAACACCCGGTCGTGTTGTTCGACGGCGTCTGCAACCTCTGTCACGCCGGCATCCGGTTCATCGTCCGGCACGACGACGCCGGCGTCTTCCGGTTCGCGCCGCTCACGTCGCCGGTCGGCCAGGCGCTGCTCGAACGGCACGGCCTGCCGACCGAAGAGTTCGAGTCGTTCGTGGTGGTCGACGGCAGCGGCGCGTATCGGAAGTCCGACGCCGTACTCCGGGTCGCGCGCGACCTGGAGTTCCCGTGGCGGCTCCTCCGAGTCGCCCGGTACGTGCCGCGCGGCGTCCGCGACCGGCTGTACGACGCCGTCGCGGAGCACCGCTACCAGGTGTTCGGGCAGAAGGACGCCTGTACGATTCCGGAGCCGGAGGTCCGCGAACGCGTCGTCGCTCGCGTCATCGACGGCACACAGGAGTCGCAGTAGCGGCAGCTGCAGCCTCGTCGGATACCGCTACGGAGTTACAGCACCGTGGCTCCGTCGCCGACTTCGCTCTGGTAGGCGCGAGCGCCGACGCCGGCGTCCGCGAAGGCGTCGACCATCGCGGCCGCGACGTCCCGCTGCGTCCCGTGGCGGCAGACGGCGAGGACGGACGGCCCGGCGCCGCTCACGGTGACGCCGGTCGCGCCGGCGTCGAAGGCGGCGTCGCGGACGTCGTCGTAGCCGGTGATGAGCGACGCCCGCGCCGGCGTCACGACCGGGTCGTCCATGCCGCGGCCGACCAGGTCGGGGTTCGACCGGCAGACCCCGGCGACCAGCGTCGCGGCGTTCCCGACCGTCTCGACGTGGTCGTCCATGGAGACGGAGTCCGGGACGACGCCGCGGGCGTCCCGCGTCGACACCGCGACCTCCGGGAGGCAGGCGACGAGCCGCAGGTCCGCGTCGAGCGCGGTGACGCCGTCGTCGGTGACGACCGTGAAGCCGCCGAGCAGCGACGGCGCGACGTTGTCCGCGTGGGCGACGCCGGAGACGACGGCTTCGCCTTCGGCGGCCGCCGGGACGAGCTCCTTCCGGCTCCGCCCCCGGTCGTACAGTTCGTTCAGCGCGACGGCCGCGGCGGCGGCGGACGCCGCAGAGGAGCCGAGCCCGGACGACGGCCGGACGCCCTTGTCGATGCGGATGTGTGCCGGCGCGTCGAGCGCATCGGCGACCGCGCCGACGACGTTGTCCGCCGGATCGGTCGGGATGTACTGTGCGCCCGCGCCGGTCACCTCGATGGATGTCGTCGCCGCTCGCTCGACCGTGACGACGTCCGCCGGGTTCGCGAGGGCGACGCCGAACGTGTCGAAGCCGCTCCCGAGGTTCGCACTTGTCGCCGGTGCGCGAGCGGTAACCATGCCCCGTCGGTGGACTGCTGCCGAGAAAAGCGTGGCGTTCGACGCGATGCCGGCGGGGCAATCCGACGGATCGGCCGGCGGTGACGCGCCGGGCGCCCGGCTGGGCGGCCCGCACGAGTCGAGCCGCGTCGCTCCGCCGGCCGGCGGCCGGTGGGGCGTCGACGGTCGGTCTGGTCAGTCCCTGGCGGTGACGTACACGAGCGGGCCGACGACGATGAGCAGGATGCCGAGGAACAGGTAGTGCGTCGGCACGAGCGTCTGCGGCGTCAACAGGAACAGCACGCCGAACAGGACCGTGTTGAGCGCGAGCGCCTTCCGCGACACCGGCAGCGTGGCGACCGTCGTGAGGATGAGCCCGAGCAGGAGCGCCTGCCCGACGTTGTAATCGAGCAGGAAGCTGTCGATGACCTGGAGCGGGAGCATTCGTATCTCACCGTGGCTCCGGGGCCCGCATTAACGTTCCGTTATTCCGTTCGAGTGCGAGCGCCCCGCCGCGGTCGAGCCGCGCCGGGCCGGCCCCGAATCGCGGTCATTCGCTCTCGTCCACGCGGTCCCCCGGGCGGTCCTCTGAGCGGTCGCCGTCAGCGTAGAGGTCGGTGCCGCCGTCCGGTCCGGTGAGGTCGAGCGGCCGAATCCAGCCGTACCAGACGACGAACACGGTGCCGCCGTAGCCGAAGATGAAGACGAGCCGGCCGAGCCAGTTGTACCCCAGGACGCCGAGTTGGCGGCGGACGATGCCGGTGCCGGCGATGCCGACGAGCAGCACCAGCGCGAGCAGCAGCCGGTCGCGCGTCACGTGCCGGCTGAATCCGTCGGTGTCGGCCATACGTCGACTCGGTGTTGCAGTCAAGTGAATCCCGCGGTTCCACCGGCGACGGCCGCGGCTTCCCGTTCGGTGCGTCGAAACACGGTGACACAAGGGCTTTGGTGCGGCGAAATCACCCGGCGGTATGGACTACCGACCCGTCCCCGACGACCACGTCGACGCGTACGACCGGCTGCTCGCGTACGCGTTCGCCCCCGAACGCGGCCCCGACCCCGACCGCGACGGCCCGGACCGTCCCGAGGGGTTCCACCGGCGCGGGCTCTACGGCGTCGACGACGCGACACCGACCGCCGATCTCGACGCCGACGACCTCGGCGTCGCCTGCGGCTACCACGACTTCTCGATGCGGCTCCGCGGCGACGTCCACGACGTCGGCGGCGTCTCCGCGGTCGCGTCGCCGCCCGAACACCGGCGGAGCGGCCTGGTCCGCGAGATGCTCGGCGCGCTCCACGAGGAGCTCCGGGACGGCGGCGTCGCGTTCGCGGCGCTGTGGCCGTTCAAATACGAGTTCTACGCCCGGATGGGGTACGCCCGCGTCTCGGCGTACAGCCGGACCACGGTCGACGTGGACGCGCTGTCGGCGGCCGCGCCGAAGCCGGCCGGCGAGTTCGTCCGGCTCCGCCCCGACGACTGGGAGCGACTGGACGCCGTCTACGACGCGGCGGCAACCGAGCCGCTCGCGTTCGACCGCACCGAAGACTGGTGGCGCTGCCGCGTCTTCCAGTCGTGGGAGTCCGACCCGTTCGTGTACGGCTGGGAGCGCGACGGCGACCTCCGCGGCTACGTCGTCTACGCCGTCGACGAGGACGACGGCGACCGGACGCTCGCCGTCCGCGAACACGCCGCGGTCGACGCGGCGGCGCGCGGCCACCTGCTGCGGTTCTGCTGGACGCACGACTCGCAGGTCGACCGGGTTCGGCTCGGCGGCAACGCGACCGACTGGCTGTTCGACCTGCTCGACGACCCCGCCGCGGCGGACACCACCGTCAAGCCGGGCGCGATGCTCCGCGTCGTCGACGTCCCCGCCGCACTGACCGCCGTCGACTACCCCGACGGCGCCGACGTCGACGTCGCGCTCGACGTCACCGACGGCGGCTGCCCGTGGAACGACGACGCGTTCCGCCTCAGCGTCGCCGACGGCGACGCCGACTGCGGCCGAACCGACGGCTCGCCGGACGCCACGCTCGGAATCGGAGCGCTCTCCCGGCTCGTCGTCGGCTCACACGCCGCCGACCGCCTCGCGACGCTCGGCGACCTCGACGCGGACGACGACGCGCTCGCCGCGCTCGACAAGGCGTTCCCGGCAGCCGACCCGCCGCCACACCTCCGCGAAGGGTTCTGAAGCGTACCGCCCCGCCGCGTTCGCCCTCGCGGGCCCGCCGCTGTTCCGGAGACGGAACTGTTCGCACCGACGCGCCCGGAACTTTCACCACAGTTATTTGTAGCAGCCGTCCATATCGCCGCCGACGCCTGGCCCTCGCCCGGAGTCGGGCGTCGCTTCGGCTCGGGCCACCCCGTCCGTTTGCCCGACGGACGGACTCCCATCCCAGCCCGAGCCCACCCAACCCGTTTTGCGTCCCCGACCGAGACAGCGCCGGCGCCGAGCCGCCACAGTTTTGCCGGACACGGACGGCCCCCGATATATGGGCGGACTCCGCGGCGGCGGCCGACGACCCGGCAGCGACTTCGGAGCCACAGGCGCCATCAAGGGAGTCCTCGTGCTGTTCGCGGCGCTCGGACTGCTGTTCGTCCTGTTCGTCGTCCTCGGCTAACACCCCGTTTCGGCTAAGACGAACCACCCGACGGCTTCGGGGGGTACCAAGAAGTATTCCCGGACAAGACGACGGACTACCGTCTCAGAATCGTTAGAACGTCGAAATTGGGTGGCTGGGGAGCCAACGGCCCAATTCAATCCGGCAAAGCACCGGATTACTTTTGGATGGGCCAACGCGGATTTGAACCGCGGACCTCCCGGTTATCAGCCGAGCGCTCAACCTGACTGAGCTATTGGCCCAGGTGAGCGCAATCATGAGTTGCGGGGGGACTTGTTTAAGCGTTTCCGTTCGGCACCACCGTCACGTCATGCGTTCTCACTGTCTGAGTCGTCGCTGTCGACGGAGTAGTGTTCGGGGTCGACGTCGACGACGTCGTCGCCGTCTCCGGAGGCACCACCGGTGTCGGCCGGGCCGAAGCCGCCGGAGTCACCGTCGTCGCTCGGTCCGAAGCCGCCGGGGCCGAAACCGCCGGAGCCGCCCGGACCGCCGCCGGAGTCGGAGCCGTCGTTCGGGAAGCCGGCCGTCCAGACGGCGCCGGTGGCGAAGCCGTCGGTTTTCCGGTCGAGGTACGGTTTCAGCACGTACGTCTCGAGGACGCGCCGGACGGGGTAGCGCGTCGGCGGGAGCGCGAGCAGGAAGCCGATGGCGTCGGTGACGACGCCGGGGGTCAGCAGGAACGCGCCGGCGGCGATGAGGAGTGCGCCGTCGAGCAGTTCCTGGGTCGGGATGTCGCCGGTGGCGAGTTTCCGTTCCAGTTTGCGGAGCGTGTGTCTGCCTTCGGCACGGACGAGCAGCATCCCGACGAGTCCGGTGAGCACGACGACCGCGACCGTCTGGACGGGCGTGATGACGGTGGTCGCGAGCCAGAGCAGCAGCAGGATGTCGGCCAGCGGAATCAGCAGGAGCGCCGCGATGACGTACCGGGCGCGGATGCGCATAGTCGGGATACCCGAGGCCGCCGTATAGCCCTTTTGGAGGCCGTCTCCCGGGCGGCCTGCGGCCGCGGCCCGGGGCTGCCGCGAGGTCGGCCGTAAACGCCGACTTTACCCTCGTCCACCCCGGATTCGGCGTATGACCGACGAGACGCGCGTCGAGTGGCGCGAGTGGGGCGCCGCCGCGTTCGACGAGGCGGAGCGCGACGGGAAGCCCGTCCTGCTGTTCTTGACGGCGACGTGGTGTGACGACTGCCACGAGATGGCGGCCGAGACGTTCGGTGAGCCGCGCATCGCGGCGAACGTCAACGACGGCTTCCTGCCGATCCGGGTCGACGTCGACCGGCGGCCGCGGGTCCGCGAACGGTACAACATGGGCGGCTTCCCGTCGACCGTGTTCACGACGCCGAGCGGCGACCTCATCTCCGGGGCGACGTATCTCGCGCCGGACGGCTTCCGGAGGATTCTGGACCGCGTCCGGGAGACGTGGGACGCGAAGGGCGCCGAGGCCGGCCGGGTGCCGCGGGCGCTCGCCGGCAACGACACCCCCGACGGCCCGGTCGGCGACTACATCGAAGAGCACCTCGCCGGCCAACTGGAGTCGCAGTGGGACTCGGAGTTCGCCGGGTGGGGCGACGACGCGAAGTTCCCGATGCCGCGCACCGTCGAGTTCGCGCTGAAGCGCGACCGCTACATGGCGACGCAGACGCTCGACGCGGTGAACCGGAACCTCGTCGACGACGACGGCGGCGTGTTCCGGTACGCCGCCGCCCGCGACTGGTCGGACCCGGCGCGCGAGAAACTGCTCGCGGACAACGCCGGCGCGCTCCGGGCGTTCGCGAACGCCTACCTCCACACCGGCGACGAGACGTACCGCGACGTCGCCGACGGCATCCACGGCTTCCTGCGCGAGTCGCTGTGGTCCGGGTTCGCGTTCGGCGGCAGCGTCGGGCCGGACGGCGACCGCGTCGACCTGACGGGCTACGCCGGCGGCAACGCGCTCGCGGCCGACGCGCTGCTCACGCTGTACGCGTACACCGACGACGACGACGCCCGGACGTCCGCCGAGGACGCGCTGTCGTTCCTCCGCGACGACCTCGTCGACGACGGCCGAGTCGTCCACTTCCGGGACCGCGACGGCGACCGCGACGCCGCGGAGACGGCAGGCGAAGCGGGGACGACGGGCAGCGCGGACGCGGCGAGTGAGGCGGACGGCGCCGAATCCGACCTGCTCGCGGACGCGGCGCGCGTCACGACGGCGTTCTGCGCCGCCGAGCAGACGCTCGGTGAGGGGCTCGGGACGGCGCGCCGCGTCGCGGACCGCGCAGTCGACGTCCTCGGCGACGAGGCGGCGTTCCGCGACGGCCCGGCGACCGGCGCCGGCCTGCTCGACCGGCCGCTCCGCCCCATCGACGGCTCCGTCGAGTTCGCGGACGCGCTCGTCGACCTGGCGGCGCTCACCGGCGACGACGACTACCGGGAGCGCGCACGGGAGGCCGTCGGGGCGTTCGCGGGCGCCACCGAGCGGATGGGCGCGCAGGTCGCCGGGTTCGGCGCCGTCGCGGCGCGGCTCACCCGCCGGCCGCTCGTCGTCGACGTCGGCGCCCCCGCCGGCTCAGACCTCCACCGGGCGGCGCTCCGCGTCGCCGACCACGAGAAGGTCGTGGTGCCGGCGAGCGACCGCGCGCCGGACGGTGCGGCGACGCTCCGCGGCCGCGACGCCGCCCCCGCGGACTCTCCGGACGAACTGATGCGGCAGGTCGCCGCGGCGACCGAGTAGCCGGCGCGGTCGGCGACCGGCCGACCCGATAAACTGGCGGAGCGTTTTTACTTCGCGGTCCGCATGCAGAACTATGGCAGACCTCCGTGACCTCGGGCTCTCCGAGTACGAGGCTCGCACGTACCGCGCGCTCCTGGACGTCGCCCCGGCAACCGCGAAGGAGTTGTCGGAGGCGAGCGGCGTCCCGATGGGCCGGATTTACGACGTGCTCAACAGCCTCGAACGCCACCGGCTCGCCCGGAGCCAGGCGGCCAGCCGCCCGAAGCGCTACGTCGGCGTCGAACCGGACGCGGCGCTCGACCGGCTGCTCGACGAGAAGAAGCGCGAACTCGCGGAGAAGGCCGACCAGTACGAGGAGATCGTCGCGGAACTCACCCGGGAACTCGACGCGGCGACCCCGGTCGAAGAGCAGTTCTGGACCGCCGCCGTCGGCGCCGAGGACACCGCGGACCTGCTGCTCGAACGGCTCGCCGCGGCGGACGACCGCGTCGTCATGATCGCGTCGGTCCCGGCGTCGGGGCTGGACATCGGCGAAATCGGCGACCGAATCGTCGAGGAACTGGAGGTCGCGCTCGAACGCGGCGTCGACGTGTCGGTGCTGCTCTCGGAGGACCTGCCGTCGACGCTGCCGCGGAGCGTCGGCCGCCGGTACACCGAGCGGATGGCGGACCACCCGTCGTTCGAGGCGCGGACCGCCGCCGGCGTCCGCGGGACGTTCACGCTCGTCGACGACGCCGAGGTCTGCATGGAGGTACCGAGCCCGGTCGACCCGGACGAGTCGTTCGCGATGATAGACCTGAAGGACCCGGAGTTCGCCGCCGACGCCCACGAGACGTTCCGCGCTCGGTGGGAGGAGGCGTCTCCGCTGGCGTTCCCGTAACGAAGCGCAGTCGCGGTCGGTGTGCAGTCGTCGCGGGCGACTGCACCGGCCCCGCCGCCGAGGTCAAGTCGAGATGGCGTCGCAGTGCCAGCCGGGGTCGTTGCCCGTCCGCTCGATGAGGTCAGACCGGCACGCCGGGCAGTAGTCCGGCGTGGCGGACGCCTTCCGAGGAACGTACACTGCACCGCCGCACTCCACGCACGCGTCGGCGGCGATTGTCACGCAGTCCGCACAGACGTTGAAGTCGTCGACCGTCAGGTCGCGCAGCGACTCGAGTTGTTTGTCCAGGGTGTACTCGTCGATGACCGTCTGACAGTTCTGGCACGGTTGCATGGCGATCCGAGAAGATCCATGCGGCGTGTTCACATATACCTTCGCCCGGCGGCGAAACAGGCGGCGGGGTCGCCGTCGGGCGGCTGCTGTCGAGTCAAGCGAGTTCGTCCCGCAGTTGGCCGAGCCGGATGTCGCGTTCGGCGTGCGCGTTGTGCTGGTGGATGGACTCGTCGTTCGACTGCTTCATGCGGACGACGACGTCGTCGTCGAGGTGGTCGAACTCGTCGACGACGTCCTCGGCGAGCGACCGGACGCAGTCCTCGACGAACTTCGCGTCCATGTGCGCCTGGTACGTCATGTGGTCCTCGTCGGGGCGCTTGGCGTAGTTGTAGATGCGGGCGCTCATCGCGTCGCGGGCGACGTCGATGACGTCGAGCAGGTCGACGTCCGGCGTCCCGTCCGCCGTGAACGTCAGCGTCGCGTGGCCGCGCTGGCTGTGGCCGGGCTGGGGCACCTCGTCGAGGAACTCCTCGACGGTGTCGTCGTCGACGCCGAGTTCTTCGAGCTTGTCGCGGGCCCGCGACTCCGACATGCCCTGCGAGCACGGACACACCGTCATCCCGGTGACTTCGGCGCCGATCTCCTCGCGGGTGCCGTCCTCGGTGGCGACCGCCGACGCGATGACGGTCGCGGTGCTCTGGGTTTCGCGGTCGGACGCCGGCGTGTTCTCCTTCGTCACGAACTCCGCGGTCATGCTGACCTCGGCGGTCGACGTGTAGTCGTGCTTCCGGATGAGCCGGTCGGCGGCGTCGCCGCAGACGTCCTCGATGCGGTACGCCTCCTCGCCGACGGCGGCTTCGAGCACCTCGTCGATGACCTCCATGTTCCGGCTCATGTCGATGCCTTTGCGTTCGCCGGGCAGGTCGACGAACACGGAGAACTCGGCCATGAACACCCACGGGCGGTCGTCGCCGCGGTCGATTTTCACGAGCTTCTCGACGCCGGTCACGCCGACCTGACTCAGCCCGACGGTGACGTCCGGCCGGCTCGCCTGCACGTCCGGCAGCTGATGACTCATTTCGTACAACGCTACAGGGGAAGCCGGCGATTAGTGCTTTCGAAACACGAAGATGTCAGGCCGGCTCGACCGTACAGGCAGAACCGTCCGGTTGTCGCGGGCGGACTTCGGGCGTGGCGGCGACGCGGCGTCGACGCGGAGTGACGCGCTGGCGACGCGGTGGCAGCGGTGGCGACGCGGTGCGGTAGGTGAGTCGCGGCGACCGGCGAGCCGTCAGGGCCAGTCGTCGCGGCCGTCGTCGTCCTCGAACGGGTCCGACTCCGGCTCCGGTTCGGCGCGCTCCCAGCCGGCCGCCTCGGCGGCCTGCTCGAGCGGGAGGTACTCCCAGCCGGTCTCCTCGGCGACCGCGCGGTCCTCCTCGGAGGTGCCGACGAACACGTGCCGGTCGGTGTCGAACTGCTGTTTGACGTTCTCCAGCGACTCGGCGACGCCGCGCGGCCCGGAGAAGAAGTCCTGGCGGACGCGGTGCTTCCGGGTGAAGTTCGTGACGACGTACGTCGGCTTCTCGGAGACGACGCCGACGTACTCGGTCCAACTGCGGGCGTCGTTGAACACCGCGTTCGGGTCGGCGAGCGCTTTCAGCGCCTCGAGTTCGAACGCGAGCGTCATGTCTGTGGAACCGCCGCCGTCCATACTACCCGTTCCGCGAACGCCGCCGAAAACGGTGTCGATTGGAACGCGCAGGCGGCGCCGGGGGTCAGCGGGTCCGACGGCGCGGCCGCGCGAGAATCACCGCGGAGCGGCGCCGCCGTGGTGGGCCGGCGGCTGCGACCACGGACACCGGCAGCGCGTGACGGACTCGGCGCCGGGTCGACTCAACGCCGGCCGCGGACGGGGGAGCCGCCGTCCGCCGCCGTCCCGGCGACCGTGGAGTCGACTCCGCCGCGCTCCGCGGCCACCACGCGATAGTACGACGTGAACACGACGACGTCACCCGGCTGAAGCCCCGGTGTGCGTCGCTTCTCGCCGTCCGCCATGTCGGCGACGGCTTCGAGTTCGCCCTCGGAAAGCTGGTCGACGTGCCGGACGGTCGCCTTCTCGGGGACGGCCTCGGCGGGTCGGAGCGTCAGGGTCGGACCGTGTCGTGCCACGAGTTACCATACAACATGATACGCCTTAAATGTTGGTGCAGTGTGGGGAACAGTCAAATGGCAGAGCAGTTCGGCGGCGTGCGGCTCTGACGACGCGCAGTGAACCGGTCGGCGGCGAGGGGATGACGCGGTGAAACGGCCGTACTCTTCAGCGAAATTCGAGAAACGGCGAGAAAGCGGTTCGGGTTCGGTGGTCGAGGCGATTCGGGTTCGGCGGTCGGAACGGTTCGGGTTCGAACGTCGACGTGCGGCGTTACTCCGCGGCGGCCTCGGTTTCGAGGTCGTCGACGGAGAACCCCTCTTTCATCAGGACGTCCTTCTGCCCGGAGACGTCCACCTGCTCGCGCATCAGCGACTTGTACGCGGACTGCGGCGCGAGGTTCCCGATGAGGACGCCGCCGACGATTTTGCCGTCCTTGAGCGCGAGGCGGCGCCACTCGTCGTCGCCGAACTTCTTCATGACCTCGTCGTCGCCGAGCGTCGGGTGGCCGAACGACAGGAACGGGAAGTCGAAGTGCGTGATGGAGTACGACGACACCCACTCGAACTGCTCGGAGCCGTAGTCGAGCATGTTCTTGGCGGCGATGGTGCCCTGCTCTTTCGCGCTGCCCCACGCGCCGTTCTGCGCCTGTTCGCCGAGGATGACGTCGTAAAACCGGGTGATGTCGCCGGCGGCGAACACGTCCTCGTCGTTCGTCCGCATGTACTCGTCGACGACGATGCCGTCGTCCGTCTCGATGTCGGTTCCTTCGACGAGTTCCGTGTTGAGGTTCAGGCCGATGGCGACGCCGGCGAAGTCGGCCTCGTAGCGGTCGCCGTTCGGGTCGACGGCGGCTTCGACGTGGCCGTCGTCGTCGACTTCGAAGTGGTCGACGCCGGAGTCGAACACCGGCTCGACGCCGCGTTCGCGCATCGCCTCGTGCATCAGTTCGGCGCCCTCCTCCGAGAGCGCGTAGCGCCACCAGCTGTTGCCGCGCATCAGGTACTTCCCGGAGACGCCCTGCGCGCCGCAGATGGCGGCGAAGTCGATGCCGAGCAGGCCGGCGCCGACGATGACCGCGTCGTCCGCGTCGTCGGCGGACTCCTTGATGCGGCGGGCGTCCTGGAACGTCCAGAAGTGGTGGACGCCGTCGGCGTCGGAGCCGTCGACGGGGAGCTGCTGCGGGGTGCCGCCGATGGCGAGCAGGAGCTTGTCGTAGTCGTAGACGTCGCCCTCGTGTGTCTCGACTTCGTGGTCGTCCGTCCGGATGTCGACGACGAGCGTGTTCAGTTCGAGGTCGATGTCGCGCTCCTCGTACCAGCCCTCCTGGTGGATGGAGATGGGCGCTTCGGGGAGCTTCCCCTTCGCGTACTCCTTGATGAGGATGCGGTTGTAGAGGGCTTCGCCCTCGTCCGTGATGACCGTGATGTCGGCGTCCGGTTCCTCCTCGCGGAGGGTTTCGGCGGCGGAGCTCCCCGCGATTCCGTCGCCGATGATGACGAACGACTGGCTCATACCCGACCGGTTAGGATTCGGGGTTAATGTGGGTTGCTATCGACGCAGGAGCCACGTCACCCGGTCACACGCCCGGCGTCCGGCGCGCTCGGATCGGCGCGTCGCTGTCCTCGTCGCCGCCGCGTCGCCGCCGCATGGCCACCGCTTAAGCCGCTGGAACGACACGTTTCCGTCGATGAAGCTCCGGCAGAACGTCCGTCACTGGGCCGCGAAGCAGGCACTGACGACGCCGGTCGTCGGCAACGTCGTCCACGACCGACTCGTGGGGCTGCACACCGACGTCTTCCTCGGCCGCGCCGACGAGGCGCACCGCGAGGAGCGGCGCGACCACCTCGACGACTTCTTCGACGCCACCATGGACGCCTACCTCGCGGCGCTCGACGAGGGGTACCCGGAGGCGGAGGCGCGCGAAATCACGCACATCCAGGCGAACTTCGACTTCTTCAACCACGGCTGGGCGGAGATGATGGAGTTCCCGGCCGACGAACTGGAGGCGCACTACCGGCGCTACGAGGAGTTCTTCGCCGACCACGGCGTCACCATCGACGACCCGCTCGGCGAGTTCGCCCCCGACGGCGGCGTCGCTGACGCGCCGGCGACGCCTGACGCGATGGCCGAAGGGGAGTTCGAGAACGCCGTCGCCGGCTTCGCGGACGACGCCTACGTCGTCGACGGCGACGGCGAACTGACGACCGGCGGCGCCGAGGAGCCGGACGACGTCTCCGTGACGGACGCCCCCGGCGTCGACGAGGACGAAGCGAACGCCGACTGACGCCGCCGCAGATTCTCTCGGTTCTCCCGGTCGCCGCGTTCAGAACGCCGACAGCGTCGCGTCGCGGCTGCCGGCGAGGAACCGTTCGATGCGGTCGCGGTCCCAGCCGACCGGCGAGACGACGCTCTCGGCGGCGCGGAGCAGTCGGCGGCGGTAGTAGTCGGCGTCGTAGCGGTCCGGGTCCTCGAACGGGAGTCGGACGCGGCCGCGGCCGCGGGCGTCGTCGTCGGTGACGACGTACGCGACCGACTGGCCGGCGGCGCGGTCGACGCCGGCGTCGGCGTACCGCTCCAGCGCCGCCGCGGTGAGCGTCTCGCGGTTGTACTCGTCGACGGACTTCGACGCGCGGGCGTCGACGACGAGCCGCGACAGGTCGACGTCGCCGCGGCGGAGCCGGCGGAGCTGCCCGGCGAGCCGGTCGCAGACCGCCTCCGGCGTCCGGTCGGCGTCGAACGCCCGGAGGAGGTCGCGCTGGGCGTCCGCGACGAACGCGGGCGTGCTGCGCTGCCGGCACTCGATGCCGCGGACGCGGAAGCCGCCGTCGCTGCGCCGACCGAAGTAGCGTGTGAGCGCGCCGGTCTGCGAGCCGCGCTTCGGCACGAAACACACCCAGTCGTAGTCGGCTTCGTGCTCCAGCGGCACCGACGCGGCGTCCGTCGCGGCCGCCGCGAGCGACGCGGGGTCGGCGGGGTCGTCGCCGTCGGCCCGAATCCAGACGCTGTCGACGATGGCGTGCAGCACGGACCAGCCGCCGCGTTCGAAGGCGTCCTTGGCGTCGAGCAGCGCCTCGCGGGCGAACGCGTTGATGGCTTCGTGGCACTCGATGACGCCGAACTTCGCGTTCCGGTAGCCCTGGTAGCCGAAGCAGGACACCAGCACCCACTTGATGGCGTCGGCGACGCGGCCGGCGGCGTCGTCGCCGTCGGCGGCCCGGCGCTTGCAGCGCGCCCGGTCGTCGAGCAGGCGGGCGAGGACGCCCGGCAGGAACCCTTCGCGGTCGCAGACGCTGTAGCCGAGCCCGGGGACGTCGTCGCCGTCACAGCAGCCGCAGCGGACGGTCTCGGCGCTGAGGTTGTGCTGCCGGATGAGTTCGGGGTACAGCGACGCGAAGTCGAGTTCGACGACGTTCTCGTGGTAGCCGACGGTCGGCGCGAGCGTGGCGCCGCCGCGGTCGGCGTCGTGCAGCGTCGACAGCGGCTTGAACTGCTCGGCCTCCCACGGCCGCCACGGCGCCGGCACGTCGCGGGCGCGGGCGTGCCGAATCTGCATCGACGTCAGGATGCCGCCGATGCTGGCGCGGCCCGCCTCCTGCAGCGGCCGCCCGGAGCGCGCCACGAGGTACAGCAGGCCGTCCAGCCCGGCTTTCCCCCACAGGAAGCTGTTCGAGCGGTCGAGAACCGCTCGGCCGGGGACGGCGTACCGCGCCGGCGAGTGCCCGACGCGGCCGTAGCTGTGGTACGTGTTCTCGCCGGCGAGCCGCCGCCAGCCGCGGTCCGCCGGGGTTTCCCGGCCCCACCGGAACGGGACGTCGACGGCGTCCGCGCGCGCCGAAACCGTCGGGACGACGTCCGCGCTCGACAGCACCAGCGCGTCCGGGTCGACCGCGGCGAGCCGCGCGGCGAGCGTCTCGACCGCCTCGGTTTCGGTGTCGCCCGCGTCGTCGCCGTCGACGCGGAGCGCGGAGACGTCGCCGCCGGCGAGCGCGTCGGTCGGCAGGTCGACGCGGAGCGTCCGGGGGTCGCGCGTCGGCGCCGGGTCGGTGCCGGTGTCGAGGCAGTACCGGAACCCCGGGTCGAGGTCGACGTCGAACAGCCGGAGCGTCCCGGGGGCCGCAGTCGCCGTCTCGAACTCCCGGCGGACGCGGCGCGCGACCGGTCGGACCGCCCGTGCGTCCGCGGCCGTGACGCGGAGCATCCGGCTCGGCTCGCGGTCGTGCAGCGACGGGAACCGCTCCGCGAACCCGGTCTCCGTGACGCGGTCGTCGCCGGCGAGCCAGTCCGCGAGCCGGTCGAGTGTGTCGTCGGGGCCGTCGACGAACAGCGCCGGTTCGTAGTCCGTGACGCGCCGCCGCTCGACGCCCGCGTCGCCGCGGCGCCACTCGACGACGTCGCCGTCGACGAACTCCAGCGAGACGGTCATTCGTCCGCGGGCCGGTCGGCCGTCGCGTCAGCCGCCGCGTCAGTCGCGTCGGCCGCCGCACCGGCCGCCGCGTCGCCGCCCTCGACGCTGTCCAGCCGCGCGCGGAGCCGCCGAATCTCGGTTTCGTGCGCGACGAGCAGCGACACGAGCAGCGCCTCAGTCGGGTCCGTCGGGTTCTGCATCCCGGCGGCCGCGGCGTGCTCGGCCGCGCGCTCGAACAGCCGGTCGAAGTCGTCGCGGTGCTGTGCGCGCAGCGCCCGCCGGAACGTCGACCAGTCCTGCTCGTACGATTCGAGGAACCGCCGGTACGTCGGGTTCGTCCGTCCCATCAGCGCCCACCTCCGGCTGCGGCGACGACGCCGACGAGGACAGCGACGACGCCGGCGACGTCGACAGCGAGTTGGGGAGCGGGAGCGACGCGTGTCACGCGGGTCACGCCGGCACCTCCGCGGTGAGCCGCGGATCGACCGGCTCAAGCCGACCGCACAGGTCGACCCAGTACGGGATGGTGGTCTGCCAGTGGTCGCCGCGGTGGTAGCCGTCGACGTCGAACCCGGGCGCGTCGTACGTCAGGCCGAGGGCGGTCCGCTCGCAGTCGACGACGCGGTCGGCGGCGTCGGCGACGCGGTCGGCGTGGTCGTCGTCGCCGGTGGCGGAGACCACCACCGGGCAGTCCAGCGCGTCCCCGAGTTCGGACAGCGTCGCGAGCGCGGCGCGGAGCAGCCGGTCGGCTTCGCCGTCCGGGACGTCGCCGTCGCGGTACAGCGACGCGACGTTCGGCGCGACGACGAGCCGCGTGCCGGGCCGGGCGCGCCGCGCGAGCGTCCGGACCAGTTCGAGGTGCTGGTACGCCGTGAACGCCCGCGCGACCTGCAGCCCGCGGAGCGCCCGGTCGGCGGGCGCCAGCCGGTACAGCGCGTGCGAGACGGCGGCGTTGCGGGCGTCGACCCAGTACGCCGGGCCGCCCGCCCGGTCGGCGTCCGCGAGCGCGTCGACGACGAGGCGGTGCAGCGCGGTCGACCGCGCGTCGGGCGGCCGGAGCAGCGTCACGCCGTCGTCGAGCGTCGGCTGGTCGAGCTGTGCCCCGTCGGCGCCGTCGTCCCGAATCGGCTCTGGGCCGTGCATGCGACACGCTTCCGCCGGGACGCGCTTAACCGCGAGCCACGCACGGAGCGGAAGTGAAACCGCGGCTTCGGCGGCGAACCGCCGGCTCCGGGTCGCTACCGCTCGGTGTCACGGGTCGGCGCCGGGCGGAAGTGGAGCCGCGGCTTGTTTCCGGGCGTTTCGCGTCCGTCAGCGCGGCCGGCTCCGGCGGAGCCGAGCCGTCACTCGCGGCGCTCGGCGATGCGGTCGGCGCACTCGTAGCCGGCGAGGACGCCGCCGTTGAGGCTGCGTTCGGGGTACTGCGCCTCCGACGCCATGCCGGCGTAGTAGAGGCCGTCGGCGACGTCGTCGCCGAGGTCGTACGGCACCACCATGTCGAGGTAGCCCTGCTCGTAAATCGGGGCGGCGCGCGGGGCGCGCGCCAGCCGGAAGTCGGTGACGTCGCCCCGGTCGAACGACGGGAACAGGTCCTCGACGCCGGCGAGCCACCGGGTCCGGATTTCGTCGTCGTCAGCGGCCCACAGCCACTCGTCGTCGCTCTGGACGTAGCTCGCGAGGTACAGCAGGTGGTCGCCGCCGTAGCGCTCCGGCGGCACGAAGTTCGTGTGTTCGATGAGCGCGCCGAACGGGGCGTCGTCGGCGACGTTCAGCCAGTACGTGTCGGTGAGCTGGTCGTCCAGCGTGACGACGGCGCAGACGGCGGCCTGGAAGTCGATGTCGCAGGGGTAGCCGGTGAGGTCCTCCAGGACGTTCGGCATCGTCGTGACGACGACGTCGTCGACCGGTTCGGTCCGCGGGCCGTCGTCGCCGTCGACCGTGACCGACGCGACGGCGCCGTCCTCGACGCCGACGTCGGTGACGGGGGCGTTCGTCTCGACGTTGTCGCGGCCGACGGCGTCGACGAGCGCGTCCACGAGGACGCTGAAACTGCCGTCGAAGTAGCCGAGGATTTCGCCGCGGAGCAGGTCGCGTTCGCCGCGGAACTTGATGCGGCCGAGCAGCCACGCCGCCGACACGTCGTGCTTCCGGTCGCCGAACTTCGCGTCGAGCAGCGGGTCGAAGAAGGTGTCGTAGACGTTCTCGGTGGTGTGCGCTTTCGCGAACTCGACGGCGGACTGGTGTTCGAAGTCCTCGAGCCGCTCGTAGGTGTCGAACGACGGGACGCCGCCGCGGACGTCGACGTCGAGCGTCAGCATCGCGAGCCGGAACTTGTCGTAGAGGCTCCAGTGCGGGAACGCCAGAATCTCCCACGGCGTGTCCATCGGGTAGACGGTACCGTCGACGTAGTAGGCGTTCTTGCCGACGCGCCACTCGACGGCGTCGCCGACGCCGAGTTCCTCGGCGAGGTCGACGATGGTCTGTTCGGACTTCGAGAGGTGGTGGTAGAACTGTTCGACGTCGTCGCCGGCGGTGTCGTAGGTGCGCGCGAGGCCGCCGAGGGCGTCGTCGCCGCCGGCCTCGAACACGCGGACGTCGTGGCCGCGCTGGCGGAGCCGGTAGGCGGCGGACAGCCCCGCGATGCCGCCACCGACGATAGCGATCATGTCACCGAGTCGGCGACCGGGCGCTAAGTCGCTTGTGGAATCCCGGGTCGACGCCGAGACGGCCGGTCCGGGCGGACCCGAACTGCTTTGGCGGCGGCGACGCGAACGCCGGTATGAGCGACCGGGAGCGCAGCGGGGACGCCGGTGACGCTGACCGCGGCGTCGACGACGCCAGCGACGCCGACGGTGCCGACGCCGGCGGCGACGCCGAGGCGGCCGAGACGGTGAAGCGGACGCGGCCGTGCCCGTACTGCGGCGCGTCGATGAATCACCGGCACTGCAAGTACGTCTGCCCGGAGCACGGCGTCGTGTTCGACTGCGCCGACACGTTCTACTGACCCGCCGGCCCGTTCTGCCGAGGCGAGCCGTGGTGGTGCGCGCGCCGCGGAGCCGTCACCAACTGTTATGGTTCTGGACGCCGTCTCAGGTTCTACTCAAATGCGTGGAGGGAACCGGACCGCCCGATTCGAGGTCGCCTCGACGTGGTCATGGTAGCCGACGAACAGCTCGCCCGCAGCAAACGAATCCAGCAGCGCACCGGGAGGACCTTCCACTTCGCCACCCGCCTCCTCCCCGAACGAATCCGGCACCCGACGTACGTCCTGTACGCGTTCTTCCGGGTCGCCGACGAGGTCGTCGACGACCCCGACCCGGCGCCGCCGGCCGAACAGCGCGCCCGACTGGAACGCCTCCGCGACGTGGCGCTCGGCCGGACCGACGCCGACGAATCGGCCGAGACTGACGCCGCGGACCTGGCTGACGCAGCAGATTCGGCCGATTCGTCGGGGCCACCGGAGGACCCGAGCGCCGCTGCCGACGACGACGACGACGGCGGCGACGTCGCCGGCGTCGACGCTGCCGCCGGCGCCACCAGCACCGACGTCGACCCGGTGGTGTCGGCGTTCTCGGCGGTCCGCGAGGAGTACGGCATCGCCGACGAGGACGTCGACGTCTTCGTGGACGCGATGCTGTCGGACATCGAGACGGACCGCTACGAGACGTACGACGAACTGGAGGCGTACATGGACGGCTCCGCCGCCGCGGTCGGCCGGATGATGACGGCCGTGATGGACCCGGAGCTGCCCGAGCAGGCGCGGACGCACGCGACGGCGCTCGGCGAGGCGTTCCAGCTCACCAACTTCGTCCGCGACGTCCGCGAGGACATCGTCGAGCGCGACCGCGTCTACCTGCCCGAAGAGACGCTCGACCGCTACGGCGTCACCGCAGACCAGCTGCGTCGGTTCGAGTTCGACGACGACGTCGCCGCGGCGATTCGTCACGAGACGCAGCGCGCCGAGGAGCTGTACAAGGAGGGCGTCGCCGGCATCCAGTACCTGCCGGCCGACTGCCGGTTCGCGGTGCTGCTCTCGGCCGTCCTGTACGCCGAACACCACCGGCTCGTTCGGCGCCGCGGCTACGACACGCTCACGGCGACGCCGCAGCTCGGCGCGATGCGGAAGACGGTGCTGCTCGCCCGGACGTGGTGGGCGTGGATTCGGACGAAAGACCCGGAGGCCGTGTTCCGGTCGGTGAGCTGCGTGCCGTACGGCGACCGCGCGCAGGCCGACGCCCGGCACAGCGACACGTCGCCGGCGCGCTGACCGCGACCGTCGGCGACCGAGGCGGCATCCGCGGCGTCGGAGCGGTCCGCGGTGACGGAGCGGTCGGCGTCGGAGCGGTCGACGCGGCGCGCGACTTCCCTTACCCGCGGCGGAACGGCTGTGTGAACAGCGCGGCGTCGAACCGGTCGGCGGCGACGAGGCCGGCGCCGATGCCGGCCGCGACCGCGACGGCGACCCAGTTGGCGAAGACGGCGTTGACGGCGCCCCACAGCAGCACGAAGCTCACCATGTCGTCGAGCATGAACTCGCAGTCGGCGAGCCGCGCGGTCAGCGCGGCGCGGTCGAACGACCGGTCGAGGATGCCGACGGAGACGGTCGCGGACAGCACCCAGCCGGCGAAGTTGGACGCCGGGACGCCGTAGAAGCCGCCGCCGCTGAACGCGCCGAGCGCGCCGCCGAACACCCGGTCGACGAGCCCCGCTGCGCCCGCCGCTCCTGCGCCGGCCGCTGCTTCCGTCGCCGCGGCGTCGGCTCCGACCCCGGGGTACGTCCAGAATTCGAGCGCGACGGCCGCCGGGTCGAGCACGACGTCGAGCAGGACGACGAGGCCGACGACGGCGGCGAGCCGCGTCGGGCCGTGGGCGGCGCGCCCGCCGAGCAGCAGCAGGCACAGCAGGTAGGCGTTGACGACGAGTGGCACGAAGAACACCGGGAGGCCGAGCGGGACGCCGGCGACGGTCGGGCCGAGCGCGACGCCGTAGACGAACTCGCCGTACGGCCAGCCGGTGTGGACGCCGACGTACTCGATTCCGTACGCGTACAGCGACAGCAGCGCGACGCCGGCGGCGGCCCGGCGGTCCGTCAGCGGCGCGACGCCGGCGACGAGCGGGAGCCGCATCACGGCGGTGCCGAACAGGACGAGCCAGCCGTTGAACGCGAGCCAGTCCGGCACCGCCGGCACGGTCGCAGACGCGAGCAGCATTGCGGCGCCGACCAGCGGGAACACGACGGCGATGGTGAACCGGTTGTCGCGCACCAGGTCGTCGAGCGCCGCCTCCGCGTCGCGCCGCGACTCGGGGAGCCGGTCCGCGAGTCCGCGCAGCCGGCCGAGTCGGGACGCGGCGTCGGTCACGGCAGCACCGCCTCCGGCGGGACGAGCCGGGCGAGTCCGCCGACGGTGAGCGCGGCGCCGACGGCGGTGTTGACCGCGGGGAACCACCAGTACGCCCGGTCGACGGCGACGCCGCCGAGCCGAATCGCGGCGACGAGCAGCGGGTAGAGGGCGAGTGGCGCGGCGAGCAGCGGGTGGACCGCGGCGAACGCGGCGGCTGCGAGCAGCCAGCACGCCGCGCAGTACCGCAGCGTCCACGCCTCGCCGAGCACGGTCGCGGTCGTCCGGATGCCGGCCGCGCGGTCCGGTTCGATGTCGGGCGCCGCCGAGAACGTGTGCATCCCCATCGCCCACAGCCAGCCGCCGGCGAGCGCTGCCAGCGGCGGATGGTGACCGGCGACGGCGGCGTAGGCGGCCGCGCCGGGCAGCACGTACAGGCCGTTCGAGACGGAGTCGAGCGGCGGCGACGTCTTCAGCCGCAGCGGCGGCGCCGAGTACGCGACGCCGAGCGCGAGGAAGCCGACGAGGTACGGCCGGGCCGCCGGCGGCGACGCGACGAGCAGCGGCGCCGACAGCGCCGCCGCGGCGACGACGACGGCCGGTACCAGCGCGCCGCCGTCGTACCGCACCTCCGGGGCGTCCTCGCCTTTCTTCTCCGGGTTCGCGGCGTCGACGTCGCGGTCGAACACGTCGTTGACGCCGTACAGCAGCAGGTTCGCCGGCAGCAGGAAGTAGGCGAACAGCGCGGCCGGCAGCGCGCCGACGAGCGCCGGGACCGTCGGGGCGCCGTAGGCGACGCCGACGAGCACCGGGCCGGCGAGGTACAGCCAGAACCGCGGCCGCGACAGCCGAAGCAGGTAGCCGAGTCGGCCGGCGACGCCCGCGGCGGTGAGTCGAGACATGGGCTGGTCAGTCAGGGAGTCGTCAGTCCTCGGCGAGCAGTTCGGCTGTGAGCAGGCCGCTGATGAGACACATCGGGACGCCGATTCCGGGCGACGTGTACGACCCGGTGAAGTAGAGCCCGTCGACCGCGGACGACCGGTGGCTCGGCCGGAGCGGCGCGGTCTGCCGGAGGGTGTGCGCCAGTCCGAGCGCCGACCCGCGCGTCGCGTTGTACCGGTCGGCGAAGTCGTCGACCGCGAACCGCTCTTCGAACACGATGCGGTCGCGGAGGTCGACGCCGGTGTTGGCGGCGACGTCGTCGAGCACCTGGTCGCGGTAGGCGTCGCGGCGCTCGGGCGTGTCGTCCAGCCCGGCGGCGATGGGGACGAGCACGAACAGCGCGCTGTGGCCGTCGGGCGCGACGCTGTCGTCCGTTTTCGACGGCGCGCAGACGTAGTACGCCGGGTCGTCGGGCCACGCCGGGTCGTCGAAGATTTCGGCGAAGTGGTCGTCCCAGTCGGTCGGCAGCACCAGCGTGTGGTGAGCGAGCTCCGAGAGGTCGCCCTCGACGCCGAGGTACAGCAGGAACGCCGACGGCGCGTACGTCCGGCTCTCCCAGTAGTCCGCGTCGTACTGCCGCTTTTCGGGCGGCAGCAGCTCCTGCTCCGTGTAGGCGTAGTCGGCGTCGCTGACGACGCGGTCGGCGAGGTAGCGGTCGCCGCCGGCGACGTCGACCGCGAAGCCGCCGCGCCGCCCCTCGATGCCCGTGACGGCGGCGTCGGTGACGAACTCGACGCCGAGTTCGCGGCCGAGTTCGGCGATGCCGTCGACGACGGAGCCGATGCCGCCCTCCGGGTAGTGGACGCCGAGGTTGAAGTCGACGTGGCTCATCAGGTTGTACAGCGCCGGCGTGTTGTGCGGCGACCCGCCGAGGAACACCAGCGTGTACTGCATCAGCTGCTGGAGCTTCGGGTGGTCGAAGTACTCCTCGACGTGCTCTTGCATCGTCCCGAGCAGCGACAGGCCGCGGGCGTGCCGCAGCACCGCCGGGTCGACGAAGTCGCGGAAGCGGTCGCGGCGCTCGTAGACGAAGTGGCGCATCCCGACCTCGTAGTTCTCCCGGGACTTCGCGAGGTACTCCTCCAGCGCGGCGCCGGCGCCCGGCTCGTACCCCTCGAACGTCGCCTTGTTCGCCGCCAGGTCCGGGCCGAGTTCGACGCTGTCGCCGTCCTTGAAGAAGACGCGGTAGTGCGGGTCGAGCTGCTCCAGCGCGTAGTAGTCGTCGACGGCGCGGTCGAAGTGCCCGAAGAACGTCTCGAAGACGTCCGGCATCAGGTACCACGACGGCCCCATGTCGAACCGGAAGCCGTCGGCCTCCAGCACCGACGCGCGGCCGCCGAGCTGCTCGTTCTTCTCAAGCACGGTGACGTCGGCGCCGGCGTCTGCCAGGTAACAGCTCGTCGCGAGCCCGCCGAAGCCGCCGCCGACCACGACGACGTCGGTGCCGGCGAGCGACTCGGGGACGCGAGGCTCTCGCATGGAACCGTCGTAGGCGCCGGCTCCGCATAAAACAGGGGGCGACGTGCGCGCGCCGAACCCGGCCGGAGGGCGGACCGCCCGAAAATCGCGTCCGCGGATACGTCGTCGCGTCCGCGGTTACGACGTCGACGGCGACATCTGGATGTCGAGCGCCTTCTGGATGATCTGGTTGAACGCCATCGAGCAGAGGAAGTACCAGATGATCCACGCCGGCATGATGAACACGCCGTCGGTCCAGCTGACGGTGCCGGCGAGCGGCAGCACCACCTGCGAGAACTCGCCGTGCGCCTCGCCGCCGCGCAGCCCGATCTTCCAGTACATCCAGAGGAACGCCGGGATGGTGATGACCATGATCCACACCATCGGCCGGAACTGCTCTTTGAACATGCCGAGCTGGTCGCCCATCGCCTCCATCTGCTCCTCCTGGATGCGGTCGAGCGCGTCGTCGTCGCCGCGCTCCTTCGCGGCTTTCCGGCGCTCCTGGATGTCCTGCATGCGCTCCTGGTAGGCGCCCATCCGCTCCATGTCCATGAGGTTCCCGCGGAGCAGCGTCGAGTACAGCCCCGTGATGGTCGCGATGACCATGATGACCGCGTAGAACGGCAGCGCCTCCTGGAGCGGCCCGAGAACGACGTCCATCGCCGAGCCGATGACGTTCCGGACGGCGGTGACGGTGTAGCCGATGAAGAACAGCACCGTCACGGCCGCGGCGGCCTTGTCGTAGACGCTCCACGACGCGCCCTCCTTGTCCGGGATTTCGACGTTGCTGCCGCCGAGGTCGTCGTCCGGCGACTCCAGCCCGGACTCGATGGCGTCCCGGTCGGCGAGCCGGAAGCCGGCCTCGCCGTCCTCGAGGATGCCGCGCTCGATGAGCCGGCCCCACGCGCCGCTGGAGACGTCCTCGCGGACGTCCGTCCACTTGACTTCGCCGTCCTCGGCGCGCTCCAGGACGGTCTCGATCGCGTCGCGCATCTCGGGCTCCGACGCGAGATCCCGGACGCGCGCTTCGATACGTGCCATTACGGCGGGCTAGGCGGTCGGCCCGTAAGAAGGTTTAGCAATCGGCCCGGCGCCGAGCCGCGGCCGGTCGCAGCGCCGACCCACAGCCAGCCGGGGACGCCCGACTCTCGGAACCGCCGGGTCAGTTCTCGACGACGTCCTGAATCCGGTCGAAGACGTCGTCCGGGGTGCCCTCGCCGGACACCTCGACGAGCGCGCCCTCGTCGCGGTAGTGCTCGACGACCGGCTCGGTGTTCTCCCGGTAGACGCGGAGTCGTTCGCGGACGGTCTCTTCGGTGTCGTCGTCGCGCTGAACGAGGTCGGCGCCGCACTCGTCGCAGACGCCCTCCTCCGCCGGCTGGTCGAACTCGACGTGGTAGTTCGCGCCGCACTCCGGGCAGACGCGGCGGCCGGTGAGCCGGTCGACCAGTTCGTCCTCCGGGACGTCCAGGAAGACGACGTAGTCCAGGTCGGTCTCCTCAGAGAGGAACTCGGCCTGGTCGAGGTTGCGCGGGTAGCCGTCGAGCACGAAGCCGTCGGCGTCTTCGAGCGCCGCGACGACGATTTCGTTGACGACCGGGTCCGGGACGAGTTCGCCGGCGTCCATGTACTCGGCGGGCGTCCCGTACTCCGTCTCCATCTCCTTGTTCTCGCGGAGCGCGTCGCCGGTCGTGATGTGGTCGAGGTCGTACTCGTCGGCGAGTCGCTTGCTCTGCGTCCCCTTCCCGGCGCCCGGCGGCCCGAGCAGCAGAATTCGGTAGTCGGCCATACGCGGAGCGTCCGCAGCCACGAATAAAGGCGTGCTGAAAGCGGCGCGATTCCGAGCCGAACGCGGCGGACGGGCCCCGGAGTCGACGACGGCGACGCCGACAGGGGCAGCGACGGCAACGGCGACGCCGACTCGGCGAATCGGGAGTGGCGAACCGAGAGGGAAGGAGACAACCGAGAGAATGGACCGGTCACCGGCGAGAACACGGCACCGAAAAGCACACGTCGGCGGGGCGAGACCGACCGCTCGTGATTCCAGCCCTCCCACTGTTCGGCGGTATCCCCGGCGGCCCAGAGCTCATCATCATCTTCCTGCTGTTCGGGATTCTCGGTGTGCTCATCCCGGTCGGCGCCGCCTACTGGGTGTATCAGGACGCGCAGGCCCGCGGCAACGACGACGCGACGCTCTGGGCGATCGTGACGCTGGCCGGCGGCCTGTTCGCGTGGCTCGTCGGCGTCGCCGCCGCCATCGCGCTGTACGTCCTCGTCGGCCGCGACTGAAACGGCCGAGCCGAGACCGGTTCCGGCCCCGTTTCCCGTTTCGGTTCCGGACGCCGACTCTCGGCGCCGCGGCCGCCTAAATCTGCGTCACCCACGCCCGGTAGTCCTCGTCGCGGTCGTACACGTCGGTGAACACGTGGTCGAGGAAGTCGGCGAGCCGGTTCGCGTCCGACCGCGCCGAAATCCGGACGTTCGTCCCCTCCGCCTCCTCCGGCGACTCCCGGGCGTCGACGCGGAACTCCGGGTAGTCGTCGAGCAGCGCGTGCAGCCGGTCGAGCTCCTCGTCGGTGCAGTCGAGGTTGAACGTCTTCTCCGCGAACTGCACCCACGGCGGCACCGCCGGCTCCTCGTCCGCGTCCTCGTCGGCGTCGCCGTCGGCGTTCTCGGCGTCCGCTCCGTCCTCGGTCGACTCGCCGAATTCGAGCGTCTCCCGCGGCGGCTCGGCCTCCACGGTGAGGAACTGGCTGCCGCGGTTCCGGTGGGCGGTGACGGCGTCCGCGAACAGCTTTCGGCGGTCCGCCGGCGTGTCGGCGTCGAAACGGGTCACGTCCACCGCTACGGCGAACCACCGTAAAAACCGGGCGCCTCGCGGCCCGCCGCCGAACCGGCGAACGCTGCGGCGTTCCGAGACCTGGAAGCCGCGACTGGGATTGCGTCGGGGAGTGCGGAACTGCGATGGCTGCTGGAACGACCGCCCTGATGACTACTCCGCCGACTGCTCCGACGGCTACGGGAACGACCGCGGCGACGACCGCGAAAGCCCCCTCGCGCTCGCGGGCTGCGCCCCGCGCTGCGCGCCTCGCCGCCTCGCTTCGCTCGGCGGCTGCGGTGCTTGCGGGGTCTCGCCGCGCGACCGCTCGGCCCCTTTCAGTCCCGCCCGAACGCTGGACGGACGGCCGTCGTCGGCGGAAGGACGGGCGGTCGGCGGCGGAAGGACGGGAGTCGACGCCGTGGTCAGAAGAGGGCGTCGTCGGTGAGGTCGGCGGTGAGCAGGAAGTCGGGTTCGTCGGAGACGCCGGTGCGGGTGGCGGCGGTGTCGGACACCCAGCGGACGGACTCCGGGATGAGCACCCGGACGCTGTCGATGCCTTCGGCGGCGGCGTCGCGGGCGACGGCGCGGTACAGCGCCCGCGCGGTCTCCACGTCGTCCCAGGCGGCGACGCCGTAGACGCCGAGGGTTTCCGTGCCGCCGTCGTCGTCCGTGTCGCGCTCGGTGGTGTAGCTGCGGTACGTGAAGCCGCGGGTGCCGCCGTCGACGACCGTGAACAGCCGGTCGGCGGCGGCCGCTTCGCGGAGCTGTTCGCGGCGCAGCTCCGAGCACGCCCACGTCTCCTCGTCGTCCATGACGAGGCCGTCGAGTTCGGTGCGGGCGTCGCTTCGCTGCCAGAACGCCCACGCGGCGTCCGCCGCGGCGGCGTCGCCCTCGACGGTGAGCGTCGGCTCCGCGTCGCCGTCCGGCTCCGGGGTCGCCCACCGGAACTCGACGCCGGGGCGGAAGCCGCCGGCGCGGCTGGTGCCGAGGCCGGCGACGTTCCACGAGAACACCATGTTCCGGCAGACGACGGCGCCGCGGTCGCGCGCCCACCGGAAGACGGCGCGGGTGAGTTTCGTGCCGAGGCCGCGGCCGCGGTAGTCGGGGTTGACGCGCATCCCCTGCGCCCACGCCTCCGTGTCGCTCAGCATGACGCCCTGCAGGACGCCGGCGACGTCCGCGCCGTCGTCCACGTCGACGACGAACGTCCGCTGGTCCGGGCCGTCCGACTCCACCCAGTGCGGGAACACGTCCGGGAGGTAGTCGCTGGCGCCCTGCTCGCTCCACGTGTCCTGCGTGAACGCCGCGACCGCGTCGGCGTCGGCGGCGCGCGCCTGCCGAACCGTCAGGTCGGCGCCCCCGTCCGTCCGCAGCCGGTCGCCGCCCGTCATGTCCACGGACGCGACTCCTCGGTGAGTTCGCCGGCGAGGTCGCGCCCCATCGCGTCCGCCGGGTCGTCGGCGTTCGCCAGCGCCCACATCAGCTTCACCTTCGCCGTCCCGGGGAGCGTGTCGCCGGCCTCGACGACGCCGGCGTCGAGCAGGTCGCGGCCGGTGTCGTAGACGCGGTCGCAGACGCGGCCCTCGATGCACTGGCTCGTCATCGCCACCGTGGTGCCGGCGTCGACGAGCGACTCGACGCGCGGAATCAGGTCGGTGTGGACGTGGCCGAGCCCCGTCCCTTCGATGACGACGCCGTCGGCGCCGTCGAGGTAGTCCCACGCCGCCGGGTCCATGCCGGGCGTGAACTTCACCAGCTCCACGTCCTCGTTCAGGTCGGCGGCCACGGCGAGGTCGGCGTCGCCGCGGCTCCGGCGGGGCTTGTCCGCGAACGACACCGCGGTGTCGTCGACGCCGTAGTCGACGCGGCCGAGCGGCTCGGCGCCGACGGTCTCGAAGGCGTCGCGGCGCGACGTGTGGTTCTTCCGGACGCGCGTCCCGCGGTGGAGCGCGCAGTAGTCGTCCGACGGCGACCCGTGCATGCAGACCATGACCTCCGCGCAGTCGGCCTTCGCGGCTTCGACGGCGCACACCGCGTTCATGACGTTGTCCGACGACGGCCGGTCGGCGGAGCGCTGGCTCCCGGTGAACACGACCGGAACCGGCGTGTCCAGCATGAACGACAGCGCCGACGCGGAGAACTGCATCGTGTCGGTGCCGTGCATCACGACGACGCCGTCGGCGCCGCGTTCGATCTCGTCGGCGACGGCCGCCGCGAGGTCGACCCACACCGACGGCTCCATGTTCTCCGAGAGCATGTTCGCGACGACGCGACCGCGGTAGTTCGCGCGGCCGGCGAGGTCCGGCACCGCCCGCAGCACGTCCTCGGCGTCGAACTGCGCCGTCACCGCGCCGGTCCGGTAGTCGACGGTCGACGCGATGGTGCCGCCCGTCGAGATGAGCGCCACCGTCGGCAGGTCCTCGTCGAACTCGATTTCTGAGCCGTCGCCGCCCTCCTCGCCCGCCTCGTCGACGTCGTGGGCGCCGCGCTCCAGCACCTCGACGGTCGCCTCCTCGCGGTCGACGCCGACGTTGTAGCCGCCTTCGAGTTTCACGACCAGGTGCGCTTCGTCCGACGAGGGCATCAGCACGCCCTCGTCCGTGACGCCGCTCCGCTCCACGCGGACGCGGTCGCCGGGGCTCGGTGTCATTACCTCACGGTAGCGGCGCCGCCGGACTTGAAACTGCCTTTGTCCGAGCACGCTCGGGCGTCGCTGCCGGGGAAAGACCCATTGGCGTCGCCGCCGCACCGTCGGCCATGACACGGAGCGTCGACGAACTGCAGGAGCTCGCCGAGCGCGACGTCGCCGGCGCGGAGCCGGACGCGGACGCCGACGCGGACCGCGTCGACGACGCGGACGGCGGTGCGGACGCGACCGGCGACGCCGGCCCCGACGCCGGTGCCGACGGCTCCTCGCGGTTCGGCGTGCCGTCGCTCCGCGGTCGGCTGCCGGTCGGGTCGGGCCGGTCGCCGGTGACGCTCCGCGGCCTGCTGCTGACGTTCGTCGTCGCCGCAGCGGGGCTGCTCGTCGGCGGCGCCGTGCCGCTCGTCGGCGGACTCACCCGGTACGTCGGGCTGTTCGCGGCGTGTTTCGCGCTCGGGCTCGTCAGGAGTCGGCGCGCCTACCTCGAAACCGCGTTCGCCGGGACGCTCGCCGCCGTCTCGGCGTTCCTGCTCGGCACGCTGTCGGTCGGCGGCGTCCTCGTCGGCACGAACCTCCTCGCGGACTACGGCGTCCCCATCGCCGGCGTCGGCGTCGGCGTCGGGCTGGTCCTGTCGGTCGCGGGCTACTACTTCGGCCGCGACCTCCGCGACGGCCTCACGCGCGACGTCTGAGTCGGAGCGACGCGGCGACGGACCGGCGGGTACGAGCGGCGTCGAACCGCGAGAAGCGTCGAATCGGGTTACGCGACGACCCAGCGGTCGCCGTCGCGTTCGACCATGCCGGACTCGCGGAGCTGCTGCAGCCCCTCTTCGATGGTGCCGCGGTCCGCGCTGACCTCGCCGGCGATGGCGCGGACCGTCCCGTCCGTCGAATCCACCGCGCTGAGCAGTTGCGCGAAGAACCGGGAGTCGGCGTCGACGCCGAGCCGGTCGTTCAGCCGGTCGAGCAGCGCCGTCATGCGGCCGTGCACCCAGCGCTGCGCCAGCGACACCTCGTTTTCGAGCTGCTGGAGCCGCTCGAACTCAGCGGCGAGGTCGCCGACGTCGTGGTCGCCGCCGGCGCCGTCGGGCGGAGCGGCGCCGGCCTCCACCGCCGCGTCGGCGTCCGCGGCCCCGGCGTCCGCGGCTCCGGCACCGTCCGCTGCGGTACCGTCGGCCGCGGCGCCACCGGGAGCCGCGTCGTCGGTCGGGGCCGCGTCGCTGTCTGCGTCAGCGTCGGCGCCGGCAACCGCGTCGGCCTCGACGTCGGCGGCGGCCGCGTCGGCCTCGACGTCGGCGCCGGCTGCGCCGTTTCGTTCCGCGCCGTCGACGTGTGCGTCCGGCAGGTCGATGTCGATGCGGACGTGCGGGCACCGCCCCGAGATGTCGAGGCTCGGGTTCGCCGGGTAGGCCGACTTCGTGCCGAAGCCGTGCCGGGAGACGTTCACTTCCAGCCGGACGTCCTGGGCGATGTGGAAGTACTTCCGTCGGCGGTCGTCGGTGTGGCTCTCGATGAGGCCGGCGTCCTCCAGTTTCCGGAGGTGGTCGATGACGGCCTTCGGCGAGACGCCGAGGTACTCCGAGATCTCCGTGACGTAACAGGGCTTGCGCGAGAGCAGCCGGAGGATGCGCCGGCGGTTCTCGTTGCCGAGGAGGTCGAGGAGCACCGCGGAATCCATGGACACCGGAAGTGAGCGCCGGAAGGACAAAAGGCGTTCGTCAGGGCGGCTCAGGGGTCGGCGGCGCCGTCCGTCGACTGGTCGGCCGAATCCGGGCGGCTCCGCGGCAGGACGGCGGCCGCGACCGCGACGGCGAGCACGGTCGTTCCAACGGACGCGACGCCGAGCAACAGCCCCGGGTCGTACCGGACCGGCGGGTGCCCGGAGAGCGGCAGGCCGAGGAGGAAGCCGTAGTCGAACAGGTCGTTCGCGAGCGCGAGCGCGGCGGCGCCGACGAGCAGCCGCCTGCTCGTCCGGCCGACGCGCGCGAGCAGCAGCGCCTCCGCGACGAACGCGGCGTGGGTCGCCAGAATCCCCCAGTACGCCCACAGCGAATCGCGGTCGAAGCCGACGTAGAGGTCGACCGGGAGGTCCGGGCGGACGAGCGGGACGTTCAGCGCGACGAACGTCCAGACGCCCATCTTCACCAGCCAGACGACCGCGAGCGTGGACAGCGCGGCGAGAATCCGGTTCGTCGGCACCGACTCCAGCCGGTAGCCGACGAACGGCACCACGGCGGCGAGGACGAGCGTGCCGAGCGCGAGCGCCGTCGGCGAGTCGCCGTACAGCGGCCAGAGCAGCGCCGGCACCGCCGGCATCGTCGCGAGGTAGTAGCGGACGCCGACGAGGAACGCGAGCGCGTTCCCGACGAGCAGCAGCGCCAGCGTGAACGGCGTCGTCAGGTAGAACTCCGCGAGCGACTCCGGGACGGGGTTCGGCGGTGAGCGGGACACGGCGGGTCTGCGTCGGCGTTCACACTGGCGCGGCTTAATCGGTGCCGGTCCGCGAAGCCGGGCGAGCCGCGGGGAGTGCGTCGGTCGACGGCGAGCGAACGGCGCCGCGGGCGTCGACGGGACAGCCGCGTCGACGCGGCCGGTACGGGCGGCGCGGCCGGCACCGCCACGGCTATACCGTCGGCGACGAACCGACACGCGAACCGCGCATGTCCGCCATCGTCGACCACCTCACGGACCCGGACCTGCCGAGCCGCCGCGACCTGCCGCGGTACGTCGCGCCGCTGCCCGCCGCCATCGAAGACCTCGGGCTGCGGCTGGCGCCGGTCGTCGCGCTCGTCAACCTCGTCGGCACCGCCTTCGGCTTCTGGTACTACGGCTTCCACCCGTTCTCCGAGCCGGCCGTCGTCTGGCAGTTCGCCGCGGAGCCGCCGGCGATGTGGGCGTTCGTCCCGGACTCGCCGGTCGCGACGCTGTTCATCGGCGTCGCCTTCGGGCTGTGGTACCTGGACCGGCCGAGCCCGTACTGGTCGGCGCTGGCGTTCTTCGGCTGCCTGAAGCTCGGGCTGTGGACGCCGTACACGCTGTCGGTGTTCTTCGACGGCTTCATCGGCGTCGGCTGGCCGATGTACCTGTTCCTGTACTGCTCGCACCTCGCGATGGTCGTCGAGGCGTTCGTGCTCCACCGTATCACCGACTTCCCGGTGCGCGCCGTCGCCGTCGCGGTACTGTGGTACGGCGTCAACGACGTCGTCGACTACTTCGTCCCGGTGGTCGGGACGCCGCACCACACGACGGTGCCGCCGCAGGTCGTCGACGCCGTCACCGGCTGGTACACTCACCCGTGGCCCGCCCACCAGTACGCCGCCGTCGGCGCCGTCGTCCTGACGCTGCTCGCGACGTTCCTCGCGCTCACCACGCGCGTCAAACTGCTCGAACGCGGCCACGTCGACGGCTGACTCGCAGCCGCCGCATCGACCCTGATTCGGACGGCGGCGAGCGATCGTCCGTCGGCGTCGCCGGCGTCGCCGCCGGTCGTGCGACTCCGCGTCCGCCCGGTTCGACCTGACTACTAAGCCGGTCGGGGCCGTCACGGCGAACGATGAGCCTGTTCGAGGCCGTGGCCGACCTGCCGCTGACCATCGATTCGGTGTCGCTCCGGCGTCGCTGCCGCGACACGTCGTCGGGGTTCGAGCGCGTGACGACGACGTTCCGGCTGCGGGGCGGCGGCGAACTCGGCCGCGGCGAGGACGTCTGTTACGAGCCGGCGGACCACGACGCGCTGTTCGACGACCCCGACGCCGGCGCGCCGACGGTGGCGGTGGATTTCAGCGGCGCGTTCGCCGGCGACTGGACGTTCGGCGAGTTCTCGTCGCGGCTCGACGACCTCGACCTGTTCCCGACGAAGCAGCCGGAGCGGCCGACCGCGCGGCACTACCGGCGCTGGGCGGTGGAGTCGGCGGCGCTCGATTTGGCGCTCCGGCAGTCCGACACGCACCTCGGCGCCGTGCTGGGCCGCGACCGCGACCCGGTCCGGTTCGTGGCGTCGACGCGGCTCGGAACGCCGCCGTCGACCGACCGGGTCGAGGCGCTGACCGACCGCGTCCCGGGGCTGGAGTTCAAGCTCGACCCGACGCGGGAGTGGACCGACGACGTCGTGGCGGCCCTGCCCGCCGACCGCGTCCGCATCCTGGATTTCAAGGCGCTGTACGACCGCGACGACGGCGACGTCTCCGTCGAGCCGGGCGCGGACTACTACGGGTCGCTGCTCGACTCGTTCCCCGACGCCGTCATCGAAGACCCGGGGCTCACCGAGGAGACGCGGCCGCTGTTCGACGGCGAGGAGCACCGCGTCTCGTGGGACTACCCGATTACGGGCGTCGAGAGCGTCGAGGACCTGCCGTTCGAGCCGTCGTGGCTGAACGTGAAGCCGTCGCGGTTCGGGTCCGTGGAGTCGCTGTTCGACACGCTGGAGTGGGCCGCGGACCGCGACGTGTCGCTGTACGGCGGCGGCCAGTTCGAACTCGGCGTCGGCCGCAGCCACCTGCACACGCTGGCGTCGCTGTTCTACCCGGACGGCCCGAACGACGTCGCGCCCGCCGCCTACAACGACCCGACGGTGCCGCCGCGGCTCCCGAAGCCGCCGCTCGCGCCGTCCGCCGCGCCGCGCGGCCTCGACTTCTGACCGGCGGACGCCCGCCCCGGCCGGGGGCCGAGCGGCCGCGGCGTCAGTCCGGCCGCTGCCCGTCGCCGTCGGCGTGCGCGCGGACCCAGAGTTCGCCGATGCGCGACAGCCGCGTCCGGTAGGACTTGCCGTGTGACTCCTGTTCGACGTACCCTTTGCCGCCGGGGCCGAGCCGGTCGACGTTGTAGATGACCTTCGAGCGGAACGAGTCGGTGTACTCCTCGTTCAGTTCGGCGGCGAGCGCCTTCGCGAGCTCCGAGACGGACTCGAACTCGCCGTCCTCGCCGAGCTTGAACAGGATGACCTCCTCGAACGGCTTGACGTTCGAGAAGGACGCGACCGGGAGTTCGACGATGTGGCTGCCGTCGATCTCCTTCGCGCCGATGGTGACGCCGCGCTCGTCGAACTCCTCCAGCAGGCCGGTGGCGGCGTCGAGGCGGCGTTCGACGCGGTCGTCGTCGACGGCGTCGTCGGCGAGGACGTCCGCGAGCAGGTCGCGGGACGCGCGGAGTTCCTCCGCGAGTTCGGTTTCGAGGTACTTCTCGGGCGCCGTGTAGTAGGTGTGGATGCGGTCGCGGTCCTCCTGCCGCTCCAGCGTGATGGAGTGGGCGGCGGTGGCGAACGCGAACGACACGGGCCGCGGCATCGCCGAGACGTTCACCCACACCTCGGCGCCGGCGTCGAGTTCGGCGTTGATGAGGTCGTACGCCTGCTCGAAGGCGGCGTCGTAGTCGTACACGTCGGCGACCGTGACGCGCTCGGTTTCGGCGCCGAGCAGGTTCCGGAAGTCCGTCTCCAGTTTCTTCGCGAGCGTCCGCGAGTACTCGACGTTCGATTCGCTCCCCACCGCGCCCTCCAGCAGCACGACGCGGTCCACGTCGAACTGGTCGCGGACCAGCGGCGCGATGAGCCGGTCGTAGTCGAAGCCGACCGGGACGACGTGCGTCTCCATGCCTCCCGCTTCCCGCCGGGGCGAGAAAAGGGTGCCGTGCCACCGCCGCACCCGATTCCGCCGTTCGGCGGCGACGTCCGCGCCCTCACCGCGCCTGCAGCGCGCGGGATGGAGACGAACACCCGGTCATTTCTGCCAGTAGAGAGGAGCGCCGACCAGTCGTTCTTGTTTTCTAATACGTTTTGTCTGCATTATCCGGGTTCGGACGACGCAGCCGCACCAATCCGCCCGACCCGCAGCGAATCGAGACGGCTCGTGGCGGCGAACGAGCCCCGTTCGCCACGGTCAGTGTCCGGACACGAACGGCCGTGTTTCTTTTCAGTGTTCTCCGTCGACACTGTGGTATCTCAATGTCCGAAGGGTCTGATTCGGCGTCGACCGAGGACTCGTCGCTGTCACGGCGAGGAGTCCTGCTGGGTGCCGGCGGCCTCACGACGGCGGCGGTCGGTGGGACCGCAGCCTACTCGGCGCTCACCGGGTCGTCGACGGAGCGGCGCTACCTCGTCGAGCAGGGGAAACTCCACTGGGAAGTCGACCCGCTGTCGTACCAGGACCGGACCGTCGAGCAGTTCTACGGGTACCAGCAGTCGTCGGGGACGGCGAGCCCCGCGGTCGACGTCATCGACGACCCGGCGGCCTCGCGGCTGTTCGTCTACGACGGGCCGGTCGGGTCGTCGCTCGTCTTCCTGCACGGCGCCCCGACGGCCGAGACGGGCGGCACGGCGCTGTTCACGTTCTCCGGGCTGTCGCGGTCGAGCGGCGAGTGGGCGGTCCGCGACGACGCCGCCGCCGTCGACGACGACTTCGAGAGGTGGGACGGCGGCAACGCGAAAGTGAAGTGGGAGTGGAGCGCCGGCGAGACGGACGGCGGCGCGTTCTGGGGCGTCGCGGACGGCGGAAAAATCAAAGTGACGCCGAAGACGCTGCGCGGCGTGGACTCGTGGCGGTTCGTCGCCGGCGATCCCGGGAACACGTCGAGTTTCGACCTCTACCCGGGGAAGCCCGTGAAGATTCGGCCGGCCGGAGACAGGCGGTCGGTGAAGCGGGCGAACGTCGAAATCATGCCGGGGACGGACCCGAACGAGTTCGACCCGTACGCGAAACGGCGCATCACGGTCGCCGTGACGTCCCCGCCGAGCGGCGCCGACTCGTCCGAGTGGGTGGCGCCGAGCGACGTCGACCCCGGCAACAAGTCGGTGTACTTCGGGTCGCGAAGCCACCTCGCCGGCGGGAACGGCGCGACCCCGCAGAAGTACTACCGGCAGAACGGGACGCTGTATCTGGAGTACAAGACGAAGGCGGCGAACTTCACGCTCGACTCCGCGTACGGCTTCCTCACCGGGAAACTCGGCTCGTACACGTGGTTCCGCGGGAAGGACGCGGTCCAGCCGGGCGGATTCAACAACGCCGACTCCGACGTCCCGCTCGTCGTCACCGACCTGAACGTGAACCCGGCGGGCGGCGACAGGAAGAACCTCGCTGCGGAGTACGTCGAGTTCGCGAACGACGGGGACGCCGCGCTCGACCTGACCGGCTACACGGTCGCGGACGCGGAGGGCTGGCAGTTCCACCTGCCGGACGGCTTCACGCTGAACGCCGGCGACCGCTTCCGGCTGCACACGGGCGACGGCCAGTGGGACGAAAACGACCTCTACTGGGGCGTCGACTCCCCGGTCTGGAACAACGACGGCGACACGGTTCTCGTCGAGGACGACGCCGGAACGACGGTGCTCCGCCACACGTACCCGCCTCGGTGACCGGACGGCTCAGCCGCTGAATCACGATGGACACGGAGTCAGAATCCGCGGCGGCCTCCGAAGGCGAGTCCGGGCTCACCCCGGAGTGGTGGTGGGACTTCTCGACGGCCCGGCTGCGGGAGGCGGTTCCGACGCCCGACCGGGACCGCTTCCCCGGCCCGGTGTCGTGGGACACGGAGTACGCCTTTTCGACGGAGCGAATCGTCGCGGCGCTGATTATCGCGGCGTTCACCGTCGCGGTGCTGTCGGTGTTCGGCTATCTCGCCCGCGTCCCGTTCAGGGGGCACCTGCTGACCTACGTCTACGTGTCGCTGTGGGGGTTCGTCGCCGTCTACGTCGTCCCGACCGGTATCTGGGCGTACGAGGCGTACTGCGGACGGCAGGCCGACCCGGCGCCGCTCGAACACGACGCGGACGCGGTGCAGGTGCGTATCCTCACCGTGTCCGCCGAGAGCGTCGTGCAGAACACCGTGGACGCGCTCCCGGAGCGACTCGACGACAGACACGTCGTCGCCGAGGAGCCGATGGACGTCGACGGCGCGGAGGTCCACGTCGTCCCCGACGAGTTCGACTGCGAGGCGACCCGGAAGGGCCGGGCGCTGGAGTGGGCGCGCAGAGCGGTCCCGTGCGACAGGGAGTACGTCCTGTTCCTGGACGAGGACACGCTGGTGACGGAGTTCGACGGGCTCCCCGACGCGGACATCGTCCAGTTCCGCGAGTGGCCGATGTACACCGGGTCGTACCTGACGTACTGGGCTGAGGTGCTCCGGATGGGGTACCAGACGGAGCAGCGCGGCTTCGAGAAGCTCGGCGTCCCGCTGTACGTCTGGGGCGGCGGCGTCGCGATTCGGCGGTCCGTCGAGGACGAGGTGACGTGGAACTACGACACGCTCATCGAGGACACGGTGTTCGCGTGGCACGCCGCGCGGCGGGGCGCGAGCCTCGAAGTCATGGAGACGAAGTTCCGGAACCAGGCGCCGCCGTCGGTGCGGGCGATGCTGGCGCAGCGCCGGCGGTGGTTCGTCGGGACGCTCCGGGAGGAGCAGTACCTCACGCGGTGGTACCGCGCGCTCGACACGCTCCGGAACGTCTCGTGGGCGTTCAGCCCCGTGACGCCGTTCCTCCTGCTGTTCAGCAGAGCGGTCCCCGAGGGTCTCCCCGGCCGATTCGCGTTTCACCTGCTCGCGCAGGCGCTGTTCGTGTTCTCGCTCGTCTGGGTGTGGCGCGGCTGGCGGTACTACGACGGCCCGGCGCTCCGAACCCTCCCGGTGTTCCTCCTCTACCCGTTCGTCACCGCGGCGCACTCGGCGGGCGCCGCCTGGGGCCTCGTCTCGCCGCCGGAGACGTTCGAAACCACGGAGAAGAGCGAGGAGACGGAGCAGTGAGAGCGGGCCGCCGCGTCGCGGCGGCGGTGCAGCAGCACGGAGGCCAGCCGCGCACGGCAACCGCGACGCCGCGACCGCGAATCCACCGGAATGGCGTCGCGGGGGACGACTTTTCCGCGTCGGCCGCGTACTCCGGTGCATGTTACAGGTTCGGGGGCGCGGGGGCGGAACCGCGCTCACCGGGACGGTGTACGAGCGCGGCGAGGAGGCGCCGTCGTTCAAGGGCGCGCCGGACGAGGACGCGCCGTACGTCTGGGTCTGCGACGAGTTCTACCAGGTGGAGAGCGGCGGGTCCGAGTTGACCGTGGACGGCGAGACGATTCGGGTGGCGTTCGAGTCGCCGATGCCGCGCGGCTTCGACACGCGCGACCAGGCCGTCGCGGCCGCGAAAGAACACATCCGGACGCAGTTCGCGCGCGTCGGCGTCCCGGAAGCGGACGTCGACGTCGACGTCGTGAAAGAGGAGCCGGCGTAGACGGGTCGCCGCCGCGTCGCCGACGCGGCCGACGGAAGCAACGTCGCCGGCGCGGCGCGGTCACAGAGCTAGCGTCACCTCGCCGACGTGGCGCGTCGACCCCGACCTCGGCGTGTCGGTGCCCGCGGCGACCTCGTTACTCGTCGTCGGCCCAGCGGACGTCGTCGTAGGTGCGGAGGTGCTCGGCGCCGAACCGGTCTTCGAACTTCCGGCGGAGCGACTGCTTCTCGCCGACGCCGATGCGGGCCAGTTCGTCGGCCTTCCGGACCGCGGCGGGCGGCCCCTGCTCGGCGGCGACCTCCGAGACGACCTGCTGGGTGAGCGCGTCGCGGACCGCGTCGTCCTCGGTGAACGCGGCCGGCGCCTCCACCTTGAACAGGACGTCCTCGCGCGGTTCGTACACCAGCATGAACGTCAGTTCGTACAGCGCCGGGTCGCGGTCGCGGTCGACGCCGAGCGCGTCGCCGTCGGCCGACATCGGCTCGTCGGAGCCGCCGCGGCTGTACAGCCAGGACGTGAACGTCACCGCGTCCGTGTCCCGCTCGCCGTCCGCGCGGCGCTCGAGCAGCCGCGTGAACATCGCGGTGTCGTCCGGCCACGGCGCGTCCACGCCCTTCGCGTCGAGCGTCCGGGTGACGTAGCCCGTCGTCGGGTTCTTCACGAAGCCGACGAGCGGGACGCCGCGGTCGATGCACGCCTCCACCAGCCTGACGTAGTTCTCGACGGCCTCCGCGACCGTGTCGCCGTAGGCGACCTCGCGGAGTTCCTGGTCGCGGGTCGCCCAGTTCAGCAGGCGCTTCGGGTACAGCGGCCCGTCGAGCACCAGCAGGTCGTCGACGAGGTGGACGTGCTGGAGCGCGTGGTGGGACTCGGCGAGCGACAGCGCCAGTTCGTGCACCGTCTCGTCGGCGAACCGCCGCGTCCGCGGCACCTTCAGGACGCGGCGCTCGCTGTGGCCGTCGTCGTACCGCGACCAGTCGTCGGTGACGTCCGGGAAGTAGACGGTGGCGTCGTTGGCGTGCACCGTGACGACGACGCTGCGGCCGCGGTGTAAGTCGAGATCGGTCGGCTCCGACCCCATCGCGGCGTGGGCCACGTCCAGCACGAGCCCGTTCTTGAACGACGTCGGATTGAGCGTCCCGGAGTCGACGCCGTGGCTCGTCTCGAACGGCCGCTCCGCCAGCGCCGCGTCCTCGACGGCGGCCCGGCGGAGCTCGTGGTCACCGACGGGCTCGACGACCGGGCGGCCCTCCTCGCGAAGCGGGTCGAGCCAGTCGCGCCACACCGTCCCAGCCAGGTCGTCGTGGTCCGCGTCGTCGACGCCGTCCGCGATGGAGGAGGCGAGATACGCGATGGTGTCGACGTGAACCGGGTCCAGCGTCACGGTCGACTCACCGCGGCCGCGCCGCAAAAACCGTGCGGTCCGCGGGGCGACGGGCGGTCACTCGCGGACGACGGCGTCGAACACGTCGACGACGCGCTTCGCCTCGGCGCCGTCTTCGACGAACACGATGGTCCGCGGCGGCTCGGTGGCTTTCGGCCGGACGCGGAGCCCGGCGTCCTCGCCGGCGTTCGCCGCGACGTCGGGCGCCGCGACGAACTCGACGCGGACGCGGTCCGGGTGGACGAACACCTCGGCGAGGAGGCGTTCGTCGCCGTCGACCTCGCCGTCGCGGACGCTGTAGGCCCGGGCGCCGTCGGTCGTTGGTTCGACGTCCGGGTTCGCGTCGGTGACGGTGACGCCGGCGAGCCGACCGATTTCGCCGGAGAGCTCCGAGGCGAGCAGTTGCGCGATGCGGACGCCGTCGGTGGTGCGGTCGTCGACCATCACTCGCCCTCCGCGAGCAGCGACTCGCGCGCTTCGGCGGCGATGCCGTCGACGTCGACGCCGCGTTCGCGGGCGACCAGCACCGCGGCGGCTTCGAGGGTGACGCCGGCCTCGCGCTGCCGCTCGTTGGCGGCCGCGACCGCCTCGCGCTTCTCCACGCCGGACGCGACGAGCGCGTCGACGGCCTTCTCGAACGTGGACTGCTCGTGGAGCACGTCCTCGCTCGGCCGGAAGTCCTCCGGGACGTGCACCTCCGCCGGGTCGAAGTCGGCGACGAGGTCGCCGTCGCGCTGCTCGATGAGGCCGCGGCCGGCGGCGACGTCGATGAGCCGCTTCGCCTGGTCCGGCGAGAACCAGTCGCGGTCGAGCGACAGCGCCACGACGAACTCGCCTTCACCCATCCGGTCTGTGCCGGCCCCGCGGAACGGGACCGCCACGGCGGCCTCCAGACTCATGGCTGGACTGTCGGCGCGCCGCGACAAAAACGCGGCTATCGTCCGGCCGTCTCCGGCGCTGCCGAGTCCGGGCGGGCGACGCCGTCGAGTCGAAACTGCCGGCTGGGCGAAGATTGCCCGGCCGAGGGACTGTTCGCCGTGAGCCACCCACGACCACCTATGAAGAGAATATATCTTCAGCGGTGGCGATTCTCGGCGATTGGACAATCTTTACGTAATATTGGTATCAACAGTTCGGTCATGCCCCGAAACCGAACCGACTTCCTGTGGGTTATCGCCATGGCGGTGCTGGTGGCGTTCGCGATTCCGTGGTTCATGTGGCGCGACTCGACGACCGTCGCCGGACTCCCGGTGTGGCTGTGGTGGCACGTCGGCTGGCTCGCGCTCGCCTCAGTCGTCTTCTACGGCTTCACGAGGGGCGCGTGGGACCGCGGCATCGACGCGGAGGTGATCCGGCGTGGCTGACGCGGCGCTGTCGCTCGGCATCATCGCCGGCTACCTCGTCGTCGCGCTCGCCATCGGGCTCGTCGCCTACCGGCTCACCGACCGGACCGCCGAGGACTACTACCTCGCGAACCGCTCGGTCGGCACCGGCGTCCTGCTGTTCACGACGTTCGCGACGCTGCTGTCGGCGTTCACGTTCTTCGGCGGCCCGAACCTCGCGTACAAGTCCGGCCCCGAGTGGATTCTCGTGATGGGGACGATGGACGGCCTGCTGTTCGCGGTGCTGTGGTACGTCATCGGCTACAAGCAGTGGCTCGTCGGCCGGGAGTACGGCTACGTGACGCTCGGCGAGATGCTCGGCGACCGGTTCGGCTCCACGCTGCTGCGCGGCACCGTCGCCGGCGTCAGCCTGCTGTGGCTGTTCCCGTACGTGATGCTCCAGCAGGTCGGCGCCGGGCAGGCCATCGTCGGCCTCACCGACGGCGCGGTCCCGTACTGGGGCGGCGCCGCGTTCATCACGGTGTTCATGGTCGCGTACGTCGTCCTCTCCGGGATGCGCGGCGTCGCGTGGACCGACACGCTGCAGGGCGTGTTCATGCTCGGCGTCGTCTGGCTCGCCGTCGCGTGGGTGCTGTCGGCCGCCGGCGGCTACGGCGCCGTCTCCGACGCGCTCGCCGCCAACAACCCCGAGTTCCTCGCGCTCGGCGGCGGCCTCTACTCGCCGCAGTGGATGATCGCGCAGGCGGTCGCCATCGCGTTCGGCGTCGCCATGTTCCCGCAGGTGAACCAGCGGTTCTTCGTCGCGAACGACGAGGCGACGCTGAAGCGGTCGTTCGCGCTGTGGCCGGTGCTGGTGCTGCTGCTGTTCGTCCCGGCGTTCCTGCTCGGGTCGTGGGCCGCCGGCCTCGGCGTCGACGTCGCGTCCGGCAGCAACGTCCTGCCGGCGCTGCTCACGCAGTACACGCCGACGTGGTTCGCGGCGCTCGTCATCGCCGGCGCGATGGCCGCGATGATGTCGTCGTCCGACTCGATGCTGCTGTCCGGGTCGTCGTACTTCACCCGCGACCTCTACCGGCCGTTCGTCGCACCGGACGCCTCGGACAGCCGCGAAGGCTGGGTGGCGCGGGTCGGCGTCGCCGCGTTCGCGACGCTGACGCTGCTCGCCTCGCTGGTCGCCGGGCAGGGAACCGGACTCGGCTTCCTCGTGACGCTCGGCGGCACCGCCTTCGGCGGCTACGCCCAGCTCGCGCTCCCCGTGCTCGTGTCGCTGTACTGGGCCGGAACGACCCGCGCCGGCGTCCTCGCCGGCATCCTCCTCAGCCAGGCGGTCTACCTGGTCCACGTGTTCCTGCCGAGCGTCGTCGCCGGCACCTACCTGACGTGGGACATCCGGCTGTGGTGCATGCTGCTCGGCCTGTTCGCCACCGTCGGCGTCTCCGCAGTGACGACCGCGTCGCTCGGCGAAGACGCCACCAAGTTCGGTCTTGGCGCCGACTGACAGGGCGCCGGCCGTCCTGATTTCCGTCCCGGGCGTCGAGGAGTCGTCGTCAGTCCGCCGTCAGTCCGTCGCCGGCCGCACGCCGAGTCGCGGCGTCACGACGACGACGGCGGCGACGAACGCCACGGCCTGCAGCCAGCCGGGGACCAGGTGGAGCAGCCCGAGCGCCTGCACGGCGCCGACGAGAATCACGAAGCCGCCGGCGACGAGCGTGACGTTCCCGGCGTAGGCCGCGACGGCGGGCGACGACGCGCCGTCCGCGAATCCGACGCCGGCGACGAGCGACGTCCAGCCGCGGTACTTGATGAGGTAGCCGACGAGCAGTATCGCCGCGCCGGCCAGCAGCGTCATCCACGGCTCCGGCGGGGCTCGGGCCATACCGAGACCGTCGCCGCCCCCGCCCCCTAATTCGCTCGGTCGCGCATCGTCGCGGTGGGGTGAGCGCCGAGTCGGCGCCCGGTCGGCGTCGACGAAACCGACAGGGCGCCGGCGGAGGAAGACGTTTTTACGGGCTGCTGCCGTGGACGCGGACATGACCGACTTCGGCGACTCCGACCTCGGCGACTTCGAGGAGTTCGGCGGCTCCGGCTCCGGCGACTCCGGGAACGCAGGCGGGTCCGGGAGCGCGGGGGACGCTTCCGGCGGCGGCGCCGCGGACTCGGACGGCTCGGTCGGCGGGGGCGGCGACCGCGCCGCGGGCGTCGACGCCGCCGGCGACGACAGTGTCGCCGGCGGTGACGGCGACCCGGACAGCGGCTTCGCGCAGTTCGCGATGGCGGCCGCCGACGCCGGGACTGCGGAGGCGCTCGGGACGATTTCGGTGGCGCAGGGGCTCCGCGTCTCCGAGGACGGCGACGAGACGAGCCTGCAGGCGTTCGTCACCGCCGGCAACCGCGAGGAGGTCCGCATCGGGACGTACCTGCTGGTGCCGTATCCGGACGGCGAGACGCTGTTCGCGCGCATCACGGCGCTGGAGTACGCCCAGGAGTTCCAGACGGACGACGCGACCGAGTTGACGGCGCGGCGGCGGATGCAGGGCGGCCGCGACGGCTTCACCGAGGCGGACTACAAGTTCGTCGCCGAACTCGACCCGGTGGCGGTGCTGTTCTCCGACGGCGACGGAGACGAGGCAGAACTGAAGCGGCGGATGGTCGACCGGGTGCCGAAGCCGGGCGCGCTCGTCCAGCAGGCCACCGACGCCGAGCAGATCAAGACCGGCCTCGCGATTCCGGAGGACGGCGTCTTCCTCGGGCACCTGTCGGTCGGCGGGGAGACGGTGCGGACCGCCGCGGAGCCGGCGACGGTGGACTACCGGCTGAAAGACGACTACGCCGACGGTGACCCGCTGGTGTTCCGGCACACGCTCGTCGCCGGCGGCACCGGCTCCGGGAAGACGCACGCCGCGAAGAACGTGCTGCGGCAGTACCTCGACCGGACGTACGAGATGGACGACGGCCGCGACGCCAACGCCGGCGTCGTCATGTTCGACCCGCAGGACGAGTACGCGCAGATGCACGACGACAACGACGCGGTCGACGCGGACTGGCAGCGCCGCCTCGAACGCGAAGGCATCTCCCACGGCGGCCACGACGACACCGTGGCGCTGGTACCGAAGGAGGCCGGCGTCAGCTACCCCGGGACGGGTCACCGGGCCGAGCAGGTGGCGTTCACCGTGCCGTTCAGCATCGTCGACGACTACGACATGCCGTGGCTCGTCGCCGGCGCGTCGCTGAACGAGAACCAGTACCCGGCGCTCACCAGGCTGCTCAACCGGTTCTTCCGGAACTACGACGGCGGCACCTACCAGCAGTTCCTGTCGTTCCTCGACGACCCGGCGCTCAAAGAGGAACTGGACGAGTCCGGCCGGGTGCACGAGGCGACGTTCGACGCCGTGAAGCGCCGCGTCCGCAGCATCCCGTCGGGCATCTTCGACCAGGACGCGAAGCCGATTACGGACCTCGACACGACGCTGGTCCGGCCCGGCGGCCTCACCGTGATTCCGACGTACCACCTGTCGTCGTCGCGGGCGAAGGAGATGTTCGTGCTCGCCGTCTCCGCGATGCTCGTCGACGACAAGCTGTCGAACGACCCGAACAGCGCGCGCGTCGACGAGACGCCGCTGGTGCTCGGGATGGACGAGGCGCACAACTTCCTGGCGGCGGCCGACAACGTCCAGGCGCGGAAGGTAATTCAGACGTTCACGGAGGCGGCCAAGCAGGGCCGGAAGGAGCGGCTCGGGCTGTTCTTGATCACGCAGGACCCGCAGGACGTCGCGGACGCCGTGTTCAAGCAGGTGAACACGCGGCTCGTGTTGAACCTCGGCGACGAGGACGCCATCAGCTCCGTCAACATCCCGCCGTCGCTCGCCGAGAAAGTGCCGTACATGGAGAAGGGGCAGATGGTGGTGTACTCGCCGGACAACTCCGAGCCGGTCGAAGTCACCGGCCTCCCGGTGTGCGTCACCCGGCACGGCGACTGAGCCGGCGGTCCGTGACAGGGGTTTTTGCCGGGCGGCACTGTACGGCGTCGCATGGACCGAATCCTCGTCGCCGTCGACGGCTCCGACCAGTCAGCGACGGCGCTGCGGTTCGCGGCCGAGGAGTGGCCCGAGGCGACGCTCGTGCTCGTGAACGTCATCAACCCCGCCGAGGCGGGCTACTCGACGACCACCGGCGTCCCCAGCGGCGCCGAGGAGTGGTTCGAGGGCGCGAAGGCCCGCGCGGAAGGGCTGCTCGAAGACGCCGCCGACCTGGTCGACCGCGACGTGGAGACGGACACGACGGTCGGCCGGCCCGCGCAGGCGGTCGTCGAGTACGCAGAAGAGCACGACGTCGACCACGTCGTCGTCGGGAGCCACGGCCGGAAGGGGATTTCTCGCATCGTGCTCGGCAGCGTCGCGGAGGAAATCGTCCGGTCGGCGCCCGTCCCGGTGACGGTCGCGCGCTGATTCGCCCCGCAGCGGCCCGCTCCCCGCCGACCACCGGCGTCGTGACACACCGACTCGGGACGTCGAAGTAACCGGGTTACGTCGGCGTCATCTCCCGGAACGCCCAAGTATTCGTGCCGGGGCCCCGGTTAAACAACCGGGTGGGCGAACCGTCCGCCGGGTTCTGTCCCCTCAAACCGCTGGAGCGGGTAGTCCGTCCATGGACTTCGAAGAAGTCGTCACGTCCCGACGCTCCGTTCACCAGTACAGCGACGAAGCGGTCGACCGCGAGACGCTCGAAGACATCATCGGGCAGGCGCGGTACGCGCCGTCGAGTTTCAATCTGCAGCCGTGGGAGTTCCTCGTCGTGCAGTCCGACGAGAACCGCGAGCGGCTCCGCGAGGCGGCGAACGACCAGGAGCACGTCACCGACGCGTCGGCGGCCGTCGTCGTGTTCGGGAACCTCGACCCGTCCGCGCACGCCGACGCCGTCTTCGGTGACTGGCTGGCGAAAGACTACATCCCGGACGAGGAGACGAAGGAGTACCTCGTCGACACGGCCGACGGCATGGCCGACCTGCCCGAGGCGGAGCGCCGCGTCTGGACCACCCGGTCGTCGGCGCTCGCCGCGATGTCGCTGATGAACGCCGCGTGGAACCAGGGGGTGGCGTCCTGCCCGGTCGGCGGCTTCGACGCGGACGCGCTCGTCGACGAGTTCGACGTCCCCGACGGCTACGAGCCGGTGCTGGTCGTCACGCTCGGCTACCCGGCCGAGGACGCCGACGACCTCGAGAACCCCCGGAAGTACCGTCGCCCGGTCGACGAAATCGCGCACTTCGGCGAGTTCGACCCGGTCGAGGAGACGACGCTCGCCGACGCCGGCGGTTCGGCCGACGCGGCCGCGACGAGCGACGACTGAGCCGGCCGCCCACCGGTTCGCCGCGTCTCCGACGCCCCTGTTTTTCATCGGCGATAGCCGGACCCGAGGGTTTACGGGCGGCGGACGCCGCGCCGGCGTATGGGAGTTCGGAGCGGTGCAGCGGGAGTGTTCGTGGTGTTGCTCGTCGCGGCGGTGGCGGTCGGCCCGGCGGTCGGCGCGGCCGGGACTGACTGTGCGGCCGACGGCGCGAAGAAACTGTGTTTCGCCGACGTGTCGCTGTCGACCGACCGGCTCGTCAGCGGGGAGTCGGCGACGCTGAACGTCACCGTGGAGAACCGCGGCGACGTCGCGGCGAACGCGACGGTCGTGCTGAAGACCGCGTCGCCGAACAACGAAACTGAGACGTTCAATCTCCGGGAGGAGCGGCTCGAACCCGGCGAATCCGTCACAGTGACCCAGCGGCTCGACGCCTCCACGCCCGGGACGCACGGGCTACAGGCGGTGCTGTACGGCGACAGCTACGCGCACGCTTACGACACCTCGGCGGTGCTGACGATGGTCGTCGAAGAGCGCGGCGGCCGGCTCGGCGGACCGGTCGACACGCCGGAGCTGGCGCTCGCAGCGCTCGTCGGCGCGCTCGCGGTGCTCGGCGCGGTCGTCCTGCGGCAGCAGTAACGGAGACGGAATCGCCGCGGCCGCCTCAGAAGATGTTGGCCTGCCGGTAGACGGAGATGCCGTCGTTCGTGATTTCGTACGGCTTCGTCTCGCGGCTGTGGTTCGCGTCCCGAATCTTCTGGATTTCGACGGCGAGCCGCGTCTCCCGGAAGTCCGACGGCCGGACGTACTGGAGGATGAAGACGGCGTCCGTGAGGTACTCGACGATGCCGTGCCGGGAGGCGTAGGCGTTGTCCTCGCTGGCCTCGGAGGTGAGCATCGTCGTGACCCCCGCCTGCTTCAGCGACCGCGCGAAGTCGAACACCTCCGAGCGGCGCTTCGACGGCCTGTCGTACATCATCTCCAGCAGCGACACGGAGTCCAGCACGAGCCTGTCGGCGCCGAACTCGTCGACGAGCCGCGAGATGTCGTCCCGCAGCGAGTCGAGCGAGTTCGCCATCTCGATGGGGTCCATCGCGACGACGACGAGGTCGCCGTCGTCGTGGTACTTCCGGTACGGCCACCCCTTCTCCTCGGCGGTCGAGATGATGGCGTCGCGGGACTCCTCCAGCGTGATGTAGACGCCCTTCCCGTCGTTTTTCAGCGCCTGGTTCAGGAACTGGAGGCCGAACGTCGTCTTCCCGGTGCCGGCGCTCCCGATGACGGTCATCAGCGAGCGCTGCGGGACGCCGCCGAGAATCATCTCGTCGAGCCCTTCGATGCCGACGTCGATGCGGTCGATTTCGGACTCGAACTCCTCCTCGTCGAAGTCGGTGCCGCCACCGCCGCCGCCGAATCCGCCGAACTCGTCTCCACCGCCCCCGAAGTCACCGAATCCGCCGCCTCCGCCTCCACCACCGCCGCCGAACTCACCGAACCCGCCTGATTCTCCCGACCCACCGCCGAAGTCGCCGAAGCCACCGCTTCCGCCGCCTCCGCCGAATTCGTCGCCGCCGCTGCCGCTACCGAACTCGTCGCCGCCGAATCCGCCGCCGCCCGACTCCTCGAAGCCGCCGCCGGGCGACGGCGCCTCGTCCATCGCGTCCGCGAACGACCCGCCGAACGGGTCGGACTCCGTGGCTTCGCCGCCGAACTCCTCCGCGTCACCCGGGGGCTGCTCCGACCGCTCCGCTTCGCCCGACTCCGATGGCTCGCCGAAACCGCCGCCGGACTCGCCGGTTGGTCCGCCGCCGGACTCGCCAGTCGGCTCAGGCTGTTCCGCTTCCGACTCCGCTTCCGCTCCGGCTTCTGTTCCCTCAGTTTCGGCTTCCGTCTCTTCGGCCTCGGCTTCCGTCTCCTCGGTTTCAGCCTCGCTCTCCGCGGATTCCTCCTCGCGGAGTGCGCGCTCGAACCAGTCCTCGTCGTCGTCACTCACGGCTGACCCTCCCGCCGCGTGGCCGTCCGGTGACGGGCCGGGCGGTCGTTCATGTGAGGCGGTGGGGCCCCGGCAGCCATGAATGTTCCCCCGGCGTCCGGTCGGCGCCCCGCGACGGCCGACGCTCGCGGTCCGCGTCGCTTCGGCCGGCCGCTGTCGGCGGGCTTTTCCGGGGGGCGGGCGAACCGCGGAGCATGAACGTCGGCATCGTCGCACAGCGGGGGAACGACCGGGCGGCGTACCTCGCCGCGGACATCCGCGACCGGCTGGAGTCGGTGGACGTCGCCGTCTCCGTCGACGAGGAGACCGCTTCGGCGCTCGGAGACGACGGCGACGGGACGCCGGTGTCGACCTTCGACGACTGCGACCTCGTCGTCTCCATCGGCGGCGACGGCACCTTCCTGTTCACGGCGCGCAACGCCGGCGGCACCCCGATTCTCGGCGTGAACCTCGGCGAAGTCGGGTTCTTGAACGCCGTCTCGCCGGACGACGCCGTCGAGGCGGTGCTCGACGAAGTGGAGGCGTATCGCGCCGACGCGCTCTCCGTCCGGGAGGCGCCGCGGCTCGCCGCCCGCTGTGGCGACTGGGAGAGCAACCCGGCCGCCAACGAAATCGTGGTGCAGGGCGCCCGCCGCGGCCACGGCGGCGGCGTCGGCTTCGAGGTCCGCGTCGACGGCTCGCTGTACTCCGGCGGCCGGGCCGACGGCGTCCTCGTCGCGACGCCGACCGGCTCCACCGCCTACAACCTCAGCGAACGCGGCCCGCTCGTCCACCCGGCGGTCGACGGCGTCGTCGTCAACGAGATGTGCGCCAGCGGCGGGATGCCGCCGCTCGTCGTCGACGCCGACGACGCGGTGTCGGTCACGCTCACCGACGCCGAACGGGCGGTCGTCATCAGCGACGGACGCGAACCGCACACCGTCGACGTCCCCACCGAGGTCGTCGTCGAAACCACGAGCCCGCCGGTCCGCATCGCCGGCCCGTCAGGCAACTTCTTCGACGCGCTTCAGAAACTGGAGTAATCCGCCGTAGCAGTGTGTTCTTTACCGGTTACGACGCCCCAAGAGCGGAGCCGCGGTGTCGACGGTGAAACCTCTCGCTGTCTACTCGGGTCGCTTGGAGCGTCGGCGATACCGGCCGGTCAGCCGGTCGGCCGGTCAGCCCGTCAGCGACCCCAGTCGGCGTCGGTGCGCGGCCGGCGGGAGACGGCGAGCACGTCGAGGTCGTCTTCGCGGTGGTCGAGCGCTTCGAGCGCGGCGGAGGCGGCGGCCTCCGTCGACAGGTACGGCACCTCCTCGGTGACGGCCGCGCGGAGCGCGTCCACCTCGTCGGAGAGCAGCAGGTCGATGTCGCCGGCGCGGAGCGCGGCGGTCACGTCGTCCGGCTCGGCGACGTCGTAGTACTCCGCGAAGCCGTCGAGCAGGTCGGCGGCGTCGTCGGTGCCGGGCGCCGGGAGGCTGTCGCCGACGGAGACGTACGCGACGGTGCCGTCGTCCGGGAGCCCCTGGCCGGCGGCGTCGAGCGCCTTCTCGTACGCCTTCCCGAACGTGGTCGCCGTCCCCATGACCTCGCCGGTGGACTTCATCTCCGGGCCGAGCCGCGGGTCGGAGTTCGGCAGGCGGTCGAACGGCAGGACGACCTCTTTCACGCTGACGTGCTCCGGAATCGACTCGGAGACGTCGAGGTCGTCGAGCGACGCGCCCGCCATCACCTTCGCGGCGAGCTTCGCGATGGGGACGTTCGTCGCCTTCGAGACGAACGGGACGGTCCGGGACGAGCGCGGGTTCGCCTCCAGCACGTACACCTCGGCGCCGTCGTCCTCCTCGCGGACGGCGAGCTGGACGTTCAGCAGCCCGACCGTGTCGAGCGCGGTCGCGATGTCCTCGACGACCTCGCGGACGCGGCCGAGCGTGTCGGCGCCGAGCGACTGCGGCGGGATGATGCAGCCGGAGTCGCCGGAGTGGACGCCGGCGGCTTCGATGTGCTCCATGACGCCGCCGATGAGCGTCTCCTCGCCGTCGGAGACCGCGTCGACGTCGAGTTCGACGGCGTCGGCGAGGAACTCGTCGACCAGAATCGGCTTGTCGGGCGACACCCGGACGGCCTCCTCGATGTACTCGCGGAGCTCGTCGTCGTCGTGGACGACTTCCATCGCGCGGCCGCCGAGGACGTAGCTCGGCCGGACCAGCACCGGGTAGCCGATGTCGCGGGCGAGCGCCAGCGCCTCGTCCTCGCTGGTCGCCGAGCCGCCTTCGGGCTGGGCGATGCCGAGGTCGTCCATGAGGCGGTTGAAGCGGTCGCGGTCCTCCGCGAGGTCCATCGCCTCGACGCTCGTCCCCATGATTTCGCAGTCGAGGCCGCGGCGGTCGAGTTCGGCTTCGAGCGGCTCGCCGACGCTGACCGACGTCTGCCCGCCGAACTGCACCATGACGCCGTCGGCGTTCGTGCGCTCGACGACGTCGGCGACCTCCTCGGCGGTGATCGGCTCGAAGAACAGGCCATCGGAGGTGTCGTAGTCGGTCGAGACGGTTTCGGGGTTGTTGTTGACGACGTGCGCGTCGATGCCCTGTTCGCGGAGCGCGCGGACCGCGTGGACCGAGCAGTAGTCGAACTCGACGCCCTGCCCGATGCGGATCGGGCCGCCGCCGACGACGACGACGGACTCGGCGTCCTCGTCGACGCGGACCTCGTCGGCGACCGCGCCGCCGACGCGCGGTTCGCCTTCGACGAGGCCGCCGTCGCTCTCGACGAGTTCGCCGGTGTTGCGCGCGGAGTAGTAGTACGGCGTCGTCGCCTCGAACTCGCCGGCGCAGGTGTCGACCTGCTTGAACGACCGGTCGGGCGTCGCCGCGTCGACGGTGTCGACGTCGACGTCGCCTTCGGCGGCGAGCTGCTGGTCGGTGAGTCCCGCGGCGGCGCCGTCGCCGAACTCGCCGTGCTGGGCGGCGTCGTACGCGTCGGCGACGTTCTCGAACCGCTCGACGTACCACTCCTCGATGTCGGTGAGGTCGATGACATCCTCGACGGTGTAGCCGCGGCTGAACGCCTCGAACATCGCGTACGGCCGGTCCGGGTTCGCGCGGACCAGGTACTCGGATTCGAGCTCTTCGTCGGAGACGTCGTCCCAGTCGACCGCCGGGTCGTACTCCGAAGAGCGCAGCGCCTTCGTCAGCGACTCCTCGAAGGTGCGGCCGATGGCCATCGCCTCACCGGTCGACTTCATCGCCGTGGACAGCTCGAAGTCGGTCTCCGGGAACTTGTCGATGGGCCACCGCGGCACTTTCGTGACGACGTAGTCGATGGCGGGCTCGAACGCCGCCGTGGTCTGGCCCGTGATCTCGTTTTCGATCTCGTGGAGGCGCTTGCCGAGCGCGACCTTCGCGGTGACGCGGGCGATGGGGTAGCCGGTCGCCTTCGAGGCGAGCGCGGAGGAGCGGGAGACGCGCGGGTTCACCTCGACGACGCGGTACTCGCCGCCGGGCGTGCCGTCGTCGTGCCACGCGAACTGGATGTTGCAGCCGCCCTGAATTCCGAGGTCGCGGATGACTTCGAGCGCGGCATCGCGCATCTCCTGATGGCCGTCGTCCGGGATGACCTGGCTGGGCGTCACGACGGTGGATTCGCCGGTGTGGATGCCCATCGGGTCGATGTTCTCCATGTTGCAGATGATGATACAGGAGTCGTCGGCGTCCCGCATCACCTCGTACTCCAGTTCGACCCAACCCTCGATGGACTCGGTGATCAGCACCTCGTCGTTCCGGGAGAGCCGCAGCCCCTTCCGGACGCGCTCGATGAGTTCCGGCATCTCGTCGACGACGCCGGAGCCGGAGCCGCCGAGCGTGTACGTGGTGCGGGCGATGACCGGGAGGCCGCCGACGGCGTCGACAGCGGCTTCGACGCGGTCGCGCAGCGTCTCCTCGTCCAGCCCGGCCATCGACTCGCCGTCGTCGAGCGTGATGGTCGTCGACGCCGGGACGGGCTGGCCGAGGTTCTCCATGCGCTGGCGGAACAGGTCGCGGTCCTCTGTGGCGTAGATGGTGTCGAGCGGCGTCCCCATGATTTCGACGTCGTGCTCTTCGAGGACGCCCTCCTCTGCGAGTTCGGCGGTGACGTTCAGCCCGGTCTGGCCGCCGAGGCCGGCGATGACGCCGTCGGGCTGCTCCGTCCGGATGACCTCCGCGATGGCCTCGGTCGTGATGGGCTCGATGTACACCTCGTCGGCCATCTCCGGGTCGGTCATGATGGTCGCCGGGTTCGAGTTCACCAGCACGACTCGCGCTCCCTCCTCCTGGAGTGCCCGGCACGCCTGCGCGCCGGAGTAGTCGAACTCAGCTGCTTGCCCGATCTGGATCGGCCCGCTGCCGATGAGCAGAATCGTCCTGGATTCCTCGGTCATTACCACATCGAAGTCCGCGTCTCGTAATAAGCCCGGCGACTCACGAAGAGATTCGCAGCAAAATTACGAAATTCGTAATGTTACTGTGTGCCACACCGAACGGGTGAGGAGTGACTCGCGCTCGCGCGTGCGGAAGCAACAGACTGGCCAGCAGCGACACCGACTCACGGAGCGGGTCGTCGGCGCTGCCGCGGATAATCAGCGTCGAGCGACGGTTCAGACGTAGACGTCGTCGGCGTCGAGGTCGCGTTCGTCCCGGTACTGGTCGACGAACTCCGCGACGTCGAACTCCAGCATCTGCCGTTCGAACTCCGTCATGGCCGCCTCGTCGTCGCCGTGGCTGACGGCGTGCTCCATCAGTTCGACGACGAGTTCGACGATGATTTCGTGGAGGCGGCGGGAGTCGAACGCCGTAATCCACAGCATCGTGTAGCCGACGTCGTGGTCCTCGCTGACGTCCTCGGCGACGACCTGCTCGGGGAACTCTTCGAGCACGATGCCCATGAGGTGCGGCGTGCCGAACTCGGGGAGCTCCTCGCTCGTGGTCTCGACGGCGTCGCGAAGCACGTCGACCAGGAATTCGGGGAGGAAGCGGTCCGGCGGATTCACGTCCGTCACGACCGCGTGCGCGTCGCCGCAGTCGCAGTCGAACTCCCGCATCCCCATGTCGACGTCGCGGACGCGAATCGTCTCGCCGCACGGCAACTCGACGGCTTCGCCCCCGCCGCCGGGGACGCGCGGCTCAGTCATACCAGCCGGTTCGCGCTCGGCTCGGTTAAAAAACGCGCTCCGCGGTCGGCGGCGCTGCCCGTGCCGGCGGCGCTACTCGTAGTCGTCGTAGCCGGTGTCGCTCTCCGGGTGGGCCGCGTCGGGGTCGCCCGGGACGTCGGCCGCAGGGCCCTCTTCGGCGACGCCGAGGTCGTCGCGGTCCGCCTCGGCCCCCGACGCGCCGCGCGCTTCCGACTCGCCGTCCGCCTCCTCGTGTGCGTCCCGTTCCGCGTCCTCCTCGTCTTCGCCCCCGTCCTCGTCCCGCTCCTCGTCGGCTTCGGCCTCGTCGTCCTCGCGGTGTTCGCCCTCGCGGCCGTCGCCGTCTTCGCGTTCCACCTCGACTTCGACCTCGATTTCGACGCCGTCGACCTCCAGTTCCGCCTCCGCTTCGGTGACGTCACCGGCCTCGATTTCGAGTTCGTCGTCGTCGATTTCGACCTCTACCTCCACGTCGACGGTCACGTCCTCGGCCATGCCACGGGGTTTGTGCGCGCCGCCTTTCAGCGTTGTCGCCGCCGTCCCGCGCGGTCGACCCGCGGCCGGCAGCGGACTGCTGCGGACGGCCGCCGAACCGGAGGCACTATTAACTCTCCAGTGTTGGTTAACAACATGGACGACGAAGCGGGTCACGCGGGCGGGGCGAACGCGGACGGCGGCGGGGCGAAGATGCGGCGCGAAACCGCGCTCGGCGGCGCGAGCGTCGCGCTGCTGGTCGCGACGTCGGCGGTGGCGTTCACGACCGGGCGCGCGACGCTGTTCGGCATCGCGTGGGTCGCGTTCCTCGGAATGACGGTCGCCGGCTGGTTCGGCGCGAAGACGCCGCAGGACCGGCCGCACCTGCTCGTCTGGGGGTACGGGCTGTCCGCCGGCGCGATGGTGACGAGCGCGGCCGTGTTCTTGCTGCCGCAGGCGATGCGGCAGAGCATGACGTTCGGCGGCTTCGGCGTCGCCACCGGGCTGCTCGTCGGCTTCGCGGCGCACACGCTCGGCCACCGGCTCGCGCACATGGACCTCCCGTTCGACCGGACGCTCGCTGAACTCACGGCGCACGCCGTCTCCGCGGGCGCCATCATCGGCATCATCTACGGCAACATGGAACTCGGCGCGCTGCTCGGACTCGCCATCGTCTCGCACAAAGGGCCGGCGGGCTACGCCGCCGTGCACCGCTACGTCGGCCGCGGCGGCGACTGGACCGCGATTCTGCTCCCGGCGGCCGGCGTCGGCGTCGCCGCCATCGCGTCGTCGTTCCTCGGCCTCCCCGCCTCCGACGCCGTCCGCGGCGTCGTCTTCGGGTTCGCGACCGGCGTGTTCGTCCACATCGCGATGGACTTCCTGCCGGAGTGCGAACTCGGCAGCGAGGTCCACGAGTCGCTCGAACACCACGACGACGCCCACCGGCTCCTCGACCGACTCCGCGTCCACGCCGTCGCCTCCACGGCGCTCGGCGGCGTCGCCGTCTTCGTCGGCTGGCTCCTCGTCGCCTGAACGGGACTCCGCGGCGTCGCCGCGGACGCCGGCGCTACCGGAGCCGCTTCACCTGCAGCGAGATGCCGGCGGCGGCCACGAACAGCAGCGCGAGGTTGAACGCCGCGTGGAACAGCGACCGGTACTCCGCGGCCACCCACTGATTGATGGTGGACGAGGCGGCGCCGTAAAACCGGAGGCCGGCGACGAGCGCGAGTAGCACCAGCGCCGACAGCAGCGCGTAGTTCAGGTACCGCCGGACGTTGCTCCGGGCGGTGCCACGGGCCCCGTCAGCGTCGGCATCGCCGTCGCGGTCGGTCACCTCGCGGTCCGCCGCCTCTCGGTCGGTCACCTTGGGCTCGGCGGATGCTTCGGCTCCGGTCGAGCCGCCGGAGTCGGACGGCTCGCCAGCGACGTCCGGGTCGCGTTGGGCTGTCGAGTCGGCGGAGTCGGTCGGTTCTGTCGTCTCTTCGGGTTCGGTGGTGTCGTCAGTCATGGGTGGACCTCCGTGCGAGCAGGGCTGCGCCGAGCAGCGCGACGACCGCGACGGCGACGCCGAAGCCGGGCGTCTGCGTCGCGGCCGCGGTTCCGTGCGGCGTCCGGGTCGGCGCCGCACCGCCGCCGTCCTCGGCGAAGTCGCCGACGTTGAACTCAACGTCCTGCTGGGTCTCGTTCGCGGAGATGGTTCGCGTCGGGTCGAGGTTCGCGACCGACCGCGCGGTGTCGATGATGACGCCGTCTTTGTACAGCACGGCGTCGACGTAGTAGTTGTAGTCGGACGGCACCGTGACGGTCGCCGCCGCGTCGGCGGTGCGGCCCGGCCTGATGGCGCCGACGTCGACGGTGGTGCGGCCGGCGACGAGGTTGGACTCCGCCTGCCGCAGTATCAGTTCGACGCGGAGGTCGCCGCTCGGCTCGTCGCCGGTGTTCGTCAGCGACGCCGCGACCCGCAGCGTCGTCGAGTCGCCGCTCACGGACTCGACGGACACCGCGAGCGACGGAATCGCGGCGCTCTCGGTGAACCTGACGTCCGTCCGGGCGTACGCCGGGGTCAGCGCCCGCATCCCCGACACCTCGGTCCGGTGGCGGTCGACGCGCTCGCCGCCGCGGAACACCGTCGTCTCCAGGACGTAGCCGCCCTCGCGGGGCACGCGGAGCGACGCGTTCACCGGGACGCTGCCGTCGTCCGTGACGGTGCCGAGGTCGACGGTCTCCTCGGCGCGGAGCAGCCCGGATTCGGCGTCGTACGCCCGGAACCGGACGGTGACGTTCGGCGTCGGGTTGCCGCGGTGGTCGATTCTGGTCAGCAGTCGGAGTTCGGCCGTCGCGCCGCCGACGTCGCCCGGCGTGACGGCGACCTCCGCCACCCGGACCGGGCCGGGCCGCGTCGGGCCGTCGTCGGGAGGGGCGACTACGCCGGGGACGGCGAGCGCCGACAGCGCGGCCACCACGAGCACCGCGGCGGCCGCGCCGGCGAACAGCTGTTCACGGGGCATCGTTCCCGAATCGAGCGGGCAGAGTAAACCCTTTGTGTCGCGACAGGTCGCGCGTACCCGAAACCGAGCGGCGTCGTCGCCGGGGACAGCGTTAGGTGCGCGGCGTCCGGGGAGGCGGTATGGCGGTCTACCTCGTCGCGACGAACTCGGCCGAGCGCAGCGAACTGCTCTGCGACTACCTGGCGCCGCGCGTCGACGACGCCGACCTGGTGCACGCCGTGAACTCGAAGCGCGGCGGCGACGACACGACCCGGGGCGACCTCCGGCGCGGCAAGGAGGCGCTCGCCGTCGTCGAAACCCGGCTGTCCCAGGAGACGACCGTCGAGACCCACCAGTTCGTCCGCGGCAACGACCCCGCCGAGGACCTCCTCGGCTTCGCGGACCGCAACGGCGTCGACGAACTCGTCATCGGCGTCCGGAACCGGAGCGTCGCCGCGAAACTGGTGTTCGGCAGCGTCGCCGAGGACGTCCTGTTGAATGCGGACCGACCCGTCCGCGTCGTGCCGACTCCGGAAGCGTAGCGCCGCCGCCCGAAAATCGCCGATAGCGTTATGCGGCGGCCGGACGGCGCAGTAGCCATGTTGTTCGTGCTCGCGACGAACTCGGTTCACACCAGCGCGGTGCTGGCGACGTACCTCCAAGACCGACTCGACGACGGCGACGAGGTGCACGCCGTGAACTCCCAGCGCGGCGGCGACGCCACCGACGCCGACGAGATTCGCGCCGGCGAACAGGCGCTCGAAGCCGTCGAGGAACGTCTCGGCGACGACGTCGTCGTCGAGACCCACCAGCTCGTCCGCGGCAACGACCCCGCCGAGGACGTCTTGAACCACGCCGACGACGTCGACGCCGACGAACTCGTCATCGGGATTCGGAAGCGCAGCCGCACCGGGAAGATGCTGTTCGGCAGCGTCGCACAGGACGTCCTGCTCCAGTCGAACCGGCCGATGCGCGTCGTGCCGCGCGAGGAAGTGTAGCGGTCGGCAAGGTAGCAGTCGGCAAGGTAGCAGTCGGCAAGGTAGCAGTCGGCAGACGGCGCGTCTCCGCTTTCCCGTCCGAGCCTGCGAAATCGGACCCAAACCGATATGAGGTGCGGCTGATAAGGCCGCGGTGTGTCCCCCGATACGTCAGCTCTCCACTCCAGCGTCGCGGCCGCGGTCGCCGCGGTTCTGGAGGCGATGGTCGCCGTCGCGTCGCGCTCGAAGAAGGCTGCAGTCCGGCTCCGACGGTGGGTCAGCGCCGCCGCCGGAGCGCTGTGGACGCGGACGAGACGCGCCGCCGACGTGGCGCGGCGCGTGGTGTCCGGCCCCGTCCGTCGAACCGTGACGGGGCCGCTTCGGGTCGCCGTCGTCGGGCGGCGAACCGACGTCTCGCTGCTCGCCGCGCTGCTGTCGCCGGCGCTCGCGCTCGTCGTCGCGTGGTGGGTCGGCTCCTCCGTCGGCTACTCGGCGCTCGAAGCCGCGGTTCGCGGCACCTGGACCGGCACGGACCCGGCGGTCGGCGTCTTCGTGGCGGCCGGCGCGCTGCTCGCGCTCGGCGCGGCGAACGCCGGGGTCAACTCCGGGCTGCTGCCGACGACGCTGCTCGTCGCCGCGCCGGTGTTCGGCGCCGCGGCGACGCGGTACGGCACCCGCGTCGCCTACGAGACCGGGGCGGCGGTCGTCTCGCTGCCCGAAGCCGTCGCGGTCGCCGCCGCGGTCGCCGTCGCGGTCGGCGCCCCGCTCGGCGTCGCCGCGTTCTGCCTCGGCGCCGCGGTCCGCCGCGTCGTCCGCGTCGTCGGCCGCGGCCCCGGGTCGTCCTCGCGGCCCGACAAGGCCTGACCGGCGGGCCGCCGCTCCGCTCCTGTTTCTCGACGTGGTCGTGTGGTCCCGCAGGCAGTGCCGCGCAGCGAAGTACAGACCGGGAAGCGTCCGGAACGCGTGTTACTCCAGGAGTTCTTCGGCGAGCATCGGCACGAACGTCCCGACGTCGGTCACCATGCCGACGGCCTGCGCCGACCCGCGGTCGAGCAGCTGCGTCACCGTCGCGGGGTTGATGTCGACGCAGACGACGCGGGTGGTCGACGGGAGGCAGTTGCCGACGGCGACGGAGTGGAGCAGCGAGCAGAGCATCAACACGAGGTCGGCGTCGCGGGCCTGCTCGCGGATGGCGTTCTGGGCTTCGACGGCGTCCGTGATGGTGTCCGGCAGCGGGCCGTCGTCACGAATCGAGCCGGCGAGCACGAAGTCGCGGTCGTTCGCGACGCACTCGTACATCACGCCCTCCTCCACGAGCCCCTCCTCGACGGCGGCCTCGATGCCGCCGGCGCGGATGACCTCGCTGATGGTGTAGATGTGGTGTTTGTGGCCCTTCCGCGGGTGCTCCATCGTCTCGACGTCCATGCCGAGGCTGGTGCCGTAGGTGGCGCGCTCCATGTCGTGGACGGCGAAGCCGTTGCCGGCGGAGATGGCGTCGACGTAGCCGGTGCGGACGAGGTCGGCGAGCGCCTCGCCGGCGCCGGCGTGGATGACCGCCGGGCCGGCGACGGTCAGCACGCGGCCGCCCTCCGCTTTGGTTTCGGCGATGGCTTCGGCGATGTCACGGATGAGCGACCGGGACGGTCGCTCGGCGGAGACGCCGCCGCGCATGAACCCGAACGGGCCGGAGCTGTCGCGGGGGCGCTCGGGCGGCCGGACGCGGATGCCGGCGTCGCCGGTGACGACGAGGTCGTCTTCCTCGATGGCGTTCAGCACCTTCGTCTCGGCGGAGACGGCGCCGGTGACGGTGACGTCGCCGTCGTCGCCGCGGACGACGCCGTCGACGACGACCGCACAGTCCATCTCGATGTTGTCGACGGGCACCCAGTCGCCGTCGACGCGGACCTCGGTCGGGTGGTTCGTCGTGGAGTAGAAGCCGTCCGGGACGACGCGGTCGGCGGGCGCCGGCGTCAGCGTCGCGTCCGTCGGCGACGCGAGCGTCGCGCCGGACTGGTGGAGTTCGTGGAGAATCGGGTACAGCTCGGACTCGTCCGCCGCGATGACGCGCATCCGGCAGTACGACTGCTGGTCTTTGTGTTTCCCGACCTCGAACTCCTCGATTTCGAACTCGCCGCCGAAGTCCATGACGACGGTGAACGCCCGCTCCATCAACCCCGAGTCGATGATGTGCCCCTCCAGTTCGACGACGTCGCTGACGGCCATAGCGGACGGTCGGGAGCCCCGGAGGAAAAACTACCTACACGGGCGACCGCGGCGGCTCACAGCGTCGCGTCGAGGAACGCGAGCTGGTGGCGGACGACCGCCTCGAAGTCGTCGTGGAAGGCGTCGAAGTGGTTCATCGGCCGGCGCAGCACCGTCGGGTCGGCGAGCGCGTCGACGAACGCCTCGGTCGCCCCGGCCGGGACGACGGCGTCGTCCGCGGCGACGACGACGAACGCCGGGCAGCGCACCGCGTCGGCGTCGGCGACGGCACGGTAGCCGCGGAGCGCGGAGAGCCCGCGGGCCGGCGTGCGGTTCTGCCACGTGGACTCGCGCGGAATCAGCTGGACGTAGCCGTCCTTCGCGCCGGGCGCGTTCAGCACGGCGAACTCGTCGGGGTCGCCGTACACCTTCACGTGGTGCGGGCGGCCGACGAGGCCGCCGATTCGGTCGCGGAGCCCGGCCGCCGCCGCGCGGAGTCGACTCCGGAGTGAGTCGCCGCCGCCGAGCAGGCCGCCGTCCGGAATCGGGGTCTGTGCGACGACGGCGTCGACGTCGTACCGGTCGGCGGCGACGGAGACGGCGTAGCCGCCGGCGAGCGACGCGCCCCACAGCACCAGGTCGTCGCCGACGTCGTCGTGGCCGGCGGCGAAGTCGGCGGCGGCGGCGACGTCGTCACACTGCCGGTCAGGAATCACGGCCGGGGCGTCGCGGGCCGAGGCGGCGTCGCGACCGGAGACGGACCGGCCGATGCCGCGGTAGTCGACGGTGAGCGCGGCGTAGCCGGCGGCGGCGAACCGCTCGGCGAACCGCGGCAGCCCGAAGGACGCCTCGGCGGCGAACGGCGGGGCCATGACGACGGCCGGCGGGTCGTCGGCGTCCGCGGGGAGGTACAGCGTGGCGGCGCACTCGGCGTCGCTGCCGTCGACGGGGACCGTGACGCGCCGCGTCGCGAACGCCTCGCGCGACGGCCGGTTCTCGCCGCGGCTCCGACTCACTGTCATAGCGACCCGTACCGGTGGCTCCGACTTACCGGTTCCGGGCGGAAGAACGGGCGGCGGAGGCGCGGCGGATGGGGGGATCGTCAGAGGCACACGGGTCCACCGCGCCCGTCGCCAGATTCCAGTGTTCGCTCACACTACTTAGTCGCTCGGTGAAACGCAGTTCACTTTGTGTCCGAGAGCCGAAAGGAAAAGTCGGCCGCGGGCTGAAACTCGGCGGCGACCGGCGAGCGTCGGCCGAGTCGCCGCGGCAGCGGCTGGGCGAATCGCGAGTCGAACCGAGGACGGCAGCGAAGGAGGACGAGGCGGAGTCGAGGCGGTTCCGGCGCGCCGCTACCCGTCGAGGTGCGCCGCCGGGACGCCGAGTTCGGCGCAGACGAACCCCCAGCGCTCGGCGTTCTCGCGGACCAGCATCGACGTTGGCTTGCCGACGCCGTGGCCGGCGTCGCCCTCGACGCGCAGCACCACCGGGTGCGGCCCGACGTTTCGTTCCTGGAGCAGCGCGGTCATCTTGCGGGCGTGGCTCGGGTGGACGCGGGTGTCGCCGAGCGCCGTCGTGAACATCGTCGCCGGGTAGGCGGCTTCCGGGGCGTTGTGGTACGGCGAGTAGTCACGGAGGTACGCGAACGCCTCCGGGTCCTCCGGGGAGCCGTACTCGGAGGTCCACGACGCGCCGAGCAGGAACCGGTGGAACCGCAGCATGTCCAACAGCGGGACGTGACACAGCGCCACCCGGAACAGGTCGGGGCGCTGCGTGAGGAGCGCGCCGACGAGCAGGCCGCCGTTCGACCCGCCGGTGACGCCGAGCCGGTCCGGGTCCGCCCAGCCGCGGTCGCCGAGCCCGGACGCGACCGCGACGGCGTCGTCGAAGACGCGCTGTTTGTCGCCGCGGCGGCCGGCGTCGTGCCACGCCTCGCCGTACTCGGTGCCGCCGCGGAGCGTCGCGAGGACGTAGACGCCGCCGGCGCGGAGGAACGGGAGCCGGAACCGGTCGAACGTCGGCGTCCGGTTCACGCGGAAGCCGCCGTAGCCGGTGAGCACCGCCGGGTTCGACCCGTCCGGCTCCACGTCGCCGCGCCGGACGACGAACGCCGGAATCTCGGTGCCGTCGGCCGACTCGAACCACTCCTGTGTCACTGCGACGTCGAAGTCGACGTCGGTGTCCTGCGCGCACAGCGTCTGCGTCGCGCCGGTGGCGACGTCGGCGCGGCGGACCGCCGGCGGCGACGCGAACGACTGCACCGAGAAGTACGCGGCCGGCGACGAATCCGCGTCGGCAGCGTCGCCGCCGCGGGCCTCGTCGGCGCCGTGGACGCCGTGGACGGTCGCGTGCGCCGGGACGTCGACGTCGCGTTCGCGGTCGCCGTCGCGGCCGAACACGACGAGTTCGGAGGCGGCGTCGCGGTGGTAGTGCGCGAGCAGCCGGTCGCCGACCGGTTCGACGCCGCGCAGCACCGCCTCGCGCTCCGGAATCAGCTCCGCGAAGTCGTCGGGGACGGACGGGGCGGCGTCCGCGCCGACGACGTCGTCCACCGGAGCGGAGAGGACCCGTGAGTACGGCGCGTCGAGGTCCGTCACCAGAAGCAGGTCGTCGCCGGCGAGCGTCGCGGAGAAGACGGCGTCGTGGCCCTCCAGCACCGGCGAGAGCGACGCCGCCGCCGGGTCGCCGCGATAGCCGTACAGGTCGGTGCGCTCCCAGCCGTCCATGCACTCGACGACCAGCGCGTCGCCGTCGGTTTCGAGCGTCGGCCACACCTGCTCGTCGAAGTCGGCGGCGACAACCGGGTCGTCCGCCGGGTCCGGGTCCGCGTCGACGCCGAGCCGGTGGTGGCGGAGCTCCTTGTCGAGCTGACCGCCGTCGGTGTCGTCTCCGTCAGTATCGTCGTCGCCACCATCGCCGTCGCTCCCTTCGCCGCCGTCCGCGCTGCCGGTGGCGACGTAGTAGAAGCCGTCTGCGGCCGCGGCGCCGTCGCTGACGGTCCACGCGAACCCGCCGGCGTTGGTCCGGCCGGTGCCGGCGAGCGTCTCCAGCGTCTCGCCGGTCGCGACGTCGACGACGTGGACGTCGTACTGCTCGTCGCCGCCCTCCGCGACGCCGTACGCGAGCCGTTCGCCGTCCGGGCCGGGGACGAACCAGTCGACCGAGGTGGTGCCGTCGCCGTCCCAGTCGTTCGGGTCGACGAGCGCGCGGCCCGACTCCGGGTCGCCGACGTCGGCGTCGGCGTCGTCCGCGAACACGTACAGCACCGGCTGTTCGTCGGCCGGGCGCTTCACGGACTGGAACAGCCGGTCGCCGGCGGGCGTCACCGGGCCGTAGTCGGTGACGCGCGCGAGGTCGTCGAACCGCTCGGCGAGCGCGTCCCGCTGGTCGGTGTCGAGGACCGCGTCGGCGTAGTCGTCCTGAGCGTCGGTCCACTCGCGGACCTCGTCGGTCGACTCCTCCAGCCAGCGGTACGGGTCGGTGACGGACTCGCCGTGCAGCTCCTCCGTGACGGGGCGGCGCGGCGTCGCCGGCGGCTCCGGGTCGGTCATACAGGGAGGCGACGCCGCGGCGGCAAAAGCGGGCGGTCACCCGCCGCGGCTTGCCGGAGTCAGCGGCCGAACAGCCGTTCGCGGAGCGTCCGGTCGCCGGCGCGTTCGGCGAGCAGCACGGAGCAGTCGACGTCGTCGACGACGTCGAGCGCGAGCGCGCCGCTGAACAGCCGCGAGAGCAGGCCGCGTTCGGAGGCGCCGATGACGACGAGCGAGCAGTCGGCGGCGGCCGCCTCGATGGCGGCCTCCGGGTCGCCGCTCTCCACGAGCAGTTCGGCGTCGGAGAGGTCGTGTTCGGCCGCCCAGGTTTCGAGGAAGTCGCGGCCGGCGTCGACGTCGTCGGCGACGTGGAGCAGCCTGACGGTGGAGCCGTACGCCGCGCGGAAGTCGCGGGCGACGGCGGCGGAGAGGTCCGAGTCCGGGCCGCCGGCCGTCGGCACCAGCACCGTCTCCGGGTCGAAGCCGCGGTCGCGCAGCACGAGGAAGTCGCAGGGCAGGTCCTCGGTGAGTTCGTCGGTGCGGCTCTCGACGCGGCCCGGGGCGCCGTGGCCCTCCGGCCCCCAGCCCATCACGACGAGGTCGGCGTCGTGGGTCGCGGCGGCGTCGAACACCTCCTCGAACGACTGGTGGGAGACGATGGTGTGCGTCTCCACGGGGACGCCGAACTCCTCGGCGTCGATGCGGGCCTCGTCGAGCAGGTCGTCGCTGAGTTCGTCGAACTCGTCGACGTGGTCGGCGGCGTACGACAGCGTCGTCTGGTCGGGCACCGAGACGATGTGGACGGCGTCGACGACGCCGCCGCGCTGCTTCGCGATGCTGGTCGCGAGCCGCATCAGGTCGGACTCGTGTGCCGGGTTCGCGAGCGGCACCATGACGCGGAACTCGCCGCCGTCAGGAGCGACGGCGTCGGCCGCGCCGACCGCGGCGTCCGGCATCGATTCGGAACGCTGGCGGACGTACGCCGAGAGCGCGCCCTCCGCGGTCGTCCGCGACCGGACGTAGCCGAAGTACCAGAGCACGGCGAACAGGACGAACGCGGCGCCGATGAGCACGACCGTCGGCTCGATGTAGCCGATGAGCGCGATGGACGCCACCACGCCGAGAATCGGGACGGCTGGGTACAGCGGAACCGTGTAGCTCGGGTCGTAGTCCGCGACGTCGGCTTCCCGCATCACGATGAGCGCGAGGTTGAGCAGCGCGTAAATCACGAGGTGGAGAACGGAGCCGAGCGTCGACAGCGTCTGGACGTCCGCGAGAACGATGAACGCGAGGATGAGCCCCCCGGTGACGGCGATGGAGCGGTACGGCGTCCCGAACCGCTTGTGAATCTCGTTCAGTTCGGGGGAGACGATTCGGTCCCGCCCCATGGCGAAGTTGATGCGCGAGGAGGCGAGGATGGACGCGTTCGCCGACGACGCCGTCGCGAGCAGGCCGCCGACGAGCATCGCGACGGCGCCAGCGGGACCGAGTACGAGCCGCGCCACCTCAACCACCGCGATTTCGCCGTCCGGGAGCCCCGCGATGAACCCCTGTTCGACGGCGGCGCTCATCACGAACAGCACCAGCGCGTAGATGACGGTCACGATGACGACGGAGCCGATGACGGCACGCGGAAGGTTCTTGCCGGGCGATTTAATCTCCTCCGCGACCGACGTAATCTGGACGAACCCGAGGTAGGAGACGAAGATGAGTCCGGTCGTGGACACCATCGGCCCGAATCCGGTGCTCGCCGGGAGGTTGGCCGGGTCGGATTGGAGGGCGCCGACGAACGTGAACACGGCGAGGATCGCGACGAGGACGACCACGATGACGTTCTGAATCTTCCCGGTCTCCTTCGCGCCCACGTAGTTCACGAGAACGAACGTCGCCGCCGCAGCGACCGCCACGGCCTTGACTCCGACCGGAATCGCGACCTCGACGACCGGGACGACGACGGAGCCGCCAGTGATGTTGGCGACGTACTCGCCGAAGCCGACCATGTAAAAGGCGGAGGCGAACGCGAGCCCCATCCAGTTCGCCCAGCCGGCGACCGACCCGAACAACGGGCCGAGCGCTCGGTTCACGTAGTAGTAGGCGCCGCCGGATTTCGGCATCGCCGTCCCGAGCTCCGAGGCGGAGAACGCGGTGAGAATCGCGATTGCGCCGCCCAGGACGAACGAGCCCACCGCGAACGACCCGGCCCGCGAAATCGCCATCCCGGGCAGGACGAAGATGCCGGCGCCGATCATGGTGCCGACGCCGATGGTGAGCGCGGCGAGCGGGCCGAGGTCCTTCGCGAGCTCCTCGTCGCTCACCGCCGCCACCTCCGCGCGACGGCGAGTCGCGGCGCGGCCGCGCTCATTCGCCACCTCCGGGGTTCGGGAGGCTGACGACCGGCCGGTCCGCGTCGGTGACGAGCCGGAGCGTCACGTCGCCGGTGAGCAGCCGGACGAGCCGGCCGCCGCCGCGCGGCGTGAACACGACCGCGGAGGCGTCGACGTCGCGGGCGACGTCGAGGATGCCGTCGACGACGTCGGTCGCGTACACGGTTTCGGTCTCCGTCGGGACGTCCGGGAGGCCCTGCCGGAACGCGTCGAATGCGTGTTCGGCCGCGGTTTCCCGCTGTTCGACGCCGGCTTTGTCGGGCGCGCCGCCGGCCTTCTCGACGACGTGGACGACGGTGACGTGGCCGACCGCGTCGGCGTGTGCTGACAGCGCCGCGGCGGTCGCGGTGGCGTCGTCCGACTCGGCGACCGGGACGACGACCGTGTCGAGCAGTGCTGTCATGGCTGTCCCTCCGCGCGACGGAGCCGGTGGCGCCTCGGTGCGTGCCGCGCCGCGGCGCTCGTCGCTAATCGATGCATACCGGCCGGTGGGGCTCCGCCGAATTAAGTACTCCCCACGCGGTCAGTCCCGGCGCCGGAACAGCCGCGCGAACAGCGAGGTGATGCCGCGGTGCCGCCTCGCCATGATGACCGTGCTGCGCGAGCGGCGGATGACCGCTACCGGACGTCGTCGAGCGAAACCGCGGCGTCGACGTCGACGGTGACCCACGAGGTTTCGAGCGACTCGGGGTCGTACACCGTCACCGACCGGGGCTGGTTACCGTCGTCGTAGAGGAATCGAAGCTCGAACTTCGGCAGGTCGGTCAGGGTGCTCCCGTCGAGTTCCGCGCGCCGGTCGGTCGTACTCATCGCGTGGAACGTGTCGGTTCGGACTGAAATAGCTGTCCGGCCACCTCTCAGTCGTGAGAACGCGCGTCTGACGAAGAGGAGTGGACGGAAGAATTCGCGGTCGGGAAGCGGGGGGACGTCGCGGTTCGAGCGGCGGGCCGCCGTTACTCCGAGCCGAACATGGAGCGCATCATCGGATGCATCTCCATCAGCTGCTCTTCGGCGATCTCCTCGTACAGCTTGTACGTGATGGAGACCGTCAGCAGCAGCCCCGTCCCGGAGACGGCGCCGAGCGTCCCGAGCATGTTCGCGAGCACCGCGAGCAGCCCGACGAGCGCGCCGCCGATGACGGTGACCTGCGGGATGTACCGCTCCATCACCTTCTCGATGACCTGCGGGTTCCGGCGGAAGCCCGGAATCTGCATCCCGGAGTTCTGAATCTGCTGGGCGGTCGACTCCGGCCCCATGCCGGTCGTCTCCACCCAGAACACCGCGAAGATGGCGGAGCCGCCGACCGTGACGAGCAGGTCGATGAGCACCCGAATCATGATGTCGAGCGGGTCGCCCGACGGCGCGTACGGACCGGCGAAGAACATCCACTCGCTGGGCGACTGAATCGGGTTCAGGTAGTAGAACAGGCCGCCGGTGACCTGCGTGCCACCCGCCTGCGTCGTCTGGTAGACGCCGAGCCAGTCGGGCATCGTCGCCTCGCCGAGCTGCGAGTACAGGATCTGCCCGAGGAACTGGACGTTCGCCTGCAGCGCCCGGATGAGAATCATCGGCAGGACGGACGCGTAGATGAGCTTCACCGGGAAGCGGCCGCGCGCGCCCTTGACGCGCGCGTGGCTGAGCGGAATCTCGATGCGGACCGACTCCGCGTACACGACGATGCTGAAGATGAGGACCGTCGTGAAGATGGCGAGCAGGTTCCCGGGCGAGAACAGCAGGCCGCTGAGTCCGCCGAGTTCGACGCTGCCGGTGACGATGCCGTACCACGCCGGGAAGAACCCGGTGACGTTCCCGATCGCCTGCGTCGCGAACAGCCCGGCGACGAGCTGCTGGCTGATGCCGGCGACGATGAACAGCCCGATGCCGGAGCCGACGCCCCACTTCGAGATGACCTCGTCCATGAACAGCAGCAGCAGCGCGCCGACGAACATCTGCGCGAAGATGATGACCTTCACGCCGAACACGGCGTTCTGCGAGCCGAACAGCGCCTGTGCGACCTGCGGGTCCGGCTGCAGGAAGTTCCCGGCGAACACCATCGGCAGCCCGGTCAGGAAGATCATCACGACCACCAGCAGCTTCTGGAGCCCCTGGTACAGGATCTGGTCGCGCGGGTCGTCGGTGTCGAGCCCGAGCAGGTTCGCGCCGCCGAGCAGCTGCAGGACGATGGACGCCGTGACGATGGGGCCGATACCGAGCTGCAGGATGGAGCCCTGCGAGCCGGCGAGAATGGAGCGGAACTGACCGTAGAAGTCACCGCTCGCCCCCTCTCCGGTGTACAGCCCGAAGAGCGTGATGTTCGTGAGGAAGAAGTACATGACGAGAACACCCGCCGTCCACGCGAGCTTCCGCTTGAACGGAACGTGCCCTTCCGGTCGGACGACCGTCGGCATCCGCGTGAGGACAGGTTCGGCGGACTCTTTCCAACCCATTTTGCGTCAAGGTGGACGGGCGGCATACGTAGGTGCTTCGATTAGGTTCCGCGCGAGCCGCCTGCGGCGGCGACGCTCGACGGCCGCGGACCGCCGACAGACTGACCGCCGAGGATGGCCCACCAGCCGACCTGCGAAGCCGGCGCTCCCCGGGCGGAAAACGAAAAGCGAAACGTCTCAGTACGGCGCGTCGGCGCCGACTACTCGTCGTCGGACTCGTCGTCCGCGTCGGCGTCGGCCTCCTCGGCTTCCTCGGCGCGGTCGGAGAGTTCGACGGAGCCGCCGGCGTCCTCGATGAGTTCGCGGGCCTCGGCGGTGAACGCGTCGGCGACGACGTGGAGTTCGCCGCGGACCTGTCCGTTGCCGAGGACCTTCACGACGTCCGCCTCGTAGCCGTCCTCGGCGACGTCGCGGGCGTCGATGTGGTAGGCGTCGCCGTCCTGCTCTGCGACCCCTTCGGCCGCGAGCAGCGCGGCGTCCTCGTCGAGTTTCTGCACCGTCACTTCCGCGACGGCGTCCTGTGCGTCCTCCGGGCGCTTGAAGCCGTGTTTGCCGAGCGGGCCGTAGAGGTTCCGCTCGTGCTTCTTCCGGCCCGCTGCGCCCCGGCCGCCCCGGTGACCGGCGCCGCGCCGGTTCTTGTGGGAGCCGCCGCCGTGGGTGCGGGAGCCGCGTTGGCGTCGCTTCTTACTGGTCATTATCGCATCGCCTCCAGCAGCGCGTCGATGTCTTCGTGGCGGCCGAGTTCGCCGCCGTTCTTCTCTGCGTGCTTGATGCCGCGGTGACCGCCGCGCGGGGCGTGCAGCCGCAGCACCGGCGCGAGCCCCTGCTCGCGCAGCGTCGTCTCCTCGTCGACCAGCGCGGCCGCGAGCGACTCGACGTCGTCGTAGTCGGTGTGCTCGGCGACCCACTCGTCGTCGACGTCCGCGTCGCCTTCGAGCGGCTCGCCGCGCGTCTCCAGCAGCAGCGTCACCGTCTCGACGGACGGCTCACCGAACGCGACGTAGTCGTTGACCTTCGCGATCATGCCGCGGTAGGTGTCCTCGTCCGGAACCAGCGTGCAGTGGTTGACGGCGTGAAGATTCAGCATCTTCAGCGTGTCGTGCTGCGTGCCGGCCATGTCGACCTCGCCGCGGAGCTGAACGACCGCCTTCATCACTGCCCACCTCGGGCTTCCTGCTGGACGCGCTGAGCCCGGTCAGGGGTGCGCGCCTGCGACGCGTTCCGCAGCGCGTTGTACGTCGCCTTCGCGAGGTTGACCGTGGTCCGCGTGTTCCCGTTCGAGGACGTCCAGGCGTCCTGGACGCCCGCGAGTTCGAGGATGTTGCGGACGGTTTCGGCGGCGGCGAGCCCGAGGCCCTGCGGGGCGGGACGGATCTCGACTTCGACGGAGCCCGCCTTTCCGTTGGCGGTCCGCGTCAGCGAGTTCAGTCCGCCCGGCGAGTCCTCCCAGCTGCCGGAGCCGCGGTCGACCTTGATCATGTTCAGCTTCGCGACCTCGATGGCCTTCTGGATGGCGCCGCCGACCTGGTCGTCGCGTCCCTCGGCGTAGCCGAGGTAGCCGTCGCGGTTGCCGATGGCGACCACGCAGCGGAACTTGACGCGGCGACCGGAGTCGGTCATGCGCTGAACCATGTTGATGTCCAGCACTTCGTCTTCCAGCCCCGGCAGGAGCTGGTCGACCAGTTCGGGCTCCTTCAGCGGGAGCCCGGAGGCGAGCGCCTGGTCCATCGAGGTGATGTCGCCTTCCTGTACTTTTCGGCCGAGCCGCGTCTGCGGCGTCCAGCCGTCGTTGTTTCGGCTCATTTACTCGAATTCCTCCGTAAGGGTCTCCCGAAGCTCGTCGAAGTGTTCGGGCAGTTCTGTGGCGTCGAAGTCCCCGGAGTAGAGCGGCTCGTCGAGCTGCTCGGCGTACTCGGCGATGTGTTCGCCGCGGTTACGCGGCCAGTCGGCGAGTACGTCCTCGTTGTGGGGGATTTCGAGCCCTGCGTCGATAGCGCCTTCCTGCACGGCGAACGCCCGGTTGCCGGGCGTCGCGGTGTGCAGGCCGATGTCGAGTACCGCTTCGTCGAGGCCGGCGTCGACCGCTCGGAGCCCGGCGAGGTAGCCCGTGAGGTACGCGCTGGGGATGTTGCCCGTGGGGGCGTCCCAGCCGTACTCCGCGAGGTCCTCGCTGGACGCGGCTGCGAGCGTGTTGTCGCCGTCCGGACCGGTCGTGACCAGCTGCGCCCTGACGTGCCTGTTCGAGGTCCGCGCGACCAGGCGCGGTTTCCCGGATTTCAGCAGGCGCAACCTCTGGTGGTAGTCGGTCCGAACCTCTCGGCGGCGCCGCATCGGCACCTTGTATCGTGGTCCGGTTGCCATTATTCGTCGTCCTCCAGTGTTACGTCGTAGTTGTTCACGATGTACGATTCGAGACGGCGCACGTCCTCGAACTCCCCGCCGGACGCCTTGTCGTACAGCTCGCGGTACTGCGAGCGGGACAGGGGGCCGTCGTCGCGGAGCTCCTTGAGTCGTGCGCGCTGGGCGCGGATCCGGCTGATCCACGCGTCCTTCTTGCTCTGCCGGCCGCCGGCCTTCCCTTTGCGGGTGCCGGCGCCCTTGCGGTGGCCGTAGGCGCGTTTCTCGTCGCGCTCTCGGGCGCGGCCGCGGGAGTTCCCTTTCTTGTCCTCCGCGCGGATGTTGCCCTGTTCGATCTGGTCGCGGATGTCCTCGCGGGTGATCGCGTCCGCGAGCTCCGACTGTGCCTCGGGGTTGAGCCAGACGCGGCTCTTCCCGACGTCGAGTTCGTCGGCGGCGAGACGCCGCTGTGCGCTCAGGTCACTCATCGTCCACCTCCACTTCCTCGTAGGTCGGGTTGAGGACGCGGATTTCGCGGTCCGCGCAGACGTCCTCGATGCGTTCGCGTTTGCGAGCGCCGACCTTCGAGGCGATGCGGACCGCCTCGGTGTCGGCGTCGACGCCTTCGAGGTCGTCCGTGTTGTGCACGCGGACCTCCTCGAAGCCACTCGGGTGCAGGCCGCGGGCCGCTTCCGGCGACCGGAAGCCGGCTTCGACTTTCGGGCCCTTCCCTTTCACGCCGCGGCGCTGTTTCGACAGGCCGCCGCGCGGGCGGCGCCACGAGGTCGGCGTCCGCTTCTTCTTGTGGTAGTCCTGCCGGTTGAACTGCGGTTTGCCCTCGCGGTGCTTCTGGGCGAGCGCGCGCGCAGTGTCGTCGTCGAGCGAAGGGGTCTTGTCGGCGTGGCCGCGCGGGCGCAGCTCCGTCTCGACCTCCTCGGCTTCTTCGGCCTCCTCGGCCGCCGGCTCCTCCTCTTCGATTTCGGCTTCGGTCTCCGTTTCGACCTCGAGTCCGCCTACGTCCGCTTTGATGCGGGCCGCGAGTGCGTTCCCGACGCCTTCGACCTCCGCCAGTTCCGACTGGGAGGCGGCCTGTACGTCCTCGACGGTCTCGTAGCCGGCGTCGCGGAGCGCGTCCGCTTTCGAAGCGCCGACCCCCGAGATCTCTTCGAGTTCCTGGATGTCGTCGTCGTCGTCAGCCATCTATCAGGCACCTCCGGTGGGCTTCTGCGTGATGTACACGCCGTCCTGGAAGACGCGCGTGTCCTTGTCCGTCACGCGAGTTAGCTGTTCGATGTTCGCGGCGGTCTGCCCGACGTCCTCCTTCGAGGGGCCGGTCAGCGTGATTTCTTCGCCGTCGATCTGTACGTCCGTGTCGCCGCGGATCGCCGCGCGGCGCGGGGCCTTCTCCCCGAGGAAGTTCGTGATGACGACGTCGTCGCCGTCGACGGAGACGTCCATCGGGAAGTGAGCGTAGAACACTTCGAGCTGGTACTCCCAGCCCTCCGTGGTCCCGTGAACCATGTTGGTCACGTGGCTCGCGAAGGTTCCGACGGTCGCGTTCGTCTTGCGGTCGGCGTCGTCCGGGTACGTCAGCACGACGGCGTCGTCCTCGGCGGCGACGTCGACGTCCGGGTACCACAGTCGGCGCGTCACGGAGCCGTTCGGCCCCTCGACGGTGAGGTCGAGGTGGTCGACGTCCGCCGAGACGTCCTCGGGTAGTTCGATTTCTCTTCGTGCCATGATCAGTAGACGTATGCGATGACCTGGCCACCGATTCCCTGTTCGCGGGCCTCGTAGTGGCTCATGACGCCGTGACTCGTCGTCACGATGAGTGCGCCGTAGTCGCGGGCCGGGAGGTACCGCTTCTCCCAGCGTTCGTAGCCGTCCGCGCCGACGGAGTAGCGCGGCTTCACCGCGCCGCACTCGTTGATAGCGCCTTTCAGTTCGACCTCGAACCGGCCGGCTTTCCCGTCCTCGACGTATTCGAAGCCGTCGACGTAGCCGCTGTCGTACAGCACTTCGAGGATGGAACCGACGATGTTCGAGGCGGGCTGGACCGTGTACTCCAGATGACCGACGCTCTCGGCGTTGTCGATGCCTGCGAGCGCGTCGGAGAGTGGATCGTTACCTGCCATTGTTATCGGTACTTGCGGAAGCCCATGTCGCGGGCGACCTCGCGGAAGCACTGCCGGCAGAGATTGATGTCGTACTTGCCGACGAGCCCCTGCTTGCGCTCGCAGCGACGACACTCGTTCCGCTGGCCGGTGCGCTTCTCGGCGTGTTCGCCCGTCTGTTCGGCGCCGCTCGTTTCGGATTCTGCTTCGCTCATTCGTCGCTCACCTCGACCTCGAACTCGCGTTCGAGGAACGTGACGGCGTCCTCGACTGACATCCGGTGGCTGCTCGGAATCGACCGCGTCACTTCGTTCCGCTGGGAGACGCGGTAGCCGGGGCGCGTCAGCGCCACGGTGACGTCGAGCCCGTAGATACCGATCTGCGGGTCGTACTCCTGGCTCGGGAACTCGGTGTGCTCGTCGACGCCGAAGCTGAAGTTGCCGGTGTCGTCGAACTGCCCGGCGGAGAGGTCGACGAACTCGAGAGCGGTCTCGAGGAACTCGTCGGCGTCGTCGCCGCGCAGCGTCACCTTCGCCCCGATGGGGTCGCCGGGCCGGATGTCGAACTCGCCGATGGCGTTCTTCGCCGTCGTGCGGACCGACTCCTGACCGGTGATCTCTTCGAGGATTTCCTCGCCGTTGGCGAGTTCGCGGCCACCCTGGCCGACGCCCATGTGGACGACGACCTTCTCGATGCGCGGTTCGCGCATCTCGTGGAGGTCTGCGGCCTCGCTCATTCGTCGTCACCTCCGTCGACGAAGTTCTCGTCGATGACGACGACGTACGCTTCGACCGTCTCGAAGCCGCCGTCGTCCTGGCTGACCGTGACGCCGTTCGCCCCGGAGCCCTGCGTCACCGCGATCTCCTCGACGGTGCCGATCTGGCCGGCGTGTTCGCCGTCGATGGCGGTGACGAGCGCGCCTTCCTCGTACGGGAAGTGCGCGACGACCTCCTTCGTCTCGTTGTCGACGACGAGCGAGTCCTTGCCGTCGTAGTCGGACTCGTCGGCCAGCAGCGTGGTGCCGTCGTGCAGCGTGTACTGGAACTGCCCGCCGGCGACCTGCCGCTTTTCGACGACCTTCCCGAGTCGGGACGCCGCTGCGTCCTCGTCGATGGGGGTCAGCGAGAGCCGACCGCCTTCGCTCGGGAAGACGCGGTAGTACTCTTCGCGCTCCGTGAACGCCAGGATGTCGAACATCCCGACCGGGCGGGCCTCGTCGGACACCGCCTTGCCGTTCACGAGCACGGAGCCGTGGTCGAGCGCGTAGCGCGCCTCCTTCCGGGTGTCGACGTACCCCAGCACGTCCCGAAGGACGATGAGCAGGGGGACGCCGGACTCGCCGTGCGGGCCCGCGCCCGCCGCCACGGTGAACGTCTCCTCTTTCCGTTCGACCGGCCACGAGTTCGGGGCCGACAGTCGCTTCTGGTGGTTACTCATGTTATGCAGCCTCCTCGTCGGACTCGAGACGCTCCTCGCGGCGGTCGTCCTCGATGTCGAGCTCCGTGACGCGGACGTTCGACGTGTCGAGCGGCCGCGGCGTCTCCTCGCCGTCGGCCTTCTCGACCGTGACGTCCTCGACGTGAATCACGGCGTCGCGGAGGTCGACTTCGAGCACTTCGCCTTCCACGCCGGCGAAGTCGCCGCGCATGACCTCGACGGTGTCGCCCGCGTTGACGCGGACGTTCCGCTGGCCGTACTCCTCACGGAGCTCCTCCGTGAGGGTTGCGCGGACGAGCTTCTGCCGCTCGTGGAGCGGCGCGTCTCGCGTCCGGTTTCGCTGTTTGTGCGGTTGCTTGCTCATACGATCTGCGTCGCGGTGGATGCGATGCTCCCGAAGCGTTCGGCGACTTCGCGCGCGATGGGACCCTTGATTTCGGTCCCGCGCGGCTCGCCGACGTCGTCGATGACGACGGCGGCGTTGTCCGCGAACTTGACGCGCGTGCCGCTGGGGCGACGGATGGGTTTGCGCTGCCGGACGACGACGGCCTCGAGGACCTGTCGACGCATCTCCGGCGTCCCTTTCGTGACCGAGACGGTCACTTTGTCGCCCACGCCTGCTTTGGGGTGACGGTTCTTCGTGCCCGAGTAGCCCGAAACCGAGATGACTTTGAGTTCACGCGCGCCGGTGTTGTCGGCGCACGTGATCAGCGAGCCTTTCTCGAGGCCCTGCGTGACGTCGGCTTTCAGCGCCTCCATCAGGCATCACCTTCGGTTTCGAGCGTCTCGACGACCACGTGTGACTTGGTCTTCGAGAGCGGTCGGGTCTCCGCGATCCGCACTTCGTCGCCTTCCTCGACGTCGAGGCAGGGCGAGCAGTGGGCGGAGACGCGGCTCCGTCGCTTCATGTAGCGGTCGTACTTCGGTACGAAGACGTCGTACTCCCGCTCGACGACGACGGTCTTGTCCATTCGTGTGGAGGCGACGGTTCCTTCGAGCGTCTGGCCGCGCACGGACAGCGATCCGTGGAACGGGCAGTTCTCGTCGGAGCAGGTCTCCTCCGGTGTAGTTACGTTCAGTCCGATTGCCATATCGAATCACCCGCACGTTCTGTGCGTAAGGCGGGTCGTGAGAGCAGTCTGGCCCCATCCACCGTAACGTAGACCACACCCTCGCAACCGCCCGACTGACCGGCTGTGACCCCGGCAGTATCGTCCTGTCCTCGCTCGGCGGCCAGTGTGCCGTGCGCGGACGACGGAAGTTCGGATGTGGACCCCGAGGGCTTGCGCGCCTCGGCGGCTTCATTTGTGGGCCCGTGCGGCGCTGCGCCAGCAGCGACGCCGGTGACGGAATCCTCGGTAGAGGGGAGCGCGAACTCGAACGTCGCGCCCCGCTTCGGCACCTGCTTGTCCCCCGCGTCGCCGTCGGGCGACGAGTCGCGGACCGTGAGTGTCCGCTGGCTCTCGGACACGACGCGGCCGGCGATGCCGACGGAGGCGTCGCTGGCGGCGGCGGCCACCCGTACCGGGAGGCCGCAGAGTTCGTGTCGCGTGAGCGTTTCGGGGGTCAGTGCCATCGTCGTGCTACTCCTCGTCGAGGTCGCCTTCTTCGCGCTGCACCGTCTTGATGCGCGCGATCGTCTTCTTCAGTTCGCCGACGCGACCGGGGTTGTCCGGCGCGCCGCCCGCGGCCTGCACGGCCTTCGCGTTGAGCAGCTCGGTTTCGAGCTCCTCGAGTTCGGCCTGGCGTTCGGCGGGCGTCATGTCGCGGATTTCTTGGACGTGAAGGATCGCCATGGGTTACTCCTCCGTCTCCTCTTCGGCGGTTTCTTCTTCCGTCTCCGACTCCTCGGCGGACTCGGACTCCTCCTCCATCTCCGAGACGAGTTCGGCGGCTTCCTCCTCGACGGCCTCGTCGAGTTCCTCCTCCTCGGCGACCTCGACGGCCTCCTCGGAGGCGGTGCCGACGTCCTCCTCTTCGGGGGAGCCTTCGGCGGTTTCGCGCGAGGAGTCCGTGTGCTGGGCCTCCTCGACGACCTCCTCGACGATCTCCTCGTCGATGGCTTCCTCCGGCGACTCCTCCGGGACCTCGGGCTCCTCGTGCTGAGGCGCCTCGGGGACCTCCCCCTCTTCGACGTCAGCGAGCAGCTCTTCGACGCCCTCCTCTTCGGCCGACTGCTCGACCTCGGGGGCCTCGACGTCCTCCTCGATTTCGAAGTCGTCGGGGAGCGTCGCACCCGGCGGGATGATCTTCACCGTCACGCCGATGGTGCCGAGCTTCATGACGGCGACGCCCTGGCCTTCGTCGACGACGTCTTCGGCGGGTTCGCCGTTGTGCTTGATGTAGCCGCGGTTGAACTTCTCGACGCGCGAGCGCGCGCCGGTGACCTTTCCGCTCAGGACGATTTCGGCGCCGAGCGCGCCGGCGTCCATGATGCGGTCGATGGTCGTGTGGCCGGCCTTCCGGAAGTACCAGCCGCGTTCGAGCGCGTTCGCGAGACGGTCCGCGACGATCTTGGCGTTCAGGTCGGGTTCGTCGACCTCCTGAACGTCGATCTGCGGGTCGTCCATGTCGAACCGCTCTTCGAGTTCGGTGGTGACCTTGCGGATGTTCTTCCCGCCCTTGCCGATGACCATCCCGGGCTTTTCGGCCTTCAGGACGATCTGGGTCCCCATCGGCGTCTTGGCGACGTCCATGCCGCCGTAGCCGGCGCGGCCGAGTTCCTCTTCGAAGAACTCGTTGATCTGGCTCCGCTGGAGCCCGTCTTCGATGAACTGGTGTTCGTCCGCCATGTTAGTCGGCCTCCTCGATGATCATTTCGACGTCTACCTGCGGGGTGTTCCACGGGGACGCGCGACCCATCGCGCGGGGCTTGCGTCCCTGCTGTTCGCCCACCTTGTGGGCGGCGACGTGCATGACGACCATGTCGTCGACGTCGAACCCCTGTCGGTCGGCGTTGTTCTTCACGTTCTCGAGCAGCTTCAGGAAGTCCTTCGTGGCCTTCTCGGGGTACCGGCCGGCGTCCCAGCCGTCGATGTCCGAGCGGTGGCCGACGCCGGTGTTGTGCTGCTTGAACGGAACCGAACGCTCCTCGTTGAGTACCGCGTTGAGGTACTCCTCGGCGTCGGCGACCGTCTCGCCCTTGATGGCGCGGGCGATGGCCTTGCTGTGCTTCGGGCTGATCTGCCGCTCCCGGAGCATCCCTTTGGCGGTCGTCTCCGGGTCGGCGTCGACGCTGTAACTGATTCCCATGTGTTACTTGAGTGGCACGAACTTCGAGGACCGGGTCGCGCCGATGCCGGCCTGTCCGTGTTCGACGGACGTCCGCGTGAGGTTGAACTCGCCGAGGTAGTGCCCGATCATTTCGGGCTCGACCTTGACGCGCTCGAACTCCTGTCCGTCGTACACTTCGAAGGTGAGTCCGACGAACTCCGGCAGCACCGGCATGTCGCGCAGGTGCGTTCGGACCGGGTCGTTCGCGGACTCCTCCTCGGTCGTGTCGCGGGCCGACGCGAGCAGCTTCTCCTGCTCGACGCTCAGTCCTCGATTGATGGTTCGCCGCGCGCGGGCGGGGAGCAGTTCCGAGACTTCGTCGAGATCCATCTCCTGAAGCTCGTCCAACGTGTGACCGCGGTAGGTGAACTCACCTTCGCGGCCGGTTCGGTACTCTGAACTCATGGTTTACTTGTTCCCTCCGCGTCCGGTGCGTTTGGACGCGATGTCGCCCACCTTCCGTCCCGGCGGGGCGTCCCGCGAGACGGACTTGGGCTGACCGGGGTGCTGGCGGCCGCCGCCACCGAACGGGTGGTCGACGGCGTTCATCGCGACCCCGCGGACGCGCGGGTATTTGGTGCCGCGCGACTTCATCTTGTGGTGTTTGTTGCCGGCTTTGACGAACGGCTTCTCCGTCCGGCCGCCGCCCGCCACGACGCCGATGGTGGCGCGTGCGTCCGGGCTGAGCCGCTTCACTTCGCCGCTCGGCAGCTGGACGACCGCGACGTCGCGGTCGTGGGTGAGCAGCGTCGCGTTGACGCCCGACGCGCGGGCGAACTTGCCGCCGTCGCCGGGGTTCGCTTCGACGTTGCACACCGGAACTCCCTCCGGGATTTCCGCCAGCGGGAGCGTGTTACCGGGCTTGATCTCCGCGGAGACGCCGACGGACAGCGTCTCGCCGACCGCCACGCCTTCCGGCGCGAGGATGAGTCGGCGGTCGCCGTCCTCGAACTCGACCTCCGCGAGCGGCGCCGAGCGCGCCGGGTCGTGCTCGATGTCGACGACTTCGCCGGAGATGGTGTCGTCGTCGCCCTCCAGCGTCTTGTGCTGCTTGTCGGATTTGTAGCGGTGCGACGGGGCTCGGAACGTCGAGCCGCCGCGGCCGCGTCGTTGTCCCTGAATTCTGCGTCCCATCTCAGAACACCCCGATGCGCGAGGCCACTTCCTGCGCGTCGTGCTCTTCGGAGAGCGTGACGGTGGCCTTCTTCGTTCCTTTCGGCGTGACCTGCGTGCGGACGGCCTCGACGTCGACCTCGAACTGCGATTCGACGGCGTCGACGATTTCGGGCTTGTCCGCGTCGAGCGAGACGATGAACTGGAGCTTGTTCGCGAAGTCCATCTCGTCCATCGCCTTCTCCGTGACGAGCGGGTGGTCGATGATGGAGCTCATCGGTCGGCCACCTCCGCGAGGGCGCTCTCGGTGAACACGGTGAGTCGGCCGGGCTGCGTCCCGGGCGCGAGGTCCTCCGCGTTCACTTCGGCGCCGGTCGTCACGTCGACGCCCGCGAGGTTGCGGGCCGCCGTCGACGGCTCTTCACTGGTCACGAACAGGATCGACTTCGGCTCCTGGTGTTTCCGTCCGCGGGTCGTCCCGCGGCCGGCGCGGACCGAGCGCCCCTCGTCGGCGCGCTCGATGTCGGCGTCCAGGCCGGCCGCTTCGAGGAACGAAACGACGTCCTGGGTCTTCACGAGGTCCTCGAAGTCGTCGGAGACGACCAGCGGCAGGTCGACGTCGTCGTCGAACTGGTGGCCGCGTTCGCGGACGAGCTCGGCGTCCGCGGTCGCCGCGATGGCGGACCGCGTCGCGAGCTTCCGCTCCTTGTCGTTGACCTTCTTGCTCTGGTCCTTCTCGGCTTTCGGCGGGTGGGCCTTCCGGCCCTTGACGGTCTGCGGGACGCGGCGGCCCTGCCCGTTCTGACGCGGGACGTGAGCCATGCCGCGGCCGGAGCCGAACGACTCCGCGGGCGTGCGGAGCCCGGCGTACTCGTCGGCGCCGTAAGCCTGCTTCCGGTTTGCCTGCGCGGCGGTGACTGCCCGCTGGATGAGGTCCGGGCGGAACTGGGTGTCGAAGACCTCCGGGAGGTCCACGTCACCGGCGTCGTCGCCGTTCAGGTCAAGTACTGTTGCGTTCATTATCCTTGGTTCGATTCAGTGGAGACGTAGCGCACCTCGGGGTCGAGGCGCGGCTGGTCGTTCGGCCGGATGGCCGGTCGGAACCGCAGGAGGCGCTGGGAGGGGCCCGGCAGCGAGCCCTTGATGAGCGCGTACTTCCCGGTCACCTCGCCGTAGCCCTTGAAGCCGCCATCGACGGAGGCGTCGTCGCCGTCGCCGAAGTCGATGAGCCGCTTGTTGAGCTCGGTCCGCTGGTGGTAGCCGGTCTGCCCCTGCTGGGGGACGGTCGAGCGCACACGCGAGGGGTTCCACGGGCCGAGGTTACCGATGCGGCGCCGCCACCCCTGCCGGGCGTGTTTGCCTTTCCGCTTCTGGACGCCCCAGCGCTTGACGGGGCCCTGGGTGCCCTTGCCTTTCGTGACGCCGGAGGTGTCGAGGTACTCGCCGGCGCGGAACACGTCACCGAAGTCGTGCTCGCCGCCGTCCTCGACGAGGTCGAGGGCGTAGTCGAGCCGCTCCGACAGCGTGTCGCCGCCGACGCGCGTCTCCATGACGTCGGGCTTCTTCTTCGGGACGTTCTGGAGCTCCGACGGCACCGTGTGGGTGATGACGCGCAGGTCGTCCACTGCGCCGTCGTCCACGAGGGTGCGGAGTTCGTCGGCGTCCTCTTCGAACGTGGTCTCCGCCGGCAGGTCGAGGGTGCGGTCGAGTTCGTCGTGGAACTCGGTGGTCCACACCTCGGTGACCGGCTTCTGTCCGTACGGCGTGTCTTCGTACGCTCGCAGGGCGACTGCCCGCATCGTCGGGACCTCCACCACCGTCACGGGAACTGACTCCTCCATCCCCTCTCGCGGGGAGTCGGATTCGTCGTTCACCATGACGACGTGGGTCATCCCGGCCTTGTAGCCCGCGAAGCCCTGGACGGCGGCGGCGCCGTCGTCGTCGGGCCACGAGCGGATACGGGGGACTTCACTGCTCGCGCGCGTACGCGGGCCGAAGCCCAGCGAGCCCTTGCGTGGTCTGCTTGGTTGTGGCATGGTTGTGGCTTACTCCGTGAGCGTGAGCGGCGAGAGCGTGGCGAACACCGCTTCTTCGGTGCGCACGACCTCGCTGCCCTGTCGCGGAATCGTATTCAGCCAGAGGTCGAACCCCGATCCGTCGGCGTCGGGGTCGACCGGAACCTCCTCGGGGTCGACCCCGAGGATGTCCGGAAGCCCGCGCCCCGGGGCGCCGAACGCGACCGCCACGTGTGTGTCACGCGTGCGGCCGCGGAGGTCAGCCAGGCCGGAGACGGACAGCGGCTGTCCGTGTCGCGACGTGGCGACCGTCAGTTCGGCGCGGGCGAGGGCGTCCTTCATGTCCATGCCCTCGACCCGGAACCCCGGTGGGGGCGCCGAGACGATGCGGGCACGGACGGGTTCTCGCGAAGAGACCCTGACGGTGACGCGCTCTCCCTGTGAGACCTCCGTTCCCGGAGGGGCGTGCAGGGAGATCGGGTGTTGCATTCCGCAATTGACCCGGACGCGGCCTTCAGGTCCGACCTCGGTCACGATTCCTTCTCGCAGCTCCGACCCGTCTGGGCCGGAGGTGTCGGGCCGCATCGGCGGGAGCACACCGACGTGCCGGAGTTCCTCGCGTTTCCCCCACACCTCCCTTCGGAGGTACGACGGAGTCGCGCAGTACTCCAGCAGCGTGCGGACGTACTCGCCGCCTCTGCGGCGTTCGCCTTCCCGGTCTGGGAAGACTACCAACCGGTCCGCCCGGAAGACCGTCGCCGCACGGGCGACGTAGCCGAGTTTCCGCGTGGCCTCGCGGCCGTCCTCGGCCTCCCGGACGAGCGACGACGGCACGAGCACGTCGAGTGTCGTGCCATCCATGTCGCTTCACCGGACTGTATCACACATACCTCAGCCGCGACCTAAAAGGGTATTGAATCCCCGGCGGCGGAGACACGGCTTCACACACCCGTCCGCGGCGGTTTCGCGTGCCACACCGTACCGCGATTCGGCGGCGGTAGTCGGTGACACGGCGCCGGAGGAAGGACGGATTTATGTATCACCCTCTCCTTAGCTGTGAATGCGCACCGCGAGAAACCCGGAGACGGGACGCGGATGCAGGTACGCGCTGGTAGTGTAGTGGTATCACGTGACCTTGCCATGGTCACAACCTGGGTTCAAATCCCAGCCAGCGCACTTCTCTCGGACTCACGCCCGAAAGAGCCGCGGCGCCGTCAGTCCGCAGCCGACTCAGCCGTCTCGGTTCTGCGTGTCGACCGTCGGTTCTTCGCCGTCGCTGTCGCCGTCGCGGGCACCCTCCCTCTCGTCGTCGCCGCCGCGGTCACCGCCGAAGGTGTCATCTCCGTCGACGTCCTCGCCGGCGTCGCCGCCGTAGCCGACGGCGTTCGTCGTTTCGACCGTGGCGAGTCCGTCGAGCGCGCAGAGGTCGGCGACCCCCGTTTCGGGGAGCGTGACGCGGTAGGAGTCGAAGCGCAGTTCGGCGTCGACGTCGCCGCCGGCGTCGTCGACCGCGGCGCGGAACGACGCCTCGTCCAGCGCGTCCAGTTCGACGACGAGCGTCACGTCCGCGTCCGGGTCGGGGTCGTCGCGCATCCGGCGAACCGGGTGGCTCACGTACATACCGCCTCCAACGCGGTCGGGAGGTGTAGTAGTTCCCGTGTGCCCGCGAGCGCGCGAGGCCGGGCACGAGGTTCGGCTGCCGGCGGAGCACATTAGGTCGCCGGAGGCGTAGCGCCGCGCGTGACAGTAATCGCGTTCTTGAGCGTTGCGCCGGTCGTCGAGGGCAGCATGGCCGGCGAGGTCGCGAAGGCCGTCGCGGCGCTCGACGACTTCGACGTGAGCTACGAGACGACGCCGATGGGCACCGTCATCGAGGCCGACGACGTCGCAGAAGTGATGGCGGCGGCGACCGCCGCTCACGAGGCCGTCGACGGCGACCGCGTCTCGACGTTCCTGAAAATCGACGACAAGCGCGCCGTCGACCAGCGCGCGGCGGACAAGGTCGCGTCGGTGGAGCGAGAGCTCGGCCGGCCGGCGAAACGGGACCGCGACCGCGACCGAGACCGCGACCAGGACCGCGGCAGCGACCCGGACGAGTAGCCCCAGGGTCGCAGTGCAGAAACCGGGCGCGTGGTCGTTCGGCGGAGCGGCCGGCGCTCGTCAGTCACTCCAGTAGCGGGCGAGCGCGGCGCTCGTCGCGAGTTCGACGACGCCGAAGGCGACCGCCGGGAGCGCCGCTGCGGCGGGGAAGCCCGCGGCGACGACGAGCGCGGCGGCGACCGCGAAGTCGCGCATCCCGACCGAGAGCGTCGTCGCGACCCGTCGCGGCGCCGGGAGGTCGCGGCCGAGCGTCCAGCCGATGCCGTAGCCGGCGACGTTGAGCGTCAGCGCGCCGGCGGCGACGACCGGGAGGGCCGCCGACCGCAGGAGGTCGGCGTTCGCGGCCGCGACGCCGCCGATGACGACGACGACGAGCAGCGCCGCCACCGCCGGGTAGTCGTCGTCGTAGCGGCCGACGGCGGCCGGGAACCGCGTCCTGACGGCCACCGCGAGCAGCATCGGCGCGACCACGGCGACGAGCAGCTCCTCGACGATTCTGGCGGAGTCGACGGCGACGCCGCCGACGAACAGCGCCGCCGCGACCGGGAGCAGCGCGACGCTGCCGACGCCGGCGAGCACCAGCACCGCGGAGGCGAGCGCCGTGTCGCCGTCCGCGAGTTCCGTCATCACCGGCGTCACCAGTTCGGGCGTCACGCCGCCGAGCACGACGAACCCGGCGGTGAGCGCGGGCGACAGCCCGAGGAGCCGGGCGACAGCGAACGCGACGAGCGGCATCGCGGCGTGCCCGACGAGCGCCGGCCGGAGCGACCGCGTCGGGACCTCGCGGAAGTCCGCGACCGACAGCGTCAGCGAGACGCTGCCGACCATCGCGGCGAGAATCGGCGTCGAGTACGCCGTGACGGCGGCGAGCCGCGGCGTCGTCACGCCGACGGCGACCGCGAGGGCGACCCAGAGCACCAGGTAGTCGTCGACCAGCGAGAGGAGCCGCCGTAACACGGCCGGACGTGTCGGCTCCGACGCCGAGTAGCTGTCGCTCGCCGCGGCCGCCGGGCGGCGAAGCGGGAAGGCTTAGTCCCCGTCCGCCCCACCGACGAGCATGCCCGAGTTCAACGCCTTCTTCTCCCGGCTCCGCGACCGCATCGACGCGAACGACACCGTGGTGTCCGTCGGCCTCGACGCCGACGTCGACCGGCTCCCGGAGCACCTCCGCGAGAAGGACCTGCCGCGGTGGGCGTTCAACCGCCGCATCATCGACGCCACCCACGAGTACGCCGCCTGCTACAAGCCGAACGCCGCCTTCTACGAGGACGCCGACGGCTGGCGCAGCCTCCGCGAAACCGTCGCGTACGCCCACGGTAAGGACGTCCCGGTGCTGCTGGACGCCAAGCGCGCAGACATCGGGAACACGGCGCGGAAGTACGCCGAACTGCTCGACGACGTCGACGCCATCACGGCGAACCCCTACATGGGCCGGGACTCGCTCGAACCGTTCCTGTCGCGGTCGGACAAGGGCGTGTTCGTGCTGTGCCGAACGTCGAATCCGGGCGGCGCAGACCTGCAGGACCTCGAACTGTCGAGCGGCGAGCCCCTGTACCGCCGCGTCGCCGCGCTCGCGGACACCTGGAACCAGTACGGTAACGTCGGCCTCGTGGTCGGCGCCACCGCGCCCGAGGAACTGGAGGAGCTCCGCGATGAGGTGCCGGAGCTCCCGTTTCTCGTGCCAGGCGTCGGCGCGCAGGGCGGCGACGTCGAGGCGGCCGTCGAGTACGGTCTCGCGGACGGCGTCGGCCTCGTGAACTCCTCGCGCGGCATCATCTTCGCCGGCGAGGACGCCGGCGAGCGGTTCGCGGCGGCCGCGGGGCAGGCGGCGAAACAGCTCCGCGACCAGCTGAACCGACACCGCGACTAGCCGGCGGCCGGGTCAGTCCTCGACGCTGAATCCGGGGCCGCCGTCGCCGGGCATCGACTGGGCGCACTCGACACAGCACCCCGTCTGCTCGTCGTAGTGGTCCGCGCAGACGAGCGCACCGCAGTTGTCGCAGGTGAACCGCGCCTCCGCCGCTTCGCATATCTGACAGACGCCGGTCATGCTCATCGTGGGTCCCGTCGGCGTTCGCGGCGAGCCGACTTCAGGATGCTGGCGGACCGGCGCGACGCTCGTCGACCGGACAGCACTCGCCGTCCCAGCCCGGGTCGCGACGAGGGGTTTACGGTGACGGCGCACCGAATCGGGGTGTGGACCGCGACGCGCTCGTCTTCGGACTCGCAGCCGTGTTCGCCGGTATCACCGTCGTTCTGACGGTGCTGGCGTTCGCGCGGTCGCTGTTCTTGCTGTTCCTCGCCGCGCCGTTCGCGGCGTCGGCGTACTTCATGTGGTACCACGCGTCCGGCCGGCTCCTGGCGGACGCCCGGCGACGCCAGGCGAGCCAGCGGCGGACGGCCGCCGGCGACGGGCCGCGCGGCTCGCAGTCCCGGTTCGGCAGGGAAGCCAGACAGCGAGTGTCCGGCGAGCGGACGCACGCTGACGCCCGCGGCGCCGGACGCGGCAGCGGTCGCGGCGGACGCGGTGGTTCGTCGCAGGGAACCGCCGCGTCGACGGGGCTGTCGGAGGCCGCGGCGTACCGCGAACTCGGCCTGACGCCGGGCGCGTCCGAGGAGGACGTGAAGTCGGCGTACCGCGACCGCGTCAAGGAGACGCACCCGGACTCCGGCGGCGACGAGGAGTCGTTCAAGCGGGTGACGCGGGCGTACGAGACGCTCCAGTCCGAGTAGCGCTCCTCCGGCAGTGCCGAGTCCGTCGGCGGGGAGCCGCGAATCGACCGTCGGTCGGCGCCGCCTACGCCGTGAACGCGAGCCACAGCGTCCCGACGCCGAAGAGCACCAACGCCGCGTCGAGCAGTCGCCACAGCAGCTTGCCGCCCTCGCTCAGCTCCGGGTCGTCGGTCGTCTGCCCCCACTGCCGAATCTCGTACTGCCGCTGGGGGTAGAGAGCGCCGTACCCGCCGGCGACGACCAGCACGACGCCGGCGGCGAGAAGCGCGACGGAGGGCATCGTCCGAGATCGTCGCGTTCTCGGCACTCAAAAATCACGGCCCCTCAGGGGTCGCCGGGTAAGTGGGCCGCGTCGCCGACGCAGACCGTCGCGTCTCGGTGGACAGGGAACGTCGAGACCGACGCGGGAGTCGATGTCTGGCCGGTCGTCGTTGCCGGCGAACGGCCGCCGCATTTCGTGACATTCGGTAGCACGGTCCGTGAAAAGGGTTATACAGGGTCCGCACTCATCGCGGAGTATGAGCGCTGACAGGGCCGCTCTGGAGCGGGCCATCGAGCGCGGCGAGCAGGAAGGCGGCCACATCGAGTTCAAGACGCGGCTCTCGCGAGACGTCCACCTCGCGGACGGCCGGATGGAGAGCCTCGCGGCGCAGCTCCGCCACCGCGTCCTCTCCGGCGACGGCGAAGCCCTCTACGTCGTCGGCGTCACTGACGACGGCGGCGTCGCCGGCATCTCGCCGGCCGCGTTCTCCGAGACGATGGACGTCCTGTCGCTGCTCGCGGAGGAAGCGGAGGCGCACATCCACGACGTGGAGACGTGGAGCGCCGGCGACGGCCCCGCGGAGGACGCCGGGCTCGTCGGGCTGGCGACGGTGCGTGAGGGCGCGATGCTGGAGGCGGACGACGAGCACATCGTCGTCGGCACCGCCGGCCACGTCGACCACGGCAAGTCGACGCTCGTCGGGTCGCTCGTCACCGGGCAGAGCGACGACGGCGAGGGCGGCACCCGGTCGTACCTCGACGTCCAGCCGCACGAGATGGAGCGCGGGCTCTCCGCGGACCTGAGCTACGGCGTGTACGGGTTCGCCGACGGCGACGCGGTCCGGATGGACAACCCGAACCGGAAGTCCGACCGGGCGCGCGTCGTCGAGGAGGCCGACCGGCTCGTCTCGTTCGTCGACACCGTCGGCCACGAGCCGTGGCTCCGCACCACGATTCGAGGGCTCGTCGGGCAGAAACTCGACTACGGCCTGCTCGCGGTCGCCGCCGACGACGGCCCGACGAAGACAACGCGCGAACACCTCGGCATCCTGCTCGCGATGGACCTGCCGACGGTCGTCGCCGTCACGAAGGTGGACGCGGTGCCAGACGACCGCGTCGCCGAGGTCGAACGGGAGGTCGAGTCGATGCTGCGCGACGTCGGGCAGACGCCGCTGCTCGCCGACCGGCACGGCGTCGGCACCGCCGCGGACGAAGTCGGCGACGGCGTCGTCCCGGTGCTGCTCACCTCCGCGGTGTCCGGGCAGGGGCTCGGCGACCTCGACCGGCTGTTCGAGACGCTGCCGAAGCGGTCGGTCGCCACGGACGACGACTTCCGGCTGTACATCGACCGGACGTACGACGTGAAAGGCGTCGGCGCCGTCGCCTCCGGCACCGTCCGCTCGGGCGCGGTCGAGGCGGGCGACGAACTGCTGTTGGGCCCGATGCCGGACGGCTCGTTCCGCGAGGTGGAGGCGCGCAGCATCGAGATGCACTACCACCGCGTCGACAAGGCGCGCGCCGGCCGCATCGTCGGCATCGCCCTGAAGGGCGTCCGCGAGTCCGAAATCCACCGCGGGATGGCGCTGCTGCCGCGGTACGCGGACCCGAAACCGGTCCGGTCGTTCGACGCCGAGGTGATGGTGCTGAACCACCCGACGCGCATCGGCGAGGGGTACGAGCCGGTCGTCCACCTCGAAACCATCAGCGAAGCCGGCGTGTTCCACCCGGACGGCGGCCGCCTGCTCCCCGGCGACACCGGCGAGACGGAAATCGAGTTCAAGTTCCAGCCGTACCTCGTCGAGGAGGGCCAGCGGTTCGTGTTCCGCGAAGGCCAGAGCAAGGGCGTCGGCACCGTCACCGACGTCAGCTACGCCGGCGCCGACGACTGACGCCGGAGCTTCTCCGCCGACCGCCGTTATTCTCCGCTCGCCGTTACTGCCCGTGGACCGAGCGGAGCGTGTCGGTGGCGACGTAGCCGTCGTCGGTGCGGTCGGCGAGGTCGAGGAGGGCGAACCAGCCGAGGAGCCGCGCGACGCGGTCGCGCCAGACGGCCACCCAGTCGTCGCGGCGGTGGCGCTCCCACTCGGGGACGCGGTCCGCGAACCGGTCGAAGGCGTCGGCGGCGGTGAGCGGGTCGTCGGCTGCGAGCAGCGCGGCGGCGAGCTCGTCGGCGCCGTAGACGCCCGCGAGCAGCGCGGCTCGGAGGTGGTCGGCGTCGGAGTCGACGCGGCGGCGGCGGAAGCCGGAGTCCGTCTCCTCGGCGAGGTCGACGGCGCGGAGGAACGTCAGCCACGTCCGGGCGACGTCGCGGCTCTCGAAGCCGCAGCGCCGCATCAGCCGGGCGCAGCAGTCGTCTTCGCTGCCCGGGACGAGCGGCACGGCGGCCTGGACGTCCCGGACGAACGCGGCGGTTTCGGGCGGCTCCGGGACGAGCTTGAACTTCATCGCCTACTCGGTGACGAAGTCGAACGACTCCGCGAGCAGGTCCTCGCGGGTCTCGCCGTAGGCGTACGTCGGGCCGTCGGCGACGTCGACGGTGACTTTCGCGGGGGCGAACACCGACTCGTCGAGGTCGTAGAAGTCGTAGTCGGCGTCGGCGAAGATGTCGGCGAACGGCGTGCCGTACTCCTCTGCGGCGGTCGACGGGAGCTCGTCGAACCGGTCGAAGTCCTCGGCGACCGTGAGGTGGACTTCGCCGCCGTACGCGAGCGCGTCGTTCGTCCGGCCCATCGCCTCGGTCTCGTCGTAGCTCACCGGGGCGACCGGCGCGGTGCCGGCGACCGACAGGACGTCCGTCGGGTCGTAGCCGAGTTCGAACAGCCGGAACACGGCGAGTTCGGGGGCGCGAGCGGCGGTCGTGACGCTTCCGGGCGTCGAACCGAGCGCCGTCGTCGGCAGGAACACGGCGGACTCGTTGACGCCGGTCCGGTCGGCGACGTGCGCCGCGACGTCGTCGCCGGGGAGCGCGTGGCTCTCGACGCACAGCACCGTCAGGTCGAACTCGTCGTAGTAGCCGACGGCTTCGAACTCGGCCTCCTCGCCGACGATGGCGCGCGCCGGGCCGGAGCCGAGCCCGTCGAAGCCGTCCATGTCGAGCTCCCAGCCCGCCTTCTGCGAGCAGAGCAGCGCGACGCCCGGGTGGTCCGTTGTCAGTTCGACGTACGGCACCGGCGCGTCGGCGACGCGGTCCATCCGGCTCTGGATGGTCGCGAGCCCGGCGGTCTGAATCTCCGCGAGCAGCAGCCCGGCCTCCAGGCCGCCGTCGGCGTCGACGCCGAAGTCCAGCACCGTCGCGCCCGAATCGAGTTCGTAGCCGGCGACGTTCAGCTCGTCGGCGAAGTCCAGCGCCTCGTCGACGAGCTCCACCGCCATCCGATTGAGGCTGTCCATACCTCGGCTTGTCCGTCACCGCTTAAAAAGTCGGGTAGTCGGATGCAGCGAGGCGACGGGACGGCCGAGCGTCGGCGCCGCGGAGCGGTCAGTCGTCGCCGCTGGCGACGCTGGTGCCGAAGCTGCCGTCGACGGCCGCGTCGTCGGGGCGGTCCGGGAGGTCCTCGCGGACGTCGTCGCCGCGGCCCTCCTCCAGCACGTCCGCGTAGGCGTCCGGCATGACGCGGACGAACGCGGAGAGCGCGTCCTCCCAGTCGTCGAGCAGTTCGGCCGCGCGGTCGCTGCCGGTGCGGGCGTAGTGGTTCTCGACGAGTCGACGGAGCATCGCTTCGTCGCGGTCGGTGAGTTCGCGGCTCGCGGTCACCATGCCGGCGTTGAGCTTCCCGCCGAGTTCGCCGTGCGGGTCGTAGACGTAGGCGACGCCGCCGGACATCCCGGCCGCGAAGTTCCGTCCGACCTCGCCGAGGACGGCGACGGCGCCGCCGGTCATGTACTCACAGCCGTGGTCGCCGACGCCCTCGACGACGGCTTTCACGCCGGAGTTCCGGACGGCGAACCGTTCGCCGGCGACGCCGTTGACGTACGCTTCGCCGTCGGTGGCGCCGTACAGCGCGACGTTGCCGATGAGGATGTTCTCCGCCGGGTCGAACGCGGCGTCCGACGGGGTTTCGACGGCGACGGTGCCGCCGGAGAGCCCCTTGCCGACGTAGTCGTTCGCGGCGCCGGTCAGGTGGGCGGTGACGCCGGGTGCGAGGAACGCGCCGAACGACTGGCCGGCGACGCCGTCGAAGTCGAGCCGAATCGTGTCCGCCGGGAGGCCGTCGTCGCCGTGGGCGGTGGAGACGCGGTTCGAGAGGGTGGCGCCGACGGCGCGGTTCGTGTTGCGGAGCGTCCGGGAGAGCACGGACGGCGCGCCCTCCTCGACGGCGTCGCCGAGTTCGTCGATGAGGTCCCAGTCGAGCGCCGCCGCGAGGTCGGCGTGGTCCTGCTCGCGGACCTTGGTGCTCGCGACGTCGCCGGCGGGCTCGGCCAGAATTTCCGAGAGGTCGAGGTGTTTCGCCTTCGGGTGGTCGCTGTCGCGCTGGGTCAGGCAGTCGACTTCGCCGACCATCTCCTCGACGGTGCGGAAGCCGAGTTCCGCCATGTACTCGCGGAGCTCCTGGGCGATGAACGCCATGTAGTTGACGACGTGCTCCGGCTCGCCGGGGAACCGGTCGCGGAGGTCGTCGCGCTGGGTGGCGACGCCGACCGGGCACGTGTTCTGGTGGCACTGCCGCGCCATCACGCAGCCGGAGGAGACGAGCGACGCGGTGCCGAAGCTGAACTCCTCGGCGCCGAGCAGCGCGGCGACGGCGACGTCGCGGCCGGTCTTGAGGCCGCCGTCGACGGAGACCGTGATGCGGTCGCGGAGCCCGGTGGCGTGCAGCATCTGGTTCGCCTCGGCGAGGCCGAGCTCCCACGGCAGGCCGGCGTTCTTGATGGACGTCTTCGGGGACGCGCCGGTGCCGCCGGAGTGCCCGGAGATGTGGACGACGTCGGCTTCGGCCTTCGCGACGCCGGCGGCGATGGTGCCGATGCCGGCTTCGGAGACCAGTTTGACGTTGACGTCCGCGTCCGGGTTCGCGGCCTTCAGGTCGTAGATGAGCTGTTTGAGGTCCTCGATGCTGTAGATGTCGTGCTGGGGCGGCGGCGAGATGAGTCCGACGCCGGGCGTCGCACAGCGGACGTGCGCGATGTACTCGTTCACCTTCGACCCGGGGAGGTGGCCGCCCTCGCCGGGCTTCGAGCCCTGCGCCATCTTGATCTGGAGTTCGTCGGCGGCGGCGAGGTACGCGGAGGTGACGCCGAACCGGCCGGAGGCGACCTGCTTGACGGAGCACTCGGCGTCCGTGTCGAACCGTTCGGGCGGCTCGCCGCCCTCGCCGGTGTTGGACTTCGCGCCGATGCTGTTCATCGCCTTCGCGTTGTTCTCGTGCGCCTCCGGCGACAGGCTGCCGAGGCTCATCGCGGCCGTGGAGAACCGCGTGACGATGTCTTCGACCGGCTCGACCTCGTCGACCGGGACGGGGTCGCAGTCGGAGTCGAGTTCGAGGAGGTTCCTGAGTTCGGCCGGCGACTCCTCGTCGTTCACCTGCTCGGCGAAGTCGTCCCACGCGTCGCGGTCGTCGCCGCGGACCGCGGAGTGAAGCGCGTTGACGGAGTGGGGGTTCCAGCCGTGGTGCTCGCCGGAGGAGCGGTGTTCGTACTCGCCTTGCGTCTCCAGTTCGGGGTCGTCGCCGAAGCCGACGCGGTAGCGTTCGCGGAGGTCCGCTTCGAGCTGCGGGAGGCCGATGCCTTCCGTCCGAATCTCGGTGCCCTCGAAGTACTCGCGGACGAGGTCGGAGTCGAGCCCGACCGCCTCGAACACCTGTGCGCCCTGGTAGGACTCGACGGTGGAGATGCCCATCTTCGCCATCGTCTTCAGCAGGCCGTCTTCGAGCGCGCCGCGGTAGGCGGCGAGCGCCTCGTCCTCGTCGGCGCCGTCGGGGCCGGCGACGACGTCGCGGACGGTGTCGTACGCGAGGTACGGGCAGACGGCGCCGGCGCCGTAGCCGACGAGGCAGGCGACGTGGTGCACCTCACGCGGGTCGCCGGATTCGACGACGAGGCCGGTGCGGGCGCGGAGGCCCTCGCGGACGAGGTGGTGGTGGACGGCGGCGGTGGCGAGCAGGCTCGGGACGTGCAGCCGGTCGTCGCCGGCGCGGCGGTCAGAGAGGACGAGGACGTCGGCGCCGTCGCGGACGGCCTGTTCGGCGTCGGCGCGGACCGCTTCGACGGCGGCTTCGAGGTCGTCGTCGGGGTCGAACGTCGCGTCGACGACCGCGGATTCGAGGTCGTCGGTGGCGGCGTCGAGGTCTCTGAGCGCGGCCGCCTCGGGCTCGGAGAGCACCGGGGAGTCGCAGACGATCTGCCGGGCGTGGTCCGCGGACTCGCCGAGGAGGTTGCGCTGCGGGCCGAGCCGCGACTCCATCGACGTCACCAGCTCCTCGCGGATGTAGTCGATGGGCGGGTTCGACACCTGCGCGAACAGCTGCTTGAAGTACGTGAACAGCGGCCGGTCGAACTCCGAGAGCACCGACAGCGGCGCGTCGTCGCCCATCGACCCGACGGGGTCCTTGCCGTTGCGCGCCATCGGCTCGATGAGGTGGTTGAGCTGGTCGGTGGTGTAGCCGAAGGCGGCCTGCTTGCTGCGGAGCTGCGGGTCGGGGTCGACGGCGTCCGCGTCGTCGGCCGCGGGTTCGGTGTCGGCGGCGGGCGCGGCGTCCGTGACGTCGTCGACGTGGCGCTGCTGGTCGTCGACCCAGTCGCCGTAGCGGTCGTCGACGAGGTCGTCGAACACTTCGTCGTCGGGGACGACGCGGCCCTGTTCGCGGTCGACGACGAACGTCTCGCCGGGGCGGAGTCGGCCGCGCTCTGCGACCTCGTCGGCGTCGTGGTAGAGCGCGCCGACCTCGCTGCCCATGACGAGGCGGTCGTCGGTGGTGACGTCGTATCGGCACGGGCGGAGCCCGTTGCGGTCGAGGACGCCGGCGACGCGGTCGCCGTCGAAGCCGACGACGAGCGCCGGGCCGTCCCACGGCTCGACGAGCGACGCGTGGAAGTCGTAGAAGTCGCGGCGGTCGTCGTCCATCGACTCGTCGTTCCGGTACGCCTCCGGAATCATCATGCGGAGCGCGTGCGGGAGTTCGCGGCCGCCGTTGAGCAGCAGGTCGAGCGTCTCGTCGACGGAGGCGGTGTCGGACTGGTCGGGGTCGGAGATGACGGGGCGGACGGCGTCGAGCTGGTCGTCGGTGAAGCCGGCGCCGGCGAGGTCGGCCTCGCGGGCGCGCATCCAGTTGACGTTGCCGCGGATGGTGTTGAACTCGCCGTTGTGGATGACGTTCCGGTACGGGTGCGCGAGGTGCCACGCGCCGAGCGTGTTCGTGGAGAAGCGGGCGTGGACGAGCGCGACGCCGGATTCGAGCCGGTCGTCGCGGAGGTCCGGGAAGTACGTGGAGAGCTGGTCGGCCTTCAGGAGGCCCTTGTAGACGACGCGCTGGCGGTCGAGCGAGCAGACGTAGAACCGGCCGGCGCCGTCGACGTCCTCGACTGCGGATTCGACGGCGCGGCGGGCGACGTACAGCCGTCGGTCGAACTCCTCGTCGTCGACGTCGGCGGTCGGCGTGACGAACGCCTGCCTGACGACCGGTTCGGAGTCGAGCGCGGTGGCGCCGAGGTCGGCGGCGTCGGCGTCGGTCGGGACGTCGCGCCAGTCGACGACGGCGAGGTCGTGGTCGGCGAGCGTCCGTTCGAACAGCGATTCGACGTCGGCGCGCACCGCGTCGTCGGTCGGGAGGAACAGCGAGCCGACGGCGTAGCGGTCGGGGAGGTCGGGGAGTTCGTCCGCGAAGAACGAGTCGGGTCGTTCGAGCATGATGCCGGCGCCGTCGCCGGTGTTCTGTTCGGCGCCGGTGGCGCCGCGGTGTTCGAGGTTTTCGAGAAGGTCGAGCGCGTCACGTACTACGTCGTGCGAGCGGCCGCCGTCGAGGTCTACGACGGCGCCGACGCCGCAGTTCGAGCGGTCGTCGGCTGGGTCCGCCAGACCCGCCGACGTGCGCTCGGTCGCGTCTAGGTCGGTCATGTGGCACTGTTTCGCGAAGCCGCATAAAGCCGTGTCCCTGAAGGGTTAAGGGCCTGTTAGTGTCATATAAGGGGTTAATAGGTAATCGGTATGCGGAATCGAGTAGTAATCTCGGCGAACGTCGACGATATTCAGAAAGCCCGAGACGAAACGCAGAATTCCTGTTCAGATGGCAACTACAGAATCAGAACGGGAAGTCAGTAGCCGAACGTCCACTGATTCACGTAATCAGTACGTCTTCGCGAAGTACGCGGTTCGGGTGGCGCGGTCGCCGCAGACGGCGCAGTCGTCGTCGTGGTCGTCGCCGCGGCGGTCGTCCTCGTCGGCGAACGGCACCATCACGATTTCGGCGGCGAGCTGGTCTTTCACTTCGGCCTCGCAGTCCTCGTCGCCGCACCACGGCGCCTTCACGTAGCCGCCGTGTTGGCCGATGGTACCCAGGATTTCGTTCCGCGAGGACGCCTCGCGGACTTCGCCCTCCAGCGTCTCCTCGGCGTCGGCGTACAGTTTCGCGAACACCTCGTCGAGGTGGCTCCGGGCGGCGTCGACGATGCCGTCGCGGTCGACCGTGGACTGCTCGCCGTCCGGCCGGTGAACCACGGTGACCTCGCCGTCCTCCTCCTCGTGCGGCCCGATTTCGAACCGGACCGGGACGCCGTTCAGCTCGTGTTCGTTGAACTTGAATCCGGGGTTGCGGGTGTCGCGGTCGTCCAGTTCGACGCGGACGCCGGCGTCCGCCAGGTCGTCGCGGATGCCCTCGGCGTACTCCAGGACGTCCGCTTTCGTGTCGGCCTGCCAGATGGGGACGATGACGACCTGCGTCGGCGCGACGGTCGGCGGGAGCACGAGCCCCTGGTCGTCGCTGTGGGTCATGATGAGCGCGCCGAGCGCGCGCCACGAGAACCCCCAGGAGGTGGTGTGTGCGAGCTGCTCCTCCTCGTCCTCGTCGCTGTACGTGATGTCGAACGCCTCCGCGAACGACGTGCCGAGGTGGTGGGAGGTCGCGCCCTGCACGGACTTGCCGTCGGGCATCAGCGCCTCGACCGTCGTGGTGGTGTCGGCGCCGGGGAACTTGTCGTGTTCCGGTTTCTGCCCGCGGAGCACCGGGATGGCGAGGACGTCCTCGTAGACGGACTCGTACTGGTCGAGCCGCAGCATCGTCTCCTCCCAGGCGTCGTCGCGGTCGGCGTGGGCGGTGTGGCCCTCCTGCCAGAGGAACTCCTTGGTCCGGAAGAACGGCTTCGTCTCGGTGGCCTCCCACCGCACCACGGAGCACCACTGGTTCACACGGAGCGGCAGGTCGCGGTGGCTCCGGACCCACTGGCTGATGTACGGCGTGATGATGGACTCGGAGGTCGGCCGGACGGCGAGCCGCTCTTCGAGCTCCTCGTGGCCGCCGTGGGTGACCCAGGCGACCTCCGGGTCGAACCCCTCCACGATGTCCTTCTCGGCTTCGAGGTACGACTCCGGGATGAACATCGGGAAGTAGGCGTTCTGGACGCCGGTGTCCTTGAACTTCGCGTCGAGCGCGGACTGGACGCGCTCCCACAGCGCGTAGCCGCGCGGCCGCGTCACGATGAACCCGGACATCCCCTCGGGGCCGTAGTTCGCCAGCCCGGCCTTCTGGACGACCTCGGCGTACCACTCGCCGGTCTCGTACTCCTTCGATTTCGTGACGCCGAGTTCCTGCTCGGCGTCGCCGTCGTCGTCGCTCATACTCGGTGGTGTCGGACCGCGGGCTTAAACTCGGCGCGTTTCGGTCGCAGCGAGCGCGGACGCGACACCCGACTGTATCGAACCGGGACGGAGCCGGCTCGGAACCGAGTCGTACCGCGACGCGCCGCAGGCGCGACCCGGAGTGATGACCGACGACGGCCGAGTCCCCGTCAGGACGGCTGAGAACACGTGTTCGACGCGAACAGGTCTCCGCCGGCGTTGATTCGGAGTTCGACGGTCGTCAGCTCGGCGTCCGGCCCGCACGTCAGTCGGCCGAGCGTCCGCATCGGCTCGTCCCCGGTCGGGTACGCGATGGAGTAGAACACGGTGGCGTTACGCGAGACGTTCGAGAACGTCGCAGTCGCCCCCTGCGGCCCGTCCCAGCGGTAGATGCGGGTCTGGACGGACTCGCCGCTCGGCCGGAGCGAGACGACCCGGGGCACCACCGACTCCGGAAGGTCCTCGATGGACGCGGCGTCGGGGTACTCCGTGACGGTTCCGTTGACGAATTCGACCGTCAGTCCGGCGTGACCGGCGGGCGCGACTCCGACGGTGACGACGGACGCGCGGTCGTGGTCACTCGTCACCTCGGCCCGGACGTCGCTCCCCGTCTCGGGGGCGTCCGTCGGCGGGAGTCCGGCGCGGCCACTCACCACCAGAAACACCGCGAGAACGACGCGGGCTGGAACCGTCGAGCGCACAGTGGGTCGTCCGCCGTCGTCCGCCCACAGCTTGCGGCGCGAACAGGAGGAACACCGTTCGAGGGACGGGAGGTGTCGACCGCACCGCGCGGAACAGCCGCCGTCGTCGCCGTGGTTCGCGACCAGCCGGCGGTCGGACAGCGTCAGTCGAACAGCGTCAGTCGAGGTCGACGCCGGTCTCCACTTCGACGACGCGCGGGCCGCCGGCGTGGTAGACGAACCGGCCGCGGAAACTGCCGCCGTCGAGCACCGTCGGGAGCCACTCGCGGTCCGTCGGCCACATCGACTCCAGCGGCAGGTCGTCCACCGGGAACCACGCCGGGACGGCCTCGTCGGTCTCGGTCGGCTCGCCGTCGTAGTCGGTCGCGCGGTAGACGTGCACCCGCGCGTCCCAGTCGTCGCTGAAGTAGGCGAACTCGCCCGCTTTCTCCGGGTTCAGCACGTCGATGCCGACCTCTTCGCGGACCTCGCGGACGACGCACTCCCGCGGCGACTCGCCCGGTTCGACCTTGCCGCCGGGGCCGACGTACTGGCCGCTGCCGACGCCGCGTTTCTTGTGAATGAGCAGCGTCTCGTCCGCCGGCGTCACGAGGTGGCACAGCGTCGCGTCTCGCATCCGTCTCGCATCAGTGTTGGCGGGGCGTGAGTAAACGATGTCGCCCGGTCCGCCGTTCGTTCGCCGATGGCGGCCGTCGTGATGGACCGCTGGACTACTGGACAGCTGGACTGCTGAACTGCTGAACTGCTGGACAGCTGGACTACACAGAGACGGCCGCGAAAGCCCCCGCGACGCTCGGCTCGGTGCGACTGCTGCGCTCCTCGCCTACGGCTGCAGTGCTTGACAGTCGCGCCAGCGCCGACCGTCGCGGCCCCTTTCAGTCCCACCTACCGCGACCGCACCGCAGCCACACCCTCCCCAGCCTCCTGTGCTCCTCGCTCCTTCGCTCCGCTCAGTCGCTCCGGTGCTCGTCCCTCGCACGAGCGGCCGCGCTCCGCGCGGCCGCCGCGCACCACCGCTAAGTGGTTCCGTCTCGCCATCCAGCCCGAGGATTCACTCCGTCGTCGGGTCGACGCTGAACGGGCTGTCGCCCTCTGTCCAGTTCCAGCCGGGGAGCCGGGTCTGGAAGCCGGCGGCGAGCGCGGCGTCGAGGTCGTCCGCGCCGGCGGCGTCGACGCCGTCGGTGCCGTGGACCTGCGTGTCGGCGACGTGGAACGTGGCTTCCGCGAGGAGCGCGAGCGGCTGGCCGCCGGCGATGGTGGCGGCGAGGCGGCGGCCGAGCAGTTCGTCGACGACGAAGCCGGGGTAGTCGCCGGCGACGTCGAGGTCGCGGAGCAGTCCGGCGAGCGCGGCGACGTTGACGGCGCGGTCGCCGTCGGCGAAGACGGCGTCGACCTCGCGTCGGTACTGCGAGTTGGTGACGCGGTCGACGTCGGTGTCGAACAGGTCGCCGAGTCGGTCCCGGGTGTCGTTGATGACCGGGACGACGACGTCGGCGTGCTCGCGGAGGCGGTCGCGTTCTGCGCGGACGGTGGCGGGCGTGAGTCGCACGTCAGTGCCGTGTGAGCGCTCCGGCTTCCAGTTTGCGAAGGCTTTTATAACCCGGCGGGATACTGTGAACCAAGCGGGTTTTCCGTCGCCCATCGAGGGAGAACATCGAACGGAGCGTCCCGTATCATGCACTCTTCCACTGACAGTCAGACCGACGGCGTCGCCGCAGCCGGTAGTGGCGCGTCGCCCGCAATATTCTCGCAGCTATGAGCCAAGTCGATACGCAACTCGAGGAGACGAAGGCACAGATCGAATCAGAGATTCCGGACGACATCTCCGTCACGGACGTGAAATACGAGGGGCCGGAGCTGGTCATCTACACCCGGCACCCGAAGGAGTTCGCCCAGAACGGAGACCTGGTCCGGCGGCTCGCGTCGAAACTCCGCAAGCGCATCACGGTCCGGCCGCACCCGGACGTGCTCTCGAAGCCGCGGGAGGCCGAAGAGCGCATCATGGACGTCATCCCGGACGACGCCGGCGTCACCGACCTCGACTTCCACGAGGACACCGGCGAAGTCATCATCGAAGCCGAAAAGCCCGGGATGGTCATCGGCCGGCACGGCTCCACGCTCCGCGAAATCACCCAGGAGGTCGGGTGGACGCCGGAGGTCGTCCGGACGCCGCCCATCGAGTCGTCGACGGTGTCGAACGTCCGGAACTTCCTGAAACAGGAGCGCGAGGAGCGCCGCGACATCCTCGAACGCGTCGGCCGCACCATCCACCGCGAGGAGATGGCCGACGAGCAGTGGGTCCGCATCACGACGCTCGGCTGCTGCCGCGAGGTCGGCCGCGCCGCGTTCGTCCTGAACACCGCCGAGACCCGCATCCTCATCGACTGCGGCGACAAGCCCGGCGCCGAAGGCGAGGTGCCGTACCTGCAGGTGCCGGAGGCGCTCGGCGCGGGCGCGCAGAACCTCGACGCGGTCGTCCTGACGCACGCCCACCTCGACCACTCCGCGCTGATTCCGCTGCTGTTCAAGTACGGCTACGACGGCCCGATTTACACGACGGAGCCGACGCGGGACCTGATGGGGCTGCTGACGCTCGACTACCTCGACGTCGCCTCGAAGGAGGGGCGGACGCCGCCGTACGACTCCGCGCAGGTCCGTGAAGCCATCAAGCACACGATTCCGCTGGAGTACGGCGACGTCACGGACATCGCGCCGGACGTGAAGCTGACGTTCCACAACGCCGGCCACATTCTCGGCTCCGCGGTCTCGCACTTCCACATCGGCGACGGCCTGTACAACGTCGCGTTCAGCGGCGACATCCACTACGACGACACGCGGCTGTTCAACGGCGCCGTCAACGACTTCCCGCGCGTGGAGACGCTGGTGCTGGAGTCGACGTACGGCGGCCGGAACGACTACCAGACCGACCAGGAGGACTCCGAGGAGAAGCTCATCGAGGTCATCAACGAGACACACGACCGCGGCGGGAAGGTCCTGATTCCGGCGTTCGCCGTCGGCCGGTCACAGGAGATGATGCTGGTCATCGAGGAGGCGATGCGCTCCGGGAAGATTCCGGAGATGCCGGTCCACCTCGACGGGATGATCTGGGAGGCGACCGCCATCCACACGACCTACCCCGAGTACCTCCGCGACGACCTCCGCGACCGCATCTTCCACGAGGACGAGAACCCGTTCCTCGCCGACGAGTTCAACCACATCGACGGCGGCGAGGACGAGCGGCAGGAGGTCGCCGACGGCGGCCCCTGCATCGTCCTGACCACGTCCGGGATGGTGACCGGCGGCCCCATCATGTCGTGGCTCCGTCACCTCGGCACCGAAGAGGAGTCGACGCTCACCTTCGTCGGCTACCAGGCGCAGGGGACGCTCGGCCGCCGCATCCAGAACGGCTGGGACGAGATTCCGGTGCAGGACCCGCGCGACTCGGGCCGGACGTCGCAGATTTCGCTGCACATGGACGTCGAGACGGTCGACGGCTTCTCGGGGCACGCCGACCGGCAGGGGCTGGAGAACTTCGTGAAGACGATGAATCCGCGGCCCGAGAAGGTGCTGTGCGTCCACGGCGACGAACGCAGCGTCCAGGACCTGTCGTCGTCGCTGTACCACGACTACAACATGCGGACGTTCGCGCCGAAGAACCTCGAAACGTTCCGGTTCAAGTAGGCCGCGCTGCCGACCGCAGCCACGAACAGCAGCCACGGACCGCTCCGCTTCCGCGTCGGTGTGCGCGAACCGTTATCGCGTCCGATACCGGTGCGGGTAGCTTTTTGTCGGCGGTTCGCGCAGTTCCGGTGTGACTCGCCGCGCACTCGTCGCCGCCTGCTGTCTCTTGCTGCTGACCGCGCCGGTCGGCGGCGCCGCGGCCGCCCCGGAGGACTGCTTCGGCACCGGGAAGGACCTGAAGGTCGGGACGGAGGGGCCGACCATCGACCTCACGCTGTACACGTCGCTGTTCACGAACCTGTTCGAAGGCGGCGCGTTCGGCGTGTCGGCGGTCGGGTCGACCGGCGAGTACCGAATCATCACGCTCCGCACCGGCGTCGTGTTCGCCGGCGTCGGCGACGACCCCGCGGCGTTCCTCTCGGACCCGTTCTCGCGGTTCGGACTGGCGTTCGACTACACGCTGTCGCTGCCGATGCTCGCGGCCGCACCCGGCGAGACGACGTACGAGCAGTCCGAGGCCCCGGTCGAGGGCGTCCCGGAAGCCGAGTGCTCCGTGAACTGAGCGAACCCCGGCGCGCCGGCGGTGTCGGCGGCGCCAGCGAGGCTCGCACCGGTGCGTCAGTCGGCCGCCGCGTCAGCGTCCGCGGGGTCGACGACGTCGCCGCTGGCCGCGTCGACGCCGACGCGGTCACAGCGGTCGGCCATCGGGCAGGCGTCGGGGCCGTCGAGGCACGCGGGCGTCCGCGCGGAGCAGTACTCCCGCCCGAACTGAATCATGGCGGTGTGGCCGAACCCGCATTTCTCGGCGGGGACGGCGGCTTCGAGGTGTTCGCGGACCGCTTCGTGGTCGGCGTCCGGCGGCGCGAGGCCGATGCGGCGGCTGATGCGGTGGACGTGCGTGTCGACCGGGAAGACGCCGCCGCGGCCGCCGGCGAACAGCAGCACGCAGTCTGCGGTCTTCGGGCCGACGCCGTTCATGTCGAGCATCGTCTCGCGGACCTCGTCGGGGTCGCCGCTGCGGACGAACTCGTCGAAGCCGTCGGCGCCGCCGTACTCGTCGACGACGCGGTCGGCGAGCGCGACGATGGTCTTCGACTTCTGGTTGTAGAGGCCGGCCGAGGAGATGGTGTCCGCGAGTTCGTCGCGGTCGGCTGCGGCGAGCGCCGCGGCGAGGTCGGCGTCATCTTCGTCGGCACCGGCGTCGCCGGCGCCGTCATCGTCGCCCCCAGCGTCGGTATCGTCGTCGCCGGCGCCGTACCGTGCCATCAGGGCGTCGTGGGCCGGCTGGCTCGCCTTGTCGGACGTGTTCTGTGACAGCACCGTCCGGACCAGGCACTCGAAGGCGTCCTGGCCGCCGTACGCCTTCCGCCAGTACAGTTCGCCGAGGACGTCGACGACGGCTTCCGCGCGGGTCTCGGCGTCGCCGGCGTCGAACGCCGCGAACGCGCCGCCGCCGCCGTCGCCGCCGCTGATGTTCTCCGCTGGCTCGTCGGCAGGCATCTGTGTGCAGCGGTTCGGTCGGCTCCGACAAGAACCGTCGGGGAAGATTGCAGCCCGACACTCGGCACCGAACGCGCGGCAGCGAGCGGTGGAGGCTCAGGGGTCGACGCGGAGCGTGAAGGTGAGCGGCGCGCCGCGTTCGAGCGCCGTGACCAGTTTCCGGTTCAGGTCGGCCGCGGCCGCGTCGGCGCCGACCATAACGGTTCGGTCGTCGACGTAGTCGCTGGTGCGGCCGACCATGCTGCGGTCGCCGTCGAACGTCAGCGCCGGGTCGCCGCGGCCGGTGACGGTGTCGGTGACGCCGGCCGCCTCGAACTCGGCGGTGACGTCGGCGTCGCGTGACTGGCAGGCGGCGACGAAGTCGGCGTCGAAGTCGGCGGGGACGCGGTCGGCGTCGACGGCGACGATGCAGTCGCCGGCCGGGGTGAGCCAGTCGTCGCTGGTGAGCTCGAACGTGCTGGCGTGTTCGGCCGTGACGTGTTCGTGGCCCGACGCCCGGACGACTTCCTCGTACATCAGCGCGGACTCGGGCGCCGACCCTGAAAACGGTCGCGGGTCGTCGCTCCGGCTTTCACTCCCGCTCCAACTCCCACTCCAGCGCTCGTCGACGACCGGCCGAAGTCACTCCACGTCGATGCCGCCGGCCGCGTAGTCCAGCGCGAACACCGCGGCGGCGCCGACGACGGCGAGGCCGACGAATCCGCCGACTGCGCCCGTCGTCCAGCCGCCGGTCTCCGACGCCGCCTCGACGACCGGGGCGCGGAGCGCGCCGACGACGAGCGCGACGAGGAACGTCATCGTGGCGCGGCGGTACACCGCGAGCGCCCGCCGGACCGCGTGGGCGACCGTGAGCAGGCCGACGACGCCGCCGAGACAGAACACGACGACCGGCACCGCCGCGGCGACGACGGCGGCGACGTCGCCGCCGGACGCGAGCGCGAACACCGCGTCGACGAACGCGGACAGCGCGCCGCTCATCCGGTCGTACTGCCCGAGCAGCACGAGCATCAGCGACCCGGAGATGCCGGGCAGAATCATGGCGCTCACGGCGACGACGCCGGCGAGGAACGTGGTCAGCGGCGTCGCGCCGAGCGCAGCCTCCGCGTGCCCGGACGCGAGAAACGCGACGAGGAACCCCGCGACCGCGGCGCCGACCCGGCCCGCCGTGTCGACGCGGAACTGGCCGCGGAGCGCGACCGCGGAGGCGGCGATGAGCCCGAAGAAGAAGCCGTACGTCGCCACCGGCGCGGTTTCGAGCGCGACGTGGAGGAGCCGCGTCACCGTGAGGATCGCGGTTGCGATGCCGGCGCCGAGCGCCACGAGGAACGCGGCGTCGACGTCGCGGAGCACGGACCGCAGCTCTGCGACCCCGTCGCCGCGGCGCGTCACGACGCCGACGAGCGCGGCGAGCGCTCTGCGAGCCACGCCCGGCGTCACGGACGTAATCGCCGCTATCAGCCGGTCGTAGATGCCGGTGAGCAGCGCGATGGTGCCGCCCGACACGCCCGGGACGGCGTCGGCGGTCCCCATGCAGACGCCCCTGAGGTAGATGCCGAGCCGAGACGGCCCGTCAGCGTCGGCGTCGACACCGCGGTCGGCGTCGGCGTCAGCGTCGACACCACGGTCAGCGTCGGCGTCAGCGGCGGGGCCGTCGCCGGACATCTACGGGCGCGCCAGTTCCCGCTCCGCCGCCAGCAGGGCCGGCGACGCCGACCCGGCGGACGCGGCGTCGGCGGACGCGGATGCGGACGCGGTCAGGGCGTCGTCGCCGTCGACGTCGAGCGTCGGCGGGACGAGCGCGCTGGAGTTCGTCGCGTTGCCCGTGGAGCTGTTGTCGTCGGTCTGGTTGGCGCCGCCCGGCGCCTGCAGGACGCGGGTGTCGAGCGTCACGGTTTTCGCGCCGTCGACGTCGCCGACCACGCGGCCCTCGGAGACGTTGAGCGTCGCCTGGTTCCGGACGACGTAGGCGCTCTCGTTCGTCCGGATTTCGCCGGCGATGGTGTACGGGCCGGTCGCCCGGACCGAGACGTTCGTGTAGCCGTTGTCCGGGCCGTAGTTCGCGTAGCCCGTCGTGGAGTACGGCAGCGTGAACTGGAAGTCGCCGTCGGCGTCCGCCGTCGTCTGCTGCGTGTAGGTGAACGTCGAGTTCGACCCCGGGACGCGCATCTGCACCGACGCCGTCAGCGTCTCGTTCGGCTGCGCTCCGGACCCCTCGACCGTGGCGCCCGGGACGCGCTCGAACGTCTTCACCCACTGCGGCGACGTCTTCTGGAGCAGCGACGGCCGCAGGCCGTATGCGCGCGACTCCTGCAGAACGCTCTGCTGATACTGACCCGACGCGTACGCGGACGTGTTACTCGCCTTGACGAGCCGGTAGTGTTTCAGCGCCGGCACCGCCTCCCGCGGGTACGGGCCGACGCCGCCGATCTGCGCCGACCCCTCCTGTTCGACGAACGCTTCGGCGGCGCTCATGTTCCGGAACGTCCGGATCGCGGTCGCGTTCTGCCCCTGCGGAAGCACCTTGTACGTGGTCCCCTGCGATGTCTGGACCGTGTCGTAGTCGAACACGACGACGAACTCTCCGAACATCCCGGCGTTCACGGTCGGCTCCATCCGGCTGCCGTGCCCCTCGTACAGCCGGACCATCATGCTCTGATAGTACCGCTGCTTGTACGAGTACGTCCCGACGGAGTAGCCGGACTGGCCGCGCTGCAGCACCGGCGAGTAGAAGTCCGAACTGGAGACGTTCGAGGCGCTGTAGAAGATGACGGGCGCACCGAACTTCGAGCCGACCGTCGTCATCTTCCAGTCGACCATGACGTACCGCGTCTGGTTCCCTTCGGTGCTCTGCCGCTGAAGCACGTCCTGCGCCTGGGAGGCGTTCGGCGCGAGCAGGTAGTTCGCCGCGGCGGTCGCTCCCTGCTGGAACGGATTGGCGTTCGGGATGCGGTGGCCTTCCACCGTGATCCAGTGGCCGTAGTCCCACCACGACATCACGCCGTACGCGCCTTCCGCGTAGTCGTAGTCGCCGTCTGCGGGCTCCTTGTACGTTCCGTAGTAGTCGAGTTTGTCGGCGTTCCCAGCGCCACCGTAGTTCCCCACAGCGGGCGTGTTCCCCTGCATCCACTCGAGGCTCTCGTCCCAGATGGTGACCGCGCCCGGAGACGTGCTGTTGCCGACCTGGACCGCCGTGTTCGTCTTGTCGATGTTCGGGTTCCCGGTGTTCGCGATGGTGAGCGGTACCGTCAGCACCGGGACGAGAACGACCATGACGGCGGCCGCGACGACGAGCGCCTGGTACAGTTCGACGTCAGGCGTCGAGATGTCGGTGGAGAGTTCGACGCCGGCGATGCGGAGCACTTCCCGGAGGAAGTAGGCGTTGAACGCGGCGACCGACACCGCGAGGTAGTAGTTGAACCGGACCTGCGTGAACGCGGCGGACGTGATGAACGCCGCCCAGATGACCGCGAACAGGAGTTCCGCGTCGTACCGGACGCGCGCCGCGGCGCCGAAGATGAGCGCCGCGACCAGTCCGAGGCCGGCGAGCTGCGGGTCGACGCCGAATACGGCGGTGATCTCCACGAACAGCTCCGAGCCGACGGTGAGCAGCGCGACGACGACGCCGGACGCGGCGAGGTAGTAGTAGTCGGCGGTGCGGCCGCGCTGCCACATCGGCTTCACCAGCACCCACACCGCGGCGGCGAACGCGGTGAAGAACGTGAAGCCGTACTCCGAGAGGACGATGCCGACAGCGGAGTAGTACCGCGCGAGCGACGACTGGAGGAACGGCTGCGCCTCCCCGATGGTCCGGGTGGCCGCGCTGGCGCTGAACCCGACGAACCGGAGGAGGTTGCTCGCGATAGAGTTGAAGATGGAGATGTCGATAGTGAAAACCGCGAGCGTCGCGACCGCGAGGAGGCCGCCGACCGTTCCGGCGTAGCCGTACGTGTCGAGGAGCTCATCGTCGAACTCGCGGGACTCGAACTCGCGGGCGAGCCAGGCGAGGAAGACGGAGCCCGCAGCGACGGCGAGTGCGAACCCGACGTGCATCGGGCTGAGGGTGACCGGCGTGAGTGCGAGGTCTTCCATCCCGACGAGCGCCATCAGCGCGGTCACGACCATCGTGATGACGCCGACGAAGGCGACGTGGTCGGGGGAGCGCCCGCCGGTGAAGTCGCTCACGGCCTGGTAGGCGAGGAACACCGCGAAGATACCGAGGAGGAGAATCCCGGGCGGCCACACCCACAGGTAGAGCCCGATGGCGACGCCGGCGACGGCGCTCCACACCGCAGTCGGGCGGAGTTCGTCGCGTTCGCCGGCTTCGACCAGTTCCCAGATGGGTCGGTCCCGCTGTGCGACCGCGAGCGCGACCAGAATCGCGACGACGGCGAACGCCTGGAACAGCGGCTCCGCGATGTTGTGGTCCGCGAATCCGACGAGGCCGCGCCGGAGGAACGTCCCCGGGAGCAGCATCAGGATGGCCGCGGAGAACAGTCCGCCGAGCCGGCCGCCGAGCCGCTTCCCGATGAGGTACGTCGGAATCGCCGTCAGCGCGCCGAAGACGGCTGGCGCGACGAGCAGCGTTTTCGCGACGAGCTCCGCGGACGGATCGCCGGCGCCGAGGACGATTGCCGCTGTCGCGATGAGCTGGTCGTACAGGCTCCCGAACTGCCCCCCCGAGGAGTGGCCGTACGGGAAGCCGGTCCACGGGTCGAACGGCATCGTCGACGGCCAGTGTTGAACCGTGTACCTGATCTCTCGGAGGTGGTACCACGCGTCGTTCCCGCTGAAGTACACTTCGCCGTTCTGGACGAAACGGGAGTACGACTGCAGGCGGATCCACAGCATGACCGCGACCACGACGAGGAGGGCGGGGACCTGGTAGAAGTCCTGGAGGAGGTCGGCGACCGACTTCCCCTCGAAGTCGTAGTCGAGCCCGAGGATGGACCGTACACCGCTCGCGCTCGCATCACTATCACTGCCGTTACTCATTACGTCGAACGATTCGGAAAGCGAGGATAAGCCTTGTGAAGTGGGGCAGTAGCGGAGCCGTCGCACCCGAGCCGTCACACCCGAGCCGACGCGGAGTGGACGCGGAATGCGGAAGCGGTTTGGGGGGCGGGTGCGACACGGCGTCTGTGCGCGTCTCCGTCGTCCTCTGTACGTACTCGCTGGATCGCTACCCGGAGTTCCGGGAGGCCGCCGACAGCGTCCTCGACCAGACGCACGACGACGTCGAACTCGTCGTGGTCGTCGACGGCACCGACGACGTCTACGAGCGGGTGACGGCGGACTACGGCGACGTCGAAAACGCCACGCTGCACTGCAACGACGAGAACCGTGGCCTCTCACACAGCCGCAACGTCGGCGCCGAGTTGGCGACCGGCGACGTCGTCGCGTTCCTCGACGACGACGCCGTCGCCTCGGCCGACTGGGTCGAACGGCTCGTCGACGCCTACGACCGGTACGACGCGCTCGCCGTGGGCGGCCGAATGGTGCCCGACTGGCTCGACGGGGAGCCGGCGTATCTCCCCGAGGAGTTCTACTTCCTCATCGGCGTCACCTACCGCGGCTTCCGCGAGCGCGAGGGCTACGTCAGGAACACGTTCAGTTCGAACCTCTCGTTCGACCGCGAGACGTTCCTCGACCTCGGCGGCTTCAAGACCGAGATGGGCAAGCGCGGCGAGAACAACTTGCAGGGCGGCGAAACCGAGCTGTGCGCCCGGCTGGAGCGCGAAACCGGCGAGCAGGTGGTGTACGTCCCGGACGCGACGGTCGAACACAAGATATACGACTACCGGACTGAGCGGCGCTGGCTGCTCGAACGGGCGTTCTGGCAGGGGTACTCGAAGCGGCGGATGGAGGAGGTCGCCGCGGAGTCGACCGACGCCGAACAGGAGTTCCTCCGGAAACTGCTGCTGTGGTTCATCCCCGACCGCGTCGCCGAACTGGTGACGTCGCCGTCGACCGAGCGCGCGGACAGGCTCGCGATGCTGCTGGCGCTCACCGGCGTCACTGGCGTCGGCTACCTGTACGCGCTGGCGACCAAGTAACGTCGACCGGCACCGACCGAGGTCGACCGACGCCGGCCGACGGAAGCCCGGAACCGTTCTGCTCGAAATCAGTATCGGCGCGGTCGGAGCGATCGGCGCCGCCGCTCAGCTGCGCCAGCGACGGAGCGCTTTCGCGACGTCGGCGGCGCCGGGACCGAGGTTCGACAGCATCTCGGTGAGCGGCGCGAAGTCGCCGTCGAACGCCAGCGTCGGCGGGTCGCGGCGAAGGCCGACGGTTTCGGCGGCGCTCGCCGCCAGTCGCCGCAGCTCGGTAGCCGCGTTGTCGACGACGACGTTCCGCGGCTCCGGGAGTTCGTCGCGGTACCGCTGCAGCATCGACTCGACTTCCGCGTTCACGGGCGCCGCGTCGTCCGTCTTCTGCGCCTCGTGCCGACGGAACCCGGCGAGGACGTCGCGGACGTGCCGGACGTCGTACTCGCGGGAGAGCCGTATCCAGAACTCGTAGTCCATGCAGTAGTCGAGGTCGGTGTCGAGCCGTTCGGCGTCGACCACCTCGCGCCGGAAGAACGTCGCCGGCTGCCCGACGACGATTCGGTAGCCGAGCTTCGCGCGGTCGAAGTCGGGCCGGACGTCGATTTCGGTGACGCGGGACCGTCCGTCGACGTACGCGAGGTCGCCGTAGATGACGTCCGCGTCGGTCCGGTCGAACCACGACGCGACCCGCGCGAGCGTCGTCGTATCGAAGTAGACGTCGTCGGAGTTCAGCCAGCCGACGACGTCGCCGGTCGCGCGCTCGAACCCCTCGTTGATGGCGGCTGACTGCCCGTCGTCCGGCTCCGACCGCCACCAGACGTCGTGGGTCGCGTCCGCCTCGTACTCCTCCAGCAGGTCGACGGTTCCGTCGTCGGAGCCGCCGTCCAACACGAGGTGTTCGACGTCGTCGTACCGCTGGCGACCGACCGACGCGAGGTTGTCCGGAAGGTAGTCCGCCTGTTCGTACGACGGCGTCACGACCGAGACGCGGGGCGACGGCATCAGAGGCTGAGGTCGCTGTTGTCGCCGACGTTCAGGCTCTGCGGTTCCCCGCTGATGCTCGCGGCGTCGCCGACGATGCTGTGGTCGAGGTTCACGCCGGAGAGCGCCGCGTCTTTGCCGACGATGGCGTCGTGGACGATGCTGTCCGAGATCTCCGCGCCGTCGTCCAGGCTGACGTACGGGCCGACGACGCTCCGGTCGACGGTGACGTCGGCGCCGATGTCGACCGGCGGCACGACGACCGCGTTTTCGAGCCGGCCGGCGCCGTTCGTCTCCATCGACTCCAGCAGCACCCGGTTTGCCTCCAGCAGCGTCTCCGGCCGGCCGCAGTCGTACCAGTCGTCCACCTCGAACGTCCGGAGCGTCGACCCGGTGTCCACCATCCGCTGGAGCGCGTCCGTGAGCTGGAACTCGTCGCCGGCGCCACGGAGGTCGTTGTCGATGAGGTGGCCGAGCGCGTCGAACAGCGCGTCGCTGTCTTCGACCACGTACACGCCGCTGATGGCCTTGTCCGACGGCGGCTCGGACGGCTTCTCGACGAGTTCGCGGACCGAGCCGTCGTCGTCGACGTCGACGACGCCGTAGTGGCTCGGCTCGTCGACCCGCTTCACGCCGACGCTCGCGTCCGCGGCGCCGAGCGTCTCGTGAGCGTCGAGGAAGGTCCGGTAGCCGTTCTCGAACAGCATGTCGCCGAGCGTGATGAGCATCGGCTCGCCGTCGACGGCCGGTTCCGCCTGGTGAATCGCGTGTCCGAGCCCCTGCGGGTCCTCCTGCTCCGGGAACGACAGGTCGAACTCGTCGCCGAAGGCGTCCGTCGCGTACTCACGAATCTGTGCTTGCATCGGCCCGCCGACGACGAGCACCGCCTCGTCGATGCCGGCGCTCGCGACGCTCGAAAGGATGTGGCCCAGGATGGGCTTCCCGGCGATGCGCACCATCGCCTTCGGTTTCGTGTGCGTCTGCGGGTACAGACGCGTGCCGCGACCCGCGAGCGGGATGACCGCTTTCATACCGTCCGTTGCTCGTGCGGAGTAGAAAAGGACACCGAAGCCTCGGATTTCAGGGAACCGCCGCCAGCCTACGCGTCCCGGAAGTAGTCGATGGTCCGTGCCAGCCCGTCTTCGAGACGTACGTCCGGCTCCCAGTCCAGCAGCTTCGCCGCCCTGCCGATGTCGGGTCTGCGGCGCTGCGGGTCGTCCTCGGGGAGGTCGCTGTAGGTGACGCCGCTGTCGGTGTCACAGAGCGACCGGATTCGCTCGGCCAGTTCGTTGATGGTGACCTCGTGTTCGTTCCCGAGGTTCACGACGTCGCCGTCGAGCCCCTCGGTCTCCATCAGGGCTCTGAGCCCGGCGACCAGGTCGGACACGTAACAGAAGCTGCGGGTTTGCGTCCCGTCCCCGTACACGGTCAGATCCTCGCCCGCGAGCGCCTGCGAGACGAACGTCGGGATGACCCGGCCGTCGTCCTCGCGCATCCGAGGGCCGTAGGTGTTGAAGATGCGGGCCGTCCGCGTCTCGACGCCGTACTCGTCCCCGTAGGCGACCGTCAGCGTCTCCGCGAACCGCTTCGCCTCGTCGTAACAGGCCCGCGGCCCCCGCGGGTCGACGTTGCCGTTGTACTCCTCGTGTTGCGGATGCACCTCGGGGTCACCGTACACTTCGCTGGTGCTGGCGAGCAGGAACCGCGCGTCGCACTCGCGAGCGTGGTCGAGGAGGTTCTTCGTCCCGACGCTGTTCGTGAGTGCGATGTCGACGGGGTACTCCGCGAAGTCCGTCGGAGAGGCGCGGGTCGCGAGGTGGTAAATCGCGTCCACGTCCGGGAGTGACGACGCGGACCGGACGTCGGCGTCGACGGCCGTGAAGTCGCTGTCGCCCCGGTGGCTCGCCACGTTCGCGTTCCGGCCGGTCGTGAAGTTGTCGACGACTGTCACGGCGTGCCCGTCGTCGAGGAGCGAGTCGACGAGGTGGCTACCGACGAAACCCGCACCGCCTGTAACGAGGACATCCTCTCCCATCGTTGGCACTGCTCCGAGTTTTCAGGTGGGGTCGGGTAACCTTTTCTGTGTGGCTGAGACGGAGTTCAGCCCGGGCAATACGCAGCGACCGTCGCGGCGCGAGAGCAGTGCTCTCGGCGCGTAGAGCGTGATGACGGACTGCGCCGAACCGCGGAGCGCCGAACCGGAGTCGGGGGCGGTCGAAGAGGCACCACGGTGAACGCCGACGTCAGTCGAATCGGTGGTCGGCGTCGAGGACGGCTGAAGCGAGGTCGGCGACTCGCGCTGGCTCAGTGTCGAGTGGCAGGAGGTGGTAGTGGAAGCCCGTTTCTCGTGAATCCACGTGTCTACTGAGCAGGTCCTGCTCGAGATTCCCCCACCGGCGCGACGGCATGAGGTCGATCGTGACCGGGGCGTGAGCAGACGGGAGCAGCATGTTCGAGCCGTGAACCCCGATGACGACCTGGCTTCCCGCGTACCTTCGGCACAGGCGGCGTTCGTCGCTGGTCGTCGGCGACAAAACCCGTTCATCCGCGATCCAGTCGGGGAGTCCGCCGGAGGCGCCTAACCCCGCCACGGCGAACTCGACGCCGGGGTTCCGACTCCGGATTTCGGAGGCGAGTTCTATCACTCTTCGCTGCTGTATCCGTCGATTCACGGAGTCCAGCACGTCCCCGGCCCGGGCCATCACCGGGTTTTCGACGACCCACCTCGCGGTCCGGCCGCCGAGCCAGTCGTACAGGATTGTCGTCGGCGGGAACCGGGACCACTGACGGTCGTCGCGCCAGACGAACGTGACCGTCGGGTCCGCTGAACGGCTCTCCCACTCGTCCAGCGGAAACGGTTCGACCCCGGTGAACCGCTCGATGTCGACGTCGACGTTGATGGGGAACGGCCGGTTACACGAGACGGCGACCGAGCCGTACTCGCTGAGGCGTGACTCGAACTGGTCTGCGAGCCAGTCGTTCCACTCGGTCCCGCGGCCGAGCGGGAGGTCGACCGCCCACACCGCGGCAGCGCCGTCCGGCACCATCCAGGCGAGGTTCGCCGGGACGATGACGACCAGGTCTCGGTCGTCCTCGTCGACGTGGTACTGGGCGTAGAACAGTTTCCGCAGGCAGTGGCCGTACATCGTGTCGAGGCAGTTGAGCACGACGGGGTCGTCGATTTCGCGGTGAGTGGTCCACTCGACGTCGACCGGTTCGGACGACCGGGCGGCCCAGGACTCCCGGAGCCACTTCGTGAAGAAGTCGTCCCGGTCGGCGTGAACCTCCCCGGTGTCTCGTTCGAGCAGCGCCTGTCCGAAGTATCCGTCTCCCGCCGGATAGTCTCCGAAGTACGTCCGCTGGCACGCCGGGCATTCGAGCGACGCGAGCACCCGCATCCCCGGCATCCGCCACCCCGTGGTGCGAAGACCGGTGTCGCAGTGCGGACAGTCGAACGAGACGTCCTGTTCCGGGGCGAGTTGCCGGACGGTCACGCTGGCGCTCATCGCTGCCGTGGCCCGGTCACTGATGAAACACGGCCCGAGTCGGTCGGTGGAGTCATCGCTCGGCGTGGTCGCGAGCGGCGGTTACGGCACTTTGTGGGGGTCACTGTCGTATGGACGGTGCGAACGTCCACGGTATCAATACGTCGCTCGCGCTTCGCGGACAGGGAGAGACGCACCGTCGACGGACGCGAGTCGGGTCAAGCACCGGTGTACTCGCCGAAGAGCGAGTCCAACTGGTCGGCCCGCTCGCTGTACGTGTGCTCCGAAAGCGTCCGCTGCTGCCCCGCGTCGGCGATGGCCGCCCGCTCAGCGTCGTGTTCGAGGTAGTACTGAATCGTGTCGACGCAGTCGCTGACGGAGTCGTACGTCGCCACCTCCGCTCCGGGCTCGAAGAGGTCGTCGAGGTTCCGCTTGTCGTCGGTGACGAGGAAGCTCCCGACGCCGGTCGTCTCGTAGAGCCGCAGGTTCGCGGCGTACGGCCCCGCGACGCCGATGTGGTTGTTCACGACGACGTCGGAGCGCGCGAGAATCTCGAACATGTCTCGCCCCCACGCCTGCCCCTGGTAGCAGCCGCGGAGCGGCGACTCCTCGCTGAGGTGGTCGACGCCGGGGGCCCAGACTTTCAGGGGAACCTCGGTCGCGAGTCGTTCGAGTAGTTCGATGCGCGCTTCGTGGTTCGACGACAGGCTCCCGACGAACGTCACGGGGTGGCGTGGCCCCGACGGGTCAATCCGGTCGAGCACGGACTCGGAGAACGCCAGTTTGACGAACTCGCTCGGGATGCCCTTCCGTTCGAACCGGTCGACGAACTGCGGCAGCGCGGACGTCATGACGTCGTGGACGTCAGCGTCCACCCAGCCCGGAAGCGGCGCGGCGATCTGGCCGACCAGCAGGAAGTCGTGCCGCTGTTTCGCGTCCGCGAGGAACTCGCTGCTGATTCCGTCGACGGCGAGGTTGAACACGACGTCCGGTTCGTAGTGTTCGAGCTGCTGGCCGAGTATGTCGTAAAACCAGGACGGCCGGACGAATTCGTCCCCGAGCGTCGACCGCAAGAGCGGAACGAAGTTACTGACGACGGTGTCCGCCAGCCGGGTTCTCATCCGGTCGAGCACCGACGTCGACGAGTCGTCGGTCTCTCGCCGGTCGCGGTATCCGTGGTCGCGCGCCCACGCTCGCTGGAGATGGCCGTTGTTCACGAAGACGCCGGTGGCGTCGTGGCCGCGGTCGCGGAACTCCTCGAGGTAGAAGTCGTTCGTTCCGAACAGGCTCTCCGCTCGGACCTGCCGCTGCGTCTCGTACGGGGCGTCAGCAAGCCCCGGGTTCGCGTCGTACAGCCAGTCGAGGAACTTCGGGTAGTCGTGGCTCAACACGAGCACCTTCATCGTCTCACTCCGGTTCGGCTCACTGTCGGAGGATTACGCCTGCCGGATAAAAGTCATTCTCCGCCGTCCGCCGTCTCGTCGAGCACGCCGGCGTCCGCCAGATACGCCGCGACGTTCGGGTGGAGGTCGAGGTCCGCCAGTTCGGCGGGGGCGAACACTCGCGCGTCGTCGTGCTGGTCGTCCAGCGCGAACGTCTCGGAGTCGGGCGCGACGACGTAGCCGTGAGCGACGTAGTGTTTCCCGTTCGCGTCCGGGACGTCGGCGGTGTCGTACAGGTGGTCGTACGCTCCGAGTTCCGCTTCGACGGCGACGTCGACGCCGAGTTCCTCGCGGGCGACGCGCCGGACGGACGCCTCGATTCGCTCCCCCTTCCTGATTCGGCCGCCGGGGACGAACCATTCGCCTCTCGCGGGCTCGTTCCGGCGCTTCGCCAGCAGAACGCCGCCGTCGCACAACACGACGAGGTCGACAGACGGGACGGGTACGTACTCGACGACGTCGGCCCACACGTCGTCCGGCACCCAGTCGACGCGGTCGAGGTCAGCCATCGACGACCTCGTCGCGGTGACGTTCGTACCACTCGACGGTGCGTTCGAGGCCTTCGCGGAAGTCGGTCGTCGCCTCCCAGTCGAACCGCTGTTTCGCGCGGGTCGTGTCGAGTTTCCGTCGCGGCTGGCCGTCCGGTTTGGAGGTGTCCCAGACGACGTCGCCGTCGAAGCCGGTGACGTCCGCGATGGTTTCGACGAGGTCGCGAATCGATATCTCCATGCCGCTCCCGAGGTTCACCGGGTCGGACTCGTCGTACCGCTCGGTGGCGGTGAGGATGCCGTCCGCGGCGTCGTCGACGTACAGGAACTCGCGCGTCGGCTCGCCGGTTCCCCACGCCGTGATGGAGTCGTCGCCGCGTTCGCGCGCCTCGACGCACTTCCTGATGATGGCGGGGATGACGTGCGACGTCTCGAGGTCGAAGTCGTCGCGGGGGCCGTACAGGTTCACGGGCATCAGGTAGATGCTGTCGAAGCCGTACTGCTTCCGGTACGCCCGTGACTGCGTGAGCAGCGCCTTCTTCGCGATGCCGTACGGCGCGTTCGTCTCCTCCGGGTAGCCGTCGTAGAGGTCGTCCTCGCTGAACGGAACCGGGGTGTGTTTCGGGTACGAACAGATGGTCCCGAGAATCGTGAACTTCTCGACGCCGTACGTCCGCGCCTGCTCCATCAGCTCGATGCCCATGACGGCGTTCTCGTAGAAGTACCGCCCCGGGTTCTCCCGGTTCGCGCCGATGCCGCCGACCGTGGCGGCGAGATGCAAGACGACGTCCGGGTCCGAGCGGTGGAGTGCGCGTCGGATTCCGGCTTTCTCGCGGAGGTCGTACTCGTCGCTCCGGGGGACGAACACGTCGACGTCGTCGCCGCGGCGCTTCAGCTCCTCGACGAGGTGGCTGCCGAGGAAGCCGGCGCCGCCGGTGACCATCACCGACTTGCCGGTCCAGTAGTCCGCGGTTCCCCGGTGCCAGTCCGTCATCGCCAGTCGACGCGCCCGTACCACGACTCTTTGTTCTTCGCGTACCAGTCGATGGTGCGGCGGACGCCCTCGCGCCAGTCGACCTGCGGCTCCCACCCGGTTTCGTTGTGAAGTTTCTCGTAGCCGACGAGCAGTTCCTCGACGTCGCTGTCGCCGGGGCGGTACCGCTCGTCCTCCTGGACGATTTCGGGGCGCTCCCAGTAGCCCTCCTCGGTGCCGACGTCGAGGATGAGGTTCGTCCAGTCGCGCATCGAGATGTTCTCGCCGTAGCCGTACACGTACTGCTCGCCCGGCGACCCTTCGAGGGCGACGTGGAGGTGGCCGCGGACGCCGTCTTCGACGTAGCACAGGTCGCGTTTCGGTTCGAGGTTGCCGAGTTCGACGATGTCACGCTCCAGCGCCTGCGTGATGATGGTCCCCGTGATGTACCGCGGGTTCTGCCGCGGCCCGTAGTTGTTGAACATGCGCGTCGTGACCGTCGGCAGGTCGTACGCGTCGTGGTAGTTCATCGTGAGGAAGTCGGCGGCGAGCTTCGAGGTGGCGTAGACGCTCGTCGGGTTCACCGGCGACCGCTCCGAGAGCAGGACGCGGCCGTCCTCCTCGAACTCGTGTTTCTCCGCCATCTCCTGTTTCACGTTGCCGTACTCCTCGGACGTCCCGGCGGTGTCGAACTTCGAGATGTCGAGGTCGAGGTCGACGACGGACTGCAGCAGGTTCAGGGTGCCGACGACGTTGGTGTCGACGGTCTCGTACGGCCGGTCCCACGACTCGCCGACGTGCGCCTGCGCGGCCAGGTGGAAGATGATGGCGTCGCCGTGGCCCTTGAGCGCGGAGAGCGCCTGCTTGACGGAGTGCTGGTCGCGGAGGTCGCCGCGGTGAACCGTGAGGTCGTCCGTCTGGTGCCGGATGTTCTTCAGTTCGCCGCTGGAGGTCGCGCGGACGAAGATGTGGACGTCAGCGCCCGCCTCGACGAGCCGGTCGGTGAGGTGCGAACCAACGAAGCCGTCCGCGCCGGTGACGAACACTGGGCGGTCGGCGAGTTTCGCGTCGACGTTCATTGAGAGTTCTAGTCGCCGCATGCCTGTCTACGGTTATGTACCTTCCCTTCCCATCCGGTGCGGAACCCGGGACGTTTAATCGTGAGCGCCGGAACGTCGCGGTACGTCCCCATGTCGAGGCTCGACGACTCGGTCAGGAAACTGTTCAAGGGCGGCGGCATCCTCCTCGCCGGGCTCGTCTTGCAGCTCGGAATCTCGTTCGTCGGGAAGCTCATCGTGGCCCGAGAGCTCAGCATCGCGGACTACGGCAGCGTCTCGCTGGGTACGACCGTCGCCGCGACCGCCTCCACGGTCGCGCTCCTCGGGGTTCACGAGGGCGTCGGCCGGTTCCTCCCGCGGTACGAGGACCCGGCGGACCGGCGCGGCGTCCTTGTCACGGCGTTCTCCGTCGCAGTCCCGTTGAGCCTCCTGTTCGGCGGCGCCCTGTTCGTCGCCGCGCCGACGGTGGCCCGTATTGCGTTCGACACCCCCGAGGTCGCGCCGGTGTTCCGCGTGTTCGCCGCCGTCATTCCGCTGATGGTGCTGCACCAGCTGGTGACGTCGACGATTCAGGGGCAGCAGCGAACCGTCCCGAAGGTCGTCATCGAGAACATCTCTCGGCCGACGGTCCGAATCGTCGCGATCGCCGTCGTGTTCCTCGTGGTCGGCGGCTCCGCGTTCCGCGTCTCGCTGGCGTATCTGGCCGGCTGGATCGCGCCGGTGCTGCTCGGTGCGGCGTATCTGTACCGAGAGACCTCACTCACCGACCGGACGGTCGGCGCCGTGCTCCGCCACGAGGAACTGCTCCGGTTCTCGCTCCCGCTGTTGCTGTCGGGGATGCTCTCGATGGTGCTCAACGACCTCGACACGCTCCTGCTCGGCTACTTCAGCGGCGGCACCGAGCAGGTCGCGCTGTACAACGTCGTCTACCCGCTGGCGAAGCTGCTCATGACGGCGATGACCGCCTTCGGTTTCATCTTCCTCCCGGTGATTTCGGAGCTGCACGCTTCGGGCGACCACGCCGGCGTGAACCGGATGTATCAGGTCGTGACGAAGTGGATATTCGTGGTGAGCCTCCCCGTGTTCCTCGTGATGACTGCGTTCCCGTCGAGGCTCATCTCGCTGACGTTCGGCGCGAAGTACGCCGGCGGCGGCGACGTCCTCGCGGTGCTCGTCGTCGGCTTCTTCGTCCACACCGTGGCGGGGATGAACCGCGAAACCGCGTCGTCCATCGGGATGACTCGGCTGCTGATGTACGTCGACGGCGGCGCCGCCGCGGTCAACACCACGCTCAATCTGTTTCTCATCCCGAGGTACGGTCCACTCGGCGCCGCGGCGGCGACGACCGCGACTTACGCCGCGCTCAACGTCGCGCTGTCTACCATCCTGTACTGCGAGGAGGGAATCGTTCCGGTGACGATGTCGATGCTCAGACCGGGGGCCGCCGGGGTCGCCGCGTTCGTCGCCGTCCGCCTCCTCGTCGGCGCCGTCCTCGACCCGACGCCGGTCGTGCTCGTCGCAGCGTTCGGCGTGTTCGTGGTTCTGTACGGCGTCTCAGTGCTCCGGTTCGGCGGCATCGAAGACGAGGAGATCATGCTGGTGAACAGCGTCGAAGAGCGGTTCGGCGTCGACCTCGAACCGCTGAAACGGATGGCTCGCCGGCTGATGTCGTAGCGGCGCTACGGGTCGACCCCCATCGACGCCAGCGCGTCGACCACGGCGGTCGGCGAGACGACCATGTCCGTGCCGCGCGGGTCCGCTTCGAGCAGGCCGTAAGTCACCGGAAGGTTCTCAGTGAGCGTCAGGTAGCAGGTGGCGACGCGGTCCCCGAAGAACTCCAGAAGCGTGGCGTCGTCGGCGTACAGCGCGTTCGTGAGCCCCGCGCCGTGCGGGCCGACGACGACGTCGGCATCCCGGAACGTCGCCACCTGCTCAGGCACCGTGAGCCGGGACGGCACGACGCGGGTGAAGCCGTACTTCGAGAGCGCGTCCATCAGCGCGGACTCGTTCCGAACTCGCCTCGCGTCGGCGTCCGCGCGGCTGACGTAAATCCGGCTGGTCACGTCGTCCGGTGGGTCGACGTCGGCCGTGTTCGCTCGCATCGTCGCTCGGAGCCAGTCCAGCGCGTCCGGGTCGAGCACGTCGACGTCTCGCGGCTCGTCGTCGTGGACGACGCGGCGGACCGACGGCACAAGCAGTCTGTCGACGCCGATTCGTTCCCCCGACCAGTGGACGCGACGTTCCTCGGGGACGCCGGCCGCGTCGAGAGACTGCAGCATCCACGGCGTCACGTCCGGCGGGAGCAGGACCGACGGTTCGGCGCCGCTGTCGGCCTCGTATCGGCGGACTGCGTCCAGCCGCGCGAGCCAGTCGGTGGTCCAGTGGAAGTAGCCGAAGTTCCACGAGCCGGCGAGGGACACGGCGCAGTCGAGCCGCCGTCGGGGCGTCCGCCGGACCGGAGCGTGCCCGTCCGCGACCGTGACGGCGAGGTTCTGCACGAGAAGCTCGGTGTTCCCGAGCGCCGACGCCTCGGTGACGTATCGGCCGTCGGCCGCCATGGTGAGCCCGCGCCGCCCGACGAGGTGGGCGTCGGTGAACTCCGCCAGGAACGGCGCCGGGAGCCGGAACGACTCGGAGGTCCGCCTGTCGATCTTTTCGGGGTAGGGCGCTGGCGTCGCCGGTTCGGAGTACGTGAGCGTCTGCGGGTCGCCGGTCCACCGCATCGTCCAGTCGGCGTCCGCAGCCCCGTCGGCCGTGGCGCGTCCGAGGTCTTCGCGGTCGACGGTTCGGCGTCCCAGCGCCGCCCGAACGGCTGACGACCCGCCGACCCTGCGGAGTATCCGCCCCGCCAGCTCCTGCATGTGTCGGGGGAGCGACCGCCGGCACGTATCTGCTTCGGTCACCCGGCGCGGCGACGGGCCGCATCACGTGATTGATTACGGACCGCCGCCCACCGGGAAACATGAACGTCTCGGTCATCGGGAGCGGCTACGTCGGAACGACGCTCGCCGCCTGCCTCGCGGACATCGGACACGACGTGGTGAACGTCGACGTCGACGAGGACGTCGTGGCGGCGATCAACGCCGGCACCGCGCCGATTCACGAGGAGGGGCTGTCTGCGCTCGTCTCGGAGTACGCCGGCGACCGGCTGTCGGCGACGACTGACTACGGCGCCGTCGTCGACACGGACCTCACGTTCCTCTGTCTGCCGACGCCGCAGGACGACGACGGCCGGCAGGACCTCGCGGTCATGGAGGCGGCGGCGGAGTCGCTCGGCGAGGCGCTCGCCGAGAAGTCCGGTCGGCACGTCGTCGTCACGAAGAGCACGGTGCTGCCGGGGACGAACGAGTCCGTCGTCGCGCCGGTCGTCTCCGAGCGGTCCGGGAAGGCGGTCGGCGAGGAGCTGGGCGTCGGCATGAACCCCGAGTTCCTCCGGGAAGGCTCCGCAGTCGCGGACTTCCTCGACCCGGACAAGGTCGTCGTCGGGGCGAGCGACGACCGGACCCGGGCGGCGATACACGAGGTGTACGAGCCGCTCGCCGACGAGACGACGATGGTCGACACCGGGGTCCGCGAGGCGGAGATGATCAAGTACGCGAACAACTCGTTCCTCGCGTCGAAGGTGTCGCTGGTGAACGAACTCGGGAACGTCTGCAAGGAGCTCGACATCGACGCCTACGAGGTGATGAACGCGGTCGGGCTGGACAGCCGCATCGGGTCGTCGTTCCTCCGGTCCGGGCTGGGCTGGGGCGGGTCGTGCTTCCCGAAGGACACGAACGCGCTCCGGACGCTCGCCCGCGACGAGGGGTACGAGCCGTCGCTGCTCGACGCCGTCGTCGCCGTCAACGACGGGCAGCCCGGCCGGATGCTGGACCTGCTCAATCGGCACGTCGACCCGGACGGGGCGCGAATCGCCGTCCTCGGCCTCGCCTTCAAGCCCGGCACCGACGACGTCAGGAACTCGCGGGCGCTCGAACTCGTCCGGCTGCTGGAGAACGCCGGCGCCGACGTCGTCGCGTACGACCCGGTGGCGACGGAGAACGCCAGGGCCGCCCTCGGCGACGACGCCGACGTGACGTACGCGGACTCGGCGGCCGCCGCCCTCGACGGCGCCGAGGCGGCGCTCGTCGCGACGGACTGGCCCGAGTTCGACGGCCTCTCGTTCGGCGGGATGGCGCGGTCGGTGGTCGTCGACGGCCGCCGCATCGACGTCGACCGGGACGCGCTCAACGTGTACGAGGGGCTCTGCTGGTAACTGAAGGGGTCTGCTCTGCGTCCTGTCGGGAACGGTGGCCGGTCGCGGCGACCGGCCCGGGTCCGGGCGTCACTCGACCGTGACGCTCTTCGCGAGGTTCCGCGGCTTGTCGATGCTTCTCCCGCTCAGGTTCGCGACGTGGTAGGCGAACAGCTGCCAGTAGACGTTCGCGACGAGCGGTTCGAGCGCGCCGAGGTCGGCAACCGGGAACACCACGTCGCAGAACTTCTGCGCGTCGTCGACGGCCGACGAGGCGCAGCCGAGGACCGGCGCGCCGCGCGCTTCGACCTCCTTGACGTTGTTCAGGGTTTCGCCGGGGTTCGCGCCGTCGGTCAGCGTCGCGAGCACCGGCGTCTCCGGCGTCACCAGCGCCAGCGGGCCGTGCTTGAGTTCGCCCGCCGGGAACCCCTCGGCGTGGTCGTAACTGATCTCTTTCAGTTTCAGCGCCGCCTCCAGCGAGACGGGGGCGCCGAGGCGCCGGCCGACGAAGAAGAACGCGTCGCCGTCGGCGTACGTCTCCGCGGCGTCGCGGACGTCGGCTTCGGCGTCCAGCGCGCGCTGGACCGCGCCGGGGAGTCCGCGGACGTGTTCGAGGAACTCGCCGGCCTCCGTCGCCGAGAGGGCGCCGCGGACGCGTCCGAGGTGGACCGACAGCAGCGCGAGCGTCGCGACCTGCGAGCAGAACGTCTTGGTGGCGGCGACCCCGATTTCGGGGCCGGCGCGGATGAACACGGCGTCGTCGGCTTCACGCGTCACGGTCGACCCGAGCGTGTTCGTGACCGCGAGGGTGCGAGCGCCGGCGCGTGACGCGCGGCGGAGCGCCCGGAGCGTGTCCGCGGTTTCGCCGCTCTGCGTGACGGCGACGACGAGCGTCCGCCACGGGTCGCGGCCGCCGCCGAACTCGTACTCGGAGGCGACGTCGACCGACGTGCGGACGTCCGCGTGCGTCTCCACCAGGTCGGCGGCGTACAGCGCCGCGTGGTACGACGTGCCGGCGGCGACGAACTGGACCTCTTCGAGCGACTGCAGGTACTCGTCGGGGAGGTCGACGTCGAGGTCAACGTCGCCGTTGAGTTCGTCGACGCGGCCGGATATCGCCTGCCTGAGCGCGCCGGGCTGTTCGTGTATCTCCTTCAGCATGTAGTGCTCGTAGCCGCCCTTCTCCGCGGCGTCGGCCTCCCAGTCGACGGTTTCGCGGCCGCGGTCGACCGCGGTGCCGCCGTTCCGGACGGTGAGCCCGTCGCGGTCCGCGACGACGACGTCCCCGTCTTCGAGGTACGTGACCTCGCGGGTGTGTTCGAGGAACGCGGTGACGTCGCTCGCGAGGAACAGTCCGTCGTCGGCGTGGCCGAGCACGAGCGGGCTGCCGCGGCGGGCCGCGACGAGACCGTCATACTGTGCGACGGTGACCGCGAGCGCGAAGCTGCCGCGGACGTCGTCGATGGTCGCTTCGACGGCTGCCGGGAGCGAGTCGCCGTCCGCGAGGCGTTCCTCGAGGAGGTGCGGGACGACCTCGGTGTCCGTGTCGCTCGTGAACTCGTGGCCGCGGCTCCGCAGGTCGGCTCTGAGTTCGTCGTAGTTCTCGATGATGCCGTTGTGGACGACGGCGACGTCGCCGGTGCAGTCGGTGTGCGGGTGGGCGTTCGCGTCGGTCGGTTCGCCGTGGGTCGACCAGCGGGTGTGGCCGACGCCGCAGGTGGCCGGCGACGACGCAGGCAGCACGAGGTCGTCGATGTCGCCGGCGTTCTTGTGGACGGCGACGTCGCCGCGTTCGCGGAGCGCGACGCCGGCGGAGTCGTAGCCGCGGTACTCGAGGTTCCGGAGGCCCGCTTCGAGCAGCGGGAGCGCCTCGCGGTCGCCGAGGTAGCCGATGATTCCGCACATCGTTATCCGCGCCTCACGACGGCGCCGTCCTCGATTCGTCCGTGCAGCGTCGCGCCGGGGTCGACGCGGGCGTCGTTGCCGAGCACGGTGCCCGGGACGAACGAGGCGCCGCCGCCGACTGCGGCGCCGTCACCGACGACGCCGCCGAGGCGGACGTCGGCGTGGAGCGTCCCGTCGATGGCGACGTCGCCGACGCCGCCCTGGACCGTGACGTTCGGGCCGACCGACGCGTCCTCGCCGACGACGCAGTCGCGGACGACCGCCCCCGCCCCGATTGTCGCGTCCGGGAGGACGACGGCGTTGGAGACGACGGCGTTCGGGCCGACCTCGGCGTTGTCGCCGACGGAGACGCCGGAGGTGACGGCGGCGCCGGCCCGGACCCGCGCGTCGGCGCCGAGCGCGACCTCGTCGGACACCGCGGCGGTGTCGTGGACCGCTGCGGAGTCCGCGCGGACCGCGCCGTCGGCGCTGAGAAGCCGGGCGTTCACCGCCGGGAGGTCCCAGAGGTGCGAGACGTCGAGCCACCGGCCGTCGAACGGGACGGCACGGAGCCGGTTCTCCGCCGCGAGCCGCTGGAGCGTCGCGGTGAGCGACAGCTCCACGTCGGCGTCGGTGTCGCGGACGTCGTCGAAGACGGAGTCGTCGAAGCCGTAGACGCCGGCGTTGATGACGTCGCTGTCGGCGGCGTGGCTCGGCGGCTTCTCGGTGAGCGAGACGACGCGGCGGCCGTCGAGATCGACGACGCCGTAGTTCGACGGCTGCGCCGAGCGCGTCACCGCCATCGTCGGGTCGTCGCCGTCGCGGTGAGCGGCCGCCAGCGCGGCGATGGCGTCCGGTTCGATGACGCGGTCGCCGTTGAGCGCGACGAAGTCGCCGTCGACGAACGGCTCGGCCTGCAAGAGCGCGTGGCCGGTGCCGAGCTGTTTCTCCTGGACGGCGTACTCGACGTCGATTCCCCAGTCGTCGCCGTCGCCGAAGTGGTTCTGGATGCGGTCGCGGCGGTAGCCGACGACCAGCACGACGTCGTCGATGCCGGCGTCGACGACCGCGTCGACGACGTGCGCTAACAGCGGCTGGTTGGCGACCGGAAGCATCGGTTTGGGGCGGGCGTCGGTGAGCGGCCGGAGCCGCGTCCCTTCGCCCGCCGCGAGGATGACTGCCTTCATTCTGTGCTCGTGACGGTCGGTTTGTCTCGGGTGACCGTCTCCCCCGGTTCGGTGCGGGCGCCGGCGCCGAGTTTCACCCCGGCGTTCAGCGCCGTTTCGATGCCGGTCTTCGCGCCGTCGCCGACGACGACGCCGAACTTCCGCCGGCCCGTGTCCGTCGACTCCTCGTTGACCTGCACGCGGACCGTCTCGTCGTCGTGTCTGAGGTTCGCGACGGTGGTGCCGGCGCCGAAGTTGACGTCGCGGCCGACGACGGAGTCCCCGACGTACGAGAGGTGGCCGACGGTCGCGCCCGCCATCAGGACGCTGTTTTTCACCTCGACGGCGTGGCCGACCGTGGCGCCCTCGCCGACGACGGTGGCGCCGCGGACGTACGCGTTCGGGCCGACCGAGGCGTCCCGCCGAATCAGCGCCGGTCCCTCGACGACGACGCCGGCGTCGACGGACGCCCCCGCCTCGACGACGACCGGTCCGCGGAGGTCGGCGTCGGCGTGGACGTCGCCGTCGACGCGGCGCTCCAGCGACGACAGCGCCCACTCGTTCGCGCCGAGGAGTTCCCACGGCCGGCCGACGCCGGTCCAGAACTCGAACGTGATCGCGCGGACGTCGCAGTTGTCGACGACGCGCGCCAACACGTCCGTGAGTTCGCGTTCGCCGCGGCTGCTCTCCCCGACGTCGAGCCACTGCTGGGCGGCCGCCGGGAAGGCGTACGCCCCGATGTTGACCAGCGACGACGGCGGGTCGTCCGGCTTCTCGGTGACGCCAGTGACGACGTCGCCGTCGACGTCGAAGACGCCGTAGGGCCGCGGGTCGTCGACGCGGAACGCTCCGACCGCTGGCGCCGACCGGTAGAGCGACTCCAGCGACGCCGGGTCGTACAGGTCGTCGCCGTTCAGCACCACGAACGGGGCGTCGTCGAGGCGGCCGCGCGCGGCGCGGACCGCGTCTGCGGTGCCGCGCTGCTCCGTCTGCGTCGCGTAGTCGACCGGGACGCCGGCGTACTCGTCGCCGAAGTGGTCGCGGACGTCGGCGGCCTCGTAGCCGACGACGAACACGAGACGCGAGGCGCCGGCTGCGACGGCGGCGTCGGCGGTGTGCGCGACGAGCGGTCGGTCGCCGACCGGCAGCATCGGCTTCGGTCGGTGCGCCGTCAGCGGCCGCATCCGCGTCCCCTCGCCGGCGGCGAGAATCACGGTCTGCATCAGTCTCCCCCCTCCGCGTCGCCGGCGGCGTCGCTCCCGGCGTTCGCGCGGAGCATCTCGCGGACCGTCCCCTCGACGGTTCGTTCCGCGTCGAAGCCGATGGCGTCGCGGGCGTCGTCGGTGTCGACGACGAGGTCGTCGCTCGGCTCGGCGCCGCTCCGCGGGTTCTCGACGAGTTCGATGTCGACATCCCTTCCGAGTTCCTCCGCGGCGACGCGCTGGACGAGTTCCGCGAGGCCGAGGATGCTCAGGGTTTCACCGCTGGCGAGCGGGAGCGTCCGCGCGCCCGGGTCGGCGCCGACGAGCTCGTCGAGCGACAGCAGGTACGCCGACGCGACGTCCTCGACGTGGACGAAGTCGCGGGCCTGCGTCCCCGGTTCGTGGACGGTCAGGGCGTCGCCGGCGAGCGCCTTCTCGACGAAGATGTTGATGACGGTGCGCTTGCCGACGCGCTCGCCGCCGACGGCGTGGTTCCCGTACAGGTTCGATTTCATGTAGACGTGCGCCGGGAACGACCCGGGGGCCAGGTCGTGGATGTCGTCCTCGCTCATCTTCTTCGTCCGGCCGTAGAAGTTGGCGGGGCCGCGCGGGTGGGACGCGGTCACGGGCGTCTCGACCGGGTCGCCGACGATTGCCATGCTGCACGGGAAGACGAGCGGGAGGCCGCGTTCGCGGCAGAACCACGCGACCGTCTCGGTGCCGCGGACGTTCACGTCGAACGCGTCCGCCGGGCGGTCCTCGCAGTCCCCGACGTGCGTCATCGCGGCGAGGTGGAAGACGGCGTCGACGTCCGCGAACTGCTCGCGGAGCACGTCGGCGTCGCAGACGTCGGCGTCGACGACGTCGACGCCCGGTATCGAGTCGACTTTCGCGGCGGAGAAGTCGTCCACGGCGACGACGTCGTGGCCGGCGTCGAGCAGGTCCGCGGTGACGCGCGACCCGATGTAGCCGGCGGCGCCGGTGACGCCGACGGTGTGCGTTTCGGTCACGCCGCCACCTCCGCGGTGAACTGCGAGGCGAGGTCGGCGATGCCGTCTCGGAGCGACAGCGTCGGTTCGAAGCCGACCTTGCGCATCCGCCGGAAGTCGACGTGGTACGACGGGCCGGGGTCCCGGTCGCCGAGGTACGTCACGTCGACCGCGCGGCCGACCTCGTCGGCGACGGTTTCCGCGACCGTCTGCACGCGGACGTTGTCGTGGCCGACGTTGTAGACGCCGGTCGGCCAGTCGAGCGCCGCCGCGAACGCCCGCGCCGTGTCGCGGACGTGGAGGTACGGCCGCCAGTTCGTCCCGTCGCCGTAGACGGTGAGCGGGTCGCCGGTGAGCGCGCGGAACGTGAAGTCGTTGACGACGAGGTTGAACCGGACGCCCGGCGAGTAGCCGAAGTTCGTCGCCAGCCGCAGCGCCACGGACTCGACGTCCGAGTCGGCACACAGCGACTCGGCGCGGAGCTTCGACTCCGCGTAGGGGTTGCCGGGCGCCGGCTCCGACTCCTCGGTGAGCTCCTCGTCGTACGCGTCGCCGTAGACGTTACACGACGAGGCCAGCACGAGCCGGTCGACGCCGGCGTCTTCGGCCGCCGAAACGACCGTCTCGGTCCCGCCGACGTTCACGTCCATGACGCGGTCGCGGACCTCGTGCGACTGCGCGGCGCCGGTGACGGCGGCGAGGTGGACGACCGCGTCGACGTCTTCGACGGCGCGTTCGACGACGTCGGGGTCGCGGACGTCGCCGCGGACGAACTCGTAGCGCTGCACGTCGGCGCCCATGAGGTTCCGCGGGCTGGAGAGCGCGAAGTCGTCGAGGACGCGGACGTCGTGGCCGGCGTCGGCGAGCCGCGGGACGAGCGCGCTGCCGACGTAGCCGGCGCCCCCGGTGACGAGGATGTTAATCGGTCAACACCCCGGGGAGGAAGCGGTCCTCGTGGGCCGTGATTCGGCCCTCGTGGTCGACGAGCGTCCCGATGACGTCGCGGACGCCCGCTTCGAGCGTCTGCCGCTGGCCGCCGACGAGGTCCAAGAAGCGGTCGTTGTCCATCTCCATCTCGTGTTCTTCGTCCTCCTCGCGGGGGTTCTCGTAGTGCTCCACGTCGGCGTCGAGCCCGAACTCGGAGCCGACCTCCGCGATGGTCTCGGCGAGTTCGACGATGGCGACCGGCCGGGTCACCTGGTTGTAGACGTCGACGTCGCCGTCGCCGCCGTCGTGTCCGCGCTCGACGAGGTTGACGAGGCTCTCGACGGTGTCTTCGAGGCTGACCATCGGCTTGCGCTGCTCGCCCTTCCCGTACACCGTGATGGGGTAGCCGGCGACGGCCTGCGCGCAGAACCGGTTGACGACGGTGCCGAAGTAGTAGTCGAAGTCGAACCGCGTCGGCGACTCGGCGGCCCGGGTCTCTTCGGTTTCGGTGCCGTAGACGATAGCGGTTCGGACGTCGCTGATGTCGAGGTCGAACTCGGTCGCGGCGAGCCGCATGTTCGCGGCGTCGAACGACTTCGTCTGGTGGTACCACGACCCGCCCATCGCCGGGAACGGAACCTCGTCGCGCTCGCCGCCGTTCTCCATGACGGCGCCGCCCTCCGGAATCGGGAACTCCGGCGCGCCGTAGACGCCGGTCGTGGTGGTTTCGATGAAGTGAGCGTCGTCCAGCCCGGTCTCGTGGAGGCCGTGCAGGAGGTTCAGCGTCATCGAGACGTTGTTCTGCTGGGTGAACAGCGCCCGTTCGCCGTTGATGCCGGCGTACGGCGCGCTCGGCTGTGCGGCGGCGTGCAGCACGGTGTCCGGCTCGTGGACGTCCAGCAGCTGCAGCACGAAGTCGCGGTCGGCCAGGTCGCCCTCGACGTAGCTGACGCCGTCGAGGTCGCCGAAGCGCGTCTCCGGGTCGTCTATCGGCGTCGCGGAGACGCTGCCGGACTCTTCGACCCAGTCGCGGCGGGCGCCGTTGTCGACGGCGACGATTCGTTCGTCGAGGCGGTTCGCGAGGCGGAGCGTGGTTGGCCAGCCGACGTAGCCGTCGGCGCCGGTCAGGAGCACGACCATGGTTACTCAGATTGTGAGTAACCACTTGAACCTTCCCCCTGTTCAGCGGTCCGAGGCGACCGTCTCGTACTCCCAGAGCATGTCGAAGTACCGGGAGAGCCCGGCCACGAACGACCCGTTCTCGGTGACGGCGGCCTGCCGCATGCTCAGCGGCACGTCCTTCTCCTCGACGAGCAGCAGCGCGCGGCCGGAGTCGTACTCCATGCTCGGGTCCGCGAACGTCCCTCGCCACGGCAGCGGCTCCGGCGAGAACCGGTACTCGACGCCCGGGAACCGGTCGGCGAACGTCTCGAGCAGTTCCGCCTGCCGCTCGCGGTTCTCCGCGGAGAGCTGGTCGGGATGTAAGAACACCACGCGCATGTCCACGCCCGCCTCGCGCGCGTCCGCGATGGCCGGCGAGACGCTGTCCAGGTACGCGAAACTCTTGGTGATGACGTTGACGCAGTCGGTCGCGTCGCGGTACAGCTTCCGCGTCTCCCGCTCGCTCGGCTCGCCGACGTCGACGACGTAGAACAGCTCCTCCGTCGGCGTCACGTCCGAACTCGCGCTCTCGTACAGCGGGCCGTACTGCTCGGTGAACGCCTCGCGGACCTCGTCGAGTTCGCTCCTGAACGACTCGAACGACTGCCGGCGGTTCTCGACGGCGGTGGACAGGATCTCCTCGGGGGCTTTCGGCTGGTAGCGCTTCGGCCGGCCGGGGATGACCTTGACGTAGCCGGCGTCCGCGAGGTCGTCGAGGACGCCGTAAATCCTGGCCTTCGGAATTCCGGTCGCCTCCGCGAGGTCCGGCGCCGTCGTCTGCCCGACGGTGAGCAGTTCGGCCAGCGCCGTCTCCTCGTACTCCCCGAGCCCGAGCAGCTCGAAGAGGTCGTCAGCGTCGTGGCTCATTACCCGCCCGTGGGGCGTCAGGGGTTATAGGTCGGGCGAGTCCGAACGGAGGGGGAAGACTTATGCAAACGATCCAAGTTACTCGTGGTATGAGTAACTCGACGCAGCCGCCCGAGGGCGACGACGAGCGCCCGTCGGACGACACTGAACACCTGGACGCGGTCGAAGACGGGGCGGGCTGCACCGAAATCTGGGAGACGCTGAGCGAGCAGCGCGACGACTGACGCGGCCGGAAACGACCGGGCAGACTGGCGGTACGGCACCGGAGACCCGAAGCTGTTATCCCGCCACCCTGACACCGACTCACCGATGGACAGAGACGCCGTCTGCGTGCTCCTCCCGACCTACAACGAGGCCGAGACCGTCGGCGACGTCGTCCGCGACTTCCGCGACCACGGCTTCTCGAACGTCCTCGTCATCGACGGCGACTCGGACGACGGGACGCGGGAGCGGGCGGTGGAGGCGGGTGCGCGGGTCGCCGTGCAGTCCCGGACCGGAAAGGGGCAGGCGATTCGGGAGGCCGTCTCAGAGCACATCGACGCGGAGTACGTGCTGATGGCGGACGCGGACGGGACGTACCGCGCGGCGGACGCCGACGACATGCTGGCGCCGCTGTTCGACGGGTCGGCGGAGCACGTCATCGGTGACCGGTTCGCGGACATGGAGGCGGGCGCGATGACCGGCTTCAACAAGGTCGGGAACGCGGTGTTCAACTGGCTGTTCCGGAACATCCACGGCGAGGACTTCGCGGACATCCTGTCGGGGTATCGGGCGTTCACGCGGGAGTCGTTCGAGCGGCTCCAGCTCAGCGCGGACGGCTTCGGCATCGAGACGGAGCTTTCGGTGGAGTGCGCTCGGCACGGCGTGGACACCACCGTCGTCCCGATCACGTATCTTCCGCGGCCCGACGGCTCGAACACGAACCTCCACCCGGTTCGGGACGGCGGCATCATCCTGATGGCGCTGTACCGGCAGGCGAAGACGTCGAACCCGCTGTTCTACTTCGGGAGCGCCGGCGTGCTCTCCGGCGCCGTCGGCGTCGCGGTCGCCGGCTACGTCGCGTACGACTGGTTCGCGAACGGCGTCTCCCACGAGGTGCTCGCCATCGCCGCCGGCATCGCGCTGATTTTCGGGGTGCAGCTCGTCATGTTCGGCGTGCTGTCGGACCTGCTCGTCACGCTGCACCGGGAGACGCTCGACCGGCTCGAAGACAAGGAGTGAGTCGCTGACGACCGGCGCCGCGTGGCGCTGGGCAGTGGTACGCGGCGGCACGTGGCGTCACCCGCCGGAGAGCGGCCACCGCCGCGTTTATCGGTTCACGCGCCGGACGGACCGCCGTGACCGACTACACCACGGTTTCGATTCCGAAGGACCTCGCAGAGCGCGTCGAGGAGACCATCGAGGGGACGAGCTTCTCGTCCACCTCCGACCTCGTCCGGTTCCTGCTGCGCAGCATCGTCATCCAGCACCAGAAACGCGGGTCGCTCTCGGAGGCGGAGTTCGAGGAGATAACGGACCAGCTTCGCGACCTCGGCTACCTCGAATAGCGCCGTCGCCGGGCGGCGTCGACGCGAGGAGTCCGTTCAGCCGTCGAGGTGTTCCTCCGGCGGCGTCGCGTCCAGGACGCGGAGTTCCAGCCGGTCGCCGCTCCGGTCGTACGCGACCACGTCGTCTTGGTCGTACGGCGGCGTCGCCACCAGCACCGCCGCGGCGAGGTCGTCGGCTTCGGTGAGCGTCGGGTCGCCGTCGGGGTGCGAGAGGAATCGGGCGCGGCCGCGCGGCCGACCGAGGTCCATCCCGAAGACGGCGGTGACGGAGCCGGACGCGCCCGGGAAGTAAAAGTGGGTGAGGACGGGCGTCTCCGGGTCGACGCCGGGCGGGACGCCGGTGAGGTCGCGCGCCGGGGTCGTGTTCAAGACGACGTTCACGGCCGACGGGTCGGCCTCGGCGGCCTGTTCGAGCAACACGGACAGCAGGTCGCTGGTGATGGTGACGGGGGTTCGGTCCGGGTCCGCTCCGCCCGAGTCGCCGTCCGTGGCGGCGTCTTCGTTGGCGGCCTCCGCTACGTCGCCGGCGGGGTCGCCGGCGCGGTCAGCGCCCGAGTCGGCGCCGGGGTCTGCGGTCATGACAGCATCGACGCCGCCGTCCGCGCGTACAGTTCGGGCGCGGTGCGTCGGGAGCGACGGAGCGCCTCGGCGAGCGCGGTCGCTGCGTCGTCGTGGACGCCGGCGCCGTGCCCGACCAGGACGCGGTCCGGGTCGAGTCCGGACAGCGGGCGGCGCGGCGGGAGCAGTCGGAGCGCCGGGTGGACGCCGAGTCGCTCGCCGGGGACCGTCATGAAATCGACGGTGCCGACCGCCTCCGGAACGTACAGCGTCCCGCCGGTCTCGTCGTAGAGGGCGACCTCCTGCCACGGCAGCACGGCGCCGCGCTTCACGGCGATGGCGTCGAACCCGCCGAGCGCGTCGCCGAAGCGCTCGACCGGCGCGTCGAGTTCCTCGGCGACGCCGGTCATCCACTCCGGGACGTACACCGGGACGCCGTGGCGGTCGGCGACCGCGGCGGCGTCTCGCTTGTGGCGGTCGAGACAGACCACGGTGCCGGCGACGTCGCCGTCGAGCGAGGCGACGAACTCGTCGACGCCGGGGCCGTCGACCGGGTCGAGAATCCAGACGTCGCCGTCGTCCGTGACGGCGTGGCTCGCGCGCTGCATGCGTTCGTCCGGGTAGGCGAGCCAGCTGAGACCGCCGTCGAACTCGTCGATTCGTTCCGGGTCGGCCGTCCCGTCGCCCTTCATCGGCATGGTCGTGGGTCGGTCGCCGCGGGCTTAAGTGGGGGGCACGCGGAGTCGTCGGCGTGACTCGCCCTGCGCTCGCCCACCTCGCACTGGAGGTGACCGACCTCGGCCGCGCCGCCGCGTGGTACGCAGACGCCTTCGGGCTGGTGCCGACGCGCCGCACCGCGACGGAAGCGGCGTTCGACGTCGACGGCACCGAGTTCGTGCTGCGCCGCCCCACGTCGCTGCCGCGCGGCGGCCTGCACGTCCACTTCGCGTTCGCCGCCGTCGGCCGCGACCTCCCGGCGTGGCGGGCGCGGTTCCCCGACGCAACCGAGATGGCGTTCGGGTCGTTCAGCTCCGTCTACACCCGCGACGCGGACGGCCACACGCCCGAAGTCGGCGGCATCGACGCCCGGGGCGTCGGGCTGACCGGCGTCTTCGAGGTGGTGCTGGAGGTGGCGAACGTCGACCTCGCGGCGGAGTGGTGGGACGCGCTGGGGTTCACGCCGGTCGACCGCGGCGAGAACCGTCGACGCATCCGGCTGCGCGGCCCCGCCGGCGCCGACACCCAGTTCGACGTGGAACTGTGGGAGCCCCAACTCGGCATCGACGGCGCCCGCGGCGGCGTCCACGTCGACCTCGGCGTCCGCGTCCGCGACCCGGCAGCGATGGCCGAACGCGCCTTCGGCGACCACGCCGCCGTCACGCCCCGCGGCCGCGGCGACGGGTCCGTCGAACTGTACGACCCCGACGGCCACCACCTCGTGCTGCTCCCGGCAGACGATGCCGAGGACGCCGATACCGACGCCGATGTCGACGCCGATACCGACGCCGACCCGGACGAGCCGTCAGCCTGACCCGCAGCAGCCGACTTCGACAGCCGCGGGGGAGAATCGGGGTCGTCGTCGCCCGGAAATCGAGGTCGACGCCGCCCGACGTCGAAGTCGGCGGCGGCTGGTCGGTGCCGCGGTTCGGCAACTGGAACTTTCTGTGATGCCCACGTCGCTCCGCGTATGCCGAGTGACTCCGACGACGCGGACGACGAGTACGGCTACGCGAAGGCGTCGGTCGAGGACGTGAGTACCGTCCCGAATCCGACGCGGGTCAAGAAGGAACTCGACGAGGCGCTCGGCGTCTCGGAGTTCGGGCTGAACTACTACGAGGCCGACCCGGGGGAGGACGTCCCGTGGGGGTACCACCGCCACCCTGAGCACGAGGAGGTGTTCCTGGTGCTGGACGGCGAGTTGACCGTCGAGACGGCGGACGGAGACTACGTGGTCGGGACCGGCGAGGCGTTCTTCGTGCCGGCGGACGCGCCGAACAAGGCGACCGTGACGGGCGACGTGCCGGCGCGGTTCGTCGCGGTCGGCGCGCCGAAGGAGTCCGACTGGGCGGTCATCAGCGAGGAGTGCCCGAACTGCGGAGAAGAGACCGACCGGGAGTCGGAGGTCGACGGCGACGAGTACGTGCTGTACTGCGCGGAGTGCGGCGCTGAGGTCGACCGGCTGCTCCGGTAGTCGCGTCGAACCGACGCGCGAGCGTCCCGCGGTCAGTCGCCGAGCTGGTCGGTGTTGATGCCGACGTTCGGCGGCGAGACGATGAGGAAGCCGCGAAAGTGGGTGAGCTCGCCGCCGAGTTCTGACACCTGGCGGGCGAAGCCGGCGGCGCGCTCGTTGAGGTCGCCGACGACCGCGAGGACGAGGACGTTGCCGTACTCGACGTTGCGCACCCACACCTCCGGGTCGGTGGTGCCGTCGAGCACGCCGAGGACGACCTCGCCGGCGACCTCCTCCTCCAGCATCTCCTCGGCGTCCTGGAGGTTCAGGCCGAAATCCGTCATACCCGCCCGGTCGGGGTCGCCGGGCAAAAGGGTTCGGACGTCCGTCCGACGACCGTCCGACCGGACGATGACGCCGCGGCCGACCCGGCCGTCCTCCGGAGCGAATCACCCCTGTTGCTCGGGCGCCGAGTTCCCGCAGCCCCGACGCAGGTCCGCCGTCCTCGGCGACGTTCGCATAAAAGGAGCCAATTGCATATTAGGACATATGAGGTCGTATATTCAAATAAGAGCCGTTGCCGTCGTGCAGTTTTCGCTGTTTTCGCGGCTTCGACCGCAGGCGTCGGACTCGGCGGACCTGTCCGACCACAACGCTTTACAAGGAGTTCGGCCCCACGTAGACACGATGTCCAACGGTACACCGGACTCGTCGGTAGCCAGCCCGGCGGAACGAGTTCTTCCAGGGCACACTGGGAGCCACTGACGAGTTCGACGACGTACGAATTTTCGACACGACGCTGCGCGACGGCGAACAGTCGCCGCGAACGTCGTTCAGTTACGAGGAGAAACGGGAGATAGCGGCTACGCTGTCCGAGATGGGGGTCGCCGTCATCGAGGCGGGCTTCCCGGTGAACTCCGACGCGGAGTTCGAAGCGGTCAGCGACATCGCCGCCGCCACCGACGTCACGACGTGCGGGCTCGCCCGCGTCGTCGACGGCGACGTCGACGCAGCACTGGACGCCGGCGTGGACATGGTCCACACGTTCGCGTCGACCAGCGACGTCCAGCTCGAAGACTCGATGCACGCGACGCGCGAGGAGGTCGTCGAGCGGTCGGTGGCCGCCGTCGAGCGCGCGAAGGACGCGGGCGTCGACGTGATGTTCTCGCCGATGGACGCGACCCGGACCGACGGGGCGTTCCTCATCGAGGTCATCGAAGCCGTCAGCGACGCCGGCGTGGACTGGATAAACATCCCGGACACGTGCGGGGTCGCGACGCCGCGCCGGTTCGGCGACCTCATCGAGACGGTCACCGCACACACCGACGCCCGAATCGACGTGCACACGCACGACGACTTCGGGCTCGCGGCCGGGAACGCGCTGACCGGGGTCGAAGCCGGCGCGTCCCAGATGCAGGTGTCGGTGAACGGCATCGGCGAGCGCGCCGGCAACGCCGCGCTCGAAGAGGTCGTGATGGCCGCCGAGTCGCTGTACGACGCCGACACCGGCGTCGACACGACCCGCATCACGGAGCTGTCGCGGCTGGTTGAGCAGGCCAGCGACATGCCGGTGCCGGCGAACAAGCCGGTCGTCGGCGACAACGCGTTCAGCCACGAATCCGGGATTCACGCGGCCGGCGTCATCGAGAACAGCGACACGTTCGAGCCGGGCGTCATGACCCCGGAGATGGTGGGCGCCGAGCGCCAACTGGTGCTCGGCAAGCACACCGGGACGCACTCGGTGCGCCAGCGCCTCACCGAGGACGGCTACGCGCCGACCGACGACGAGGTGCGCGCGGTGACGCGCCGCGTCAAGGACCACGGCGCGGACTCGCGGGTGACCATGGAGGACGTCCGTCGGTTCGCCGAGGAGGTCGGCGTCGACGCCGAGGACGAACACGAGCCGGAGGCGACTCTGTGATGCGTCTCCGGCAGCGGGCTTCCGGTCGCCAGCCACAGGTCTACCGGCCGGCTGTGGTGCCGTTCGGCGGCCGCTCGGCGACCGCGACGACCACGACGACCGCGATGAGCGCGACGAGCGCAGCGGACGCGGCGGTGAAACGTTGCCAGCCGCGACAGAGATTTATGCGAGGACGCGAAACGCTGTGTCGAGATGACGACGGCCGCCACAGCCGGGACGCTTCGCCGCGCAGCGTCGGCCGTCAGCGCCGTTCTCGCAGTCGGTATTGTAGGGGCGTAACCGCCCCACACAGCCCGTCTCATCCTGACCGCGTTCGACCGTATCGGCGACCGACAGGCATCCGCGACACCGACCAGATGACACATCGACCACCAGAGACGCACCATGAGTGAATCCGCGAACGCACGAGGCGACGCTGACGAACCGCACGAGGACGAGGCGGCGACGCCGGCCGGAACCGGCGCCGCCGCCGTGATTCGGACCCTCGAGGCGGCCGGCGTAGACACCGCCTTCGGCGTGCAGGGCGGCGCCATCATGCCGGTGTACGACGAGCTGTACGACTCCAGCATCGACCACGTCACGATGGCGCACGAGCAGGGCGCCGCCCACGCCGCCGACGCGTACGGCATCGTCACGGGCGACACCGGCGTCTGTCTCGCGACGTCCGGGCCGGGCGCGACGAACCTCGTCACCGGCATCGCGGACGCGTCGATGGACTCGGACGCGATGCTGGCGCTGACCGGGCAGGTGCCGAGCGACATGGTCGGCTCCGACGCGTTCCAGGAGACCGACACGACCGGCGTCACGAAGCCCATCACGAAACACAACTACTTCGCGAGCGACGCCGACACGGTCGGCGAGACGGTCGGCGAGGCGTTCGCGCTGTCGCACACCGGCCGGCCCGGCCCGACGCTCGTCGACCTGCCGAAGGACGTCTCGTTCGACGAGACCGACGAGCCGGCGCGGCCGCCGGAGGCGCCGAAGCGCGAGGTGCCGTCGCCGGAGGCGGACCGCGACGCGGTCGACGCGGCGGCGCAGGCGATTCAGGCCGCCGACCGGCCGCTGTGCCTGTTCGGCGGCGGCGTCATCAAGGGCGACGCGTCCGAGGCGGCGCGCCGGTTCGCGCGCGAACACGGCATCCCGGTCGTGACGACGATGCCCGGCATCGGGAGCTTCCCGGAAGACGACGACCTCTGCCTGTCGTGGGCGGGGATGCACGGTACCGGCTACGCGAACATGGCCATTACGCACACGGACTGTCTCGTCGCGGTCGGCACCCGGTTCGACGACCGGCTGACCGGCGGCGTCGAGACGTTCGCGCCGGAGGCCGACGTCGTCCACGTCGACATCGACCCGGCGGAGATCTCGAAGAACGTCCACGCCGACTACCCGGTCGTCGGCGACGCCGGGACGGCGCTCGAACAGCTCGACGCGGCGATGTCGGCGTCGCCGGACGCCGCGGCGTGGCGCGAGCAGTGCGAGACGTGGCGCGAGGAGTACCCGATGGACTACGCGGCGCCGGCGGACGAGCCGGTGAAGCCGCAGTTCGTCGTGGAGGCGTTCGACGCCGCCACCGGCGACGACGCGGTCGTCACCACCGGCGTCGGCCAACACCAGATGTGGGCGGCGCAGTACTGGACGTTCACGGAGCCGCGCACCTTCGTCTCCTCGCACGGCCTCGGGACGATGGGGTACGGGATGCCGGCCGCCATCGGCGCCCGCGTCGCGCTCGACGACGTGGGCGAGTCCGACCGCGACGTCGTCTGCTTCGAGGGGGACGGCTCGTTCCTGATGACGATGCAGGAGCTGTCGGTCGCCGTCCGCGAGAACCACGACGTCACGGTCGTCGTGTTGAACAACGAGTACATCGGGATGGTCCGGCAGTGGCAGGACGCCTTCTTCGAGGGCCGCCACATGGCGTCGGACTACGACTGGATGCCGGAGTTCGACGCGCTCGCGGAGGCGTTCGGCGCGCGCGGCTTCCGCATCGACGACTACGACGACGTCGCCGACGTGGTGAGCGAGGCGCTCGCGTACGACGGGCCGTCCGTCGTGGACGCCCACATCGACCCGCGCGAGAACGTCTACCCAATGGTGTCCAGCGGCGGCGCGAACGGCGAGTTCGCCCTGACGGAGGACCAGCTATGAGCGGGAGCGGCGACGACGCGGCGGACGCCGAGTTCGACGACCACCCGGCGGACGCCGCGGCGACCGACCACGCACGCCGCCCCGACGCCGACGTCCCCGACCACGGGATGGCGGGGCCGCGGCCCGAGGAACGACCGCAGCCGACGCGGCGCCGGAACCACCAGGGCATCCGGGTCGACCCGGAGGCGGAGGCCGAATCGACCGAGCGCACCGCCGTGATTTCGGCGCTCGTCGAACACGAGCCGGGCGTGCTGTCGCGGGTGTCCGGGCTGTTCTCCCGGCGGCAGTTCAACATCGAGAGCCTGACGGTCGGGCAGACGACCGTGGAGGGCCACGCCCGCATCACGCTCGTCGTCGAGGAGACCGACCCCGGCATCGACCAGGCGAAAAAGCAGCTCGCGAAGCTGACGCCCGTCATCGCGGTCGGCGAACTCGACTCGGACGCGGTGCGCGCGGAGCTCGTGCTGTTGAAGGTGCGCGGCGACGAGCCGGACAAGGTCCACGCCATCACGGAGATGTACGAGGGGCAGACGCTGGACGCCGGGCCGCGCACCATCACGGTGCAGATCACGGGCGACGAACAGAAGATAGACGACGCGGTCGACGCCTTCCGCCAGTTCGGCATCATCGAGATCGCCCGGACCGGCGAGACGGCGCTCGCACGCGGAGACTCACCGACGACACCCGGCGAGGAGCCGGGTCACTCGGCCGAACCAAAAGCGAAATACACCACAACGAAGACGGATGACTGACGACTTCGACACCACCGTACACTACGACGACGACGCGAACCGAGCGCACATCGACGACAAGACCGTGGCCGTCCTCGGCTACGGCAGCCAGGGCCACGCCCACGCACAGAACCTCGCGGACAGCGGGGTCGACGTGGTCGTCGGCCTGCGGAAGGGGTCGTCCTCGCGGGCGGCCGCCGAGGCCGACGGGCTCCGCGTGGCGACACCGACGGCGGCGGCGCGGGAGGCGGACGTCGTCTCCGTGCTCGTCCCGGACACGGTCCAGCCCGCGGTGTTCGACGACATCCGCGACGAACTCGACGCCGGCGACACGCTCCAGTTCGCGCACGGCTTCAACATCCACTACAACCAGATTCAGCCGCCCGAGGACGTCGACGTCACGATGGTGGCGCCGAAGTCGCCGGGCCACCTGGTCCGCCGGAACTTCGAGGCCGGCGAAGGCACGCCGGGGCTGCTCGCCGTCTACCAGGACGCGACCGGCGACGCGAAACAGGAGGGGCTGGCGTACGCCCACGCCATCGGCTGCACCCGCGCCGGCGTCATCGAGACGACGTTCCAAGAGGAGACCGAGACGGACCTGTTCGGCGAGCAGGCGGTGCTGTGCGGCGGCGTCACGTCGCTCGTGAAACAGGGGTACGAGACGCTCGTCGACGCGGGCTACTCCCGCGAGATGGCGTACTTCGAGTGCCTGAACGAGCTGAAGCTCATCGTCGACCTGATGTACGAAGACGGGCTCGGCGGCATGTGGGACTCCGTCTCCGACACCGCCGAGTACGGCGGGCTGACCCGCGGCGACGACGTCGTCGACGAGCACGCCCGCGAGAACATGGAGGAGGTGCTCGAAGCGGTGCAGGACGGCACCTTCGCGCGGGAGTGGATTTCGGAGAACCAGGCCGGCCGGCCGTCGTACACGCAGCTCCGGCAGGCCGAGAAGAACCACGACATCGAGGACGTCGGCGCGGACCTCCGCGCGCTGTTCGCGTGGGGCGGCGACGACGCCGACGAGGACGCCGCGGAGGTGCCGGCGGATGACTGACGCCGGCGGGGACGCGGACCGGGAGGTGCGACCGGGAACGATGGCGGCCGTCGACCACGCGGCGCCGTCCCCCGAACTGAACGACGTGTGGGCGCGCGGCGCCTCGCGCCGAGCAGACGAGGAGTTCGACGGATGAGTCAGGGGACGCTGTACGACAAGGTGTGGGAGAACCACAAGGTGACCGAGCTGCCGACCGGGCAGGACCAGCTGTTCGTCGGGCTGCACCTCATCCACGAGGTGACGAGCCCGCAGGCGTTCGGGATGCTCCGCGAACGCGACCTCGACGTCGCCTACCCGAAACTGACGCACGCGACCGTCGACCACATCGTGCCGACGGCGGACCAGTCGCGGCCGTACGGCGACGACGCCGCCGAGGAGATGATGAGCGAACTGGAGCAGAACGTCCGTGACGCCGGCATCGAGTTCTCCGACCCGTCGTCTGGCGACCAGGGCATCGTCCACGTCGTCGGCCCGGAGCAGGGGCTGACTCAGCCCGGCAAGACCATCGTCTGCGGCGACAGCCACACGTCGACGCACGGCGCGTTCGGCGCGCTCGCGTTCGGCATCGGCACCTCCCAGATTCGGGACGTGCTCGCGACGGGCTGTGTCGCGATGGAGAAGAAGGACGTCCGCCGCATCGACGTCACCGGCGAACTCGGCGACGGCGTCGAAGCGAAGGACGTCATCCTGCAGATCATCCGGAAGCTCGGCACGGAGGGCGGCGTCGGCTACGTCTACGAGTACGCCGGCGACGCCGTCGAGTCGCTCGGCATGGAGGGCCGGATGAGCATCTGCAACATGTCCATCGAGGGCGGCGCGCGCGCCGGCTACGTCAACCCGGACGAGACCACCTACGAGTGGCTGCGCGAGACGGAGGCGTTCGCTGACGACCCCGAGCGGTTCGCGGAGCTGAAGCCGTACTGGGAGTCGGTCGCCTCCGACGACGACGCCGAGTACGACGACGTCGTCACCATCGACGGCGACGCGCTCGAGCCGATGGTGACGTGGGGGACGACGCCCGGGCAGGGCGTCGGTATCTCCGAGCCGATTCCGGCGCCGGACGAACTCGCCCCGGACAAGCAGGACACGGCGCGGCGCGCACAGGAGCACATGCGCGTCGAGCCCGGCGACACCATGGAGGGCTACCAGGTCGACGTCGCGTTCCTCGGCTCCTGTACGAACGCGCGGCTCCCCGACCTGCGGCGGGCCGCCCGCGTCGTCCGCGGCCGCCAGGTCCACGACGACGTCCGTGCAATGGTCGTCCCGGGCAGCCAGCACGTCCAGCGCGCCGCCGAGGAGGAGGGGCTCGCGGACGTGTTCCGCGAGGCCGGCTTCGACTGGCGGAACGCGGGCTGTTCGATGTGCCTCGGCATGAACGAGGACCAGCTCGAAGGCGACGAGGCCTGCGCGTCGTCGTCGAACCGGAACTTCGTCGGTCGGCAGGGGAGCAAGGACGGCCGGACCGTCCTGATGAATCCGCGGATGGTCGCCGCCGCCGCGGTCACCGGCGAGGTCACGGACGTCCGTGAACTGGAGGAGCGCGAGGAGGTGGAGGCGTGAGCGCCGACACCAGCGGCGCCGACGCCGACGGCCCCGCCGAGACGGTGGAGTACGTCAGCGGCACCGGCGTCCCGATTCGCGGCAACGACATCGACACCGACCAGATCATTCCGGCGCGGTTCATGAAGGTCGTCACGTTCGACGGCCTCGGCCAGTTCGCCTTCTTCGACCAGCGGTTCGACGACGACGACAACGAGAAGGACCACCCGTTCAACGAGGACCGCTTCCGCGATGCCTCCGTGCTGGTCGCGAACGCGAACTTCGGCTGCGGGTCGTCCCGGGAACACGCGCCGCAGGCGCTGATGCGGTGGGGAATCGACGCCATCATCGGCGAGTCGTTCGCCGAAATCTTCGCGGGGAACTGCCTCGCGCTCGGCGTCCCGACCGTGACGGCGGACCACGAGTCCATCAACGCGCTCCAGCAGTGGGTCGACGACAACCCGGACGGCGAAATCGAGGTGGACGTCGCCGCCGAGACCGTCCGCTACGGCGACAACGAACTGAGCGTGTCGGTCGACGACGCACAGCGCCGCGCGCTCGTCGACGGCGAGTGGGACACCACGGCGCTGATGGGGTCGAACGCCGACGCCATCCGCGACACCGCCGCGTCGCTGCCGTACGTGACCGACGAACACCTCCCGCAGGCCGATGACTGAGGAGATCGTCGTCATCGAAGGCGACGGCATCGGCCGGGAAGTCGTCCCGGCCGCCCGCCGCGTCCTCGACGCCGTCGGCGACTTCGCGTTCGTCGAGGCCGACGCCGGCGACGCCGTCCGCGACGAGACCGGGGAGGCGCTGCCCGCGGAGACGTACGAGGCGGTCGCCGACGCCGACGCGACGCTGTTCGGCGCCGCCGGCGAAACCGCCGCGGACGTCATCCTGCCGCTGCGGGAAGCCGTCGGGTCGTACGTGAACGTCCGGCCCGCGCGCGCCTACCCGGGCGTCGACGCGCTCCGCCCCGAAACCGACCTCGTGTTCCTCCGCGAGAACACCGAAGGCGTCTACGCCGGCCACGAGGACCGGCTGAGCGACGACCTGTCGACGCTGACCCGCGTCGTCACCACCTCGGCGTCCGAACGGCTCGCCGAGTACGCCTGCGACTACGTCGCCGACCGCGACGTCGACGGCTTCCACGTCGTCCACAAGGCGAACGTGATGCGCGAAACCGACGGCCGGTTCCGCGATGCCGTCGTCGACGTCGCCGCCGACCGCGGCGTCGACACCGAGCAGGTGCTGATGGACGCGTTCGCGACGCGGCTGCCGCTCGACCCGGAGTCGTTCGACGTCGTCGTCTGCCCGAACCTCGCGGGCGACGTGCTGTCGGACCTCGCCGCCGGCCTCGTCGGCGGCCTCGGGCTGCTGCCGTCCGCGAACGTCGGCCCGGACAACGCGCTGTTCGAACCGGTCCACGGCACCGCGCCCGACATCGCCGGCGACGGCGTCGCGAACCCGTCGGCCGCCATTCTGTCGGCCGCGATGCTGCTCGAACACCTCGGCTACGACGACGACGGCGCCGCCGTCCGCGACGCCGTCGAGTCCGTGCTGGCCGACGGGCCGCGAACCCCGGACCTCGGCGGTGACGCCGGCACCGACGACGTCGCCGACGCGGTGCTGAACCGGCTGTAATCACCGCGAACCCGGATTTGGAGGCGCTCGGCGCGTCGCCGCTTTTCTCACTCGGTCACCATCCCCGCCGCCGTTCTCCGTCGGCGGTTCGCCGCCGGGTCCGCCTGTACCCTTTTACCGGTGGAGGGAGAACCGGTGGGTATGCCGAAAATCGAACTGAGCGAGGAGACGCTCGAACGGCTGGACGGGCTTCGCGAGGACGGCGAGAGCTACGACGAGCTCGTCACTGAACTCATCAATATCTGCGAGGCGGAGGAGCTGACGCTGTTCCACTCGGGCGACGCGGAGTAGCGCTGCGGACGGCTATTCCTGGTAGGCGATTCGGACCTGTTCCCAGGTCCCGTTCTCTTCGAGGTGGCGCTGGAGTTCGTCCGCGTACTCCTGGGTGAGCCGCTCGGCCGCTTCCAGTTTCTCGCGGTCGGGGCCGGAGCCGCCGCCGCTGAGCAGCGACTTGAGTTCGTCGACGAAGCCGCCGATTGGGTTGCCGCTGGAGCGGCCGCCGTCCGCGCCGCCGCCGGCCGCGGCGTTCATCTGGTTCGCGATGTTGTCGAGCTCCGGGATGATGCCGGGGAGCCTCTCGGTGTCCGCGACGATGCGGGCGCGTTCGGGGTCGTCGGCGTGTTCGATGTCGAACTCCGTCGCGGTCATGATCAGCCCCCACTGCTGGTTCGAGAACTGCGAGGCGTTGACCTGCTCGGAGAACTTCCGGTCGACCGCCATGCGGTCACCGACGATGGCGTCGGTCCAGTCACTCATAGGGGACCGAACGCGCGCGGGGACCATGTGGGTTTCCCCTCGGTGCGGCGACGCGTCCACTCGCCGCGGCGAGACGGCGCAGTCTCCGGCGCGAGCGGAGAACGGCTTACTCCTCGCTGACGGACTCGTCTGCAACTTCGCCGAGGAGCGCCCAGTGGAGGTGAGTGTCGGTGCGGGTCGGCGGCTCGCCGGACTCGACGTCGAAGTCCGGTTCGGCCGAGACGGCGTACAGGTACCGGCCGACGTGGACGAGGCCACCGTCTCGCCGCTCGTACTGGTCGACGACGACCTCGAACGGCGTCGCGTCCGGCCGCACCTCGACCAGTTCCATCACGTCGCTCTCGCTGACTGCCGCCCGAACCTCGTCCTCGCTCACCGTCGGGTCCGCCGGGGCCATAGAACACCGTATGCGTAGATAATTTATAAATTATTCTTCGCGAGCAGCAATAAAATCCAGGAATTTAGCGTGTCGAACAACGTCTCGGGCAGCGAGCCACCGCTCTCCGGACCGTTCGGCGCTTCGGCACCGCCACGAGCGGAGCCTGCAGACGTCGAGTCGGGGCGGAGACGGACAATCGGAGGCGCAGAGACGGACGGAATCGGAACGCGTATCGGCGGCGCCGGCGACGGCGAACCATGGAGTTCCTGCGCCGCATTCGGGGCGGTGGCCGCGGCGGCGACGACGCCTCAGCGGGCGAGACGGACGAGGAGCCGGCGGCGACGCGACCGGCCGGAGAGCCGCGCGGCGTCGCGCTGTTCGTCGACGGCCCGAACGTGCTGCGCGAGGAGTTCGACGTCGACCTCGACGACGTCCGCGACGCGGCCCGGTCGGCCGGCGACCTCGTCACCGCCCGGCTCTACCTCGACGAGCACGCGCCGCCCGGCCTGATTCAGGCGGCGGAGGCCCGCGGCTTTCAGGTCGTCGTGACGAGCGGCGACGTGGACGTGAAACTCGCCGTGGACGTCGCGACGTTCGCGGCGGAGCGGCGCGCCGAGACCGTCGCCGTCGCCTCCCGGGACACCGACTTCAAGCCGGCGCTGGAGGTCGCAAACGAGTACGGCCTCCGGACGCTCGCCATCGCGCCCGGCAGTTACGGCCGGTCGGACGCCCTGCCGAACAGCGCCGACGACGCGGTCACCATCGAGAAGTAGCGGTCCGTTTCTGCGCGCGGGTCGGCGTTACGCGAGCGGCGTCCGTTCGACGACGGTTCCGTCGACGGTCGGGTACTGTTCGACGACTTCGCCGTCGTCGAGGTCGCCGTCTTGCACCATCTCTTCGAGGAGCCACCACGCGACTTCGACGTGGTTGGACTTGACGCTGTAGAACTCCTCGGGGACGCCGAGTTCGTCGAGTCTGGCCGGGTCGGTGTACGTCTTCCCGTAGACGAGCGTGCCGTCGTCGGTGACCTCGTCGAACGGCCGGCGGAGGTTCTTCGCCATGCGCTTCAGCCGGTTGCGGTGCTGGGCGGCGTCTTTGAACACGGAGGTACAGAAGTAGACGCGCTCGTGGTCGCCCATGACGTCGAGGATGGCCTCCTTGGAGCCGTCGACGGCGGACATGTGGCCGTCCTGGAGTTCGAAGCCCTGCTCTTGCATGCGGCGGTAGTTCCCGTCGCTCATCTCGAACTCGTTGACGTTACAGAAGTCGGCGGCGCCCTCGTCGAGGAACTCGAGGAACTCCTCTTCGGCGCGGATGCCCGGGATTTCGAAGGCGGGCGTCAGCCCCTCTTCGCGGGCGACGTAGAGGATGTCCTCCCACTCGGTGCCGTGGAGGTCGCCCCACTGTTCGACCGGCGGGTGGAACCGGATTTCGTCGAGGCCGGCCTCCGAGAGGCGGCGCATGTTCTCGCGGCCGCCCGTGATGCCGGTGTAGAGGTGCGTGTGGTGGTCCTCGCCGAACTCGTCTTTGAGCAGTTCGAGGTAGTGGCAGGTGCGGTCGAGCGCCTCCTGCGGTTCGCCGCCCGTGATGGAGGTGCCGAGCGCGTCCATGCGGTGCGCCTCCTCGAGGACGTCGTCGTCGGATTCGACGAGGCGCTCGTTGGCGTAGACGTCCGTGACGTTCTTCCGGTTCTCGCCGAGCGGACAGTAAAAGCAGTCGCGCTGGTCGCAGTAGCCGTAGACGAACAGCACCATCTTGCCGCCTTTGGCGCACTGTTCACAGCCCTTCGAGATCATTCGGTGTCGACGCTACTTCGCGCAGCGGCAAAAGCGGTGCGACTCGCCGCGTCCATCCGTGAGACGGGGTCACGCACCGGTCGCCGCCGACGAGCGGGACGGAGGCGAAACCGAAAACGGAGCCGCTGGAGCGGGAGCCGAAGCTGGCCGCCCGGTGGTGGCGTCCCGGGCCGGCTCGACCGCGAGACTCAAGCCGGCCCGCGGCGTTCGGTAGGCATGATGAACAGGCGGCAGTTCCTTCGAGCGGCCGGCGTGGCGGGCGTCGGCGGCGTGGCGGCGACGAGCGGCTGTGTCGGCGCCATCACCGGCTCCGAACCGATCGAGGTGTCAGCGTCGCAGGCGACGGTGCCGGCGGCGACGCTGTCGAACACGGGGTTCGAACAGCAGTCGGTGGAGCCGCTCGTCATCGAGCAGCCCGTCGAAATCGCCGGGCAGCGCCGCACCGTCGTCGTGGAGAACCAGCTCGCGCAGTACGACAAGGCCGTCGAGATTCCAGGCGTCGGCCGGTACCGCGCGGCGCTGTTCGCGGTGCTGTCGACGCCGGCGGTCGAAATCGCCGGGCGGTCGCTGAACCCGGTCGCGGACCTGTCGTCGCGGGCGCTCGCAGAGCGGATGCTGACGCAGTACGAGGGCGTCTCCGGGCTGCGACGCACCGGCTCGGAGACCGTGTCGGTGCTCGGGGCGGACGCGGAGGTCGGGCTGTTCGAGGCGGACGTCACGGTCGCCGCGGGCGTGACGACCGAGACGGCGCTGCACGTCACGGAGGCGGTGCGCGCCGGCGGCGACTTCGTCGTCTGCGTCGGCGCCTACCCGACGCTGCTGTCCGGGGAGGCGGAGGACGTCCGCGCGATGATGCAGGCCGTCCAGCACGCCGGGAACTGAGCCGCTCCGGCCGGAGCGGAACCGCGGCGGCGACGAACGACTGGCCGTCGGCGGCGACGAACGACTGGCCGTCGGCGGCAACGAACGACTGGCCGGCCTGACTCGCGCCGGCGACGGGCGGCTCTCCGAACGTCCACTTTCGGGGCGCTCCCCGAAAACAGATATACCGTAGTGCACTAGGTCCGCGTGATGCTGCTGGTCCTCCCCGTCGACCTCGACGACGACCTCGGCCGGAAGACCGGGCTGTCGACGCCCGTCATCGGCCGCGAGGAGGTCGAGGCGGCGGCGGTCGCGCTCGCGACGGCGGACCCGGAGGACTCCGACGTGAACGTCCTGTTCCAGGCGGTGCACGCCTACGAGGAGCTGCTCGCGGACGACGCCGTCGACGAGGAGGTGGCGGTCGCCGCCGTCACCGGCGTCGACGGGTCGGACGTGCAGGCGAACCGGAAGGTCGGCGAGGAGGTGGACACGGTGCTGGCGGCGCTGTCGACCGCGGAGGACGTCCGTGCGGTCGTCATCACGGACGGCGCGCAGGACGAGTCGGTGCTGCCGGTCATCCGGTCGCGGGTGCCGCTCGACGGCGTTCGGCGCGTCGTCGTCCGGCAGGCGCAGGACCTGGAGTCGATGTACTACACGATGAAGCAGGTGCTCGCGGACCCGGAGACCCGCGGCACCATCCTAGTGCCGCTCGGCGTGCTGCTGTTGGTCTACCCGTTTTCGGTCATCGCCGGGCTGCTCGAAATCCCGGGCGCGGCGGTGCTGGGCGTCGTGTCGGCGCTGCTCGGCCTGTACACGCTGTTCCGCGGGCTCGGACTCGAAGAGACCGTCGACACCGCCGCCGAGCGCGTCCGGAACAGCCTGTACGCCGGCCGCGTCACCATCATCACGTACGTCGTGGCGCTCGCGCTGCTCGTCGTCGGCGGCGTCCAGGGGTACGAGACCCTGACCGCGGTGAGCGAGGCGGCCGGGTCGCTGACCGTCGAGAACGCCGCGGCCGTGTTCGTCCACGCCGCGGTGCAGTGGGCGGCCGCCGCCGGCATCACGTCGTCGCTCGGGCAGGTCACCGACGAGTACCTCGCCGACCGGTTCCGGTGGCGCTACCTGAACGCGCCGTTCTACGTGGTCGCCATCGCGGTCGTCCTGTACGGCCTCTCCGGCTACTTCCTGCCGGTCGCGCCGGCCGCCGGCGTGACGCCGCTCGCGCTGGACAGGCTCGCAGCGACGCTCACTGCAGGGACGCTGCTCGGGGTGCTGTCGACGCTGACGTTCGCCGTCGCGGAGTCGTGGTTCGCCCCCGAGGCCGAGCCGGCGTAGCCCCGCCGTGTGGCAGTGTCGCACGCCGGGCGGCGAGACCAAATGCGTTTTAAGCGCCGATGCAGAAGCTATCCGCAAGAGGAGATTCCGCTATGGAGATGCCACGTCGCATGAACACGTACTGTCCGCACTGTAACGAGCACCACGAACACGAGGTCGAGAAGGTCCGACGCGGCCGGGAGACCGGGATGAAGTGGACCGACCGCCAGCAGGCCCGCGGGACGTCCGTCATCGGGAACGCCGGCAAGTTCTCGAAGGTGCCGGGTGGCGACAAGCCGACGAAGAAGACCCACCTCAAGTACCGCTGCGGTGACTGCGGGAAGGCCCACATGCGCGAGGGATGGCGCGCCGGCCGCCTCACCTTCCAGGAGTAACCATGGCAGGAAGCTTCATTCGCGTCCAGTGTCCGGACTGCGAGAACGAGCAGGTCCTGTTCAGCAAGGCCGCCTCCGCGGTGAACTGCGCCGTCTGCGGCACGACGCTCGCCTCTCCGACCGGCGGCGAGGCCGAGCTCGCGGGCGACGTCGTCGAGACCGTCGAAGCGCGATAACCACGTTTTCCGCGGTTTCTGCGGGGACCGCGGCGACGGACCGTTTCTCTCCGCCAGTCGACGCTGACCGCTAGCCTCGGCTGTGGGTCGGTGGGCGACACGAAAAATCGGGGACTGACGGACGAAGCCGGGACCGCGTCGCGGGCGCGACGGCTCAGGCGGAGCCGACGGCGAGGTCGATTTCGCTGTCGACCCAGTCGGACACCGCGGTGTCGATCATGTTGTCGTAGTCGACGAACTCCGTGTGGTCGGCGACGAACTCGTCGAGTGCTCCGGTCGGGGAGGCGTCGAGGTCGGCGACCGACGGGACGGGGCTGGCGTCGACGAACGCTTCGAGCGACGAGAACTCGGTGTGGTCGGCGACGAACTCGTCGGTGAGGACCTCCGTCGCCCCCACGCCTTCCGCGCGCTCTTCGACGGCTTCGAGCGCGTCCTGCACGTCGTCGTACTCAGCAGGGTCGATTCCCATGTGAGTGGATAGCAGCCAGTCGCACGTAAACCCTGTCGGTTCACGTCGCCTCGCCCTCCCCAGCCGACTCCCTCGGCTCGCGTCGCTCGCCTCGGTCGCCCCTCGCGCGCTCGCGGCCGTGACACAGCACGGCCGCCGCGCGCCGCGGGTGAGCGACAGGGGCCGCGCGCCGCCGCCGAGTGACCGGTCGACGGGACGTGCAGTGGGTGGTCGGTCGCGGAAGCCGGTGACCGCGCCGCGGTCGGCGGGTGTGGCGGCGGCGGCGCGGCTCGGAAAGTAGGAAACCGTATTAGCCTCCGGTCGTTACGTCCGGACATGAAATTCACGGGCTGGCCCGAGAAGGGCGAACTCGTCGTCGGCGAAGTGGACGAGATCGCCGACTTCGGCGTCTTCGTCGACCTGGACGAGTACGAGGACAAACGCGGCCTCGTCCACGTCTCCGAGGTCGCCTCCGGCTGGATCAAGAACATCCGCGACCACGTCAACGTCGGCGAGCGCGTCGTCGCGAAGGTGCTCGACGTCGACGAGTCGAGCCAGCAGATCGACCTGTCCATCAAGGACGTCAACGACCACCAGCGCTCGGACAAGATCCAGGAGTGGAAGAACGAGCGGAAGGCCGACAAGTGGATGACCATCGCGTTCGGCGAGGACGTCGACGACGAGCGGTACACCGAGATCGCGCAGGCGCTGTACTCGGAGTTCGGCTCGATGTACGACGGCTTCGAGCAGGCCGCCATCCACGGCGCGGAGGCGCTCGAAGACGTCGGGCTGGACGACGACGACATCGAAGCGATCGTCGAGACGGCCCGCGAGAACGTCTCCGTGCCGTACGTCAACGTCACGGGCTACGTCGACATCGAGTGCCCGACAGCCGACGGCGTCGACGCGGTGAAGGAGGCGCTGAAGGCCGCCGAAGGCAACGGTGAGATCCCGGACGAGGTCCAGCTCGACGTCTCGTACGTCGGGTCGCCGGAGTACCGCATCCGGGTGCGCGCGCCCGACTACAAGACCGCCGAAACCCACCTCGAAGAGAGCGCCGAGCGCGCGCGCGTCTCCATCGAGTCCGCCGGCGGCTCCGGGTCGTTCCACCGCGAACAGCAGACCGAAGAGGAGTAACGCCGCCGGCGGCCGCGGCCCGACTGACCGATGAAATCCGACATCAAGACCTGTTCGGCGTGGGAGACGGCGCACGACCGCCCGGTGTACACGCTCGGCGACCGGTGCCCCGACTGCGGCGCCGACGCCGTGAACTCCGCGCCGGCGCCGTTCAACCCCGAGGACCCGTACGGCGACTACCGGCGCCGCGCTCGCCGCCGCAGCGACGATCCGGACAGCGCCGACGACTGACGGACTGACCGGCTCGCCGACTGTCGCGTGCGACGCCGTCAACCCGCCGAGCGCGGCTGCGAGCCGACGCGTCTTTATGACGTCCGCCCCGCTGACACAGGTATGGACGATATCGACATCGAGGTCGTCGCGGACCCGTCGCTCGACGAGCCGGTGCTCATCGAGGGGCTGCCGGGCGTCGGGCACGTCGGGAAGCTCGCGGCGGAGCATCTCGTAGAGGAGTTCGACGGCGAACTCGTCCGCCGGGTGTACGCCCGGGACTTCCCGCCGCAGGTCACCGTCGACGACGACGGCGTCGCCGAACTCACGCACGCCGAGTTCCACCACGTCGACGCCGACGGCACGGACCTGCTGGTGCTGACCGGCGACCACCAGGCGGCCAGCAACGACGGCCACTACACGCTGACGACGGCGTTCCTCGACGTCGCCGAGGAGTTCGGCTGCGAGCGGGCGTTCGCGCTCGGCGGCGTGCCGACCGGCGAACTCATCGAGGACGACGAGTACGGCGTGCTCGGCGCCCGCACCGACAGCGCCGACGGCGAGGCGCTCGCCGACGCCGGCGTCGAGTTCCGGGAGGACGAGCCGGCCGGCGGCATCGTCGGCGTCTCCGGGCTGATTCTCGGGCTGGGCGGCCGTCGCGGCCTCGACGCGGCCTGCCTGATGGGGGAAACCTCGGGCTACCTCGTCGACCCGAAGAGCGCGCAGGCGGTGCTCGAAGTGCTCGAAACCGTGCTCGGCTTCGACGTCGACTTCGCGGACCTGGAAGAGCGCGCCGACGAGATGGAGGACGTCGTCGGCAAGATTCAGGAGATGCAAGGCGGCGGCGAAGGGATGCCGAGCGAGGACGAACTGCGCTACATCGGCTGAAACCGCGTCCGCGACGCGCCTCGACGCCGGCCGCGGAGACACCCGCGTTCGCAAGGTCCTTTTAACCGCGGACCCTTGGTTCGCGTGATGGCTTCAGAGCTTTCTCCCGACGACGTCCCGTCAGCGAACGGCATGCCGATGCTCGGCCTCGGGACGTGGCAGAACGACGACCCCGAGGAGTGCCGCACCGCGGTGCAGACGGCGCTCGAAACGGGGTACCGCCACGTCGACACCGCACAGATTTACGGTAACGAGGCGGCGGTCGGCGACGGCATCGAACGCGCCGACGTCGACCGCGAGGACGTGTTCCTGGCGACGAAGGTGTGGACAGACAACCTCGCGCCCGAGGACGTCCGCGAGACGACCGAGGAGAGCCTCGACAGGCTCGGCGTCGACTCGGTCGACCTGCTGTACGTCCACTGGCCGGCCGGCGAGTACGACGCCGAAGCGACGCTCGGAGCGTTCAACGAACTGTACGACGACGGCCGCATCGACCGCATCGGCGTCTCGAACTTCCTGCCCGAGCAGGTCGAGACCGCCGTCGACGTCTCCGACGCGCCGATTTTCGCGAACCAGGTGGAGCTCCACCCGCTGCTCCAGCAGGAGGCGCTCCGCGAGGCGTGCGCCGACCTCGGCGTCGAGGTCGTCGGCTACTCGCCGCTGGCGCGCGGCGACGTCTTCGACGTGCCGGTGCTCTCGGAGGTCGCCGAGAAACACGGCGTCAGCGAGGCGCAGGTGAGTCTCGCGTGGCTCCGCGAGAAGGGCGTCACCGCCATCCCGAAGGCGACCAGCGAGTCACACATCCGTGACAACTGGGGGTCGCTCGGCGTCGACCTGGACGACGAGGACGTCGCCGCTATCGACGGAATCGAGACGGAAACCCGGAAGGTCGACCCGGACTTCGGTCCCTGGAACCAGTAGGTACTGCCGCTGACACGTCGGCGGTTCGAGCGAAACCTTCAATCGCCGCCCCCCTCTTTTCCCGGTCGATGGAACGACGCTCGTCGCCGGGGCTCGTCGACGCAGTCAGAATCGACATCGCGCGGCTCCACGCGACGTGGATGGAGCTGCTGTTCCCGCGGCAGCTCGACCCCGGCAGAGTCGTCGGGAAGTGGACGCCGGACACCGGCCCGCAGACGGCGGCGTACTACGCGTGGGCCGCCCTCGGCGTTCCGCTCGTCGCCGTGTTCTACCCGCTGCTGCTGTTCGGATTCGCGACCCGGTTTTACGCCGCCCGCGTCGACTCGGCGGTCGCCCGGCTCGGCGTCGTCGGCGTCGTGTTCGTGTCGGTTCTGACGTGGGGGCTGCTCACGGTCGCGGCGTGGCTCAGGGAGTTCCCGTTCCACGGACTCGTCGCCGTCGGCGCCGCGGGCGCCGTCGCCACCGTCGCCGCCGTCGCCGCCCTCGGATTCTCCCGCGTCGGCGGCCGCCTGACCAGCGTCGCGTTCGCGTATCCGGCCGCCGTCACGGCGTTCTTGCTGCCGCCCGTCATCGCCGCGCTGTACTCGCCGGCGCTCGGCGACGTCGTGTTCCCGAACAGCCAGTACGTCGCGGTGTGGCTGCTGGAGAACGTCCTCGACGTCGGCGGCATCGGCGCGCGGCTCCAGGCGCGGTTCGAACTCCGCGGCGTCGCGTACGCCGTGATGTGGTTCGCGCTCGCCGTCCCGGTCGGCTGGCTGCTCGGCGTGCTCGTCGCGCTCGCGAACGTCGTTCGGCCGACCGGCTCCGACGGCGGGAACGGTAGCTAGCGCCGGTCGCCGCTTCCGCCGCCGCTCGCACTCGCGCCGTCCCCGCCCTCCTCGTCGATGACGTCGTCGAGCGTGTCGTCCGAGACGCTGGCGGCGACGCGGACGCCGGCGAGCGCGAGCAGGATGCCGGCGACGATGAACAGCGCGAGCCGCTGGGTCGGCGAGAACGCGACGCCGAACAGCTCCAGCGGCGGCCGCTGCGCCTCCCGTTCGAGGAAGTAGCCGGCGAACCCCCGAATCACGAGGCCGACCGCGACGACGCCGAACGGCAGATTCAGGTACGGCGTCCGCACCCCTTCGTCGCGGATGAGTTCGTCGAGCAGGCGGCCGAACGACGCGGTGAGCGCCGCGAGCGCCAGCCACGGCACCGAGGCGTACGCGAACCGCATCGCCGCGACGAACGCCGCGCCGCCGACCGGTGACGCCTCGATGACGCCGAGGAAGGCGCCGACGACGGTGAGGCCGATGCCGACGACGTACGTCACGACGGACACCTGCCCGGAGTACAGCGCCTCCCGGAGCCGGTCGGGCGCCGCCTCGACGAACTCGTCGATGCCGAGCCCGTAGTACAGCAGCGCGGCGCCGAGCAGCGACGCCAGCCCCGCCATCGCGACGGCCGTCGAGAAGTAGTACAGCAGCACCGGGAGGATGAGCAGCCCGATGCCGACCGGCACCAGCACTGACTCGCGGAGCTCCTCGTCGGCCATGAACTGCTTCAGCAGGTAGTACGTCGACTCGATGTCGTGCGCCTGCCGGACGACGACGCGGTCGACGGAGTCGACGGTGAGCCGCGACTCCACCATCGGGACGGCGCGCTCGTCGGCCGCCGAGTCGATGACGACGACCGCGCCGTCGACGTCGACGTCCGCGAGCACGTCGTCGAGCTGGGCGGCGAGCGCCCGGTCTGCGCGCACCGCCGAGTCGCCGCCGCCGGAGATGACGGCGACGACGGCGTCCTCGCCGCCGTCCTGGAGCTCGCGGGTGACGCGGAGCGATTCGAGGAGGGAGTTGACGCCGGCGTCCTCGGGGTCGGCGAGGCCGAGGTCGGTCACGAGCGACCGGACCGCCTCCCAGCCGACGACCGGCGTCGTGACGCCGGCCTTCCGGCCGACGTCGTTCGAGCGGTCCACACAGAGGACCAGGGTCGTCACGGCTGCACCGTAGACCCCCCGGGCCAAAAACCCTCCACTTGGTCGGGACGCCGGTCAGAATCGGAAGTCGACGGTCTCCTCGGCGTCCGCGTCGCCCGGGAGGCCGCTCGCGACGCCGGCGCCGAGCGCGTACGCGACCGACTGCGCGCCGCCGCGGAGCCGCGCCGCCAGGCCGCGGCTCGGCGTGAACTCCTCGACGACCGCCTCGGCGCCGATTCGGTCCTCGATGCGGTCGAGTACGGCGTCGCGGTCGCCGAGCTCGTCGACGAGGCCGCGGTCGTGCGCCTCCGCGCCGAGGAACACCTTCGCTTCGGTGTCGCGGACGTCCTGTTCGTCCATGTCGCGGCCCTCGGCGACGTCCGCGACGAACTGGTCGTAGTAGTCGTCGACGATTCCCTGGAGGTAGCTGCGCTCGTCCGGCGTCATCTCCTTCAGCGGCATCCCGGCGTCCTTGTACTCGCCGGCGGTGAACTGCTCGTAGCTGACCCCGAGCCGGTCGGCGAGCTCGTTCACGTTCGGCCGCGAGCCGATGACGCCGATCGAGCCGACGACGCTCCCTTCGCGCGCCCACAGCTCGTCGCAGCCGACCGCGATGGAGTAGCCGCCGCTGGCGCAGGTGTCGGTCGCGTAGCCCACGGTCGGGCCGTCGAACCGCTCGGCCGCCAGCCGGATGTCCTCGCTCGGCACGATTTCGCCGCCCGGCGTGTTCAGCCGGACGAGCAGCGCCTCCGCGTTCGGGTCGTCGTCCGCCTGCTCGATCTGGTCGACGATGTCGTCGGCGCCGGGCGTCGTCGGCGACGACGGCAGCCCGCCGCCGCCGGAGCCGTCGCGGGTGATCGGCCCGTCGACGCCGACCTCCGCGACGTTGTAGTCGGCGTACTTCGAGGCGAGCGCGGAGCCGGCGAGCCGAACCACGAACAGCGCGAACGCGATGGTCAACAGGACGCCGAGCAGTTCGGCGGTGTCGCCCGGGAACCGGACGAACACCACGTAGCCGAGCACCACCGCGACCACGGCGGCGACGACCAGCCCGACGAACCGCACCGCCGAGTCGACAGTCGAATCAGCCATACCGGCTAGTGCGGCGCCGGCGACGTAAAACCGGGTGCGACGAAGGGGCTTCGTCGCTCCCGCCGACCGACGGCGCAGCCGCTCGCGGACGGTGGTCAGTAGAGAACAGAAATCGGAGAATCCGGCGCCGGGTTACAGAAGCCCCGTCTTCTGGAGCTTCATGAGGTCCTCGGTGTCGAGGGTTTCGCCTTCCTTGAACTTCTGATAGATTTCCTCGGCTTCTTCCCGCTCTTCTTCCATCTTCTGTTCGCGCTCCTCCTTCTGCTCTTCCTCCTCTTCCTTGTCGAGTTCGCGGAGCCGCTTCTGGACCGTCACGAAGTCCTCGTGGTGCTGGTCGGCGGCCTCCTGCGCCTCGACGAACAGCTCGTGCATCGCGTCGGCCTTGTCACGGATGTCGTCGGCCTCCCGGTAGGCCTCGATCATCTCGTTGTGGTGCTCTTGGGCCTCGTCGGCGAGCTCCGTCACCTTCTGGTGGTGCTGGGACGCCTCCGAGCGGACCTCCTCGGCCTCCTCGATGAGGTCTTCGAGCTCGTCGCTCTGCTCGACCTTGTCCTTTTTCTCTGCGAGCTGTTCGCGCTTGTTCTCGATCTTCTCGATGAGTTCGCGCTCCTCCTCGGTGGAGAGCACTTCGGTCTGCTGTTTGAACTCGAGGTCCTCGATCTCCTCTTTGAGCTCCTCGATGGAGGTGCCCGAGCCGAGCTCGAGATCCTGTTTCATCTCCTCGACCTGGTCGAACAGCTCGTTCGCTTCCGCGTTGAGCTCGTTCCGGCTCTCTTTGTGTTCTTGGACCTGCTCGTTGAGCTCGTCCCGCTTCTCGCGGTGTTCCTGCGCCTCGTCGACCTTCTCGCGCGTCTTCGCGTTCAGGTCGTCGCGCTTGGACGCGCGTTCGGACGCCATCTGGTTGAGCTCGTTACGGCGGTCACGGAGCTGCCCAGCGAGTTTGATGAGCTGCCCTTTCGAGCCGTTTTCGAGTTTATCGTCGTCGAGTTCGACGTTTCGCGATTCCTCAAGCTTGTCAAGACCGTACTCTTCGAGAACTTCCTCTTTCGTTACCATGGTTCGTTACCTCGACACCATACTGCTTCGGGGTAAGCGGACGCTACAGGGGTCCTGCGTGCGTCCGGAACTGTGGGAGAACACCGGTTCATTCAGCGATCGATGCCACCACGCCCGAAGGCGTTCTGGTACTCACATCTATACGGCACCCACACATAAACCCTCCGGTGGATTCGCCGGAAAACAAGTGGTACGGGGTCTCACACCACCGGGAACGTGTGATACGCCTTCACGCGGTTCGTCGCCGTCCGGGCCGAACCGGCGGCGCTTCACGGCGGGTCGCGGCCGCGCGGCCTACACGCGCCGGTAGTCGCCGAGCCGCGTCCCGTCGAGCAGGTAGGCGTCCGCCGCAGCCAGCCCGTCGGGGAGGAACGGCGACAGGAACGACTGGCCGTCGACGTTCACCCAGGTGCCGCCGGAGCGGTCGTTGAACGCCGGGAACACCACGAGTTCCGGCGGCCGCCACGCCGACCCGCCGAGGTCGACGTGCTCGGCGAACGGGTCGGGGGCGAGCGGGCCGCGCAGCCACGCCTGCTCGACGCGCGTGCCGCCGACGGCGTCCTCCAGCCGCACCGACGGGTGCTCGTGGCCCATGCAGACCACGTCGGCGGCGAGCACCTCCCGCGAGGGCCACGTGTGGCCGTGGACGACGCCGACGTCGCCGAGGCGGGCGCCGTCGCTGTCGGTGACGTCGATCCGGTCGCCGAACGCGTCGGCGACGCCGGGGTCGTGGTTGCCGAGCGCGAGCGTCACCGGGACGCCGACGGCGTCGAGTAGCGCCTCGATTTCGTCGTACTCCCGGTCGCGGGTGTCGCCGATGCGGTGGCCGAGGTCGCCGAGCACGACGAGGCGGTCCGCGTCGGCGTCGGCGAGCAGGCCGAGCAGCCGGTCGCGTCGCTCGTCGGCCGCGTCAGCGAGTTCGACGCCGCGTTCGTACCGCAGGCCGGCCTCGATGCCGGCGTGGTAGTCGGCGACCAGCAGCCCGGTTTCGTCGCCGAGGTCGGCGACGGCGGCCGGCGCGTCGGGAATCGGTTCGACGAGCGTGTCGCCGGCGCCCATTCAGATGGGCTTCAGCGTCGCCTCGTCGGGCTCGTAGCACTTCCCGCTCATCAGCGCGTCCTGGATGGCGTCGTCCGCGGCCTCCTCGCTGACGTCGAAGCGGTCGACGGCGGCGGCGACGACGTCCTCGCGGGCCGCGCCGTCGCCCTCGTCGAACTCGTCCATCAGTTCGACGACGGCCTCGTCGAGGTCGAGTTCCTCGGGCGGCTCCTCGTCGATGGCGGCCTCGCTGGTCGGCTCGGCCTCCGACGGGTCGAACTCCGGCTCGCCGACGTCGGGGTCCGCCGGCGGCGTGTCGTCGGCGGGCGCGTCGCCGACTCTGTCCTCCGCGGCCGGCTCGGTTTCGGCGGCCGACGGCTCCGGCTCGGTGGTGAGGTCCGTCTCCACGTCCTCGTCCATCCCGGCCGGCGTGTCCTCGGGCGCCGGCGTCTCGATGCCGGCCTCGCCCGGGTCCGGGACGTCGCTGCCCGTGGCGAACTCGACGCCGTGCTCCGCTTCGACCGCTTCGCGCTCCTCGTCGCTGAGCGCGTCCTCGAACTCCTCCTCGTCGACTCCGTCCTCGGCGGATTCGTCGGTGGTGTCGTTCTCGGTCATGGATTCGGGTTCCTCCGTCGTCGGGGATTCGTCCGCGCCGCCGGCGTCGAAGTCGCCGAGGCCGGCGTCGCCGGCGTCGAAGTCGCCGGGACCGTCCGAGTCGGCAGACCCGCCCGAGTCGGCGGCGGCGTCCGAATCGTCGTCGGCGGCGGCGACCGTCGACGCCGTTTCGGCGGCCTCGGTCGGCTCCGGTTCGGCGGCGGCGCTCGGGTCGGCCTCCGCGACGTCCGCGTCGCCGGTCGGCCCGGCGGCTTCCGCGGGCTCTGCGGCCTCGTCGGCGGCGGACTCGTCGGCCTCGTCGACCACCGACTCGGTCGAGCCGGCCGCCGACGTCGACGTCGCCGCCGACTCCGCGCCGTCGGCTGTTTCCGCAGACTCCGTCGCGTCCGCGGTCTCCGCGGATTCGGCGGTACCCGCGGTGCCGGGGGATTCCGCGGAGTCCATGGAGTCCGCCCCCGGTTCGGCGTCCGCGGACCCGGCGGCCTCCGCGGCCTGTCCGGTGGCTTCCGCGCCGACGGCCTCGACTGTTTCGGCCGCTGCGGCGAAGTCGTAGTCGACCGCCGGGAGCGCGCCGAGTTCGTCGGGGCCGGCGTCCGCCGGGTTCGTGGAGAGCCGGCCGACCTCGTCTCGGTCGCCGGCGACGACTTCGAGCGCCTCGACGGCGAGCCGCCGGACGGCTTCGAGGTAGTGCTCCGTGGTGCCGTAGTGGTCGAGCGCGCGCGGGATGCCGGCGGCGAGCGCCGTCGGGACGCCGGCCGCGGCGAGTCTGCGTTCGAGGGCGTCGCCCCGCTCGTCCATCTCCAGCGCGCGGCCGACGACGGCGAGCCGGTCGAGCGTCGCCTCCGCGGCGGAGACGGTCCACCGGTCGCGGGTGTCGGCGTCGACGTGGCTCAGGCTCTCCGGGCGGACCGACGTGTAGACGACGTCGGCGTCGTCGGGCTGGAACGTCCGCGCCTTCCCGGAGAGCGCGACGAACGCCGGCGGCTCCGCGCGGTCGAGGAACGCCACCTCGTCCGGCTGGTACTGACCGGCCTTCGTGACGAACGCGCCGGTCGGGTCGACGACGCGGCCGCGCAGCATCTGCTCGTTCACGGACTCGACTTCGGTGAGCACGCCGACCGCGAACAGCCGGTTGACGCGCAGCCCCGTCGGCGTGACGACGTAGTTCGGCGCGCGCTCCTCGTCGCTCTCGGAGTACTCCAGGGAGGCGTCGTCGAACTCGGCGGCGAACACGCGGTGGGCGACCTCGCGGTTGCCCGGCCCGTCGTCGCCGCCGCCGTCGCTGCCGCTCATCGCCGCACCTCCGCGAGCACGTCGGCGGCGCGCGTCGCCGGGTCTTCGTCGGTCGGGTCGAACTCGGCGGCGTCGAGGTTCGCGCCGTAGTCGTCTATCGACAGGTGGCCGCGGACGCGGAACTCCCGGCCGACGAGCGCCTCGCGGATGTCGTCGGCGACGACGTCGCGGCTCATCGCCTCGCGGGCCGCGTCGAGGGCGTCCTCGAGGGTGCCGCCGTAGACGTCCTCGGTGATGTCGCGGTCGAGGACGGCGGTGACGGTCGCGGTGCCGTCGTCGAGAATCGCCTTCACGCGCAGGTCGTCTTCGGGGTCGACGTCGCCGTGGCTGCGGCACTGGCCGTTCTGGACGAGCCGGCCGCACTCGGGGCAGCGCTCGATGAGCCCGGAGCCGTCCCGGACTTCGATGACGTTGCCGACGACGGCGACGTCGTACATGCCGCCGGAGTCGACCGCGTCGCCGATGGTGACCTCGGGGGCCTCGTCGGCGACGTCGACGTCGGCTGGCGACACGGCGGTGAACTCGGTGAGGTTCACCGTGGGGACGCCGCGGAACTCGCGGACGTACACGTCCTCGAACCGGAGGTCGGCGCCCTCCTCGACGGCCGGCGTCGGGTCCCAGTCGGTGAACGGGAGCCGGGCGGTGTCGTCGGCGAGGACGCCCGAGAGAATCGTGGTTTCGCCGTCGCGGCCGTCGATGACGCGCTCTTCGACCTCCACGATGCGGGCCTCCACGTTGCGGCCGCGGTCGCCGACTTCGAGGTCGATGAGGTCGCGGTCGCCGCCGACGTCGTACGGGACGTCGAGCGGCTCGGATTCGAGCGCGACCGTCGAGGACTCGCCCATGTTGAGCTCCGGTTCGCCGTCCCACTCGCGGACGCCGGCGTTGCCGACGGTGACGGTGTCGCCGGGTTCGAACCCGAAGTCCTGCCACGCCGTGTAGCTGATGACGCCGGTTTCGTCGGCGAGTTCGCCCTCGCGGATGGTGACGTCGTCGCCCTGATACCGGATGCTGCGCTGGCCGACTGTCAGCACGCGGCCGGTGACGGTGACGTTGCCCGCGTTCGTCGTGATGTCCGCGATGTTCTTCGACTTCGGCGTCGCGCCGCCGCCGCCCGAGCCGCCGCCGTACTTCCGGCGGACTGACTGTTTCGCTTCGTCGATGGGGACGCTGTACTCCAGTAGGTTCTCCAGGTCCCGCTTGACCTCCGTTTTGTCTTCGCCGAGAGCGGAGGCGAGCTCCTCGGCGTGCTTGTCGACATCCATCGGCGGTAATTCCGCGCGCTGACTGTTAAAGGCTCCGCGGCCGCCAGGCGGTCGGCGCCGACGCTTGTTTCGCGAGGAGACGGAGACAACAAAGTGCCGTGCCGTCGGGGGGTTTTCAGGCGTGAAAATCGAGCAGGTACGCTTAACTACCGAACCCCGAGTCGTACGGGCGTGACGATGAGCGGGAGTGGATTCGGGTCCGGTGGGGGGCCCGGCGACGAGGCGCAGCGAACCGAGACGGACGAACGGAGCGGCGAGTCGGACGCCCGGTCGACCACCGGGCGGAACGCCGCGCCGAACGCCGGGCCGGCGCGCGGAACCGCCGAGCTAGTCATGCTGTCGGCGGGCCCGGAGCGGCAGGCGGAGCTGAAGCGGCAGGCGATGACGGGGTTCGTCCGCGACGCCGCCGTCGTCGAGTTCACGTACCGGACCGACCCGGCGACGGTCCACCGGCGCTGGTGTGCGGCCGTCGGGTCGGCGCCGCCGTGTCACCTCGTCGTCGACGCCACCGGGAACCCGGGGACGCCGGGGCCGCAGGTGGCGGCCGACGGCGGGACGTTCGCCGCCGCGAGCGCGCACCCGCGAGACCTCACGGGGCTGTGCATGAAGTGGCAGGACGCCCTGAACGAGACGGCCGGCGACGCCCCGCTGTTCGTCGCGTTCGACTCCGTGACGGCGCTGCTCCAGTACGTCGACACGCGCGAGGCGTTCCGGTTCCTCCGGACGCTCATCGGCGACATCCACCGGGCGAACGCCCGCGCGCAGTTCTACTTCGACCCGGACGCCCACGACGACCGCGCCGTCAGCGTCATCCGGTCGGCGTTCGACCGGGTTCGCTACGTCGACTGACGCCGCCGAGGCCGACCCGGCCACTCCCCGTTTCTTCTCGACACCGCGACGCAGCGGCTCGGCGGCTCAGGCCGTCGCCGTCGGCAGCGTGACCTCGTCGCCGTCGGCGTACACCGTCGGGTCGCGGACGATACCGTCGAGGTGGAGCGGCGCGTCGACGTCGCCGCCGATGCCGGCGTCGTCCCCGATTGCGATGTGGACGGTGCCGGCGGCCTTCTCGTCGAGCAGCACGGAGCCGACGAGGTCGGTGACGCCGACGTTCGTGCCGATGCCGAGTTCGGCGAGGTTGTAGGCGTCGCGTCCGACCTCGTCGGCGCCGGCCTCGACCTGTTCGCGGACGGCTTCGTCCGAAATATCGGTGACGTAGCCGTCCTCGACCTCGAACCGGAGCCGCTGGTCGTCGCCGAGCAGGCCGTGCGGCATCATGGTGCCGTCGACGACGTACGTCCCGTTCGCGTCGGTCGGGGAGACGAACACCTCGCCGGCCGGCAGGTTCGAGAACGCGCCCGGCTCGCGGACGTCGCCGGTGTCCGCGAGCCACTCGCGGTCGCCGGGCGCGAACGTGACGTCCGTGCCGGCGTCGGTGGTGACGCGGATCTCGTCGGCGTCGGCGACCTGGTCGAGGACGTCGTCGCAGTGGGCGGCGATGGCGTCGTAGTCGGCGTCCAGCCCGGTCGTGAACACGTCGCGGGTGATGCCGGGGAGCGTCGCGCCGCGGGCGCCCGCGTCGCAGGCGGCGCCGCGGGCGCGCGTGTGGCTCAAGCTTTTCGTCGTCGGTGCGAGGAAGGCATCGGCCGACCGCATCGCGGCGGCGACAGGCTCGGGCGGTTCGGCGCCGTGCTGGTCGCCCGGCGGGTACCGGACGATGGCGGCGTCGTCGGTGACGTCGCTGGCGACGTCGTACAGCGCCTCGCCGATGGCTTCGCGTTCGTCGTCCGTGACGACGACGAGCGACTCGTCCGTGCCGAGGCCGAGACACTGGTGGACCGCGGTGTCGGCCGCGCGGCGGAGTTCCTCGTCCATGCGGGCCGCTTCGGCGTCGCGGCCGTTAGGTGTTCCCAAAGCCGACCGGCGCGACTGCCCGGCGAATCTTGCGCGACCGCATCCGCCGAATTCCGCCTTCTTACTCGCTCTGTAGTTGCTTTCTTTCCCCGGGCTCCGAAACGATTATCCGCGGTCGGCGGCGAGTCGCCACTAATGATTCAGGTCGGCGTCAACGGCTACGGCACCATCGGGAAGCGCGTCGCCGATGCGGTCGCCGCCCAGCCGGACATGAAACTGACGGGCGTCGCGAAGACCCGTCCGAACTACGAGGCCGAAACCGCGGTTCGGAAGGGCTACCCGCTGTACGCCGCGATTCCGGAACGCACCCAGCAGTTCCGCGACGCCGGCATCGACCTCGCCGGCGAAGTCGACGACCTCGTGATGGCCGCCGACGTCGTCGTCGACGCGACGCCGTCCGGCATCGGCGCCGACAACGCGGCGCTGTACGAGCGGTACGACACGCCCGCCATCTTCCAGGGCGGCGAGGACGCCGACGTCGCCGACGTCAGTTTCAACGCCCGCGCGAACTACGAGGACGCCACCGCCGCCGACGTCGACACGGCGCGCGTCGTCTCGTGTAACACGACCGGGCTGTCGCGGCTGCTCACGCCGCTCAACGAGGCGTACGGCGTCGAGAAGGCCCGGGTGACGCTGGTGCGCCGCGGCGGCGACCCGGGGCAGACGTCACGCGGCCCAATCAACGACATCCTCCCCGACCCCGTCACGATCCCGTCACACCACGGCCCGGACGTGAACACGGTGCTGCCGTCGCTCGACGTGGACACCCTCGGCGTGAAGGTGCCGGCGACGCTGATGCACCTCCACTCAGTGAACGTGACGCTGTCGTCGGCGCCCGACCGCGACGAGGTCCGCGACCTGCTCGACGACGAATCGCGGCTGTTCTTGGTGCCCGAGGAGGCCGGAATCGACGGCACCGGGAAACTGAAGGAGTTTGCGATGGACGCCGGCCGGCCCCGCGGCGACCTCTGGGAGAACTGCGTCTGGGAGGACTCCATCTCGACGCAGGGCGCCGACCTCTACCTGTTCCAGTCTGTCCACCAGGAGGCGGACGTCATCCCGGAGAACGTCGACGCGGTTCGCGCGCTCCTCGACCGGGAGGACCGAGAGCAGAGCACGGCGACGACGGACGAGACGCTCGGCGTCGGCCTCGAATCCCTGTTCGCCGGCCAGCGCAAGCGCGTCGTCCCGAAGGGAGCCAACGGCGACGACTGACCGACGGCTCACCGAGCGGCGTCCGGCGGTCACGGCCCCGCTTTTCCGGCTCCTCGGTCAGCCGAGCGACTCGAACGTCACGTCGCCGGTTTCGGTGTCGACGATGACGGCCGCCGGGTCGTCCGGCGCGTCCGGAATCGGGACGCCGCCGGGGTTGACGTGGACCGTTCCGTCGCGCTCCTCGTGGACGCGCTCGTGGGTGTGGCCGCGCAGCACGAAGTCGTACCGCCCCGAGTCGACGAGCGCGTCCACGATGGGTTCGCTGGTGCCGTGGTACACCGCGAACTCGACGCCGTCGAACGTCAGTTCGCCCATCTCGCCGAGGTACGTCCCGAACGAGTCGACGGCATCCGCGAGCGCCCACTCGCCGTCGTTGTTGCCGCGGACGGCGTAGAAGTCGAAGGAGGCGTCGAACGGCGTCGCGGAGAACGGCGCGACGACGTCGCCGCAGTGGACGACCACGTCGACCGTCCCGTCGAACATGTCGACCGCTGCGTCGACGTACTGTGCGTTGTCGTGGGTGTCCGAAACGACTCCGACGAACATGGTCGCCGTTCGGCCGCCCGGCCCGAGAAGGTGACGACCCGAGCGTTTTTGCGTCGTCCGCGAACACGGGACGCCATGGTTCCCCACCGCTACCCGCTGTCCGTCGCCGTCGGCGTCACGGTCGCCGCCTACGGCGTCAGTTACGCCATCGCCGCCGCTCCGTACGGCTACGTCGCAATTCCGGGCGCAGTGCTCCCGGGCGGTTGGCTCGCGGCGCACGGCCTGCTGAACGGCGTCGCTGCCGCGGTCGACGCGGACGGCGAGACGGACGCAGACGAGCCACCCGACGACGCCGGCGGTAGCGGCGGCGATGACGACCGCGACGGCGGAGACGAGGCCGAGGGGTCGGCGGACGAAGGAGACGACGAGCCGGCGTTCAGGCGGTCAGACGTCGAAGTCGCCGGCCGCGTTCCGTTCCAGTAGCTCGACGGCGGGGAGCGGCTCGCCGGTGAGCGCGCGGATGTAGGCGCCGCCGGCGATGGAGACGTGCGAGTAGTCGTCCTCGTCGAGCCCGTACAGTTCGATGGCGCGGGAGGTGTCGCCGCCGCCGACGACGGAGAAGCAGTCCGTCTCGGCGATGGCCGAGAGCACACCGACGGTGCCGACGCTGAACCGCTCATCCTCGAAGACGCCGAGCGCGCCCTTCACGAACACGGCGTCCGACCCGTGAATCACCGGTTCGTAGTCGGCGACGGTGTCGGAGCCGACGTCAAGGAACGCCTGCTGCTTCTCGTCGACGTCGTCGACGGCGACTTCGGCCCGGTCGCCGTCGTCGTCCTCGTAGGCGAGGTCGGAGGCGAGCCGGATCTGGTCGCGGCGCTCGTCCAGGACGGCGCGGATGGTGTCCTCGTTGCGCTCCCACTGGTCGTCGAACAGGTCGGTGTCGACGTCGTGGCCGACCGGGTAGCCGGCGGCTCTGAGGAACAGTTCGCCGGCGACGCCGCCGAGTAGGAACTGGTCGACCGTCTCGTCGAGCGCCTCCATCACGCCGATGACGTCGGTCGCCTTGGTGCCGCCGACGACCATCGTGACGTCGCCGTCGAACTCGCGGGAGGCGATGGCGGTGTTCGCCTCGTACTCGGCCTCCATGACGCGGCCGGCGTAGCTCGGCAGCCGGAGCGGGAAGCCGACGATGGAGGCGTGTTCGCGGTGTGCCGCGGAGTACGCGTCGTTGACGTAGGCGTCGAACTCGGGGGCGAGCGTCTCCACGAACGCGGACTCGGCGTGCGCCTCGGGCGGTTTCTCCGGGAGTTCGTCGTCGGTCATCCGGGTGTTTTCGAGCAGCAGCACGTCGCCGGCGTCGAACGACCGGATGGCGGCGAGCGCGTCGTCGCCGTACGTGTCGGCGACGAAGTCGACGTCGACGCCGGCGTGGTCGGCGAGGATGTCGGCGTGCTGCTCCAGCGAGACGAACGTGTCGCGGCCGGGGCGGCCCTGGTGCGCCATGAGCGCGACGCGGTGGCCGGCGGCGGCGAGTTCTGCGACGGTCTCGGCGTGCCGGGAGAACCGGCGGTTGTCCTGCACGGCGCCGTCCTCGACCGGGGAGTTGAGGTCGAGGCGGACCAGGACGCGCTGCTCTGCGGGAAGGTCGTCGAGCGTCCGGAAGGAACTCATCGACGGAACCGTCGGCGGAGACGGACTTGAAAGGGCGGGAAATCCGCTCTGTGGCGAGGCAGCGGGACGGCCCGGACGGCCGCGGCTCGGGCGGGTGGCTGACAGGCGGCCCCGCTCTCGGCACCGAGATGCGCCGTCGGGCCGCACACCCGCTGCCCGGCGCACCGTCGCAGTCACTGCACGGGGGTGCTGGCCGCGGCTTCACTGAAGAACCCTCGGGGACCGGAGGGCCGCTTCCTGAACCGTGTGGCCGTCGTCAGTCGTCGCCTGCTTCCGTGGAGGTGCGGGAGGCGCGCTTCGTGGCGCGGTCGATGAACTCCTGCGGGAGTTCGTCGATTTCGCCGGCCTGCACGCCCCAGAGGTGCGCGTACAGCCCGTCCGCTTCGAGGAGTTCCTCGTGGCCGCCGCGCTCGACGATTTCGCCGTCCTCGAGGACGACGATCTGGTCGGCGTCCTTGATGGTCGAGAGCCGGTGGGCGATGGCGAACGTGGTCCGGTTCTCGGTGAGGTCGTCGAGGCTGCGCTGAATCAGCATCTCGGTCTCCGTGTCGACGTCTGAGGTGGCCTCGTCGAGAATCAGGATCTCCGGGTCTTTGAGGACGGCGCGGGCGATGGAGAGCCGCTGGCGCTGCCCGCCGGAGAGTTTCACGCCGCGCTCGCCGATTTCGGTGTCGTAGCCGTCCGGGAGGTTCGTGATGAACTCGTGCGCCTCTGCGGCCTTCGCCGCTTCGACGATGGCGTCGTCGTCCGCGTCGAACGTCCCGTAGGCGATGTTGTCGCGGACCGTCCCGTAGAACATGAAGGTGTCCTGTGAGACGTAGCCGACCTTCCGGCGCAGGCTCGGGATGGTGACGTCGCGGAGGTCCTGGCCGTCGATGGTGATGGAGCCGTCGTCGACGTCGTACATGCGGAGCAGCAGTTTCAGGACCGTCGACTTGCCGGCGCCCGTCGGGCCGACGAGCGCGAGCGTCTCGCCGCCGTCGACGGTGAAGCTGACGTCCTCGACGATGGTCTCGTCGGCGTCGTAGCCGAAGGTGACGTCGTCGTAGACGACGCGGCCGTCCTCGACGACGAGGTCGGAGGCGTCCGGGTCCTCGGCGATGCGCGACGGTTCGTCCATCAGCCCGAAGATGCGGGCGGAGGAGGCGCGCGCTCGCTGGTACATATTGATTATCTGTCCGAACTGCGCCATCGGCCAGATGAACCGCTGGGTGAGCGTGATGAACACGACGAAGCCGCCGACGGAGAGGTCGCCGGTGAGCGGCCCCGGCGCCGCGCCGCGGAGCACCCAGAGCCCGCCGACGAAGAACGTCAGGACGAAGCCGATGCCGGCGATGACGCGGAGGCCGGGGAAGAACTTGATTCGGGTGCCGATGGCGTCCCAGTTCGCGTCGAAGTAGTCCATCGACACGTCGTCGACGCGGTCGGACTCGTAGTCCTCGGTGTTGAACGTCTTGATGACGGAGATGCCGCCGAGGTTGTTCTCCAGCCGGGAGTTCAGTTGGCCGACGGACGACCGGACGTCGGCGTACTTCGGCTGGATGGTCTCGATGAACTTCCAGGTGAAGAACATTATGAGCGGCACCGGCACCAGCGCGACGAGCGCCAACTGCCAGTTCTTCGAAAACAGGATGACCGCGATGGCGACGACCATCACCGACAGCCGGAAGAAGGAGTTCATCCCGTCGTTCAAGAAGCGTTCGAGCCGGTTGACGTCGTTCGACAGGATGGACATCATCTCGCCGGTCTGCTTGTCGGCGAAGAAGTCCATGTTCAGCCGCTGCATCTTGTTGTAGGTGTCGACGCGGACGTCGTGCTGGATGTTCTGCGCGAACGAGTTCCACCCCCAGTTCCGACTCCAGTGGAACGCGGCGCCGCCGAAGAAGCCGACGCAGATGAGGCCGATAGACAGGTAGAACTGGCCCTCCCGGGTCGCCGGGACGACGCCGGCGAGCGTCGCAGGACCGACGACCGGGAGATAGCTGGCGGCGGCCTGCGCGTACGAAACCGTCCCGTCAGGGTTGAACAGTGCGTCGATGGCGACACCGAGCACGAGTGGAGGGGCGAGGTCGAGGACGCGGGCGAAGACGCTGGCGACGAACCCGACGACGAACTGGAAGGCGTTCTCGCGGCCGTACTCCGAGAACAGCCGCCGCATCGGGTTGTCCGTCTTCTCCCGGACGTCCTCGAACGGGTCGTCCTCGTCAGCGGGATGACTCATGGATACGACGAAACACCTCGGCGTCCCCTAAAGCGTTCGCTTCGAACCGAAACACGCTGCTTCTGCGGAGCGAGACGGCCTGCGAAGCAGCATCTGTTGCCGGGACCCGCCCGGAGTCGCCCAGGCGGCAGTCACCGCCACCGGGAACGTAGCCGAGCGGTGGCCGTCAGTACTCGCCGGCGACGACGATGCGGTCGCCGACGTCGACGCCGGTGCGGTTCGTCCAGCCGTACCTGACCTCGAGGACGTACTTGCCGCGGCCGGGGTACGGGGCCAGTTCGCCGTCCGAGGTTCCCGGCGGCGGGAGTTCGGCGTGGTGAATCGTCGTGACGGTGCCGTTCGCGTCGACGAAGACGATGTCGAGCGGGAACGCCATGTCCCGCATCACGTAGGTGTGTCTGGCTTCGCGGTCGTGGACGAACAGCATCCCTTCGTTCCGCGCGAGCGACTCCGTGTCCGACAGCCCGGTGTACCGTTTCGCGTACGTGTCCGCGACGCGCACGTGGACCGTCGCGAGCTCCGTCCCGTTGTCGTCGTACGCGACGACCGTCGTCCGCTCGTAGTCGCCGCCGGCGAGCAGCCCCGGCGCCACCGTCGGGACGACCAGCGCGGCCGCGACCGCGACGAGCACGACCGCGGACGCGGCACGGAGACGGTTCACGGCGGAGGAACGGTCTCGCACACCGAAAGCGTGTCGGGACGAAAGACAAGCGTTATTCGCGAGCACCCGGTCGAGTCATCTGCGGGCTCGTGGTCTAGTGGTTATGACGCTTCCCTTACAAGGAAGAGATCGGTGGTTCAACTCCGCCCGAGCCCATGATTCTGTGCGAGCGACAGCGGGCGCTGAATCGTGCGGGTGAGACGGAGTTGAAGCAGGGAATGGAGCGACCGCAGCGAGCGGAACGACCGTGGTTCAACTCCGCCCGAGCCCACTTCCGATTCTTCGCACCGACGGGTGACGGTGAACGAGCCATGTCCTACGGGCGGAGTGGCGGCCGTCAGTGAACGAGTGTCCGAACCGCTGGCGCTCGACTTCCGTCGTCCCTCAAGCCGGGTTCGGGTGAGCAATCCGCAGTTGGTCGTGGGAGAGTTCCGTTCACGCGGAACGTCACGTCGCGGTCTCGTTCGCGCTGATTCTGTAGACGTAGTACTCGCCGCTTGAGAACTCCTGTTGGAAGTCGTACGTCGAGTTCTTCGTCAGCAGCCACGTCGCGCCGTACTCGTCTGCGACCGCCCGAATCTCTGACTCGGACATCGTGTTGAACCCCTGGTCGCACTGCTGTGCCAGCGATGACTCTCCGGCCGCCAGCTCTCTGATGTTCCCATCACAGACCGCGTTCATCCGCCGTTCCCACTCCAGCATCGCGTCGGTCCGGAACGGGAACGATTTGACGTTCACGACCCGCGCGCGAGAGGTCGCCAGCCGAAACCCGTCTTGGGACGGCGGCGCGAGGAAGACGACTCCGCGCGGTGTCTCGGACTCGATCCACCTGTACGCTCGGCCGAGTCCGTCGTCGTACGACGGCGTCATGACGTAGATTTCGGTGGCGATCTCCGAGACGGATGTGTCCTCGCTGAACCCGAGGTTCGAGTCGAATGAGGCAGTCCCGGTCTGAATCATGAGTACCGGCGTGCTCCACGCCACGGTAGCGACGAGGACGACGACGATGGCGGACGTCGTGGCGAACGTCGACGCGTCGTAGTCGGTTCGGTCCGCAGCCCGGTGGAGCCCGACGACGAGCAGCTTGGCGATGCCGGCGTACAGCACGACGTACAGGAAGTCCTCGGTCCGGTACGGCGTGAGCTTGATAACCGTGCCGACCGGGACGACCTCGGTGAACACGTATCCGCCGAAAAACAGGATTGCGCCGATAGACGCGACGTACGTTAACGCGAACGCGCTCTCATCGGGACCGGGGAATATCAGCTCCCTGAAGTAGTACATCGCAGCCGCGGTTCCGACCATGAACGCGATGGTCAGCGCGGTCAGTAGAACCGGCCACGTGCTCAGAACGTAGTGGTGCGGGTGTCGAATCCACGCCATCACATACGCCGCCTCGAACCCAGCCTCCGCAGAAAGGTTCGCGATGAGCAGCGGAATCACGACGGCGCTCGAGATGACGCCGTAGAGTAACGCGGCGCCCCAGGGAATCTTCGCGGCTGCGCCCTTGACGTCCCCTGCCTGCAGCTCGTCTCGGGCCTCCACCGCGACGGTGCACAGCCCGACGGTGAGCGCGATCCAGAAGCCGTTCGTGACGTGAAACAGCGTCGCGACCCCGAGCGAGGCGAACGCCCACCTGTATCGCTTTTTCACGGCGACCGCCATGCCGGCGACAACGAAGGCGTTCGCGAGCGTCGAGGTACGGAGGTAGCTTTGAATCAGGCTGTTGCCGCCGAGGTCTGGCGGATACGGAATCGAACCGGGGATGGCGACCGAATGGGCGAGCAGCAGCCCGACCGTGAGGACGGCGGCGAGTTCGTCGCCGACGAGTTCCCTCACGAAGACGAAGACGCCGACGAGAATCGCGACGACGGAGAGCACGTACAGCAGCAGCACGGCCTCGGGAAGCCCGATTACCTCGGCGACGGCGGCGACGAACTGGTTGTAGTAGAACTTCGGTGCGGTGAACCCGGTTCGGACGCCGACGACCCAGTCGTTCGCCAGATACGACGGGTCCATCGTGTGCTTGATGAGGGGGAGCTGGTTCGCCTGGTCGCCGAGGCCGTAGATGTACACCGGCGGCGTCGTGACGAGGTACGCCACCAGCGTGGCGGCCGCGAGTGTCAGTAGCCGACGAGGGCTGTAGGCCCCGGAAAGAAAGCGCTCGTCCGACCGTTCGTCGTCTCCCCCCGCCTCACTCATTGGCGTAGCCAGCGGCTTGGCACTGATAAGTGTTCAGGTTGCGAACGGCGCCGTAGCGCGGGGGAGCGACGGAGAGGACGCGACGTTCTCCTCACGACCAGTGACGCTGCCACCGGTCGGCGTTGTCCGCGGACGTCATGACGGCGTCGAGCGTGATACCGTAGCCGTCCAGTTCGTCGATGTACCGTTCGATGTCGTCGGGGCGACCCCAACGGTCCGGGCTGACGAGACAGACTCGGTACCCTGCGTCCGTCAGCGCACCGTACGTCTCCTCGTCGAGCGGCAGCATCGTGTTCGTGTCGACCCACACCCAGTCCACGTATCCCTGGTTTTCGAGCGCGATTTCGAGCGGTTCGGCCTCGGAGAACCGTATCGCGACGCTGCTGAACTCCGACTGGCGGGTCGACGCGTAGATGTACGGAAACTCCACGTCGAGCAGGAAGTACTCGGAGACGCCGTGACGCGAAGCGAGCCTCCGGACGTCGTCTTCGATGCCGGACTCCTTGATGTTGAACACGACGAATCTGTCCCCCATCGCGGCGAGGTACTCGTCGAGAGGTTCGGCGTCCTCGTAGGGGTCGTGGGTTAACACGAGCCGGTCCCGATAGGCTCGCACGTCGATTTCGACCCCGTACTCCGGCGGCAGCGCCTGCAGTTCCTCGACGGTGTTGACGCGGTGAGCGATGACAGTCATTTCGACCTCCGCTTCAGTTCCCAGCTGTACGCAACGGTCCGCTTTATCAGGTTCCACTTCCCGCGGAGGCTCGTGTTCCAGTTCGACTCACCGTGGACGCGCTCGGGGAACTCGACGTCGAACCGGACGACGTCGTAGCCGAGTTGCTTCGCGGTGTAGTAGAAGTACAGGTCGAACGAAAACCCGTCCGGCGGGTCGTCCACCTCCTCGAGGAGGCTCCGGTGGAACAGGTTCGGCTGTGCGTTGATATCCCGGAGTCGCGTCCCCATCAACACCGTCTCGAACAGGGACATGCCTCGCGTGAAGAACGTGTCGACGAACGGCCGCCCCTTCCGGTCGCCTTTCACGTAGCACGACGTCGGGTCCGGCTGCTCTTGGGCCAGCCGGTACGCGCGGACGGTGTCTGCAGGGTCGGTCTGCATATCGGCGTGCGTCCAGCAGACGAACTCGCCGTCCGCATCGCTCAGTCCACGCCAGATGCCGTAGCCGTAGCCGCGGTTCTCCTCGACGGTGGTGATTCGGAGGAAGTCGTTGTCCGCCGACAGCTCCTCCATCACGGCGGCGGAGCCGTCCGAACTGCCGTTGTCGACGAGCCGCACCTGGACCGAGATGTCGTCGGCGAGGATCTCGGAGAAGCGGTCCACGATGAGCGGCAAGTTCTTCTCCTCGTTGTAGCACGGGACGACGACGGAGAGGTCAGTCATCGAAGTACTCCCTCCATCGAGCCGGGTTGTCCGTGAGTTCGTCGATTCGCTGCGCCGACGCCGGAGCGTTCCGGCACAGGTACTCCAGTTCCTCGTAGCGGTACAGGTTGTCCGGCGTCCCCCAACTGATGTACAGGTCGACGTCGAAGACGACGCTCCGCTTCCCCATGCGGTTCAGGAACACCGGGAGCGTGTCAGCGTAAAACTCGCCGTTCACCCGGTGGTCCGCCTCGACCATCGACGTCGCCGCCTCGATGAAGTCCTCCGCACGGTCGAAGTAAAACGCGCCCGTGACCGCGTGGTCGTCGTACGGGCTCGACGAGATCGGCGTCTTGACCGAGACGGAATCGACGGTTTCTCCGTCCTCTCGGACCGCACACCAGCCCCACGACTCGGGGTGCTGTTCGAGCGCGCGCTGCTCGGTGAACGTCCAGACGACCGCGTCGACGTCTTCGCGCGACCGGAGCTCCCGGTACTCGCGTTCGTCGTACTGCAGGCCGTGGTCACAGGCCGCGATCAGCACGTCTTCGTCAGGGTCGAGGTGCGGCTCGGCGAGCATCGCGGTGCAGACCTGCCCCTCGGTCGTCTCCGACACCGTCACGACCTCGGCGTCCTCCACTGTCGATTCGAGCAGCGAATCGATCCCGTAGTCGTCGACATGCTCGGCTCGAACCACGAACACCCACTTGTCGGCGTCCGGGAGGTCCTCGACGACCCTCCGAATCATCGGCTCGCCGGAGACCGGAATCAGCGGCTTCGGGAGCAGATACCCCTCCGTCGAAAATCGGCTTCCCAGCCCCGCCATCGGGATGACGTTGACAGTCATTGCTGGCCGTAGTACGCGTCGCTTCCGTGCTTGCGCTGGTAGTGTTTCTCGCGAATCTGGCTCGGGAGCCCTTCGGTGTCGGGGTCGAGCCGCAGCGTTCCGAGGTTCATGCGCGCGACCTCCTCCAGGACCGCGGCGTTCTCGACGGCAGCGTCGACCGACTCTCCCCAGACGAACGGGGCGTGTCCGGCGACGAGCGCGCCCGGAATCGCCGCGGGGTCTCTGTCCTCGAACAGTTCGACGATCACTCTCCCGGTGTTGCGTTCGTACTCGTCCATCTCCGACTCGTCGAGGTACCGAGTCACCGGTACGGAGCCGCAGAAGTGGTCGGCGTGGGTCGTTCCGAGACAGTCGATGGGCTTCGTCGCCTGTGCGAACATCGTCGCGTGCGTCGAGTGCGTGTGAACGATTGCGTCGACGTCGAGTTCCCGGTACAGTTCGAGGTGCGTCGGCGTGTCGCTGCTCGGCTTCTTGTCCCCCTCCACGACGTCGCCGTCCATGTCCAGCAGAACGACGTCCTCCGGTTCGAGTTCGTCGTACGGGATGCCCGATGGCGTGATTCCGAAGACGTCCCCGTCTCTGCAGCTGACGTTCCCCCACGTCAACATGACGAGGCCGCGTTCGGAGAGCCGCCTGTTGGCCGTGACCAACCGCTGTCTCAGCCGGTCTTTCATACGCTTCGTCTCACCCGTTCACGTAAATCTCCATCGACGAGTTCGTACACGGTCACCGCGTCGAATTCGTAGGTTCCGACGGGCGCGTCGCCCTCGAGCACCGACCACGCCTCGTCGAAGTCGTCGGGGTCGATGGACGCGATGGTGAGGTGCGGCTTCCAGCCGTCCCCCACGAACGGGAAGCCGTACGTCGAAAGGTTCTCGCGTCGCTGCGGGTCGAAGTCGTCGTATGCGTCCCGATACCGGTCAATCATGGTTCGTCGCCGGTGGTCCGCCATCTGACCGGCGACTCGCTGCTGATACTTCCCGAGTCCCGCTGAGAGAATCTTGCAGACGAGCGTGTGGTTCCCGGTGACGTCGTCGTCCCGGAACACCTCCCAGCCGGAAATCTCGAACGTCGGGTCGTCCGGGCGCGGCACGGCGAGGTCCTCCGCGGAGTCGACGGCGAGGTCGCCGACGTACAGCGTGACGTGCGGCTCGTCGTCGAGGTACTGCTGGTCGCCGACCGCTGTTCGCAGCCTGGATTTCAGTTCGGTGACGGCGTCTCGCGCGCGCGGCCCGGGCGTGAGCGCCACGACGTATTCCGTCATCAGTGAGCCGTGAAGTCGACGTTCCGGAAGCAGGTCTCGACCTGCTCCTGCGTGAGATTGATGTATCGGTTCCCGTTTTCGGCGTACAGCAGCTCCAGCGGCTCGTTGTGTGGAACGACGATTTCGTGCCACTGCCACATCGGGACGTCGTACTCGCTCCCCAGGATGCAGCGGAGTACGACGTTGTGGGTGACGACCGCCGCGTCGTCGTCGCCGTACTCCACCTCGTCGAGGAACTCCGAGACCCGGTCGAGCACGTCACGGGTGTTCTCCCCGCCGGGGAAGTTCGGGTCCTCGTTGTCGTCCCACTGGTCGACGAGTTCGGGGTACCCCCGTTCCAGTTCCTCGTAGGTCAGTCCCTCCGCCTCGCCGTAGTCGATCTCGGCGAGCCTGTCGTCGACGACGACCTTCGTCAGGCCGAGTTCCCGCTTCAGAGCGGACGCAGTCTCGTACGAGCGTGCGAGCGGGCTGGTGTAGACGGCGTCGACGTCCGACAGCGAGTCGGGAACGTCGACCGAGCCGGCCACACTCGGATCGCGTCCCTGGCCGAGGAACGTCTGCTCGTCGCGGTTCAGGTCCGTCTCCTCGTGCCGCAGCAGCTGGACGGTCGTCGCGTCCGCGAAGTACGACTCGAACTGCTGTTCGAAGTCCTCCAGGAACGCCCGAATCGCGTCGCTGTGTTCGTCCGTCCACTCGGGGTACTCGTTGTCGTACTTCATCTGCTGTAGTTCGAGGAGGTGTTCGGTGTGTTCGTCCTCCCGCTTCGGGAACACCGAGAAGTACCGGTCGACGGTTTCGGTGAGGTCGTAGTGGACGTTCTCCTGGCGGTAGAGCTTCAGGAAGTTCATCATCGAGAACTTCATGATGTGATAGGAGAACTCGAACCGGTCCTTGTCCGTCATCTCCTTTTCACGCTGCACCATCTGCGGGCCGTCGTCGAACTCGTACTCGCGGTAGGAGACGGTCTCGCGGTTGAGGTCCGTCAGGTAGTCGGAGATGCTGCGCCGCATCGTGAAGAAGTGGTTCGGCTGCAGCGTCGGCACGCGAGCGATGTCCGTCATCGGCCGTTTGAAGTACGTATCCGAGTGCTGCCAGGCGAGGCAGGTGAACGGGCTTCGGCGGCAGTGGCGCTCGTGCCCCTCCCGGTCGTACACCATCAGGTGGAACACGAGGTTTCCGTCCTCGTCGAACTTCAGCGGGCCGAACGTGGTGTTCAACTCGACGTCGTATCCGTAGTCGACCTCGATCTGGTTTTTCAGCGCGCTGAACTCCTCGACGACCGCGTCGTACTTCGACTCGGTGAGTTCGTCGACGATGACGACGATGTCGACGTCGCTCATCTCGTTGACGTCGTCCGCCTCGACGAACGAACCGACCAGCGTCCCCGACTCGACGAAGTCGAGGGACGTGATGCAGTTTCCGATTCCCTTCGTCAGGTGGCGCTTGAAGTCCTCGTTCACGTTTGAGTAGTACCGGGCGTTCGTCTTCAGGTCGTATAGTGCTTGCTTCGGGTTCTCGGCCTTCAGGACCGCGGAGGCGGACACCACGTAGTCGGCGTCGATCTTGTGGACGTTAGAGCGTTTCACGCCGCCGTCGAAGCACACCTCGAAGTCGTAGCCGTCGCGGCTCGCTTCCGAGAGCCGCTCGACGGTTTCGAGCGCCTCCGATGCCATCCCTTGCCCCGAGACGCCCGGCCGTTCGATGCCGAGCACCTGGACGACGTCGACGTCGTGGAGGTGCTGTTCCATCGACTCGATCGGCGCGTCGTACGAGACGCTGAGTCCGGCGTCGCATCCGTGGTCCCTGCAGTAGTCGAGAAGCGCTCCGATTTCCTCGTCGTCGCCTTCGGGGTGGAAAATCACCGCGTCGACGTCGTCGACGAGCTGCTCGGCCCAGTTGCGCGGATGCTCGGACATGATGTGGACCATCCGCTTCGTGTCCGGGAACGCCGCGTCGACCTCGTCGAGCACCTCGAGGTCGACGGGGTCGGCGTTCTCGTTGTACGTCTCGTCGACCAGATCGAGGTGGATGAAGTCGGGCCGGGTGTCGACGGTCGACTTGATCTGGTCGACGTCCTCCGTCTCGGAGAGGTAGACGGCGAGTCCGACCTGCTTGGTGTCGAACGTGTACCGGGTGTGAAGCGAGTACGAGACGAGGAAGATGCAAGCCGCGCTCGCGAACCGCATCAGCCCGTACTGCTGGGAGAACTGCTGGAACAGCAGTTCGATGAGGAGGACGTTGAGGAGAAACGCGAAGCTGGAGATGGCGGCGAATATCTGGAACGTCCGGAAGTTCCGGTTTTCGGAGACGTCGAAGTTGAACCAGGCGTTCAGGACGTAGCTGAACACCATCCCGAGAGCGAACCCGAACACCGTGTTCCCCCACTGGTACGGTGAAACCCCGCTGAGTACGGCGATGACGGTGATTTCGAGCGCCAGCGCACCGACGCCGATGAGGATGTACCTCAACAGGTACCGGAACCGGTAGCGGTAGTAGTCGACAGTTCCGCGCAGGTCCACGGACGAAAAGACGACGTACTTGCTCCCCAGGTAGTTCGTCATCGTCGTGAACCCGATGATGACGACGTTCGCGAGCAGTACGGGCACGCCGACGGTAACGAGGCCGCGGAGAAGTGCGAGCCCCATGAACAGGGACGCGACGTACAGGGCGAGGTACCGGGCTGCTTCGCCGTAGTACTCGGTCCCCCCGTTCTCGAACGTGTACGTCTTGTTGAAGTAGAACCCGAAGGCGACGCCGAGTAGATAGCCAGTCCCGGACGAAATCAGGTAGTGGACGTTCAGGAACTGGAACAGCGCGAAGAACGCGGAGTAGTTGAGGATAGTCGCAACTCCACCGACGAGACAGAATCGGACGAAAGGGACTCTGTGCTCCTCGATGAGACTCCTGGTAGCCATTACAGCTAAGATATCCAGCGCAGTTCGTAAGCCTTTCGCCAGCATATCAAATTCGATAATGCAGTAGAGGGAAAGTGACAGGCCTCGCACTGGTCGTCATTCCGAGAGCGACCGCGAACCAATACGGTATAACGGGGGACGACCCAAGAGTCGGTCGGGCCAACGACTACCTGACAGATATCTGACTCTATATGCGCCAGTTCTATTTCCCCCTGTGAACTACGAATCGGTGATGAGGGCACACACCGGGGGGAGTGCGACATGAACGTGAAGCGGCTCGGCGCCGTGGCGGTCGTCGCGCTGGTGGTCGTCGCCGGCGGGGCGGCCGCGGCGTTCGTCGCCGGCGTCGGACCGTTCGGCGGCGACGAGGAGTCCAGCATCGAGGAGTTCCCGACCGCGACGCCGACGCCGACACCGGGGAGCGGCAGCAGCGGCGGCGGAGGCGGCGGCAGCGGCACCACCACGGCCACCGGCGAAAGCGGCGGCGAGAAGCAGCTCCCGGCGTACTACTTCACGGTCGAAACGATAGACAAGTGCGGGCAGACGTGCCGCGACGTCACCGTGGAACTGACGAACAACCGTAACGAAACGGCCCAAGACGTCACCGTCTACACGCGCATCTACGCCGGCAACACGACGAAGCAGGGGTCGATGGTGTGGGAAGGAAAAGAACCCATCGGCAAACTCCAGGCCGGGGCGTCCACCACCGAGACGCAGCGCGTGAAACTCTCGTACTCCGAGGCGTTCTCGGTGAAGCAGAACGACGGCTGGATCACGATTCTGACGACCGTCCAGTCCGCCGAGAAAACGATGACGTTCAAGCAGCGCCGCGACGTCGCCTGACGCCGCCGCGGTTTCGAAATCCTTTTTTCCTTTACCGGGGTTCTTCGAAGTGCGCCGCCTTAGCTCAGACTGGGAGAGCACTCGACTGAAGATCGAGCTGTCCCCCGTTCAAATCGGGGAGGCGGCATACTTCTCCGGCCGACAAACGGGCGCGAGCGTAGCGAGTGAGCGGTCGGCCGGAATCTGCGACCCCGACCCGATTTGAGTAGACGTGTCGCGGCCGAGCGGAGCGAGGTCGTCTTCCGTGCTCGAATCGGAGACGTCGATTCGGATGGTACCTCGCCGGGAGCGGGATCGACCGGGCCGTGGAGAGTGCCTGTGCGTGGCCACCAGCCATACCCGTAGCGAGCGTTTCGTCTGTTCCCGTGAAGACCTCAACCGCGGTTCTGGTGTTCGGTGCGCTGCTGTTCGTCACTCCGGTTCCAGGGACGTTCATCACGGGCGCGCTGGTGCTCGTCGCCGGAACCGTCGGGCGCTGGCTGGGCGCGTAGCGGGTCAGTAGAGTGGGGCGGCTGAACGTCGCGGGCGGTGCCGAAAGGGTGGTGGCCTGTCAGGCGATGTCGTGTTCGGCGAGGCGGAGGTGGAGGTTCTGGATAGAGGCGAGAACGGTGTCGGCTTCCTGGCGGACAATCGGGGCGGGACGGAAGCCGATGCCTTCCGTGGCGGTTTGGAGCATCGGGAGGTCGCTGCTGCCGTCGCCGACGGCGATGGTCTCCGCGAGCGGGACGTCCTGTTCGACGGCGATCTCTTCGAGGACGTCATCCTTACCGCGGTCGAGCAGCTCCCCTTCGACGTCGCCGGTCAGCGCGCCGTTCTCGGTCGGCAGCCGGTTCGCGACGAGCGTGTCGACGTCGACGCCGGCGTCGTCGAGCGCGGCGCGGACGCCTCGTTCGAAGCCGCCGGTGATGATGGCGACGTGGTGGCCGTCGTCGCGGAGGTCCGAGAGCATCTCGGCGGCTCCGGGGCGGAGTCGGCTGCGGTTGAACGCGGCGTGCGCCTGCTCCTCCGGGAGCCCTTCGAGCAGGTCGGCGCGGTCGCGCAGGCTCTCGGCGTAGTCCACGTCGCCGTTCGTCGCGCGGGTGACGATGCCCGCGACCTCGCGGGCGACCCCTTTCTCTTCGGCGAGGAGCATCGAGAGCTCTGCATCCGACAGCGTTCCGTCGAAATCGAACGCGACGAGCATGTGTCGTCGTACAGCGAGCGGCGTTCTAACCGTTGTGGCCCCGCGGGATCCGGACGGCCATCGGCGTTTTCCGGGTGCCGGACACATCGACCGACCGTATGACCGAGCAACTCACCGACGAGGACCGCGGGAAGCAGGTGGTCCACGAAACCGAGCGCATCGGCGTCGTCACCGACGTCCGCGGGGACACCGCGACCGTCGACCCGCAGTGGAACCACGTCCACGACGAACTCCGAGCGGAGCTGGGGTGGGACCCCGACGACGAACACCAGACGCTCGACGAGTCGCTGGTGACCGACGTCCGAAACGGTCAGGTTCACCTGCGCGACGACATCCTCTGAGGGCGCTCCGCACCGATTCCGGCGGATTCGCCGATTCTCGGTCCGGGTTCGTGTTGTGGTATGGCGTCACGCGGAAGTGTTATCCCTCCCCCGCCACTGTGTTGAGTTGCAATGGCGAAAGGTTCCGTTGATTTCTTCAACGACACTGGCGGTTACGGCTTCATCGAGACTGACGACGCGGACGACGACGTGTTCTTCCACATGGAAGACATCGGCGGTCCGGACCTCGAGGAAGGGCAGGAAGTCGAGTTCGATATCGAGCAGGCCGACAAGGGCCCGCGCGCGACGAATCTCGAACGCCTGTAAGGCACTCTCAGTAACTACGCGGCTCCGTTAGGAGCGGCGACATTTTCACGCTTTTCACCACCGACCAGCGGAGCGGCTGGACGTGGGAACACCGAAGTCACGAGGAGCGTCAGCGACCGGCAGGTCGGTCGGCGTGCATCGGCCGGACGACTTGCACCGGTCGGACGCGAACCAGAGCGGTCCGCGTCGACGCGGGTGTGACGCAGAAACCGCGTGACTGCGGCGGGTGTCGGCTCGACGGCTGTGAACGGTTCTCGCGTCGAGCCGTGTCCCGGAAGGGTTATACGTCAATACCGACTTTGTACGGACATGGCAACTGGGAAGGTCGACTTCTTCAACGACACTGGCGGCTACGGTTTCATCGAGACTGACGACGCGGACGACGACGTGTTCTTCCACATGGAAGACATCGGCGGTCCGGACCTCGAGGAAGGGCAGGAGGTCGAGTTCGAGATCGAGGACGCCCCGAAGGGCCCTCGCGCGAAGAACCTCGAGCGCCTGTAAACCGGCGACGCGGCGCCGACGTCGGCGCCTGAACTACGATTCCATTCTTTCGACGCTACACCGAACAGCCGTGGCGCTCTGACGCACACCGCCGACAACGTTATTGCGCTACCCCTATGACTATGTTTCACATGGGATCTCTCGTGACCCGCGGACGCCACGTCCGCGACCGCATCGAACGCATCGCCCGCAAACTGCACGCCGTCGCCACCGAGCGGCTGCTCGCTCCCCAGCGCGGGGCGCGGAGTCTCTCGATGGAGGCGCACATCGCGAACAGCCGGAGCGGCCGGAACCGGTAGCCGGACGGCCGCGGAGACTCGCCCGCTGGACGACGCGTAACCGGACAGACACGACGGCTGTGCCGCGGCTGCCGGCTGCGTCCGTTTTCGGTGAACTGACCTCTCCAGCAGCGGCGCCCGGGGTCGTCAAGGCCGATGTCCTCACGGGGTTCTGGAGGTGTCCCGGATTCGTCCGGCGCGTCGCTTATCCGGCGGCGGCGCGAACCGGGCGACGTGAACGTGACGACGCTGCACGACCCGGGTCACCGCGAGACGCTGTGGGAGCTGGAGGCCGCCTTCGACCGCGGCGACCTCGTCTCGGTGTTCGGGGTCTGCACCGTCGACTACGAGGGCCGCGCCGCCTCGTCGCTCGGCGCCGGCGCGCGGCTCGTCGTCCTGAAGCCGGACGGGACCGCGCTGGTCCACACCGACGAGGGGCGGAAGCCGGTGAACTGGCAGCCGCCGGGCTGTGAGCACCGCGCCGCGGTCCGCGACGGCCGGCTCCGCGTTCGGAGCGTCCGAAGCACCCCCGACGAGACGCTCGACGTCCGGTTCTCGGACGTCCAGCACGTCGCCGCGTACGACGTGACCGGCGGCCGCGCCGTCGACGTCGCCGGCACGGAGGCGGACCTGAAAGCCCGCGTCCTCGACGAGCCGTCGCTGGTGGAGCCGGGGTTCGAGCCGCTCGAAACCGAGCGGGAGACGGACGCCGGCCCGGTGGACGTGTTCGGCCGCGACGCCGACGGCAACCCGGTCGTGGTGGAGCTGAAGCGGCGTCGGGTCGGCCCGGACGCGGTCGGGCAGCTGTCGCGGTACGTCAGCGCCGTCGGCCGCGAGGAGCCGGACGGAACGACGGTTCGCGGCGTGCTGGTCGCGCCGTCCGTGACCGACCGGGCGGCGGAACTGCTCGCGGACGAGCAGCTGGACCACGTCGCCGCCGAGCCGCCCAGCGAACCGCCGAGCGGGCGGGGCGGAGCGGAGTCCCCGGCCGCTCCGGGCGGCGAACCGGGCGGAACCGGCGAGTAAAACGTAGGCTTTATTCGCGCCACCGCCGTCGTTCCCGCTAAGTAACCATGTCAGACAAACCTGCCTCGATGTACCGGAACATCGAAAAGCCGTCGTACACGCGACGGGAGTACATCACGGGGATTCCGGGCTCCAAGATCGCACAGCACAACATGGGCGACCTGCAGGCGGACGCCGACGACTACCCGGTCCAGATCTCGCTGCGCACCGAGGAGTCCGTCCAGCTCCGCCACGGTGCGCTCGAATCCGCGCGCCTGTCCGCGAACCGCCACCTCATCAAGGAGCTCGGCGAGGGCGAGTACAAGATGATCCTCCGGAAGTTCCCCCACCAGGTGCTCCGGGAGAACAAGCAGGCGACCGGCGCCGGCGCCGACCGCGTCTCCGACGGTATGCGGCAGGCGTTCGGGAAGCCGGTCGGCACCGCCGCCCGGATGCAGGCCGAAGACGCCATCTTCACCGCGTACGTCGACGTCGCGGACGCCGACGTCGCGAAGGAGGCGTTCCGCCGCGCGTACAACAAGCTGTCGCCGCCGTGCCGCATCGTCGTCGAACGCGGCGAGGAACTGCTCCTCGGCTGAACCGCGGACGCGACGACGACAGCCGATTTTCGGCCGGACCTCGACCCCGCCAGCGACGCGTTCGCCGCCCGGCGCGGCCCCGCGTCGCCCGGCGTCGCCCGACGCGCCGCGCTCGCTCCCGCTTGGTTCTCCGGCAGCATTTTCACCGACGCGGCTCCAGACGTAGCCATGACTGGAGTCCGCGTCGCCGGCGTGGGACTGACGCCGTTCGGCGAACACGACGGCCGGACCGGCCGCGACCTGTTCGCTGAGGCGGCCCTCGCCGCGCTCGACGACGCAGAAGTCCCTCGGACGGACGTCGAACACCTGAACTACGGGAACTTCATGGGGGCGCTCGCGGAGCGGCAGGGGCACCAGGCGCCGCTGATGGCGGAGGCCGCGGGGCTGCAGTGCGCCGGGACGCGGTACGAGGAGGCGTGCGCCTCCGCGGGCGTCGCCGTCCGCGAGGCGGTCCGCGCCATCCGGTCGGGCGAGGCCGACGTGCTGCTCGCCGGCGGCATGGAGCGGATGACGAACCTGTCGACGCCGGAGGTGACGGAGTCGCTCGCGGTCGCCGCCGACGAACTGTTCGAGGTGCGCGCCGGCGTGACGTTCCCCGGCGCGTACGCGCTGATGGCGCGCCGCTACTTCGAGCAGTACGGCGGGAGCCGCGAGGACCTCGCCGCCATCGCCGTGAAGAACCACGCGAACGCGGTGCCGAACGAGTACGCGCAGTACCAGCGCGAAATCACCGTCGAGGACGCGCTCGACTCCCCGCCGGTCGCGTCGCCGCTGCACCTCCTCGACGCCTGCCCGATTACGGACGGCGCGTCGGCGCTCGTGCTGGTGTCCGAGGAGTACGCCGCCGCGAACGACGTTGACGCGCCGGTCGCGGTCACCGGCACCGGCCAGGGCGGCGACCGCGCCGCGCTGCAGGACCGCGACGACATGGCGCAGACGCCGGCGGCGGCTGACGCGGCCGCCGAGGCGTACGCGGACGCCGGCGTCGACGCAGACGACGTCGACGTCGCGGAGGTCCACGACTGTTTCACCATCGCGGAGGCGCTGGCGCTGGAGGCGCTCGGCTTCTACGACCCCGGCGACGGCGTCGGCGCGGCGCGGCGCGGCGAGACGACCCGCGACGGTGACCTGCCGGTGAACCTCTCGGGCGGCCTGAAGGCGAAAGGGCACCCGGTCGGCGCCACCGGCGGCTCCCAGCTCGCGGAGCTGACGCGGCTGCTCCGCGGCGACCACCCGAACAGCGACGCCGTCGCGGACGCGGAGGTCGGCGTGACGCACAATGCCGGCGGCACCGTCGCCTCCGCGGTCGTTCACGTCCTGGAGGTGGCGGAATGAGCGGCGACGCGGCGCCGCCGACGGACACCGGCTACGACGAGTGGGTGGCGTCGCTCGGCGACGGCGGCTACTACCTCGCGTGCCCCGACGGCCACGGGTCGCTGCCGCCGCGGCGCGTCTGCCCGGAGTGCGGCAGCGACGACCTGACGGAGCGCGACCTCCCCGAAACCGGCGCGGTCGAGACGTTCACCGAACAGCACGTCGCGGCGCCGGCGTTCGCCGACGACGTCCCGTACGTCACCGCCGTCGTCGAGTTCGGCCCGGTGCGGCTCACCGGCGTCGTCCGCGGCGTCGACGCCGCCGACGTCGAAATCGGCCAGCGGGTCACGGTCGACGCCGCCGACCACGACGGCTCCGGACGTGCCCTCGTCGTCTTCCGGCCGGCGTAGCCGACTCCGGCCGGTTCCCGCGGGTCAGGCGTCTGCGTCGCCGGCGGCGTCGCCGTCGTCGCCGTCGCGTTCGACCGTGACGGTCGTTTCGTCGCCGCGTTCCGCGTCCGCCTCGTCGCCGCCGGCGTCTACCTCGTCGGCGACGACGGCGGCGAACTGCGCGGGGAACTCGACGTGGGGCAGCAGCATCGCCTCGTCGAACACGACCAGTTCCGCGTCGGCGGCCGCCGCGAGGTCGCGGCCGTCGGCGAGCGGCGGGAGGTCGGCCTCCCGGCCCCACAGCAGCGTCACGGGGCAGTCGAGGCCGGCGAGCGCGTCGCCGAGGTCGACGTCGCTGTTCAGGTGGCCGGAGACGAACGACGCCGGCGCGAACCGGGCGTTCGGCTGGTGGGCCGTCCGCCACTCATAGTCAACCCACCGCTCGCCGACGCGCTCGGGGTTCCAGTAGCCGTGGTCCTCGTTGAAGTACCGAATCGACGGCTTGCTCGCGAGCAGCGAGAACGCGGCGTCGCCGACGACGGGCGACCGGAGCAGTTCGCGCAGCCACGTCTTCGGCGGCTCCGGCCCCGCGACCGCGGTCGGGCAGACCAGCGACAGGTCGGCGACGTCCAGGTCGGACTCGGGGTCGTCCGCGGCGTCGCTCGCCGCGGCGGCGACGTACGCGCCGGTGAGCGACGACGCGACGACGCGCGGCGACTCGTACTCGCCGAGGAAGTCCGCGACGAAGTCCTCGTACAGCGCCGCGGAGTAGCGCAGCGCCGGCCGGTCCGAGCAGCCGAACCCGGGGAGGTCCGGCGCGACGACGTGGAACTCCTCGGCGAGGCGGTCGAAGACGGCGCGCCACTCGCCCGACGACGCCGCGGCGTTGACGCCGTGGACCAACACCAGCGTCTCGTCGGCGTCGTCGCCCGCCTCCGTGTACGCGACGTCCATGCCGCGCCACCGGTAGGCGTGCTGCGTCCCGTCCAGCGCCGGCTCGAGTTCGCCCGCCTTCGCGCGGAGCGCGGACGTTGCCGCCGCGGTGCCGACCGCGCCCGCGACGCCGAGCGCCGCGTACTTCCCGACTGTTCGGAGCGCAGAACCGAGACTCATGGTGCCGAGTTCGGTCGCCGAGAACTTAGTTCGCGTGGCGGCCCTTCGACGCCGCGGGCCCGACCGCCGCGGAGTCAGGCGTCGTCGCTGTCGACGCGACTGTCCCCGTCGTTGCCGGCGTCGTTGCCGGCGCGGTCGGCGCGGCGGTCGCGGACGCAGTCGCGGAGCGGTTCGAGGACGTCGGCGGCGACGCTGTACGGGTCGGTGTCGCGGCTCCGGACCCGTTCGGCGAGGTCGTCGACGCCGCCGCGCGCGTCGAGTTCGTCTTCGAGCAGGTCGGCGGCGTCCGAGCGGAGCAGCTGCCGGATTTCGGCGGCGTACCGCGTCCGCTCCTTGTCGGCGAGCGCGTCCGTCTCGACGAGCCACTCGCGGTGGTCGGCGAGCGCGTCCAGCAGGTCGTCGACGCCCTCGCCGCCCGTCGCGACGGTTTCGACGACCGGCGGCGTCCACGGCTCCGCGGCCTCGCCGTCCTCGTCGTCGGCGCCGTCGATGGCGACCGCGTCCATCTCGGCACCGTCGACCGGGCCGTGGTGACCGGTGTCGAGGTTCTTCGCGGGGTTCTGCCGCATGTGAATCATCTCCTCCAGCTCCGCGACTGTGCGCTCTGCGCCCTCCATGTCGGCCTTGTTGACGACGAACACGTCGCCGATTTCGAGGATGCCGGCTTTCAGCATCTGGACGTCGTCGCCGCTGCCGGGCTGGACGAGCACGCAGACCGTGTCGGCGGTCCGGACGATGTCGACTTCGTTCTGGCCGGCGCCGACCGTCTCGATGATGATGCGGTCCTTCCCGAACGCGTCGAGCGCCTTCACGGCGTCCGCGGTCGCGGTGGAGAGGCCGCCGAGCGTGCCGCGCGCCGACATCGACCGGACGAACACGTCCATGTCGCCGACGTTCGACGCCATCCTGATGCGGTCGCCGAGGACGGCGCCGCCGGAGTACGGCGACGACGGGTCGACCGCGATGACGCCGACCGTCTCGCCGCGGTCGCGGTACCGCTTCGCGAGCTTGTCGACCAGCGTCGACTTCCCGGCGCCCGGCGACCCGGTGACGCCGAGCACCGACGCGTCGCCGGTGTGGCGGTGCAGCGACGACACGATGTCGCGGTACCCCGGGCTGCGGTCCTCGATCTTCGAGATGACGCGCGCCAGCGCCCGGTGCTTCCCGGCCAGCAGGTCGTCGACGAGCGCCGCGTTCGCGTCGCCGCTCCCCGCCGCTACCCCGCTGGTCCCCGACCCGTCCGTCGCTGCGTCGCCTCCGGCCGCACCGTCGACTGTGCCGTCTGCCGCGCCGTCTCCCGCGGCGTCGTCCCGGTCGGTCATGCCCGTTCGGGGACGTTGTCGCGGACGAACTCGATCGTCTCCTCCATCGGCGTCCCCGGGCCGAACACGGCGGCGACGCCCATCTCCAGCAGTTCCTCGCGGTCGTCGTCCGGGATGATGCCGCCGACCAGAATCAGGGTGTCCTCGAAGGCGTCGTACTCTTTGAGCCCCGAGACGACCTTCGGGACCAGCGTCTTGTGCGCCCCCGACAGGATGGAGATGCCGAGGACGTCGACGTCCTCCTGGACGGCGGCCTGCACGATTTCGTCGGGCGCGCGGTGCAGCCCGGAGTAAATGACTTCGAATCCGGCGTCGCGGAACGCCCGCGAGATGACGTGTGCGCCGCGGTCGTGGCCGTCGAGCCCGACCTTCGCGATGAGACAGCGGATGGTCCGCTCCTCCTGTTCCTGCGTGCTCATACCACCGGATTCGCTGCGGGGACTGTTGACTCTAACGGACGTTCGGAACAGACCGGGGGCGACGCCGTAGGGCTTTTATATTAATCGGGTGACGGGACGGCCATGGTTCGACCGACTCCGCGAATGGAGACCCACGGAGACGTCATCGGCGCGCGAATCCTCGCGTTCATCATCGACAGCGTCCTCATAGGCGTCGTCTCGTTCGTCCTGCTGCTGGTGTTCGGCGCGCTCGGCGCCGGCCTCGGCGGCGAAGAGGGCGCCGCCGGCGCGGTGCTGCTGCTCGCGCCGCTGTTCATCGTCCTCCAGTACGGCTACTTCATCTACCTCGAAGGCGACCGCGGCCAGACGTTCGGCAAGCAGCTGCTCGACATCGTGGTCGTGAAAGAGGACGGCTCCGACTGCGACTTCGGCGCCGCCGCGGTCCGCAACATCCTCCGCATCGTCGACCAGCTCGGCATCCTCGTCCCGTACCTCGTCGGCCTCATCCTCATCTTCCTCACCGACGACCACCAGCGCATCGGCGACCTGGTCGCCGACACCGTCGTCGTCAAGACGGAGTGAGCCGGCGGCCCGCAGCCGACTCGGCGCAGCACCGCCGCGCAGCCACCCGATTTTCGCGTCTCACGGCAGCGTGACGTCCGCGACGTAGACGCCGAACGCCGCGGCGTCGACGCCGGGCGTCCGCACCGGCACGAGCGTCACCGTCAACTCCACGTCCGCCGCCTCGGCCGTGTCGCGCCGAACCGACTCCGTGACCGTCTCGGTCGCGTCGAGCCGGTCGCCGAACAGCGCGCGCTCGACGGCGGTCGGGAACGCCTCGTCGACGCGCCGGCCGACCGCGCCGTCGCCGAAGGCGGCCTCGTAGGCGGCGTTGACTTCGCTGACCACCGGTTCGCAGGCGGCGCCTCCGTTCCGCTCCGCGTCGACCGCCGCGTCGCCGGCGCCGCTCCCGGTCACGTCCGCGCCGCCGTCGGTGGTCTCCTCGGCGTCCGCGCCGCCGGCGGCGTCGCGGTCGGCGGTCGCTTCGACGTACACCGTCGGCGCCGGCAGCCCCTCGAAGAAGACGTGCAGCCGGTCGCGTTCCGTCCGGAGCTCCGATTCCCGCTGGAGCCGCGAGAACGCCTCGGCGGCGTGGGAGGCGACGATTTCGAGGAACTCCGCGTCGCGCTCGTCGAACGCGCCGACCGTCCCGGCCGTGATCTGGATGACGCCGTGGTCGCCGATGGGGACGCTGACGACCGACCGAATCGAGTCGTCGTCGCGCATCCGCAGGGGGCTGGACTGGTAGTCGTCGACGACCTGCGACTCCCCGGTCCGGTAGGTGCGGCCCGCGAGGCCGTCGTCGACGGTGAAGCGGTGCTCCTCCTCGTTCGGGAGGGTGTCGCCGTACGGGACGATCTGGTCGCCGTCGACCCAGCCGAGCACGCAGCGGCCGTAGGCGAGCGCCTCGGTGACGGCGGCGACGATCTCGTCGCCGATCTCCTCGACGGTCTCACAGCCCGTGATTTCGCGGGTGTACGTGTTCAGCGCGGTGAGCTTCGCGTTCGCCTCGGTGAGCCGGTCGCGTTTCCGGGCGCGGCCGACGCTGTCTGCGACCTGGTCGGCGAGCGCGTCGACGCCACAGTCGGGCGAGACGACGCTGTCGACGGTCGACTCCGGGAAGTCCTCGCCGTAGACGACCAGCGGCGTCTCGGTGACGGAGTCGGCGAGCCCCGCGGTGTCGCCCGAGAGCGCGACGACGCAGTCCGTGAGGGGGCCGAACTCGCGGAGGTACTCCTCGGCGGTCGCCGCGCCGCGCGGCACGGCGTCGACGCCGAGTTCGGCCGCGAGGGCGTCCGCGACCTGCCGCGCCTCCTCCAGCGAGTCGGGCGCGACGACGAGGACGCGTACTCCCTCCAGCACTGTCATTATCGTGTTTATCCAGCAATCGTCCGGGCTTAAACCATTCGGCAGCGGCGGCGTTCGGTGGCACGCGACACGGTGCTGCGGCCGGGAGGCGTCCGCCCCGGGTCGGGCTACACGTGCTCGTCGAGGAAGTCGACGACCGCGCGGTACGCCTCGATGCGGTTCTCGCGCTTGGAGAAGCCGTGTCCCTCGTCGTCGAAGACGAGCTTCCGTGTCGGGACGTGTTTGCTGGCCTCCTCGACGATCTGTTCGGCCTCGCCGACCGGGACGCGCGGGTCGTTGGCGCCGTGGAGCACGAACAGCGGCGCGTCGATGGCGTCGACGTGGTTGATGGGCGAGATGGACTCGAGGAACTCGCGGTCGTGTTCGAGGCTGCCGTACTCGGCCTCGCGGAGTTCGCGGCGCCAGTCGCCGGTGTTTTCGAGGAACGTGACGAAGTTCGCGATGCCGACGATGTCGACGCCGGCCGCCCACAGGTCGGGGTACTCGGTCATCGCGGCGAGCACCATGAAGCCGCCGTAGCTCCCGCCCATCGCGACGACGCGGTCGGAGTCGACCGCCGGGTGCTCGTCGAGCCACTCCACGCCGGCGTTCACGTCCGCGACCGAGTCCATCCGGTTTTCGACGTCGTCGAGGTGGCTGTACGCCTTCCCGTAGCCGGACGACCCGCGGACGTTCGGCTCGAACACGCCGTAGCCGTGGCTCACCAGGAACTGCTTCACCGGGTGGAACGACGGGCGGCGCTGGGACTCCGGGCCGCCGTGGATGTCGACGACGACCGGGACGCCGCCGTCCTCTGTCGAGTCGCGCGCCGAGGAGTCGTCCGCCGCGTCGCCGCCGGCGTCGTGGTCCGCCGGGGCGCTCGCGGCGTCCGGGAGCGTGAAGAACGCCGGGATGTCGCGGTCGTCGAACGTCGGGTAGTGGACGAGTTCGGGTTCGACGAAGCTGTCCCGCGGGATGCCGGCGGTGGACGCGAACGTCCACTGCTCGGCGTCGCCGGACGTGACGTCGGCGACGAAGCCGTTCGTGTTCACGGTGCTCCCGGAGACGGTGACGGCGTACCGGTCGCCGTCCGCGCCGAAACTGACGCCGCCGGCGACGCCGCCGGGGAGCGACGGTTCGCCGAACGGGTCGATGCGGCCGGGCGCGGTGAATTCGCCGGCCATGAGTTCGGTGTAGCCGTCGACGTTCCGCGAGTAGACGACGCGGCGGGAGTCGGCGTCGACGGTGACGCCGTCGAGGTTCCAGTCGCCGCCGGTTTCGACGACGGCGCGCTCACCGGTCGCGAGGTCGAGGCGTTCGAGCCGGAGCGTGTCCGCGTCGGCGTCGGTGCAGACGTAGACGTTCTCGCCGTCCGGCCCCCACTCCGGGCTCTGAAAGCGGGTGTCGACGCTGCCGCCGGTGAGGTGTTCGAGTTCGCCGTCGTCGACGTGGAAGACGTACAGGTCGTGGTCGAAGCTGGCGTGCGCCTCGTGGACGAGCAGCCGGTCGTCGCCGGGCGACCAGCCGGCGAGCGACAGCCAGCCGTCGCCCTCGTGGACGAGTTCGGCGTCGTCGCCGGTCTCGTCGCGGCCCTGCACGTACAGGTCGAACACGGACTCGTCGCGGCGGTTCGACGCGAACGCGAACCGGTCGCCGTCGCTCGTCCAGCCGCCCCAGCGGTGCTTGGCGGCCGGCGTCGCGGTCCACTCCGTGATGCGGCCCGTCGACGGCGTGAGCCGGTAGAGCTGCTGGCGCTCGTTGCCGCCCTCGTCCATGCCGAACGCGAGTTCGCGACGCTCGGGGGACCAGTCGACGAACGTGACGCGCTCGTCGAAGAAGGTGTGCTGTTCGGGCCAGCCGCCGGGTTCGTCCACCGTCCACACCTGCGGCGTCCCGGTCGTGTCCAGCAGGAACGCCAGCGTGCCGTCCGGCGCGAAGTCCAGCGAGTGGGCCGACCGGACGTTCAGGTACCGCTCGATGTCGTAGCCGTCGGAGGTCATTCGGTTCGGTGTACCCGCGGCCGGGCGGAAAGCGTTCGGGTCGGCCGAGCGGTGCCGTCGGGGACGGGTCGTGGTCGACGGCGCCGAAGGGCGGCCGCGAGTATCACCCGGCTTTTTGTAGAGCGGAGTCAACGTCGGCGTAGAGATGCGTGTCGCGTTCGTCTCGATGTTCACGTCCGACCACCGTGACACGCCGGCGGTGCGGCGCGCCGAACGGGTCGCGAAGCACCTCGCGGCGCGCGGCCACAAGGTGACGTGGCTGTGTGCGCAGTGGTGGGGCGGCACCGCGATTCCGGAGTTCGAACGCGACGGCATCCGGTATCTCGCGGTGACGCAGGCGCCGGCGACGGAGACGTTCCGCGCGAAACTGCCGTTCCGGCTCCGGGCCGCGAAGCCCGACGTCGTCCACGCCGTCAACGTCCCGCCGAGCCACGCGACGACCGCGAAAACCGCGGCGCGGCTGCTGCGCGTCCCGGTCGTCGTCGACTGGTGGGAGACCGACGAGGCGTTCGGCTCAGAGAAGCGCTACCGGAAGGCGGCGCGGAAGCCGGACGCCGTGACGACGCCGTCGGAAACCGTGAAAACCGAGGTGCGCGAGCACGGCGCCAGCGGCGACGACGTCGTCGTCGTCCCCGAGAGTATCGACTTCGACCTGGTGCGTGACGCCGCGGTCGACGACCGGTTCGACGCGGTGTGGGCGCGCCGGCTGGACGAGCACGCGAACGTCGAGACGTTCCTGCTGGCGCTCGCGGAACTCCGCGACCGCGACTGGTCGGCCGCCGTGGTCGGCGACGGCCCGGCGCGCGACGCCGCCGAACAGACCGCCCGCGACCTCCGCATCGACGACCGCGTGACGTTCCTCGGCGAACTGCCGCCCGCGGAGTTCGTCCCGGTGCTCAAGGGCGCGCACGCGTTCGCGCAGACCGCGACGTACGAGCCGTTCGCGACGGAGCTGCTGTGGGCGCTCGCGTGCGGCTGCGTCGGCATCGTCGAGTACCAGGCCGGGTCGTCGGCGCACGAACTCGTCGAGGGGCTCGACCGCGGCCGACGCGTCACCAGCCCGCAGGAACTCGCCGACGAAATTGTCGCCTGCGGCGACCTCCCGACGAAGCACGTCGACGAGGAGTTCGCCGGCTTCGACCACGACGAAATCCTCGACGAGTACGTGACGCTGTACCGCGACCTCGTCGACAGCTACGGGCTGTTCTGAGCCGCGACGCTGCGGCGGAAAGCGGAGACGGAACGGGAGAGGAAGACGCGAACGGACGGCGGACGAGGAGTCGGGCTGACGCGGCGGTGCGGCTACTCCTCGGGCGGTTCGTAGTCGCCGCCGTACTTCGTGAAGATGAACGCCAGTCCGAGCGTCGCACACATCGCGATGAACGACGCGATGCCGAGGCTCTTGGCGGAGTCGGGCACCTCGGGCGGCCCCTGCGGCACCGGCGTCGGCGTCGGCGTGGACTCGACGACCTCGATGGTGCCGGTCATGCCCTGCGCGCGGTGCGGGCTGCAGTAGTACTGGTACGTACCGAGCGTGTCGAACGTGTGGGTGTACGTGTAGCCGGTGTTGTACGTCTTCGACTCGCCGCCGGGCGTCCCCTCCCAGTTCGCTCCGGACGGCTGACTCTCGACGACGACGTTGTGGTTGTCGGACTCCCAGACGAACTTCACGGTGGTCCCGGGCGTGATGTACAGCGGCTTGTCGGTCCCCGGCTTGAACACGAAGTCGCCGTTCGGGCCGACGGCGACGGTCGCGGTGCCGCCGCCCGATCCGCCGCTGCTCGTTCCGGTCCCTTCCTGTGCAGCCGCCGTTCCCGCGCCGGCGCCCAGCGCCACTGCACCGGCCGCCCCCCGGATGAAGTTCCGGCGGCTCGTTCGCTCGCTCATGTCTCCGGGTTCGCGCCTCCCCAAAGTGAATCCGTCGGTTCAGGCCGACCGCGATTCGGCGCGCGGAGCGAATCCCCGCCGCCGACCCGGCCTGCTCTGGCCGCCTACAGCGTGTAGTCGTTCTCGCCGGTTTCGGATTCGAGGAACGCCGAGAGCAGGTCGATGGTCGCGGCGACGTCGTCGACGTTCGCGGTCTCGGTGACGGTGTGGAGGTACCGCGTCGGAATCGAGATGGCACCGACGGGCTTCGCGCCGTTGGAGTTCTGGAAGCCGGCGGTGTCGGTGCCGCCGGCGGGCAGCACTTCGAGCTGGTGGTCGATGTCGTGCTCCTCGGCGACGTCGCGGATGCGGCGGTGGACCTTCGGGTTCGTGATGACCGACGAGTCTTTGAGTTTGATGGCGGTGCCGTCGCCGAGCCGCGTCACCTGCTTGTCGTCGTCGACGCCGGGGACGTCGCTGGCGACGGTGACGTCGAGCGCGACGGCGAGGTCCGGGTCGATGTCGACGCCGAGCGCCTCCGCGCCGCGGAGGCCGACCTCCTCCTGGACGGTGGCGCAGAAGTGGACGGTGACGTCGGGGTCGACGACCTGCTTTGCGGCTTCGAGCATCGCGAACAGGCAGACGCGGTCGTCGAGCGCCTTCCCGGTGACGGCGTCGCCCATCTGCACCGTCGTCTGCTCCATCGTGACGAGGTCGCCGACGGAGACGAGTTCCTCGACCGCCTCGGCGTCGCGGCCGACGTCGATGACGACGTCTTCGACCTCCTCGGCGGATTCGCGCTCCTCGTCGCTGAGCGTGTGCGGCGGCAGCGAGCCGATGACGCCTGTGAGGTCGCCGTTTTCGGCGTGGACGCGGACGCGCTGGGCGCGGAGGACGCGGGCGTCCCAGCCGCCGAGCGCGTCGACTTTCAGGAAGCCGTCGTCGGTGACGTGTTTCACCATGAAGCCGATTTCGTCCATGTGCGCGGCGACGGCGACCGAGTAGTCCGAGTCGCCCTCGACGGTGCCGACGACGTTCCCCATCGCGTCCGTCCGCACCTCGTCGGTGTGGTCGGCGAACTCGCGGCGGACGAGGTCGCGGATGCGGCCCTCGTAGCCGGGGACGCCGCTCTCCTCTGTCAGTTCGCGCAGCAGGTGGAAGTCGAAGTCGAGTTCGCGTACCATACCGGCCCGTCCGTCGCCGCGGAGAAGAAACCCCGGCGTTCCGGTCCCGTTCGCCGGCTCGGTGCGTCCGCGTCGGCGTCGACACGACCGGAGCGCGGACGCGACGTCGCGCCGTCCGTCCGACCGACAACTCACACCGAGTTTGGTGTTGTTCCGGAACGCTTTTGCGGGTCTCGGCCGGCGTACCGGGTATGACAGACGAAGACGTGGAAGCCGAGCTTCGCTCGCAGCTGATGGACGCGTTCGGCGGCGCCGACTTCCCGGTGTCGAACCAGATGGACCTCGTGCCGGCGCTGCCGAACGGCCCCGGCACGAAGTTCGAGGCCGGCGACACGTCGTTCACGGCGATGGAGATGGCGGCGAAGCTCGGCTCCCACCAGGAGTTCCCGTACGAGGACGCCGAGAGCCTCGTCGACGACGTCATCGAGGGGCTGAAGGCGGAAGGGATGATCTGACGGCGGCGACGCGCCAACCGCCTTCTTCGGCCCGCCGCTTCCCGCGGAGCGGCCGCTCCGTCAGTCGCTAGAACGTCGCCGGCGGCGAGGGATTCAAGCCCCGCTGCCGCCAACGACGACCGTGTTCGAGCAGTGGCTGGCGACGACGCCGCGGTGGCTGGTCGACGGCGTCGGCCTCGGCGTCGCGGCGTCGGTCGCCCTCGCCGTCGTCTTCGCGGCCGCGGTGCGCTGGCTGCCGGGGCCGGCGGCCGCGTCCGCGACGTGCGGCGACGGGTCGACGCGGCGCCGCGCCGAGATTCGCGACTACCTCCGCCGCATCGACGAGCGGTACGTCGAGCGGTACGACCTCGACGGCCACGAGGTCGCCTTCTACCTCCCCGACCGCGACGTCGCCATCACGTTCGACGCGCAGGCGTACTTCCGGCTCAGGAACGCCGACCGCGACGGCGCGCTGTCCGTCGTGCTGTGTGAACACGAGATGCCGGGCCACCAGCTCGGCCGTCGGCTGCCGTTCGACGTCCCGGACGTCCACCTCGGCCCGCCGGAGGCGACGGACCCGGTGCGGTCGGCGTTCGAGACGCTCGGGCTTCCGTCGACGGCCGACGGCGACGCGGTCGAGCGCGCCTACCGCGAGAAGGTGAAGGAGGTCCACCCGGACCAGGGCGGGAGCCGCGAGGCGTTCACGGCGGTGAGGGAGGCATACGCGACCGCGCAGAACCACGTCGAGCGTGAGTGAGTCCAGGCGGCTGCTTTTCGCGGTCGGCGCGCGGGCAGCGGTCGGTCCGGGCTACCGGGAGATACCGCCGGCGCGCTCACTGACGACCGCCTCGACTTCCTCGGGGGTGACGACGACGAGGTCGCCGCTCAGCGTCCGCTTCAGCGCGGCGGTCGCGGCGCCCCACTCGAGCGACTCCGGGACGGTACCGCCGCGGCAGCGCTTCGCGAGGAAGCCGCCGACGAACGCGTCGCCGGTGCCGATCGGGTCGAGCGTGTCGGCGTCGTATGCGGGCTGTTCGTGGACTTCGCCGGCGTGCAGCGCGAGCGCGCCGCGGGCGCCGCGGGTGAGGACGACCGTCTCGAAGCCGTGGTCGGTCGCGAGTCCGTGTGCGACCTCGACGGCGTCGCCGTCGCGGTCGAGCACCTCGGCGGCGTCGCGTTCGGCGACGACGAGCACGTCGACGGACGGGAACAGCCGTTCGCAGGCCGCCGCGGCCTCGTCGGGGGTCCACAGCTTCGACCGGTAGTTCAGGTCCATCGCCGTCGTCGCGCCGGCGGACCGGGCGGCGTCGAGCAGGTCGGCGGTCGCGTCCTCGGCGGCGTCGGACAGCGCCGGCGTGATGCCGCTGGTGTAGAAGTAGTCCGCGTCGGCGAGCGACGCCGACGGGAGTTCGTCGGCTGAGACGGTGGTGATGGCGGCGTCGGCGCGGTCGTAGACGACGTCGGTGCCGCGCGGTTCGCCGCCCTGTTCGAGGTAGTACGTGCCGAGCCTTGCGTCGTCGGCGTCGTCCCACGCGACGTCGGTGGTGACGCCGTGGCTGTGGAGGTCGCGGGTGACGCGGCGGCCGAGCGGCGAGTCCGGAAGCTTCGACAGCCACGCCGCGTCGAGGCCGAGCGAGGCGGCCGCGACGGCGACGTTGCTCTCGGCGCCGCCGATGCGGGCGTCGAGTTCGCGGGCGGTCTCCAGCCGGGTCCCCTCGGGCGGGGAGAGCCGGAGCATCGTCTCCCCGAACGTCGCGATGTCGGTCATGGTGCGTGGGTCGCCGGCGCCGTACAAGAAACGCGGGGGAAGCCGCCGGCGCCGAACGGCCCGCCGAACGCCGACGGCAACGCCGACACCGACGGGGCTGGCCGGTGTGCCGCCTCGCGGCGGAGTGCGGTCCTGCGCGACTGGGGTTCAGTGCCGGCTCAGTCGGCGGTCGCGCGCTCTGCGGCGTCGGCGTCGGGTTCGGCCCGCTCGAACAGGGCGCGCGTGAACGCCGGGAGGTCGTCGGGCACCCGCGAGGTGACGAGGTTGCCGTCGGTGACGACCGGCTCGTCGACGTAGGTCGCGCCGGCGTTCTCGACGTCGACTTCGAGCGTCCAGTAGCCGGTGACGTCGCGGCCGTCGATGGCGTCGGCGCTGATGAGCAACTGGGCGCCGTGACAGATGGCGCCGACGGGCTTTTCGCGCTCGTCGAAGGCGGCGACGACGTCGGCGGCGCGCGGCGACTCGGTCCGGAGTCGTTCGGGCGCGCGGCCGCCGGGGACGACGAGCAGGTCGAACTCCTCGGCGAGCGCGTCGGGGTCCCGCGCCGAGAGGTCGATGTCGGCGTCGAACTCGTAGCCGTGTTCGCCCTCGGCCGCGTCGCCGTCCGGCGTCGCGACCTGTACGTCGAACCCCTCCTCGCGGAGGCGGTAGTACGGGTAGCTGAACTCGCTGTCCTCGAAACCGTCGGTGGTGACGATGAGTCCGTTCATCAGTCTCACCTCGGTCGGTTCGAGCCGCCGCGGACGAGGCCGTCGCCCCCCGTCCGCGGCTCAGCAGGGAGTCTGGGGCCGCAGGCGGTAAAATCCAACGGTTCGTTCGAAAGTTCCGAGGTGTCGAAACGAAAAGAATGGAGTCACTCGGCGCGCCGCCCGGCGTGGCCGGGGTAGTCGCGCTCGAACCGGTCTTCGATTTCGTCGCGGCCGAACGCGACGACGACGGGGCGGCCGTGCGGGCAGGCGTACGGGTTCTCGCAGTCGTCGAGCGCGTCGAGCAGGTCCGCGACGGAGCCCTCCGTCAGCGACGTGTTCCCGGTGACGGACGGGTAGCACGCGAGGTCGGCGAGCAGCGCGTCCGCCACCTCCGCGACGGTGCGGTCGCCGGCGTCGACGTCCGCCGCGAACGCGCCGAGCACGTCGCGGAGCAGCGCCGGGTCGAGCGTCGCGTCGAACACGGCCGGCACCGCCGTGACTTCGACCGCGCGGTCGGCGGCGCCGTCACCGCTCTGCCCCTCGCCGCGGCCGCCGTCGGCGTCGCCGTCCGCGTTGCCGTCCGCGTTGCCAGCCGGGTCGGCGCGCTCGGCGCGGAAGCCGAGTTCGACGAGCGCGTCGCGGAACGTCTCGAACAGTTCGGCCTCCCGCGCCGTCAACGCGACCGTCACGGGCGACGCGAGCGTCTGCGACGGCGACGACTCCCGCGCCGCCGCCCGGAGCCGCTCGTAGTTCACGCGCTCGTCGGCCGCGTGCTGGTCGACCAGCACCAGCCCCTCGTCCGTCTCGCAGACGAGGTAGGTGTCGTCGTACTGACCGAGCACGCGCATCGACGGCAGCGACTCGTACTGCGTTCGCTCGTCCGTCGTGCCGCCGCCGAGCGTCGCCTGCGTCGGCGCGCCCCAGTTCCGCTCGGCGCCGGCGCCGCCCTCGTTCGCGGCGGGCTCGGAACCGCCGGCGGCTGAGTCGGCGTCCGCGGCGTCTGCGGCGTCTGCGGCGTTCCCGGCGTCCGCAGCCTCAGTAGCGCCTGCAGTTTCCGCGGCGTCTCCGGCGTCCGCGTCGGGGGACTGCCAGCCGCGCGGCGACGGCCTGTCAGTCCACGCGTCGTCGTGGCTCGGCTGCCGCGGCGGGTGGTCCGTCGGCCGGTCCGGTTCGGCGGTGTCGGCGCCGCTGTCGCCGACCGATTCGTGACCGGCGGCGTCGACTGCCGAGCCAGCCGGTCCGGTTCCGCCGGCGGCCGAGTCAGCCGGGTCGTCGTCGTCGGTTCCGTCAGCGTCGTGTTCGCCAGCGTCGACCCCGCCGGAGTCGACCCCGTCGGCGTCGCTTTCGTCGGCGTCGCCGTCGATTTCGGCGTCCTCGTCGCCGTCGTCGGCCGCCGAGTCGCCCCAGGCGTCAAGCACCGAGCGCGTCGTGTCGGACGCCGCCGCAGCCTCGGAGTCGGCTCCCGCGCCGTCGTCCGTCTCCGCAGCGTTCTCCGTCGAGTCGCCGTGTCCCGCGCCGCCGGCGACTTCGGGGTCGACGGTGGCCTCGTCCGGCGCGGAGCGGCCGCGGGGCGCCGAGCGGCGAATCAGCCCGTGCGTCAGCAGCGCCTCCCGGACGGCCGCCTCGACCGTCTCGGCGACCGCGGCGTCGTCGTCGAACCGCACCTCGGTCTTCCGCGGGTGGACGTTCACGTCGACGGCGGCGGGCGGCACGTCGACGAACAGCACCGCGAACGGGTAGCGGTCCGGGGCGAGCTGGCCGCCGTAGGCGTCGACGACCGCCGAGCGCAGCCCGGCGTCACGGACCCACCGGCCGTTCACGAACGTCGTCAGGTACTCCCGGCCCGCCCGGGTCGTCTCCGGGTGCGACGTCAGTCCGGTGACGGCGACGTCGCCGTCGCGGGCGCTGTCCACGCCGAGCGATTCGGTGGTGGCGTCGACGTCGACCATGGATTCGGCGACTTCGCGACCGTAGACGGCGAGCACGGCGGAGCGGCGGTCGCCGTCGCCGTTCGACGCGAACACCTCGCGGCCGTCGTGCTCCAGCGACACGGCGACGTCCGGGTTCGCGAGCGCGTACGCCGAGACGACGCCGTTGATGCGGGAGAACTCCGTCGCCGGCGACTTCAGGAACTTGCGGCGCGCCGGCGTCTCGCCGAACAGGTCGCGGACCTCGACGACGGTGCCGGTCGGGCAGCCCGCGGGCTCGACGTCGCCGACGTCGCCGTGGGTCACCGTGAGTTCCGCGCCGGCGTCGGCGTCCGCGGGGCGGGAGCGCACCGTGAGTTCGGAGACGGCGCCGACGGTGTGCAGCGCCTCGCCGCGGAAGCCGAGCGTGCCGACGCCGGCGTCCAGGTCGTCGATGCCGTCGAGCTTGCTGGTGGCGTGTTTCGCGACGGCCTTCGGGAGCTGTTCGGGTGGCATGCCGCGGCCGTCGTCGCGGACGCGGACGCCGTCGATGCCGCCGCGGTCGACCGCGACGGCGACGCGGGACGCGCCGGCGTCGAGCGCGTTCTCGACGAGCTCCTTCACGACGGACGCGGGGCGTTCGACGACCTCGCCCGCCGCGATTTCGCGGACGGTGCGGTCGTCGAGCGCGCGGATCTCGTCGGACATTGACGGAGGTGTGGCGGCCGGCGCGTATCAATCCCGTGTTCGCGCTCGCGGCGCCGACCTGTCTACGGAACGACCATGACAAATTGTGTCATAGAGCGTCGCTGCGGCAGGATTTATGAGTCTCAAGCCACCCAAGACGGGCACCAACAGTGACCCGGACCCCACCCGTCGACGCCGACTCGGCAGCGACCGGCCCAGGCACCAGCGCGTGCGGAGGCGTTCACTGATGTTCGGCACCGGCATTCCGCCCGTCGGACTGCTCACGCTCGTCCTGCTCGGCTTCGTCATCGCGACGACCGTGAACACGTTCGCGATGGAGGCTGCGGTGCTGTTCACGCCCGCGTTCCTGTTCGTGTTCCCGGCGCTCGTCCCCGGGTTCCCGGCCCTCGAAATCAACGCCGCCATCGGCCTGGCGCTGTTCGTCGAACTGTTCGGCTACTCGTCGTCGGTGCTGGCGTACTGGTACCGCCACCAGATCGACTTCAACATCGCCGCGAAGCTGCTGGCGGTCACGGTGCCGGTCGCCGTCGTCGCCCGCGCCGGCTCGTACTTCGTCCCCGGCGACGTCCTGATGGTCGGGTTCGGGGTGCTGCTCGTCGTGCTCGCGGTCGTGCTGTACGAGGCGCACGAACACGGCCCGTCGCTCGTCGACGCGGTCGCCGAGAAGCCCGAACTGCCGCTGCTCGCCGTGCTCGAAGACGAGTACGAGCCGCGGACCCGCGTCATGACCGACACGCACAGCGCCGAGGAGACCCCGCCGAGCGCGCACATGGGCGGCGCGGCCGCCTCGCCCGACGAACGCCCGACGGGGAACGCGGTGATGGGCGACGGCGACGAGCCGACCGAGTTCCACCTCGAACTCCCCGACTTCCTCGTCACGCTGCTCGGCGGGACGCTCGCCGGCCTCGTCGGCATCGCGGTCGGCGAACTGACCCAGTCGATGCTGGCGCTCCGCCGCCGCGTCCCGCTCAAGCTGTCCACCGGGACGAGCGCGCTGGTGCTGCACGTCACCATCGTCGCCGCGCTGCTGTCGAACGTCGCGCTCCTCCGGTTCGCGCCCTCCGTCACCGGCGAAGGCTTCACGGTCCCGTTCGGCGTCGGCATCTTCGTCGCCACCGGCTGCCTGTTCGGCGGGCAGGCCGGCGCCTACCTCAACAACCGACTGTCGGAGACCACCGTGATGGCGATGCTCATCGGCGTCTACTTCCTCGTCGGCGTGTTCGTCGTCGTGCGGACGCTGTTCCTCGGCGGCGCCGCCCACTGACGCCGAGCGGTTTTGCGCCGCCGCCGAACCCCGGTCGGTGGCCGGCAGCGTGCGAGCACCCGTCACGGCGCAGTTTAAGCCCTGACGGAGCGTCAATAGACGTGTGTGAGCCGTTCGGCGGGGCTCACGCGGAGCACACCATGACAGATACATCCTCGGACACATCGGCGGTCACGGCGGCCCGGCGGCCGCGAACGCACCGGATTCTCGGCGGCCTCGTCGTCGCGCTCGGCGTGCTGCTGCTCGCGGACACCACCGGGCTGGTCGCCGTCGACGGCTTCGACGTGTTCCTCGCCGCGGCGCTCGTCGTGTACGGCGGCTACCGGCTGGTGAGCGAGCGCGCCGAACACCTGTTCTGGCCCGGGGCGGCCCTGCTGGTCGGTGCGGGCTGGCTGCTCGTCGAGTTCGACGTGCTGACCGGCGGGCAGGCCCGCCAGCTCTGGCCGCTCCTGCTCGTGCTGTTCGGCGCGTCGCTGCTGCGGGGACGCCGGCACGGCCGGGGCTTCGGCTCGGACGTCGTCGTCGGCACCGGCGGGCGCGTCGGCGACGCGAGCAGCGTCACCGCCGTCTTCGAGGACGCCCGGCTCGACCTCCGCGGCCTCGACATCCCGACGCCGGCCGCCGTCGAAGCCGTCGCCGTCTTCGGCGACGCCGAAGTCGTCGTCCCGGAGGACTGGGTCGTCGTCACCGACGCTACGGCCGTGTTCGGCAGCGTCCGCGACATGCGGCGCGCCCGGCCGACCGGCGACCCGGACCTGGTGCTCGACGGCGCCGCCATCTTCGGCGACGTCCGTCTCACCGACTGACCCGCCGCGGCACCGCTACTCACCCGACTCCTCCAGCTGTTCTTGCCACTCCTGTACCTTGGCCATCAGCTCCACCGGCGGCGTCTCGGCGACGTCGGTGTCGCGGAGCGCGTCCAGCACCGCCGCGGCCTCCGGGTCGACGACCGAGCCGTCGCCGCCGTCGGTGGACTCCGCGGCAGCCGGTTCCGGTGCCGTCGCCGCCGTCGTTTCCGCCGCGTCCGTCCGCTCCGCAGTCCCCGTCGTCTCCGTCGTCGCGGTCGCAGCGTCGCCGGCCGCGGCGTCGCCGTCCGCGTCGGCGTCGACGAACTCGCCGGCCGAGAGGTCGAAGACGGCCTGCCGCGTCCGCGTGCCGCCGCCTTCGCCGTCCGCGTGGTCTGCGTCTCCGGCGCCGCCGGCGCCGCGGGCCTCGATTGCCTTCTCGGCGCGGAGCCGGTCGAGCACCTCGCCGGCGCGGTCGACGACCGGCCCCGGGACGCCGGCGAGGTCCGCGACGTGGACGCCGTAACTCCGGTCGGTCGGCCCCTCCCGGACCCGGCGCAGGAAGGTGACGTCGTCGCCGTCGCCCGATTCTTCCCCGTCGGCGCGCGAGGAGTCCGGGTCGCCGTCGACGGCGACGTGGACGTTCGCGACCCGCGGGAGGTGCTCGGCGAGCGACGTGAGTTCGTGGTAGTGGGTCGCGAACAGCGTCTTCGCGCGCACCTCGTTGTGGAGGTACTCGGTGGCGGCCCACGCGATGGAGATGCCGTCGTAGGTGGCGGTGCCGCGCCCCACCTCGTCGAGGATGACGAGCGAGTCCGCCGTCGCCGAGTGCAGGATGTTCGACAGCTCCTGCATCTCGACCATGAACGTCGAGCGGCCCTGCGCGAGCTCGTCGAGCGCGCCGACGCGGGTGTAGATGCCGTCGACGAGCGGCAGCGTCGCGGCGTCCGCCGGGACGAAACTCCCGGCCTGCGCGAGCAGCGAAATCAGGGCGCACTGCCGCATGTACGTCGACTTCCCGCTCATGTTCGGCCCGGTGACGACGAGGAAGCCGCGGTCGCGCGACAGCCGGAGGTCGTTCGGGACGAAGTCGGTGGTGCGCTCGACGACCGGGTGGCGGCCGGCGTCGATTTCGAGGACGTCGCCGTCGGTGAACGACGGCCGGACCCAGTCGTTGCCGGCGGCGTGCTCGGCGAGCGACGCCAGCGCGTCGAGTTCGGCGAGCGTGCGGCCGACGTCCTGCAGCAGCTCCGCGTCGTCGGCGACGCGGCCGCGGAGGTCGTCGACCAGTTCCCGTTCGCGGTCGCCGCGGGACTCCTCGAGGCGGAGCACGGTGCGTTCGCGCTCCTCCAGGTCGTCGGTGACGAACCGCTTCGAGTTCTTCAGCGTCTTGATTTCGCGGAAGTGCTCGGGGACGTCGTCGGCGACCGACCGGCCGACCTGGACGTAGTAGCCGTCGGTGGTGTTGCGGTCGACGGTGACGTGGCTGAGGCCGTACTGCCGCTTCACGCGGTCTGCGAGCGTGTCCAGCCACTCGCTCGCCTCCTCGTACTCGGCGACCAGTTCGTCGAGTTCGTCGTCGTAGCCGCGGGCGATGACGCCGCCGTCGCCGACGCTGCCCGGCGGCTCGTCGACGAGCGCCGCGTCGAGTTCGTCGTGGAGGCGGCGCGCCGCCGACTGGTCGGGCCGGGCGAGCACGTCCGCGACCGGGGAATCGGCGAGTTCGGTACCGTCGATGGCTGAGGCGAGCGCCGGGAGCCGGCCGAGCGCGTCGCGGACGGCGGCGAGGTCGCGCGGCCCCGCGCTCCCGCTGGACGCGCGAGCGGCGAGCCGTTCGAGGTCAGCGGTGCCGTCGAGCGCGTCGAGCAGGCGGTCCCGGGCGAGCGCCGCGGCCGCGAACGCCTCGACCGCGTCGTGCCGCCGCGCGAGTTCGTCGCGGTCGCGGACCGGCCGCGTTATCCACTCGCGGAGCAGCCGCGACCCGGCGGCGGTTTCGGTGTGGTCGACGGTGTCGAGCAGGGTGCCGTCGCGGCCGCCCTGCATCGTCTCGACCAGTTCGAGGTTGCGCTGTGTCGTGGCGTCGAGCGAGACGCGGCCGTCCGGGTCGAGCGTCCCGAGCCGCGTCATCGACGCGAGCACGCCGGCGCCGGTCTCGTCGACGTAGTGGAGCACCGCGCCGGCCGCGCCGACGGCGGCGTCCGCGTCGAGGCCGACGGCGTCCAGCGTCTCCGCCCCGAACTGCTCGCGGAGGCGGTGCCGGGCGCGGCCCGGCGCGAACGCCTCGGCGTCGTGCAGCGTCAGCCGCGCGTCGGTGCCGTCCCGGACCGCCGCGATGAGGTCGTCGTCGCCGTTCGCGGCCGTGCCGCCGCCGCGGACGCCCGGCCCGGGCAGGACTTCGACGGGGGCGAACCGGTGGAGTTCCGCGCGGACCGCGGCGGCGTCGTCGACGGCGGCCGCGTGGAACCGGCCGGTGGTGACGTCCGCGAACGCGACGCCGTACTGGCCGCCGCCGAACTCGACGGCGCAGAGCCAGCGGGCGTCCGCGTCGTCCGGGTCGACGACCGTGCCCGGCGAGACGACGCGCTCGACCCGGCGGCGCAGGTCGCCGCCGTCGGTTTCGTACTGGTCGGCGACGGCGACCCGGTAGCCGCGCTCCACCAGCGCCTTCAGGTACGGCGTGAGTTCGGCGAGCGGCACGCCGGCCATCGGATACGACGAGCCGTGGCTCGACTTCTGTGACACCTTCAGGTCCAGTTCGTCCGCGACCAGTTCGGCGTCGTCGGCGAAGAACTCGTAGAAGTCGCCGCACTGCATCGCGAGGACCTCGGCGTCGGTGTCCGCCTTCAGCGCGAGGAACTCCTCGACGATGCCCGACGGCTCGTTCGACATACCGTGAACGGAGGGAGTCGACGCCTAAAACGGTGCGGTTCAGCGAGTGCGGACGCGGCGAGCGGCCGCGGTAAATCCGGTGCCGGCGACGCGTCCGGCGGGCGCCGCGGCTGGTCGGTTCGCGCCTCCGAGCAACGTCGCCCCGTTCCACGGGAGACGCCCCTACCCGTTCCCCGTGGCCGCGGCGACGGTGAAACGGCGGCGACGCGCCGCCTTTTAGATTTCGCTCCCCGCCGGGTGCGACGTCACCGGAGCGGGATGCCGGTCGCGGAGATGCCGACGAGGCCGAGCCACGACAGCAGCGCGAGCGCGAGCGACGCGGCGACCCAGCCGACGAGGGCGATGCCGGCCGCCGTAATCCAGCCGCCGCGGTACCGCCACTTGATGACGCCGAGGTACGCGAGCAGCGTCAACACGGGGCCTGCGAGCGGAATCCAGCCGAGGAGCGCCCCGGCGACCGTCCAGACGAGCGCGCCGATGAGCGCGGTCCAGACGGCGTGCTCGAAGCCCCGTTCGTCCGCGAGCAGCGTCGCGCCGACGAAGATGCCGAAGCCGCCGACGAGCGCGCTCACCACGAACACGACGACAGCGTCGAACAGCGCCATGTCTCGCCGGTTCGCGTGCCGCCCCGAAAACCGTAGCGGCCCACCGCCCGCAGCCCGGTCTGCATCCCGCAGTCCGTAGTTCGCAGTCCCGGTCCAGTCCGCGGCCGCCGCGAGCGTCGCGGGCGCCGTCCGTCGTCAGCGTTCGTCGCCGCCGCGGGCGCCGTCCAGTTCGGCCGTACACCAGTGACAGAAGTCCAGCTCCGGGTCGACGTCGTTGCCGCAGTGCGGACACGTGGTCGGTGCGCCGTCGTCCGCGGCTCGCCGAGCGGCGGCTGTTTCGTCGGCGCGGGCGAGCACGAACGCGTCGACGGCCGACGAGAGCACGACGACGAGCGGCGGGGCGAGCGTCGACAGGTCGACCGAGTCGCCGCCGACCATCGCCGCCAGCGCCGCGTCGGGGACGAACAGCAGCACGGCGGCGTACGTCGCGGCGAACCAGCCGAGCGCGCGGAGCCAGCGCCGGAGGTAGGCGTGTCCGAGGCCGGTGACGGTGAGCGCGAGCAGCGCGGCGAACCACGGCCGCAGCCGCGAGCGCGTCTCGTTCATGGTAGTTCCCACCGGTCGGTCAGCAAAAAGCCGTCGGTCGCACGAACCGGCGGGTGCGCCCGGTGGCGCGACCCTTTTCCGCCGGCAGCACCGCCTAGGACCCGATGAGCACACAGCAGTCCGACGACACGCTCGCGGTGTACGCCGACTTCGTCTGCCCGTTCTGCTACCTCGGCCGGGCGTCGCTCCGGACGTACCTCGCGGACCGCGCCGCCGGCGCGGCCGACGGCGACGACGCGACGAGCGACGACGGCGTCGCCGACGTGTCCGAGGTCGAGGCGGACCTGGACGTCGAGTGGCGGTTCTTCGACCTCCGGAGCCAGAAGCGCGGCCCGGACGGCGAGATTCGCGACGACGTCGACGACGGGAAGGACGAGGAGTACTTCGCGCAGGTCCGCGAGAACGTCGAGCGGCTGAAGGCGCAGTACGGCGCCGAGATGCTCGGCCTCGACGAGGTGCCGGACGTGGACTCGTGGGCGACCCAGCAGGCCGCGCTGTACGTCAAGCAGTCGTACGACCGCGCGACGTTCCTGTCGTTTTACGACGCGGTGCTCGACGCCTACTGGGTCGACGGCCGCGACATCGAACAGCCGGACGTCGTCGCGGAGCTCGCGGAGTCGGTCGGCGTCGACGGCGACGAGGTGCGCGACGCGATGGGCGACGAGAGCCTCAGCGCGGAGCTCGAACAGCAGTTCCAGCAGGCCCAGCGGCTCGGCATCTCGGGCGTCCCGACGTTCGTGTACGGCGAACACGCCGCCCGCGGCGCCGTCCCACCGGAGCACCTGGAGCGGCTCGTCGAAGCCGAACACTGACCGGGCACCGTCCCCGGTATCAGCCCCGGCATCAGCACCGGTATCAGTCTCGATACTCTCGCCGACGCGTTCTTGTACCCCGTCGGTGACGCGGCGGACATGAGCGCACAGACCGGTCAGCGCGTCCGGCTCGGCCTCGCCACCGCCGCCGTGCTCGCGGTGACGGCGGTCGCGGCGCTGGGGCTCGCCAGCATCGCCGTCTGAGCACCGCCGAGTCGACCCGGAGCAGTCGCCGTGTTCTCAGCCGCAGCGACGTCTTTCAGCAGCAGCGACGCTTCTCCGTTCCGTCCACGACTTCAGCCGACCGTTCGACCGCGCAGCCGATGCCGACACTGTTCGGTAGCGGACCCGCGAGTAACTGGATGGGCAGCGTGAACCGAGTCGAAGCAGAAATCCGAGCCGCAGACGTCGAAGTTCCGTGAGGTGCCGAATTCCGGGAAGCGCCGAAAATACGGAAAGCGCCGAAAATACGGGAATCCCGGGCGGGTCGGCGTCAGACGTAGGTGAACCAGTCGTCGTGGTCGTCGGTTTCGCGTTCGACGAGGTCGAAGAACGCCTGCTGGAGTTCTTCGGTGACGGGGCCGCGGGTGCCGGAGCCGATTTCGACGTTGTCGACCTGCCGGATGGGCGTGACTTCGGCGGCGGAGCCGGTGAAGAACAGTTCGTCGGCGGTGTGGAGTTCGCCGCGGGAGATTGTGGCGTCGTCGTGGACCGTGTAGCCGCGCTCGCGGGCGAGCGTGATGACGGTGTCGCGGGTGATGCCGTCGAGGATGGACTCGGCGAGCCCGGGCGTGTACAGTTCGCCGTCGCGCACCAGGAAGATGTTCTCGCCGGGGCCCTCCGCGACGTTCCCCTCCTTGTTCAGGACGATGGCTTCGACGAAGCCGTTCCGGCGGGCCTCCTCGCCGGCGAGCATGCTGTTGACGTACAGCCCGGTCGTCTTGGCGTTCGTCGGAATCTGGCTGGAGGCGTGTTTCCGCCACGACGACACCATGACTTTGACGCCGTTTTCGAGCGCCTCGTCGCCGAGGTAGGCGCCCCACGGCCACGCGGCGATGGCGACGTCGGTCGGGCAGTCGCCGGGGGAGACGCCGAGGCTGTGGTAGCCGTAGAAGGCGATGGGGCGGATGTACGCCGAGTCGAGGTCGTTGCGCCGGACGACGTCCATCGTCGCCTCGGTGAGCTCCTCGCGGCTGTAGTCGATCTCCATGTCGTACGGCTTCGTGGACGCGAACAGCCGGTCGAGGTGCTCCTCCCAGCGGAACACCGCGGTCCCGTTCTGCGTGTCGTACGCCCGGACGCCCTCGAAGACGCCGGTGCCGTAGTGCAGCCCGTGCGTCAGGACGTGCGTGGTCGCGTCGTCCCAGTCGACGAACTCGCCGTTCTGCCAGATGACGCCGTCCTCCGCCATCTCCTCGAACGCGGTCATGGAGTGAGGGTCGCGCCGTCACGACTTAAATTCACGAGAATCGGCACGCCGGGCCGCACGTCCCCGGTGCGCGCCGACGAACTACTCGGACGCGGCGCGCCGGCGGCGGTAGGCGTCGTACAGCGCCGGCAGCCCGAGCGGCAACGCAAGGACGCCGAACGCCGCCTCCGCGAACCGCGCCCGCGACGACCCGCGGACGGCGAGCGCGGCGGCGACGACCCCGAGCAGCGCCACCGCGTACGCCGCGTTGCTCCACGCCGGGACGTACGACGAGCAGTACGCCCAGCAGACGAACGTGTACGACGGCGCGTTCCACGTCGGCGGGTGGAGCTTCGGCCAGAAGAACCGGCAGTACGTCGTGAACGCCAGCATCGTCGCCGCCGGCACCACCACGAGCCACGTCGACGCCGAGCCGACCCCGACGCCGGCGTCAGCGTCGCCGCTGCCGCGTCGGCTCGCGAAGCGTTCGTACCCGGTCAGGACGAGCGCCGGTGCGGACGCGACGTACAGCCAGATGCCGAGCGTGTACGTCACGGGCCAGTGTTCGATGCGCGGCTGCCGGTACGGGAGCCGGAGCGACGCCGGCAGCGTCGCCCACGGGAACGACGGGTCCGGCACCGGATTCGTCAGGAAGGCGACCGCGGACAGCGCCGAGGCGGCGACGAACAGCCACGGGCCGGCGGCGGCCAGCCGTCGGACCGCCGCGTCGACGGTGTCGGCCGAGGCGTCCGCAGACCGCGCCGGCGACTCCGGCGGAGCGGGCGTGGTGTCGGTCACGTCCGCCGAGTGGCTGCTCGTTCGGCTTGCCTGTTTCGGTGCCGACGCTCGGCGTCGGCGGCGACGACGGCGGAGCGGCTGGCGGCGACGACGAGAAACGGTCGGCGACGACGCGAGAGCAGGGGTGCGTTACCGCAGCGCGTCGACTAGCTGTTCGCCTTCGACGTACGGGACGTCGTGGCGGTCGGCGTAGGTGCGGGCGTCGGCGGGGCTGAGCGCGCCGCCGGTCTCGTCGTCGAGCATCTCGCACACCACGGCGGCCGGCGGCCGGTCCGCTTCGTCGGCGAGCGCGAGGCCGAGTTCGGTGTGGCCGACGCGGTCGGCGAGGCCGTCGGCGGCGCCGCGGAGCACGTGGACGTGGCCGGGCGCGCGGAACTCGTCGGCGAACTCCGCGGGGCCGTAGTCGACGCCGGCGTCGACGGCGTCCGCCATCGACGAGAGCTCCGTGATGGTGCGGGCGCGGTCGTCGTCGGTGATGCCGGTGAAGGTGTCGCGGTGGTTCACGGGCAGCGAGAACGACGACCGGTCGTCGTACGCGAGTTCGTGGTCGCCGGCGACCGGGTGGGAGATGGCGTCCTCCATGAACGGCAGATCGACGGCGTCGGCGACGTGGCCCGCGACGGCGACGCAGACGAGGCCGCCGGCGTCGTTCCGCATCCGGGCGACGTCGCGCGGCGTCACCGCGTCGGCGGGGTAGACGATGTCGGTTTCGCCCTCGCGGTCGTCGAAGTCGTGGACGAGCACCGGGTCGCCGGCGCGGAACGCGGCGACCGCGCGGTCGAGCCGCGGCGCCTGTCGGCTCACTGTTCCCCCGCGTCGGCCGCCGCGGATTCGGTGGGGACGCCGGCCGCCTCGGCGGCCTCGACGGTGTCGGCCGCGGCGTCCTCGACGTGGACCGTGACCTCGTCGCCGTCGTCGAGTCCGAGTTCGTCGCGGAGCTTCGCCGGCGCGATGACCTCCGCTTTGTCCTCGTCGTGGTGGGTGCGCTCCGGGACGATGACGTGCGTCGGCTCGAACTCCGCGTCGTCGACGGAGACGGTGGCGGCGTAGCACGTCGCCGGCCCGAACGTCCGCTCGTCGTCCTCCCAGCCGTCGATGGGGATGCCGTCGACGGCGTCGAGGCCGGCGCGGGCGCGCACGGACCCCTCCGAGAGTTCGACGTTGAGCGTCCCGGGGAACGGCTCGTAGCCGAGCCGGTCGACGAACTGCGCGTGGTAGCCGTCGAGCTGGATGTAGTGGCGCCCCTCGCCCATCCCGGAGGTGACGGTGCCGGTGAGCGTCAGGCCGTCGTCGCCCTCGAACAGGCGGCGGTAGTCGGCGTACTCGGCGTGGAGCCGCCGTTCGCCGGCGTCGGTGACGGACACCCACTGGCCGTCGCTGACGACGTCGCGGTCGATGAGGTCGGCGCCGTCGAGCCGCTGGAGCCGCCGGGAGGCGGTCTGGCTCGACGCGTCCAGCCGGTCGCCGAGCGCGGCGCAGGAGACTTTCACGGGTTCGCGGAGCGCGCCGCGGAGCGCGACCGCCTTCAGCGCCGCCAGCTCGTCGTGGCCGACGGTCGAAGCGCTTGCTGCCATTACCGGTAGTCGGCGCCAGCCACGCAAAAGTGTAACGGATTCGGGAAGCATCCCAGAATCGTGATGGAGCGTCACGCAGCCGTGACGGCTCACGTCGCTGTGTCGGTTCTGCGCGGCGGCCGCGTGAAAAGGCGTCGGTTCAGGCGCGCTGCTTCCGTTCGAGTATCTTGCCGGAGGCGCCGACGGCGACGTCCGGGTACGTGCCGTTCTCGCCGTACGCCATCTCGCGGAGGTCCGAGTCGATGGGCGTCTCCATCTGCGCCCACTCCTCGCCGTACACCTTCTCGTAGGCGACGCCGCTCGAACCGACCGTCGCGACGTCGTCGTTCGCCGAGCGGGTGACGCCGTTCAGCGTCGCGCTGCCGACGTCGGTCGGCGTCCAGAGGTTGCAGTTGCAGTCCAGCCGGTATATCTTCCCGCCGCCGCCCGACACGTACGCCCGCTGCTGGCCGGAGTCGGTCTTGTAGCTGATGACGTCGTACAGCGGCACTTGCGAGTTCGGGATGCCGACGTCGGTCCACGTCGACCCGCCGTCTTCGGTCTCGAACGCGTTCGAGGAGGTGTCGACGGCGCGGACGGTCTGCGGCTTGCTGCTGTGGACGTCGATGGCGGCCAGTTTCGAGCCGCTCCCGGGCTTCGCGACCGACCCCCACTCGACGCAGCCCTCGTCGTTCGTCGTCCCCTTCAGCACCTCGCCGGAGCCGTTGGCCGCGTAGATGGTCTCGTTCTCGCGGGTGCCCGTGACGGCGACGGCCTCCCACGTCGACGTCTTCCCCTTCGGCGCGGAGTAGTTGTACTTGAGCCCGGAGACGTTGTCGTACGCGCCGATGACGCCGGAGCCGCCGACGAACCACACCCGCTTGCCGTCGTCGGTCGTCGCCATCGCGCGCAGCGTGTTCGCCCGGGTCGCCGGCCCGTTCTCGACGACGACTTTCCAGGTGCCGTAGTCGGTCCACTTCAGGACGTTCCCGTCCTGCCCGCAGGCCATCGGCCCCTCGTTCGACATCACCGTCGAGTACAGCGTCTTCGACGTCGGTGACGTCGCCTCGTACCACCCCGTGTCCGTCACGGCGCGCGCGGTGCCGACGACCGCGGGTGCCCCGGCGGCCGCCGCCGCGAGCCCGCCCGTCGCCCTGAGCACCGTCCGCCGCGTGTGTGCGCTCTCAGACATCGTCCCAACAGCCCACCAGACACCGCGTCCACCCAAAGTAATTTTGGCCAATGAGTATATGAAAATAAGTTCGCGTGGCTGTTCGTGCAGCGTCAGCGGCCGTCCGAGAAGCCGGGGTCGCGGCCCCGCCCGTCACCGCTCGAATATCTCGCCCCCGTTTCCCACGACGACGTCCGGGTCGCCACCGGACCCGATGACGCAGCCGTGGAGGTCGGAGCCCGCGCCGACGACGGTGTTGGTCCACGCCGCCTCCTCGCCGGTCCGCTCGTAGACGTAGCCGGACTCGCCCGCGCCGAGCAGGTACCGGCCGTCGCGTTCGAGCGCGAGGAACGACTTCGCGGCCGGCTTCGTCGGCGTCCACAGCCGGCAGGTGCAGTCCTGCCGCCAGACGCGGCCGTTGCCGCCGCCGGCGTAGATGCGGTCCGGGCCGCTCACGACGGCGTTCATGGAGTTCTGCGCGTCGGCGATGCCGACCTGCGTCCAGGAGTCGCCGCCGTCGGTCGTCTCGAAGACGCGGGCCGCGGTGGTGACGACGCGGCCGGCGTCGCGCGTGTGGAAGTCGACGCCGTTCACGGTGGTCGCGCCGCCCGTGTCGAGGACGGTCCACGTCAGCGAGCCGTCGTCGCCGCGGACGCCGCACAGCAGTTCGCCCGACCCGCTCGCCGCGTACACCCGCTCGTCGCCGACGGCGCCGACGACGTCGACCGCGGTGAGCGTCGACGCGTACCCGTTCGGCGTCGAGTGGTCGCGCGCGGTGCCGGCGTCGACGCGGTACTCGCCGACCGTGCCGGACGCGCCGACGGACCAGACGCCGCCGCCGTCGTCGGTGACCCCGAGCCCGTACAGCGTCTTGTTCTTCCCGCGCGGCCCGTCGCCGTCGAGGACCGCCCAGCCGTCGGCGCCGCGCCGGAGCAGCACGCCGCTGTCGCCGCAGGCGTACGCGCCGTCCGCAGCCGCCTCCACGGCGTACAGCGGCTTCGACGTCGGGGAGTCGACGGCGCGCCAGCCGTTGGCCGCGCCGCGGCGCCGCACGGTGACGTCGGTGATGCTCCGCGCCGCGGCGTCGTCCGACCCGGCGAACAGTCCGGCGGCGACGCCGACGCTGGCCGCAGCCGCCCGCAGCACTCCGCGCCTCGACGTTCCCCGCGGCATCTACCGGACCGATACGCGTGTTCATTCCAAAAGTATAGTGGCCGAAATTCTTGCTTTTATCCATGAAATATTCGTTCGCGTCGACGATTCGCCGTCAGTCGCGCTCGGGCGGTGGCGCCTGTCCGGCGTCGCTCGTCGCTGGCAGACATGGCTCGCCGCTGGCGGGCGTGGCTCGTCGCGCCGTTCGGAAACCCCTTTATCGCGGGCCGCGGAACCGTTCGGCATGTTCAGACAGTTCCGGTCGGCCGTCGAGGCGGCGCTGACGGACGCGCTCGCCGACCTCGACTACCCGACGGACGACCTCGGCATCGAGGAGCCTCCGGGCGACGTGGCGGCGACGCTGGCGTCGAGCGTCGCGTTCAGGCTCGCCGACGAGGCGGGCGCCCCGCCGGCGCAGGTCGCCGCGGAGGTCGCCGACGAGGTGGACGTCGACGGCACCGACTACCTCGTGGACGTCGACACCAGCGGCCCGTACCTCAACTTCTTCACGGGCGAGGCGTACCTCGCGGACACGCTCGAAGCGGCCCGGAGCGACGACTACGGTGCGCTCCCGCCGAAGGAGGAGTCGGTCGTCGTCGAACACACCTCGGCGAACCCGACCGGCCCGGTTCACGTCGGCCGCGCCCGCAACCCCATCATCGGCGACGCCGTCGCGAACGCGCTGGAGTACGCCGGCTACGACGTCGAACGGCACTACTACGTCAACGACGCCGGCCGGCAGATGGCGGTGTTCACGTGGGCGTACGAGACGTTCGACGAGTCCGACCTGCCCGACCCGGAGCGCGACAAGCCCGACTACGACCTCGTCCGGTACTACCGGAAGGGGAACGCGTTCCTCGAAGACGGCCCGGAGGAGGCGGTCGCGGAGGCGGAAGCCGAAATCGAGTCCATCATGCAGGGGCTCGAATCCGGCGACGAGGAGACGTTCGAGCGCGTCAGCGAAGTCGTCGACGCGGTGCTGGCCGGGATGCGGGAGACGCTGTCGCGGCTCCCCGCCGAGTTCGACGAGTTCGTGAAGGAGACGCGGTTCATCCGGGACGGCTCGGCCGACGAAATCGTCGCGGAGCTGAAAGCGAGCGACCACGCCGAACTCGACGACGGGGCGTGGGTGCTCGACCTGGAGGAGTGGGGCATCGACAAGGAGTTCGTGTTCCTGCGGTCCGACGGCACGACGCTGTACACGACCCGCGACCTCGCACACCACGAGTGGAAGTTCGACAACTTCGACCGCGCCGTCACGGTGCTCGGCGAGGACCAGCGGCTGCACGCCAGCCAGCTGGAAGCCGCCCTCGACGTCCTCGGCAACGACACCGACCGGCTCACCTCGATGTTCTACTCGTGGGTGAACCTCCCCGGCGGCGAGGGGATGAGCACCCGCGAGGGCACAGGCGTCGACCTCGACGACCTGCTCGACGAGGCCGTCTCGCGCGCCCGCGACGAGGTCGAAACCCGGATGGAGGACCGCATCCGCGACGACGACCTCGACGAGTCTGACGTCGAGCGCATCGCCGAACAGGTCGGCGTCGGCGCGGTCCGGTACGACATCGTCTCGAAGCAGCCGACCAAGAGCATCACGTTCGAGTGGGAGCACGCGCTCGACTTCGAGGCGCAGTCCGCGCCGTACGTCCAGTACGTCCACGCGCGCTGCTGCGGCATCGTCGACGAGGCCGCCGCCGAGGGGCTCGAGCCGGACCGCCTCGACGTCGACCCGGACGCGCTCCAGTCGCAGGAGGCGCGCGACCTGCTGCGCGTCACCGCGCGGCTCCCCGCCGTCATCGAAGGCGCCGCCGACGACCTCGAACCGCACCGCGTCGCCACCTACACCCGCGAGTTCGCGGAGACGTTCAACGCCTTCTACCGCGAGTGCCCGGTGTTGAGCGCCGAGGACGGCCGGACCCGCGACGCCCGGCTTGCGCTCGTCGCCGCCGCCCGCAACACGGTCGCGAACGCGCTCGACGTGCTCGGCGTCGCCGCGCCGGAGTCGATGTAGCCGCGCCGGACAGCCACCGCTCGGCGCGCGCGTCGACCCCGCAGAAGCCGTTTTCCCAGAGATTAGTTCCGACCTCACTTCCACCGGCGTCGTCTCCAGCGGCGACGCCACCGGCCGTTTCGCCGCCGACTCAGACCAGGACGGGGAGCAGCCCCGGCGGCGGCGTGACGAGCGAGCCGCCGACGACGTTGATCGCGTACGCGCCCAGTCCGAGCGCGAGCACGAGGAAGACCAGAATCCACCACAGCGGCACGGAACTGTCCCGGGACTCGACTTGACTCATGTCCGAGAGAGGTCGTGCCGTCAAGAAGAAAGTCCCGGTTCCGGCGCTCGCGACCGACCGACCCGAGCGCTACCGGAACAGCCGGCCGAGGAAGCCGCCGCTGTCGTCGTCGCCCTCGTCCTCCTCTTCGTCTCCGGTCGCCGCCTCGGCGCGGTCGCGGCTCTGCTCGGCGAACGGGATGACGTCGTCGCCGAGCTCCGCGGACTCGCCGGACTCGGCGTCCTCGACGGTGACGGCGTCGTCGCGGACCGCGGCGAACTCCTCCTCGCCGAGCACCGTCGTCCGCGCCGCCGCGCCCGCGTCGTCCTCCTCCGCCTCGTCGTCGATGATGACCGCGTCGTCCTCGTCCAGCTCCGGCGACGGCTCCGACGCCGCCGGCTCGGACCCGGCTTCGGCCTCGGATTCAGCCACGGACTCCGATTCAGCCTCGGCTTCGGCCTCGGATTCAGCCACGGACTCCGATTCAGCCTCGGCTTCGGCCTCGGATTCAGCCACGGACTCCGATTCAGCCTCGGCTTCGGCCTCGGATTCAGCCACGGACTCCGATTCAGCCTCGGCTTCGGCCTCGGATTCAGCCACGGACTCCGATTCAGCCTCGGCTTCGGCCTCGGATTCAGCCACGGACTCCGATTCAGCCTCGGCTTCGGCTTCGGGCGCTTCGGCTCGGTCCTCGTCGGCGGGGACGTCGACGGCGACGTCCGCGGCGGTGGTGGAGTCGTCGACCTCGGCGAGCGGCGGCCGGATCGGTTCGCCGGTGAGCGACGACGCGAGCGACCGGTAGGCGGCCGCGGCGTCGCTGCCGGGCGCGTACGTCGCCAGCGGCTCGCCGGCGTCGATGGCCTCGGCGACCGCGTCGTCCTCGGGAATCGTGCCGAGCACCGGCACGTCGAGCGACCCGGCGTCGGCGTCCGAGTCGGCGTGGGTGAGCGCGACGCCCGCGACGGTGCCGCCGAGCCGGTCGGTGAGGTCGCGGGTCTTCGCGGTGTCCGTGAGCGCGTCCCGCGTCGGCGTCGACACCAGGAGGACGCCGTCCGCGAGCGACAGCGGCAGCGCGGACTCGTGTGAGAGCCCGGCGGCGGTGTCGACGACGACGTACTCGGCGCTCGTGATTGCGGTCAGGACCTCCTTCAGCCGGGACGGGTCGGCCTTCCGGAAGGCGTCGAGCGAACTGCTGCCGGGGACGACGGCGAGGCCGTGCGGCCCCTCGTAGGTCGCCGCCGCCGGGTCCGCCTTCCCCGCGAGTACGTCGTGCAGCGTCGGGTCGTCGTCGTCCACGTCGACGCCGAGCGCCGCCGCGAGGTTCGCGCCGCCCAGGTCGCCGTCGACCGCGACGGTGTCGTAGCCCGCCGCTGCGAGCGTCGCCGCGAGGTTGGCGGCGGTCGTCGTCTTCCCGACGCCGCCCTTCGCGCTCGCGATGGCGTAGAGTTTCGGCATTTTACGGTTGATACGGTGGGGTGGCGTTATAAACTTGGTTCCCCGAACGAGCGTCCGAGGGAATCGGAGCGGCCGAAACCGGCGTCGTCGCCGCGGACGCACCCGAACGGTTCCGGGCGACGGCCCGACACCTCGGGTGTGATTACCCGACGCGGCTCGCCTCCAGCCGGCCTACTCGTCGTCGCGCCCGCCGTCCCGTTCGCCGGTCGGGCCGCCGGCCCCGTCACCGGGAGCGTCTCCGGCGTTTTCCTGGCCGTCTCCGGCGTTTTCCTGCCCGGCGTCGACGTCGGTGCTGGCGCGGAGGGCACGGCGGAGCCGGGCGGCGCGTTCGCGGACGGTGTCGGTGTCGGCGTCTGCGGCGATGGCGTCGATGAGCGCGTCGAGCGTCGCCGGCGACGGCTCGTCGGGGTGGTCGTCCGGGTTCACGCTCCGGAGCGCGTCCGGTAGCAGTCCGTCGTCGCCGCGCTGTTCGTCGTCCGAGATCCGGTCGTCTGGCACGGCAGACATGTTACTGTAGTAACGTTAAATCGGTGTCGTGTTTCTCGCCGGGCGGCGACGACCGTGTTATTCAACAGGTACTTACACGCAGGCCGGCGAACTGTGACGTAATGAGCAGCGACGCGGACGATGGACAGCCGAGCGAGGACCGCCGGAAGTACGAGTTCCGGAAGGTACTCGACGAACTCGACGAGTTCGAGGGGTCGGGGACTCAGCTCGTCACCATCTACATTCCCGAGGACAAGCAGATTTCCGACGTGGTGGCCCACGTCACCCAAGAGCACAGCGAGGCGTCCAACATCAAGTCCAAGCAGACCCGGACGAACGTCCAGGACGCGCTCACCAGCATCAAAGACCGGCTCCGCTACTACGACACCTACCCGCCCGACAACGGCATCGTCATCTTCTCCGGCGCCGTCAACGCCGGCGGCGGCCAGACGGACATGGTGACGCGGGTGCTGGAGTCGCCGCCGGAGCCGGTGCAGTCGTTCCGGTACCACTGCGACTCGGACTTCCTCACCGAGCCGCTCGAGGAGATGATGAGCGACAAGGGGCTGTTCGGCCTCATCGTCCTCGACCGGCGGGAAGCGAACGTCGGCTGGCTGAAGGGGAAGCGCGTCGAGCCCGTCAAGTCGGCGTCGTCGCTCGTCCCCGGGAAGCAGCGGAAAGGCGGCCAGTCCGCCCAGCGGTTCGCGCGGCTGCGGCTCGAAGCCATCGACAACTTCTATCAGGAGGTCGCGGAGATGGCGAACGACCTGATGGTGCCCGAGCGGCACAACCTCGACGGCATCCTCGTCGGCGGGCCGTCCCCGACGAAAGACGAGTTCCTCGACGGCGACTACCTCCACCACGAACTGCAGGACAAGGTGCTCGGGAAGTTCGACATCGCCTACACCGACGAGTCCGGCCTGTACGACATCGTCGACGCCGCCCAGGAGGTGCTCGCGGACCAGGAGGTCGTCAAGGACAAACGGCAGATGGAGGAGTTCTTCGAGAAGCTCCACACCGGCGAGCAGGCCACCTACGGCTTCGACGAGACCCGGCAGAACCTCATGATGGGATCGGTGGAGCGGCTGCTGCTCTCCGAGGACCTCCACCACGACGTCGTCGCGTACACCTGCCCGAACGACCACGACGAGTTCGAAATCGTAGAGCGACGCCACGACGTCCCCGAACACACCTGTACGACCTGCGGCGAGGAGGCCGAGCCCGGCGAGCGCGAGGACGTCGTCGAACACCTCATCGACATCGCCGAACAGCGCGGCACCGAAACCAAGTTCATCTCCACCGACTTCGAGAAGGGCGAACAGCTCATGGACGCCTTCGGCGGCATCGCCGGCATCCTCCGGTACGAAACCGGCGTCTAACCACACCTTCGACGCCGACACCGACGCTTCTCTCGTCGCCGCCTCCGCCGGGCCGGATCACTGCTCCAGCAGCGACTCGAACTGCCGACGGCGACGGTCGACGTCGAACACGGGCGTCACCGACGACGACTCCGCAAGCCGGCGGAGCGTTAGCGACACGTCGACGCCGGCGCGTTCGGCCTCGTCACGGAGCGCGCGGACGGACTGTTTCCGGAGCGCGAGCGACGGCAGCGCGCCGAGCAGCAGCGCGAACGCCACGCCGCCGCGGCCGCTCGGGAACGCCTCGGCGACGCGGCGGAACGGCGACGGCTCGGCGTCCGCCTCCGCGTCCGGGTCGACGTCCGGTTCCGCGTCGGCGTCGGCGCTCGGTGCCGCGGCGACGTCGAGACACTCGGTGCAGACGGCGGCGACTGCGGCGTCCTCGGGGGCGTGTTCGCGGAGCGCCGCCGGCACTCGGAACGTCACCGCGTCGGCGCCGCACGAATCGCAGGTCGTGCTCACACGGGTCGGTCGGGCCGCCGACGGCTAAAGCGTGCCCCGTCGCCGCCGGGAATCCGCGGCCGGGCCGAACGGGCCTGCCGGGCCGAACCTGTTTACCGTGCCGCGGCTGAACCACGGCCCGTTCGGATGCTGTTCGACTTCGGCGCGCTCGTCGTCGGCCTGGTGCTGTTGGTGTACGGCAGCAACCGAATCGTCGCGAGCGCGACGTCGCTTGCGCGGCACGCCGGCGTCTCCACGTTCTTCATCGGCGTCACGGTCGTCGCCGTCGGCAGCTCCATCCCGGAGATCGCGACGTCGGTGTACGGCGCCGCCTACGACACCGGCGGCTTCGTCGTCTCGCACATCGTCGGCTCGGCGACCTCCCAGATAACGCTCGGCATCGGCGTCGTCGCGCTCGCCGGGACGCTGACGGTGCCGCGCGAGAAGACGCGGCTGTACGGCGCCGAGATGGTGCTCGCGATGGCCGCGATGCTGCTCGCCGTCCGCTCCGGCGTCGTCACTCGCCTGGAGGGCGTCCTCATGGCGGCCGGCTACGCCGCGTTCCTCGCGGTCGGCTACGAACACGACGACTACCAGTCGATGGTCGAACGCCACACCGCCGACCGCGGCCCGCGGACCGTCGCGTGGCTCGTCGTCGGCCTGTCGATGGTCGTCGCCGGCGGCCACCTGCTCGTCACCGGCGCCCGCGGCGTCGCCGTCGCAGTCGGCGTCCCGTGGTACCTGCTCGGCGTCGTCACCGGCCTCGGCACCACGGCGCCGGAGATCGCCATCGCGCTGCTCGCCGTCCGGCGCAGCGAGGAGTCCGTCGCCGTCGGCACGCTGCTCGGCAGCAACATCACCGACCCGCTGTTCTCGCTCGGCGTCGGCGCCGCCGTCGACGGAATCGTCGTCGAACAGCCCGACACCGCGGTGGTGTCGACAGCGTACATGCTCGCCGCGTCGGTCGCGGTGCTCGCCGTTCTCTACCGGCAGCGAACCGTCCGGTGGCGCGACGCGACGCTGTGTCTGCTGCTGTACGTGCCGACGTTCCTCATCCGGTGACGAACCCGGAACCGCGACGGACGGAGCCGGCGGAAACCGAACCGAGAAACGAATCAGACAGAAACGGACGGAGAGAACCGGAACAGAACGAACCGGACCAGGACGCGCGGCGCTGCGGCGTCAGTCGGACGTCTCGACGATACCGGCTTCGGTTTCGGCGGCCGGGACGGCTTCAGCCTCCGCGACGGCCTCCGCTTCCTCCTCCTCTTCTTTCTTCGCCTTGATCTTCTTCAGCCGGAAGATCTCCTCGCGCTCCTGCTCTTCGAGCTTCTGCTCGATGAACTCCTGGTTCTCCTTCAGTTCGGGGAGCAGCTTGAACTCCAGGGCGTTGACGCGGCGCTTCGTCGTCTCGATTTCGGTGAGCATCTTCTTCATCGCCGTCTCGACCTCCGCGGCGAGGATGATGGACTCGAGCAGCTCCTCGTAGGCGTCGGCCGCCTCGTCGATGCGGGCCGACGAGCCGAGGAGGCCGTAGCCGCGCTCGTCGAGGTCCTTCTTCACCTTCGAGGACTCGATCTGCGGGACGACAACGCCCATGATGTTCTTCGACTGCGTCGTGATTTCGGGGTGCTCTTTCAGCGCCGCGGCGGCGCCGCGGACGGCGACGTCGCCCTCCATGGCGCGCGCCTTGTTGATGGTGTCTTGGGCCTCCTCGTAGTTCGTTTCGAGTTCGGAGCGGACGTCCTGCGCCTGGTCGAGGATGTCCATGAACTCCATGATGAGGCCGTCGCGCTTCTGTTCGAGGGTGTCGTGGCCGCGCTCGGAGAGCTCGATGCGGTCTTCGATCTCCATCAGGTTCTTCCGGGTCGGTTTGACGTCCTCGGCCATTCTTGGGAGGCGATTCCGTCCGGAGCAGGATAATAGTTGTTAGTTTCCGCGGCTCGGCCGGCGCGAACCGGCGGCCAGCCGGTCGGACGCCGCGGTCGCCGGCCGTCGCCGGCGGCCGCTCACCAGACCGCCTGCACCCTGTCGAGCCACGCGACGACCAGCGTGTGCGGCAGCGTCAGCGCGGCGACGACCACGAGGTACAGCGCCACCGCGCCGCCGACGGTCGTCGGCGAGTCGGGGACGACGACCCACGCGGCGGCCAGCAGCGCGAGCGCGGCGACGGTGAGCGGCGCGGCGTCGCGGACGAACCGCAGCGCCGCCCGCCCCGCTGCGGCGCCGGAGCGACTGCCGCTTCCGGCGGCCGGCCCGAACGCCGGCAGCGCCTGGACGCGCCGCACGTGCCGCAGCGAGTGCCAGAGACAGAAGTACAGCCCGACGGCGAGCAGCGGCGGGACGGCAAGGAAGAACAGCCAGAGACACGTCGTCTCCGCGGCGTCCGCGCGCCAGCCCGGCCCTCCGCCGGTCGCCCGGTAGCCGACGGCGAGGGACGCGGTCGTCAGCGCCGCGAGCGCGGCACCGGCGAGGAGCCGCGTCTCGAACGCCGTGAGCGCGGCGAGCGCGACCGCGCCGTCCGCGCCGAACAGCGCCACCCACGACTCGACGACCCGGCGGTACGTCTCCGGGGACGAGACCAGCGGCACGACCATCGGGAGGCCGCCGCGGACCGCCCCGGTCAACACGCGGTGGCGACGCGACGCGGGGTAGTCCGAACGCCGCGCTCGCAGCGCCGCGACGTCGCCGGCCCCCCAGTGCAGCCACGTCAGCGCGAGAAACGTCAGCGCCGCCGGCACCGGAGCGGCGAACCACAGCAGCGCGTAGGCGCCGCCCGCGACGAGGTACACCGCGCCGACGCCGGCCGCGGCGGCCGGAAGCGACCACCGGTCGGCGGCCCGCCACGGAATCACCGGGTCGACCGCGCCGTGCGGAAGGCCGAGGACGACCGCGCTGACGACGAGCGGCGCGACCCGGACGGCGGGCGGAAGCGGCGGGGCTGCGACCACCGCAGCGACGACCGCGAGGAACCCGAACAGGACCAGCCGGTCGCCCCACGGAAGCCGGTCCACCCCGGTCTCCGCCGCGACCGCGGCGAAAAACGCCGGGCGAGTCACCGCCACGACCGAACCGTCCGGCGAAGTTCGTCGGCCGCGCCGGTTTCGGTCACCCAGCGGTACAGCACGAGTCCCTGCACGACGAACAGGTTCGTGACGAGGAAGAACAGCGCCTCCTCGACAGGCAGGCCGAAGACGGAGCGCCCGGTCGTCCACGTCGGCGACAGCGACCAGATGCCGGCGTCGATGGCGACGCGGTCAGCGACACAGAGATAGAGTGTCGGAACGCAGACCGCGGTCGCGACGAGCCGTCGACGCGCCACCAGCGCGGGCGCCCCGACCGCCCACTGCAGCGCGAACACCGGCGCGGCCCACGCGAGAATCGCGCCGAGATACAGCGTCGGCGGCGACGCGAGCGCCGCCACGCCCGCCGCGCCAATCGCCGCCGCGAGGCCGACGGCCGCCACCCGGAGGCGACGCGGCGACGCCACCCGCGTCCGCTCCGCCGTCCGCGACCACTCGCGGGGGAGCGCCGCGAGGAACAGCGCGGTCAGTGTCGGCTGCGCGAGGAAGAACAGGTACTCGCCGACGGGGGCGTGCCACAGCGTCGCGGCGACCCGGCCCGGGCCGTACGTCCAGACGCCGACCGCGATGAGCGCGTTGTCCCACGGGACCGTGTAGACGACGGCAGCGAACAGAATCGCGAGCAGCCCGAGCGCGTCGAGGCCGAAATCGGCGCGGACGAGTCGGCCAGCGGCCGCCCGTCCGCCGTCGGGGACCGCTCGCTGACCGGGGCGCCGCGCACCGTCCCGCCGACGGCGGTGCCAGCGCCACGCGAGCGCCACCACCGGCGGCAGCACGAACAGCGCGTGGAACTCCAGGTAGGTCGGTTCGAACGGCATCGGTGACTCCGCGGCGACGCGAACCGGCCGGGAAACACCACTCGGCCGGCGGCGTCGCCGTCTTATCGGGCGGTGCCGCCGGTGGCTGATAAGGCCCCGCCCGCGGTTATCGACGCCGAGAACGGAGTCGCGTGCCGCCGTCGACGGCGATGCCGCTCCCGGCGGCGACGTGACGGATACAGAGCCCTGTCGAGCGATGGAAAATCGGGAGAATCCGCGGGCCGCGTGGGTTTGGTCGCCGCGCCGTCAGTCGGCGGAGACCTCTTCGGCGGTCTCGTCGCCCTCGGCGGCGGCGTCCTCGCGGTAGTGCTCCTCGATGAGGTCCTCGTCGATGCGGTTGAGCTCCGTCTTCGGGAGCGTCGACAGGAGGTCCCAGCCGATTTCGAGGGTTTCGTCGATGGAGCGGTTCGTGTCGAAGCCCTGGTCGACGAACTCGGCCTCGAACTGGTCGGCGAAGTCGAGGTACTTGTTGTCGCGTTCGGAGAGCGCTTCGCGGCCGACGATGTTCACGAGGTCGCGGAGGTCCTCACCTTCCGCGTACGCCGCGTACATCTGGTCGGAGACGTCGGCGTGGTCCTCGCGGGTGAGGCCCTCGCCGATGCCGTCGTCCATGAGCCGCGACAGGCTCGGCAGCACGTCGACCGGCGGCTGGACGCCCTGACTGTTCAGGTCGCGGTCCATCATGATCTGCCCCTCCGTGATGTAGCCGGTGAGGTCAGGGATGGGGTGGGTGTCGTCGTCGCCCGGCATCGTCAGGATCGGAATCTGCGTCACCGACCCGTCCTCGCCCTTGATGCGGCCGGCGCGTTCGTACAGCTGCGCCAGGTCCGTGTACATGTAGCCGGGGTAGCCGCGGCGACCCGGGACTTCCTCGCGAGCTGCGCCGATTTCGCGGAGCGCCTCGCAGTAGTTCGTCATGTCCGTGAGGACGACGAGCACGTGGTAGTCCTTCTCGAACGCCAGGTACTCGGCGGTGGTGAGCGCGAGCCGCGGCGTCACCGTCCGCTCGACGGCCGGGTCGTCCGCGAGGTTCATGAAGACGACCGAGCGTTCGAGCGCGCCGGTGCGCTCGAAGTCGTCCATGAACTCGTTCGCCTCCTCCTGCGTGATGCCCATGGCGCCGAAGATGACGGCGAACTCGGAGCCGTCGTCGTCCTCGCCGCCCTCCTCCGGCACCGTCGCCTGCCGCGCGATCTGCAGCGCCAGGTCGTTGTGCGGGAGGCCCGAGGCGGAGAAGATGGGGAGCTTCTGGCCGCGGACCAGCGTGTTCATGCCGTCGATGGACGACACGCCGGTCTGGATGAACTCCTCGGGGTACTCACGCGACACCGGGTTGATGGCGGCGCCGACGATGTCGCGCCGCTCGTCCGGGATGATCTCCGGGCCGCCGTCGATGGGCTGGCCGGAGCCGTCGAGCACCCGCCCGAGGAGGTCCTCGGTGACGGGCATCTTCAGCGTCTCGCCCAGGAAGCGGACGGACGCGTTCCGGTCGATGCCGGTGGTTCCCTCGAACACCTGGATGGCGACGACGCCCTCCTCGGATTCGAGGACCTGCCCGCGCTTCGTCTCGCCGCCCGGCGTCTCGATTTCGACGATCTCGTCGTATCCGACGGGCTCGTCGACCTCGGCGTACACCAGCGGGCCGCTGATTTCCGTGATGGTTTCGTACTCTTTCATGGTTCAGTAGAGCGAGCGGAGCTGCTCGGCGATTTCGGTCTGAAGCTCCTCGACGTACTCCTCCCAGTCCTCCTGGGTGGAGATGCGGTTGAGCTTCGGCGCCGCGTCGATTCCGGTGATGTCCTCGACGGGGACGCCGGCGTCGAGCGCGTCGAACGCCTCGTCGTTGAACGTCTGGATGGTTTCCAGAATCGCGTACGTCTTCTCCGGCGGGCAGTACATGTCGACGTCGATGAACGCGTTCTGCTGGAGGTAGCCCTCACGCAGGTAGCGCGCGACTTCCAGCGTGAGCTGCTGGTCCTCCGGCAGCGCGTCCTTCCCGACGAGCTGAACGATCTCCTGCAGTTCGCTCTCCTCGTCGAGCACGTCGACGGCCCACTGGCGCTTCTCCGGCCAGTCCTCCGCGACGTTGTCCTCGAACCACGGGTCGAGCTGCTCTTTGTACAGCGAGTACGACTCGTTCCAGTTGATCGCCGGGAAGTGCCGGCGTTCGGCGAGGTCGGCGTCGAGCGCCCAGAACGTCTTCACGATACGCAGCGTGTTCTGCGTGACCGGCTCGGAGAAGTCGCCGCCGGGCGGCGACACCGCGCCGATGACGGAGACCGAGCCCTCGCTGCCGTTGATGTTCTCGAAGTAGCCGGCGCGCTCGTAGAACTCCGCGAGCCGCGCGGCGAGGTACGCCGGGTACCCCTCTTCGCCGGGCATCTCCTCGAGCCGCGAGGAGATCTCGCGCATCGCCTCCGCCCACCGCGAGGTGGAGTCGGCCATCAGCGCGACGTCGTACCCCATGTCGCGGTAGTACTCCGCGATGGTGATGCCGGTGTACACGCAGGATTCGCGCGCCGCGACCGGCATGTTCGACGTGTTCGCGATGAGCGAGGTGCGGGCCATCAGCGGGTTGCCCGTCTTCGGGTCTTCCAGCTCCGGGAAGTCCTCGATGACCTCGGTCATCTCGTTGCCGCGTTCGCCGCAGCCGACGTAGATGATGATGTCGGCGTCGGCGAACTTCGCGAGGCTGTGCTGCGTGACGGTCTTCCCGGAGCCGAACGGCCCCGGAATCGCGGCCGTCCCGCCTTTCGCGATGGGGAACAGGCCGTCGAGGATGCGCTGACCGGAGACGAGCGGCGTCCGCGGCGTCCGCTTTTCGACGGTCGGCCGCTTCTCGCGGACCGGCCACTCCTGCCGCATCGTGATCTCCTCGCCGTTCTCCAGCGTCACGACCGGGTCTTCGACCGTGAACTCGCCGGCGCTGGTGCTTTCGACGACGCCGCCCTCGAAGTCCGGCGGCACCATGACCTTGTGGTCGATGGTGACCGTCTCCGGGACGACGCCGACGACGTCACCGGGTTCGACCGCGTCGCCTTCTTCGACCTCCGGAGTGAACTCCCACTCCTTCTCCAGGTCGATGCCGGGCGCGTCGACCCCGCGGTCGAGGAACGCGCTGTCCATCTTGTCTTCGAGCACGTCGAGCGGCCGCTGCACGCCGTCGTAGATGGCGTCCAGCATGCCGGGGCCGAGGTCGACGGTGAGCGGCTCGCCGGTGTTCTCGACGGGTTCGCCCGGGCCGACCCCGGACGTCTCCTCGTACACCTGAATGGTCGTGACGCCGCCTTCGATCTCGATGACCTCGCCCATCAGGCCTTCGTCGCCGACGTAGACGACGTCGTTCATCCGGGCGTCGAGATCGACGGCCGTCACGACCGGACCACTCACGCTGTTGATGCGTCCAGTGTCTTCGGTCGTGTCGGGTTCTGTCGCTTGACTCATGATTTGTTAGTCTTCGTCCTCCGCCATCAGGTCGATTCCGATGGCGCGTTTGATCTGTTCGCGCAGGCCGCTGCCGGCGCCGCCGCCGAGCGTGACCAGCACGGGTTCGACGCTCCCCTGAGCGGACTGCCGGACCTGCCGGGAGAGGTAGTCGAGGTCGTCGTCGAGCATCACGACGATACCGATGTCGTCGTCGCCGAGCGCGCGTTCGACGGCGTCGTCGAGTTCGTCGTCCTTCTGGTCGTCCGGGACGGACTCGACTTTGCGGACGCCGGCGAGACGGAAACCGGTCGTGAACTCGGGGCTGCCGACGACTGCGATTTCCTGACTCATAGCACCACCAGCTCCTGCTCGATTTCGTCCGGCTCGAGGCCGGCTTCCTTGCCGCGAGCGATAGCGCGGATGTTGTCGACTTCGCGCTCCTTCTCCAGGATGTACGACACGACGGCCGTCACCGACAGCGGGTGGATGTGGCCGAGCGTGTCCGCGTACTCGAGCAGCGCTGCCTCCAGCGCGTGCTCGAACGCGACGAGGCTGTCCGCCTCCTGAAGCTCCGTCAGCGCCGACGAGAGCTCGTCGCCGTACCGGCTATCGCGGATGTGCTGGACGAGCTCCTCCGGGTTCTGTGCGAGCGCGCGGAGCTGCTCGGCCGAGAACAGGACGCCGCCGTCGATGTAGTACTCGGCGGGGTCGATGTCGGTCCCCGACCGCGCGAGCCGCAGCCCGTTGATCGCGTTCCGGAAGTCGATCTCCGCTTCGAGGAACTCGCGGTACTCCGAGAGCGCCTCCCCGCGGAGGTCGTCCGTGGAGAGGAGCTCGTAGTACGACCGGTCGACGGCGTTCTCGAGCGGGACGAGCACGCCCGACGACTCGTAGTCCTCGTAGGCCGCCTCGAGCGCGTCCCCGAACACGGTGTCCGAGAGGACTTCGATCGCCTCCTCGATGGTGTTCGCGTCCAGCAGCCGCTTGATGCGGCGGTCGTCGAACTCGCCGGCGCGGATGAGGTCGGCTTCCACCGACTCGCGCTCCGTGTCGGAGTAGAGGCCGCGCAGCACCGTCTTGACGTTCCACGCGTCGAACTTCCGCAGGTAGCGGGCGACGCGGTCGTACAGCTTCCCCTCAGACCAGTCGAGGATGTCCTCGAACTGGGCGGCGAGGTTCCGGTTCAGCGCGTACTCGATGAGGTCGACGCCGGAGAACCGCGAGCCGAGCGCGTTCACTTCCTCGGCGTACGCCGAATCCTCCATGAACCGCGCGATCTCGGCGGGACTCATCCGAATGAGCTTCCGGTAGTCGTCTGCGTCGTACAGCGCGCCGCGCCGCGAGCTGATGCGGGCGGTGACGTACTCGTGGTTCGACGTACCGGCGGTGTTACTCATCGGTGAACAGTCGGTCACTCAGCTCCTTGAGGCTGTCCTCCCAGACGTCCTCGAGCAGCGAGTCGAACGTGTTGTTCACGCGGAGCCGCGACGTTTCGCTCTCGACGACGACGCCGCCGAGGCAGTCCGTGGTGCCGGCGACGGACCAGCCGTCGTACGACTCGATGACGTCTTCGACCAGCTCCTGGTCGTCCTCGCGGCAGTACACCGAGACGGAGGCCTTGTCTTCGAACTCGGCGGCCGCGGCGTCGACCAGCGTCCGGGTCAGCTCCGCTCGCCGGTCGCCGTCGATGTCGGCGATGGCGTCTTCGGTCGCCTCCCGGACCTCCTCGAGCACGTCGCGTCGCGCTTCGAGCCGCTCCTGTTTCGCTTCGAGCTTCGCGCTCGACAGCGTCTGTTCGCGCTCCTGTTCGATTTCGCGTTCCACCTGCTGCTCGCGCTGTTCGACGATGCGCTCCGCTTCCTCCTCAGCGTCGTCGACGATCTCCGCCGCGCGTTCGTCGCCCTCCTCGCGGATGTTTTCCGCACGCGCGCGGGCTTCCTCCCGGATGTCTTCGACGACTGTGTCCAAACTCATTGTGAAAGGAGAAGGCGGGGTTACACCAGGAAGATGGTGACCAGCGCGAGAATGACGAGGGTCTCCGGCAGGACCGTGAAGATCAGGCCCGTGACGAACAGATCCTCGTCTTCGGCGACGGCTCCGACCGCTGCGGAGCCGATGCCGCGCTCCGCGTAGCCGGCGGCGAGCGCCGCGAGGCCGACGGCGATCGCTGCGGCGCCGTCGTTAAGAAGAGCGGGGGAACTGTTCTGCAGTACAACGTTGGCCAGGTCGGTAGTGGATTCAATCATGGTTTTCGGATTGCTGATTGCCAGTCTCCGGACAGTGCGACGTTGGTTCCACAGTGGGCATAAAGCTTCCCAAAGAAATCGACCGAGGCCCCCGAATCCGGGGGGTAGACACCTCCGACTCTCGGTCCGCGGCGAGAAAAACGTGTCGAGAAGTTAACTCACTCCTCGGTGGTGAACTGCCGCTCCATCCCGAACGGGACGTACTCGGTGCCGCCGCCGTCGAAGAACTTCGAGAAGAACTCGTAGTACTCGAGGCGGACGGCCTGCAGACCGGCGGAGGTCACGCCGAGCGCGAGCACCAGCAGGTGCCCGACGACCAGGATGACGAGTCCGCCGAGGACGGACGCGGCGCCGCCGTGGACGAGGCCGCCGAACATGATGGCCTCCTGTCCGTACTCGGCGATGTAGTGGTCCGGCCCGTGGCTCAGCATGAAGTGGAACTCGCCGTGGGTCTGGTACGCGCCGAAGAACAGGAGGTTGACGACGAACGCCATCCCCGCCTTCGCGAGCAGCACCGCGGCGATACGGGTGTAGCTCAGCACGTTCACCAGCACGTCGAAGATCTCGAGAATCTCGGCCGGCGCGCCGATGACGAGCAGGAGCGCACCGAGCACGAACAGGCCGAGACCGACGTAGCCGACCGTCGGCGAGAAGCCGTTGAACCCGAGCGCGAACGCCGCGGAGGCGTACTCGCCGGTGGCCTCGGGCGCGGCGCCCGAGCCGTCGAAGACGGAGAAGATGAACGCCGGCTTCATGTCCTTGGCGACGCGGCTGAACACGAACAGCCAGAGGCCGTTCATGCCGAGCAGCCACGACCCCTTCTCGGTGAGCGCCGCCGTCCAGCCGTGGAACTCGAGCTCCTCGAGGAACCCGAAGACGTAGCCGATGTCGAGGTGGAAGAGCGCGACCAGCGTCGACACGACGATCCACGCCTGCGCCCAGTAGATGTCCGCGGGCTGGAGGCCCTTGTGAATCGGCGGGCCGTGCATGTGGAGCATGCCCTCCCAGACGTACGTCGAGATGAGGTGCAGCCCGAACACTTCGCCGTACAGCACGCCGAACAGCATCGTGAACAGGCCGGCCGCGATCGTGACGCCGCCCATCGACCGGAACGCCTTCGACTCGAAGCTCGTGTACAGGTACGCCCCGATGGCGGTGTACAGCAGCCCGTAGCCGAAGTCGCCGATCATGAACCCGAAGAACGCCGGGAACGTCAAGAATAGGATGACGGTCGGGTCGAACTCGGTGTACTTCGGGCGGCCGACCGCCTGCACCAGCAGTTCGAACGGCGAGACGATGCCGGCGTTGTCCTGCACGACCGGCGGCTCGTCGTCGCGCATCACGACGGCGGCGCCGGAGCCGTCCGCGACGGCGCGCTTCGCGTCCGCGTCGTCGTCCGCTGCGTCCGCGTCCGCGTCGGGGCCGGCGTCGGCGACCGACGGCGGCACCTCCTCGCGGAGCTGGACCTCGCCGTCGGCGCCGAACGCGGCGCGTTCGAGCTCCTCGATTTCGGCGTGGTTGCCGACGGCGTCCTGAATCGTCGAGGCGAACTCGGTGTAGCGCTCGGTCGGAATCCAGCCCTCGGCGACGAACGCGTTCTTCGTCGTCGCGAAGTCGAGCGGCGCCTCGGTCTTCTGCACCTCGATGGCGAGCGTCTCCTCGGCGGCGAGCAGGAAGCCGGCCGTGTCGTGTTTGACGGCCTCGAGTTCGTCTTCGACCTCCGCGATGTCGGATTCGAGCTCCTGCCGCTCGGCTTCGAGGCTGCGCAGGTACTCCTTCGGCGTCGTGTGGTCGGCGTCGACGTCAGGGACCGACAGCGCCGTGAACTCCGCGCTGACGAGCGCGTCGTCGAGCGCGCTCTCGTCTGCGCCGGGCTCGGGCCGCGCGAACACGGCGACGGTGTCGCTGTCGCCCTCGAACACGTCGTACTCGCCGAGGTCGGTCGCGCCGACGACGGCCCGCTCGATGGCTTCCGGGTCGCCCTCGCCGACGGCGACCTGCAGGTGGTCGTAGCCGGACAGCAGGTCGAGGTCGATGCCGAGGTCGACGAACGGTTCGAGTTCGTCGATTCGCTCCTCGACGCTCCGGAGCGACGACTGCAGGTCGTCGCGTTCGTCGTCGAGCGCGTTGACCCGGGTGCGGATGTCTTCGAGCTCCTCGTCGAGCGCCTCCTCGGTGACGATGCGGGACGGCCCTGCCTCGTCGTCCTCGATGCCGAGCGTGGATTTCAGCGCGCGGACCGTCACGAGCTTGTCCGCGGCGCCCTCGGCGCCTTCGATCGGCGACCCCTGTTGGAACCCCTCCCACGCGCCGTCGTACTCGGTGACGTGCAGGAGGTTCAGGTCGTGGACGGCCTCGATGACTTGCTGCAGGTAGCGCTGCGAGCCCGTCACCGACACCTTGCTCATCCGCTCAGGCCTGAGCATTCACCGCCTCCTCGAACTGCTCGACCGCGAACTCGACGGCCTCGTCGATGCGGTCGCGGGCGTCCTCGACGAGTTCGGCGCGTTCGCGGCGGCCGTTCTCCAGGATTTGTTCACGCTCCGATTCGATCTCCTCGCGGGCGTCCTCCAGCCGCTCGGCCTCGAGTTCGTCCGCTTCGGCTTCCGCTTCGGAAACGATCTCGTCCGCCTTCGACCTGGCCTCCGAGATGCGTTCCTCGCGGTCGGCCTCGGCCTCGGCGACGATCTGTTCAGCCTCGGCTTCGGCCTCTTTGACGCGTTCGAGAACTTCGGGTCTCGGCATGGTATTCGTCGGTTCGTGGTTGTGCCACCTGCGTATAAGGTGTTTGCGGAAACCGCCGGCGAACGAGCCAGCCGGGAGAACAGTCGGCGCCGCTTACGCGTCGGCCGGCTCCGGGGGCTCCGCGTCCGCTTCGGCGGCCTCAGCGCCCGCAGCGGCCGCGGCGTCCGGCTCGGCCGCGGCGTCTTCCGCTCTGGGTTCCGCGGCTGCGAGGTCGGCGTCCGGCTCGGGTTCGGCGGGCGAGATGCGGGCGAGCCGCATCGCGTTCCCGGTGACGCCGACGGTCATGCCGGCGTCGCCGACCAGCACCGCCGCCCAGATGGGGACGAGGCCGAACGGCACGGAGACGGCGAGCGCGGCCTTCGCCGCGAGGCTGCTCCAGACGTTCTGCCGGATGACGCCGTTGGCGGCGTGCGCGAGGTCGTACAGGTACGGGAGCTTCGAGAGGTCGTCGGCGAGCAGCGCGACGTCCGCAGTTTCGAGCGCCGTGTCGGTGCCGGCGGCGCCCATCGCGACGCCGACCGACGCGGTGGCGAGCGCCGGCGCGTCGTTGATGCCGTCGCCGACCATCGCGACGTCGCCGTGCTCGTCGAGCAGGTCCTCGACGGCCGCGACCTTGTCCTCGGGGAGCAGTTCGGCGCGCACCTCGTCGACGCCGACCTCGTCGCCGACGGCGCGCGCGGTCCGGTCGTTGTCGCCGGTGAGCATCACGGTGTGGAGGCCGTTCTCTCGGAGCGCCGCGACGGTCCGGGTGGCCTCCGGGCGGACGGTGTCCGCGACGGCGACGAGCCCTTCAAGGCGGTCTTCGGTGCCGACGAGCACCACTGTCTTCCCCTCCGACTGGAGCTTCGGGACGGTGTCCGACAGCAGGTCGAGGCAGTTGTTCCGTTCGCAGAGCGCGCGGCTGGTCTGCGTGACGACGCCGCCGTCGGTGGCGGCGTGGACGTGCGAGAGGTCGAAGCCGAGTTCGGTGAACAGGCCGGGTTTGCCGGCGTAGTGGGTGGTGCCGTCGAGCGACGCCGTCACGCCCTTCCCGGTGAGCCCCTCGAACGCCTCGACGTCGGGGTCGGCGACGCCGACGTCGTCGGCGTGCTCCACGATGGCGTCGCCGATGGGGTGTTCCGACCGGAGTTCGACGCCGCGGGCGCAGCGCAGCACGTCCTCGGCGGTGCTGTCGCCGAGCGGGACGACGTCGGTGACGCTGAGTTCGCCGGCGGTGAGCGTCCCCGTCTTGTCGAACGCGACCGCGTCGACGTCGCCCATCGCTTCGAGGTACCGGCCGCCCTTCACGAGGACGCCGTTCCGGGCGGCGCTGGTGACGCCGGAGACGACCGTGACCGGCGTCGAGATGACGAACGCGCACGGGCACGCCAGGACGAGCAGCGTCAGGCCGTAGACGACGTGCGTCTCCCAGCTCGCGCCGACCGCGAGCGGCGGGACGACGGCGACCAGCACCGCGAACGCGACGACGACCGGCGTGTAGTACGACGAGAATCGGTCGACGAACTGTTCGCGTTCGGTGCGTTCGGCTTCGGCGCTCTCGACGAGGTCGATGACGCGGGAGATGGTGTCCTCGCCGGCCTCGCTGGTCACCTCGACTTCGAGGTAGCCGCCCTCATTGATGGTGCCGGCGAACACCTCGTCGCCGACGGTCTTGTCGACCGGGACGGACTCGCCGGTGACGGGCGCCTGGTTCACGGCGCTGGTGCCGTCGCGGACGACGCCGTCGCGCGGCACGCGGTCGCCGGGGCGGACCGCGACGACCTCGCCGACGCCGACCTCGTCGGCCGGCACGGTCAGCTCCTCGCCGTCGCGGACGACCGTCGCTTCGTCCGGCGAGAGGTCCATGAGTTCGCGCAGCGAGTTCCGCGCGCGGTCCATCGAGTACCGTTCGAGCAGTTCGGAGACGCTGAACAGGACGGCGAGCGTCGCCGCCTCGAAGTACAGCGCCTCGGCGAAGACGACGCTGGAGACGACGGCGCCGACGATGGCGATGGTCATCAGCAGGTCGATGTCGAGGCTGCGCTGCCGCAGCGAGTAGTAGCCGTTCCGGAACACGTCGGCGCCGGCGGTCGCGGTCGCCGCGAGGTACAGCAGGTCGCCGACGAGCACTTCGCGGCCGGCGAGCGTCACCGACGGCCCGCCGAAGCCGCCGAACGGGCTCGCGAGCGCGAAGCCGCCGACGGTGAACACGCCCGCCACTGCGGTCTTGACGGCGCGGTCGCTCCGCCAGACGCTGCCGCGGTCGGCCGCCGCGTCGCCGCCGCCGTCCATCGACGTGCTGACGACGTCGTAGCCGGCGGCCTCGACGGCGTCGACGACGTCGTCCAGCGTGGCCGCGTCCGGGTCGAACGTCACGACGGCGGTGCCGCTGGTCGGCCGCGTCTCGTAGCCGGTGACGCCGTCGACGTCGCCGAGGGCGTGTTCGACCTTCCCGGCGCAGGAGGCGCAGTCCATCTCGGGCACCGACAGCGTCACGGTTCCGGCGTCCGCGTCCTCGACGTCGTAGCCCGCGGCCTCGACGCGCTCGGCGACGGTGTCGCGGTCGGCGCCGCCGTCGGCGAACGTCACCGTCAGCGTCCCGGTCGCCACCGCCGGGTCGACCGCGTCGACGTCGTCGAGCGTCCGGACGCTCCGCTCCACCTTCTCCGCGCAGGACGGGCAGTCCATCCCCGGCACCGACAGCTGGACGGCCGCGTCGCCGTCGCGGTCCGCGTCGAGAGCAGGCTCGGCGTCCGGCGCCCCGGCGGTTTCGCCGCCGTCGTCGCCGTGGCTGTGTCCGTCGCCGTCGTCGTGTGCGGCGGCGGCGGCGCCGGGGTCGCCGGCCGCGTCGTTCGATTCGTCGCTCACTACCCGACGCTAGCCGACGAACGGTTATTAATTCCGCTGTTAGAAACCCGGGCGCTAGTAACTATCCTTACTAACTTTTCCGGGACTGAGTATTAACTCCGGTCAGCGTGCGGAGCGGACGCGGTCGGCGGCGCGGCGGACGCCGGCGCGGAGCCGGGCGCGGCGAACGACGAGTTCCGCGGCGGCCCAGGCGAGCGCGACCGCGAGCGCGCCGACGGCGCCGGCGAACGCCCACGACCCCATCCAGACCGGCCGAATCCACGGCGTGACGTGCGCCCACCGCGTCGCGAACGCCGCGGCCGGGCCGGCGAGCGGCGTGCCGGCGAACGTGTTCTGCACCGACGCCGCGAACGTCGACGTGTCGCCGGTCCCCTGGATGAGTCCGGCCGAGCCGTGCAGCCGGTAGCTGCCGGTGACGCCGACGTCGGCCATCGTCGGACCGTTCGACCCGCCGCCGTACGCGACCCGTTCGGCGTCGTACGGCCCCCACGTCGCGAAGTACTCCCAGACGATCTTCCCGGTCGGCGTCACCTCGATGACGCGGTGGTTCAGCGAGTCCACGATGAGCGTGTTCCCGTTCGGGAGCCGGTCCGCGTCGCGCGGCCACGAGAGCTGGCCGGTGCCGACGCTCCACGTCTCCACCCACTCGCCGCCGCGTTTCGCGTACTCGACGACGCGGTCGTTCTCGGAGTCGGCGACGAGCACGGTCGGGTTCCCGGACTCGGAGACGAGCCAGTCGGGGTTGTGCTGCTCGTGCAGCACGTCGTGGTTGCCGTCGGCGCCGAGCCGATACTCGATGGCCTTCGTCGAGCGGTTAATGACGATGGCCTGGTCGAAGTTCCGCGGCGACACCAGGAACTCGCCGGGCGCGATGCGGTCGACGTCGTTGACGTGCGTCCAGTCCTTCGAGAAGCCGCCGTCCGTCGAGTTCGGGTAGTGCTTCCGGAACGTCCACTCCCACAGCACCTCGTCTGTGGTGCGGTTGTAGACGAACACGCGGTCGTCGCTGCGCTCGGCGGACTCGTTCCACTGCCGCATGTTCGCGACGACGAGGTTCCCGGACGGCAGCATGTCGACGTCGTGGGTGTCGTGGATGTCGAGGTGTTCGCGCCACACCATCTCCTTCGTCTCCGGGTTCAGCTCGAAGACGAGCGTCCCGTCGCGGTTCGTCGACACCACGAGGAGGTTCCCGTTGTCGAGCGGGTCGACGTCGTAGAACCAGTTCGCGCCGTGTTTCGACCCGTCGAACTGCCACTTCGTCGACCCGTCGGGGTTCACGGCGACCAGCCCCGCGGGCTTCTTCGTCGACCCCTGCCCCTGGAAGTGGAACCCCTGAATCGCGACGACGGTGGTGCCGTTCGCTTCGGAGGCGATGGTCCCGGGTTCGCGGCCGACCGTCCCCGGCGTGTCGCCGCCGCCGGGCGTCAGCGCCTGCACGCCGGCGGGCGCGAGCAGGCCGACGACGACGAGAAGCGCGACCAGCCGCGCCGCCCGGCCGCGCGAGAACGAGAAACGACTCATTGTCCCCGAAGGGGAAGCGGGCGGGTGAAACTCTTGTGCTTGCGGCCGGGAATCGGCCGAACCCGACGCGTCGACGGCGGCCGAACAGATACGACACGATGGCCGGGAACAGAACCGAACGAAGCGGAACGGAACGAAATGAGGCGGAACGGAACGAAATGAGGCGGAACGGAACGAAATGAAGCGGAACGGAACGAGATGAAACGAAACGGAGCGGAGTGAAGCGCGTCCGACCGCGGCTCAGACCGCGGCGGAGAGGACGCCGCCGGTGCGGACGAAGAAGTAGAGGACGAACGCCGCGGCGAGCACCCAGTGGCCCGGACGAGTCTCGTCGACGCGGCCGGTCGCGGCCTTCACGACCGGGAAGGAGATGATGCCGGCGGCGATGCCGTACGCGATGGAGTACGTGAACGGCATCGCGATGACGGTGATGCCGGCGGGAATCGCGACCGTCATGTCGCTCCAGTCGATGTCGACGAGGTTCCGGAGCATCACGACCGCGATGACGACGAGCGCGATGTGGCTCGCGTACTGCGGAATCGCGGCGGCGAGCGGGACGACGGCGAGCGCGAGCAGGAACAGCACGCCGACGACGAGCGCCGTCATGCCGGTGCGGCCGCCCTCCTCGACGCCGGAGGCGGACTCGATGTACGTCGTCACCGTCGAGGTGCCGAGCATGCCGCCGACCGTCGTGCCGATGGCGTCCGCCATCAGCGGCTTGTCGATGTCGGGGAGGTTCCCGTCCTCGTCGAGGAAGCCCGCGATCTGGGAGACGCCGGTGAGCGTCCCGGCGGTGTCGAAGAAGTCGACGAAGAAGAACGTGAACACGATGAGCGCGAAGCCGAACGCGTCGACGTTCGCGAAGCCGCCGAGGAACGCGCCGACGAGCGGCGAGATGTCGTAGCCGGCGGCGGAGTAGGTGAGCGAGTCGAGCGCCGGGCCGAGCGACGCGCTCGCGAGCGTCACGTCGAGTTCCCCCGCCGGGTAGGCGGCGTAGCCGAGCGCGGAGAGGACGCCGCCGAGCGCGGTGGTGCCGAGGATGCCGATGATGATGCTACCCGGAACGCCGCGGGCGTACAGCGCGAACGTGAACAGCAGGCCGACGACGCCGACGATGGCGACGGGGTCCTGTGCGAACACCGGCGAGAACTGGATGTACGTCGCCGGGTCGGACGCGATGACCCGCATCGCGTCGAGCCCGATGACCGCGAGGAACAGCCCGATACCGCCGCCGACCGCGAACTTCACCGGCTCCGGGAACACCCGGATGATGTACTCGCGCGCGCCGACCGCGGTGAGCAGAATGAAGATGAGCCCCTCGACCACGACGGCCGCGAGCGCCGTGTTCCACGGGATTCCGAGGCCGAGTACGACCGTGAAGGCGAAGAAGGCGTTGAGGCCGAGCCCCGGCGCCTGCCCGAACGGCCGGTTCGCGTACAGCGCCATGATGAGCGTCGCGACCGCGGCGGAGATGAGCGTCACCACCGCGATCATCTGCTGGACCTCCGCCATCGACGCCCCGATATCCGGCCCCGGGCCGTTGACGATGGCGACCGCGAGAATGCTCGGGTTGACGACGACGATGTAGCTCATCGTGAGGAACGTCGTCAGCCCCGCGACGACCTCCGTCCGGAGGTCGGTGCCGTGCTCCGCGAACCCGAAGTAGTCCGCCAGCGTGTCTGTCAGCGCCATATCGCACGGTTGTGAACATCTAACTTAAGCGTTGAGGTCTGAGACAGAATAGTATGCACTTACGTGCATATCTTTCGGCCCGCAGACCTCGCCGTCGGGGGTCGCGGCCTCGCTCGGTTCGCTGCCTTCCCACAGGTCTCCGCACGCCCATCGACGGCTTGGCCGCGCCTTACTCGAACGTCGTAAGCGCACCCACCGGCGCGTCGGTGATTTCGTCCGCGCGGTCGGTTCCCTCGTCGCCGACAGCGATGAGCGCGAACACGCCGGCGATTTCGGCGTCGGCCTGCAGCGCGATGTCGAGCAGGAGCTCCTGGGTCTCGCCCGAGCGGATGAGGTCGTCGACGACGAGGACGCGCTCGCCGGCGTCGACGACGCTCGCCGGGAGGTAGTAGGTGAGTTCGATGCCGGAGGCGAGCCGCTGGCGAGACTCGATGAACTCCTCGACCGCGGTCTCCTTCGACTTCTTCGCGTACGCGACGCGTGCGTCGAAGTGACTCGCCATCGCCGCGCCGAGCGTGATGCCGTCGGTCGCCGCCGTCAACACGACGTCCGGCGCCTCGAAGCCGAGCGACTCCGCGGCGACCGGCGCGACGAGGTCCAAGAACGGCTGGTCGAACACGACGCCGGAGTTGTCGACGTACCCCTCCTCGTCGAACCGGACGCGCGCCTCCAGTTCCTCCGCGAGCGTCTCCCGCCCGATTCCTTCCACGACCTCGCGGGCGCGCTCGGCGCCAGGGAGGACGTGGCCGTTCACGTACCTGTTCAGGTCGCCGGCCGGGAGCCCGGTGACCTCCGCGAGTTCGTCGTACGTCCGCGTCTCTTTCAACGTCCGCAGGACGGCGACGGCCTGTAGCTGGAGCGCCGCCTTCTCGGCTCGGTTCATAGTATCTGTGCGCGTTCGTGCAACTATGAACACTTCGAATCAGTGACGGCCGAGAAACCAGCAGAACCGTGCGAACGTCGGGCGCGGTCAGTCGTCCGCGTCGTCGGCGTCGCGGCCGGCGAGCAGGTCCGAGGCGGTGAGCAGCGACTCCAGTTCGACGCCGTGTTCGGCGAGGCGTTCGGCGGCGCCCTCCTCGCGGTCGACGACGACGAGCACCCGGTTCACGACGGCGCCGGCGTCGCGGAGCGCCTCGACGGCGTCGACGGCCGACTGCCCGGTCGTCGCGATGTCCTCCAGCACGACGACCTCCTCGCCCTCGGCGAGTTCGCCCTCGATTCGGTTCCCGGTGCCGTACTCCTTCGCCGACTTCCGGGCGATGACGTACGGCCGGCCGGTCTCGACCGCGGTCGCGGCGACCAGCGGAACGGCGCCGAGGGCGACGCCGGCGAGTTTCGCGTCGCCGACGCGGGCGGCGAACGCCTCCGCGATGCGTTCGAGGCAGTCCGGGTCGGTTTCGAACCGGTACTTGTCGACGTAGTACTCGCTGGTCCCGCCGTGGGACAGTTCGAACTCGCCGAACAGCACCGCGTCGGCCGCGCGGAGCGCCGCGACCAGTTCGTCGAGGTCGGCGGCGCGGTCGCCGGAGGCGTCACTCGTCATGTCCGATTCGGGGCGCCGCCGGGGCGAAAGTCTGCCGATTCCCGGCCGGGCGCCAGGACGGACTGCGCCGCGTCAGTCGGCGGCCTCACACCGCTGGACGACGCTCGGCGGGATGGGCGCGTTCACTTCGTGCGCCGAGATGGTGTGCGTCGCGGCGCGGCCGTCGAAGACGACGCGGTAGGTGGCGCCCTGGCTCGGGCAGGCGAGCGCGCTCCGGCCGGTGACCGTCACCGTCCCGTTCCCAGTCCGGAGTTCGGTCCACGGGACGCGGGTGCCGGCGTCGTCGACGACGTACACGCGGTCGACCGACGGGACGGGGCCGTCGGGGTGCCGGATGACGATGGCGGTGTCGTTGCCGCCGGTGTCGACGGTGAACGCGAAGCCCTCCGGGCGGTCGATGGGTTCGCCGCCGATGCCGGTCGCGACGGCGCCGCCGATGCCGGCGACGGACGCGGCGGCGACGAGCATCGCTCCGAGCGCGAGCACCGGGAACATCGCCCGGGTCTGCCCGCGCCAGCCGTAGTCCGGCCCGTCCTCCTCCGGGTCCCACATGGTCGAGTCGGCGCCGCGACCGGGCTAAAACGCGTCGCCCCGATTCTCAGCGTCGATTCTCGAAGGGGTCACCACGGCTCGTTCTTCAGGCCGAGCAGGTACGCGCCGACGTTCGTCACGACGTGCAACACGGGCGTCGCGACGACGACGACGAGCAGCCGCGGCGGCGTGAACGTCGCGGCGACCCACTGGGGAGCCAGCAGCGCCGCGAGCAGCAGCGCGCCGACGACGAAGTCGAGCTGGTCCAGGCCGGGCACGGCGGCGCCGCGCTCCCGGCCGAGTCGGCGCTTCAGGAACGACGCGCCGATGTCGCCGAGCATCGCGCCGAGCGCCAGCCCGACGGCCGCCGGGAGCGGAAACGACGGGAGCGGGACGCCGAGGGCGTCGCCGACCGCGGGCGCGGCGGCGTCGAGGACGAGCGCGAGCGCGACGCCGACACCGGTGCCGACGGCGGTGCCGCGCCACGTCTTCCCGTCCCCGAGCAGGCGACGGCCGTTGAGCGTCCGACCGGCGTCGATGGGGCGGCCGCCGCCGGACAGCACCGCGGCGTTGTTCGGCACGTACGCCGGCAGCATCGCCCACAGCGCCACCACGACGGTTTCGAGCCACGGCGTCATTACGCGGGTGTCCGTGTGGCTCCCGTTTAGAAGCGTGGGTTCGGGGCCGACACCGCACGGCGGCCGCGACGACACCGCACCGCGACCGCGACGACACCGCACCGCGACCGCGACGACCCATCACCTACGGCCCGTCGGACGCGCGGAGCCGGTGCGTCTGACGTACAAACTTATGCGTGGGCCTCTACAGTAGCCCTACATGGGCATCATGAGCAAAATCCTCGGCGGTGGCGGCACCCACAGCTCCGAGGACTACGTGGAGCTCGACCTCGACGACGTCGAGAGCGCCCGCGGTGGCGCCGGCATGCAGGTACACATCGCCGAGATCAGCGACCAGCAGGACGTCATCGACATCAAGGACGCCGTCTACGACGGCGACTTCGTCATCGCCGACATCACGCGGCACTCGACGACCGACCAGACCGTCGAGCGCATCATCGACGAACTCCGGCAGGTCGCCTCCGAGGTCGACGGCGACATCGTCCAGAAGGGCGACGACCAGATCATCATCACGCCGACCGGCGTCACCGTCTCCCGCGAGAAACTCAACTCCTGAGGCGGCCGCCGCGGTTCTCCGAGCCGCCCCGTCCGACGCAGCGACGCGTAGCGTCGCGGCCGGCTCAGGCGTCGAACTCCGTGAGCTCCGACTCCTTCGCCGCCTCCTGGTCGAGGTCGTCCTCGTGGGCTGACCGGTAGGCGGCGCGGTACTTCTGAATCTTCCTGACGAGCAGCAGGCCGAAGAAGCCGTCGTAGACGACGACCCACAGGAAGAACGCGAGCAGCCCGCCGAACGTCGGGAGGCCGACGGCCTGCAGCACCATGTGGATGGCGCCGGAGGCGATGCCGACGGTGGAGTTGTACGTCGCGTGGATGAGCGCCGCGATGATGAGCCCCTTCAGCACGATGGGGCCGCGGTGCTCGGGGTTGAACTTCGCGAGCCCGAGGTAGTAGCCGGCGAACGCCGAGTAGATGACGTGGCCCGGGCCGGCGAGCGCCCGTGTCGCCGTGATGCCGGCGCCGGCGCCGATGAGTTCGAGTCCGAGGTCGAGTTCGCCGGCGCCGGTGCCGACGTTCCGGGAGATGTACAGCGCGTTCTCGATGAACGCGAAGCCGAGCCCCGCCATCGCGCCGTAGACGGCGCCGTCGAGCACCGAGTCGAACCCTTCGTCGCTGAACGCGTACAGCCGGACGGCGAGCAGCTTCACGGTCTCCTCGACCGGGCCGACGATGACGAAGAAGAACACGACCGACCCGAGGAAGCCGATGGGCGCGAAGTACGGCTTGAACGCCGAGTTGAGGATGGCGGCGAAGTTCGCGGTGAGCACGCCGAGCAGGAACGTCGCCACCAGCACGTGCAGCGGCTCGTTCGACGTGACGTCGGACCGGTAGACGTACGCGGCGAGCCCGAGCGCCGGAATCGCCGACAGCACCGTCAGCGTCCCGACGGCCGGGTCGGTGAGCGCCGCGAACCCGCCGATGCCGACGAGCAGCAGCGCCGCGACGCCGACGATGACGATCCGTCCCGACGCCCGCATCAGTCCGTACAGCGCCACCGCGAGGCCGTCGAGCGACGTCCGTTCCTCCCACGTCGCCACGTCGTACAGGTCCATCGACGACCCCGCCTGTTCCTCCACCGGGTCAGTCCGCTCCTTCGCAGTCATCCTGCTGGTTCGTCGGGCGCCCCCGACTTGGTTCTTGTCGCGGAACCGCGGCGTCGACGCGGCCGACCGCGCCCGGGTTCGGCGGCGCGTCACGCCGGCCGCCGAACGGCATCCTTGAAATGGCAGGCGGACGGACCGAACGGTATGCACTTCGACCCGCGCGAACAGGCCGCGCTCCGCGAGGTCGGTCTCGACACCGACGACCTGGAGGAGGCGTCGGCCGCAGTCGCCGACGCCGTGGACGAGGCGGCCGACGACCTAGCGGCGTTCTTCGACGGCGGCGGCACGTACTACTCGGACATGGAGACGGCGCACAGCAGCGGCGGCCCCCGCGAACACGACGTCGACCACGTCGACCTGTACACGCACGCGGCGGACCTCCGCGGCTACCTGAAGTTCGCGTCGTGGGGCGTCCCCGTCGAGGACGGCCGCGTCCTGACCGACGAGGTCGTGGAGTTGACGCTCGGGCCGACCATCGACGGCCGGGTGCGGTTCGCTCGCGACCCCGATGCGCTATGAACGCGCGGGTCCGCGGCATCTACGCGACCGCGCTCACCCGGCTGCTGCTCGACGACGGCCGCGACGTCGTGCAGGCGTCCCCGCCGATTCAGCGGCGCTTCGACGAGTCGCTCCCGGCAGCGAACCACGACGTCGCCGTCGACACCACAGCCGACCGGCAGGGCGTCGGGCTCACCGGGGAGCCGGCGGCCGTCGACGCGGTCCGCGACCGCCTCGTCGACGTCGCGGTCGACGCGATGGCGTGGGACGACCCGGCGCCCCGCGGCGCCGTGTTCGACGGCACCGTCACGGAGACGCTCGGCGGCGGCGCCGTCGTCGACCTCGGCGTGGAGTCGCCCGCCGGCGACGTGGAGGGCTACCTGCCGTTCGACGCCGCCGACGGCTACATCGGCGAGGACGACACGGTCCGCGTGCAGGTGCTCGACCCGGCGGCGCCGTGGGACGGGGACCGGCACGCCCTCAGCACCGAGGTGCGCGCGATGGCGGGGCTGGCGACGCTCGTCCCCGGCCGCGACGGCGTCCGCGTGTCCGGCGCCGACGACGCGGCGGCGCGCGAACTCGCCGGGATGACGGAGCTGCTCGACGTCGACGTCCCGGACGGCTGGGGCGTCGAGTGGAGCCGCGACGCCCGCGACGCGGACATGGACGCGCTCGGCGACGCGCTCGGCCGCGCCGCCGCGACCGCCCGCGACCTCGACCCGCTGCTCGACGAACCGGAGGGCGAGCCGGGGCTGCTCGCGTCGCCGTCGTCCGGCGCCTGGGTCTGGTTTGGCCGCACCGCCCGGTTCGCGCTCGACGACGTGCGCCGCGACGTCACGGCGACGATGCCGGGCCACCACCGGACGAAAGCCGCGTCGAACGCGGCCTCGGCCGGCGTCGACTTCGCGGAGGCGCTGTGCGAGTTCGGAGGTGACGACGGCGGCAGCGACGGCGGCGACGATGGCGACGCCGGCAGCGCTGACGCCGGCGGCGACGATGGCGACCGAGCCGACGATGGCGACGCGGACACCGACTTCCCGTTCGCCGTCGCCACGGACCAGTTCGGGCCGGTGGAGGGCGACACGGTCGAAATCGGCCACGGGAAGCCGACCGGGCGGCTCATCACGCTCGGCCGCGGAGAGGTGGTCGACCGCGGCGCCGACGGTACCGTCTCGGTCGAGCGGCAGATGACCGCCGGCGGCACGTACGACGCGCTCGACGCCCGGCGGGAGTCCGGCGACACCGCGCTCACGACGTTCCGCGAGGGCCGCTGGTGGTACCCGACGGTGTACCGCGACGCCGACGGCGACCGGAAAGGCACGTACGTGAACGTCTGCACGCCCGTCGAGGCGTTCCCGGACTCGCTGCGCTACGTCGACCTCTACGTCGACGTCGTGAAACACGGCGACGGCCGCGTCGAGCGCGTCGACGACGACGAACTCGACGACGCCGAAGCGCGCGGGCTCGTCTCGCCGGCGCTCGCGGAGAAGGCGCGGAGCGTCGCCGCCGCAATCGAAAAAGCGCTGTAGCGACGGGCGGGGAACGCGAACGACAGCGCCCGCGGCGGCGTCGACGGGGACGACGACGTCCGGTACGGCGTGTCGTCGACGGGGGCGTCGACGTCAACGTCGGCGGCGCGGCTCAGAAGTGGTCGGAGGACTCGTTGGAGTACTGGAGGTCGCCGCCGCGGCCGCCCTCGACGGTGCTCGACCCCATGTCGCCGGTGTCCGGCACTTTCACGTGGACGTCTTCGACTTCGTCGAAGTCCATGATGAGGTCGCGTCGGATGTTGTCGGCGGTGATGTTCGAGATGCCACAGCCCGAGCAGGTGCCGCCGAGTTCGACGACGACGACGCCCTCCTCCGGGTCGGCCTCGCGGACGACGCTGGTGCCGCCGTGCATCTGGATGATCGGCATCTGCCCGACCATCCACTTCTCGACGCGCTCTGCGAGGTCGCTCATTACCCGTGGTTGGAGCCCGACGGATTGAAAGCTTGTGGTTCCCCCCGTCGCGACGCGGCGCGAACCGAACTGTGTCACGGTTCCGCACGGGTCAGCGGCGGCGACGACGCAGCCACGCCCAGGCGCCGAGGCCGGCGACCGACCCGAGCGCGCCGAGCGCCCCGAATCCCGGCGACGTCGCGGCGGTCGACCCGGACGTGCCGGGCGGCTCGGTCCGCGGCTCGCCCGCCGGCGACGTTCCCGCCGGCGTGCCCGTCGCTGCCGGGGGCGGCGACGGTTCGGTGCCCGGTTCGGGCGTCGGCGGCGCGGTGAGCGCGTCCGGCGTGCCGCCCGTGCCGGCGGTGTCCGGGAACGTCCACAGCCCGGCGGACGCGCCGTCGGTCCCCATCGACGAGGCGACGAAGCAGTCGCCGTCGACGGCGGCGCGCGCCGTCCAGAACCGCGCGGCGTCCGGGTCGACCCACCACGACTCCTGCGTCGGCGCCGCGGGGTCGGAGACGTCGTGGCGCTTCACGCCGCCGTGGTACCACGACGAGTACAGCGTCCCGCCGCGCAGTTCGAAGTTGTGCGCGGTCGTCCAGACGCCGCCGTACGTCGCGTCGCGGCTCGCCGGCGGCGCGACGTGCGACAGGTGCCGCGGCGCGGCCGGGTCGGAGACGTCGTACAGGTCGATGCCGCCGGGGCCGCCGACGAGCGACCCGTCCCGGCGGACCGCCCACGACTCGACGCCGACGCCGAGCAGGTCGTCCGCCGGGTCGACCTCGGCGTAGTGGTGGTTGCCGGGCGGCGCGAACACCTCGTTCGCCGGCGGGTCGCGCAGTTCCGCGGGCGACTGCGCCGGGACGCGGCCGAGCAGCGACGGCGCCGACGGGGCGGAGACGTCGAGCAGGTACGTGCCGGCGTCCCAGTACGCGAGCGCGGCGACGCCGTCGCGGACGACGACGTCGTGGACGACGCGGAGCGCGGAGCGGACGTCCGCCCAGTCCTCGTCGTGGTCGGTGAGCGCCCACCGGCCGACGGCCGACAGGGACGCGACGTCGACGACGACGAGCGGATTCCCGGGGAGTCCGTTGCCGGTGAGGTAGAGGTGGCCGTCGACGAGGTCGCAGTTGTGAATCGGGAAGTCAGTGTCGTAGACGCCGCGCCGCTCCGGGTTCGCCGGGTCGGAGACGTCGACGACGACCGCGCCGCGCGGCCCCGGGGCGCCGGCGTGAGCCGGCCCGACGGCGACGAGCGTGTCCCCGTCCGCTTTCACGTCGTACACCTGCCGGAGCGGACCGTCGTCGCGCTCGGCGAGCAGGCCGCGGCGCTCCGCGAGCACGGTCGGCGCCGCCGGGTCCGAGACGTCGACGGTCGCGTAGCCGTCGGTGAGCGCCACGTACGCCGTGTCGCCGTCGGCGGAGACGACCGCCTCCTTCGCGCCGCGGAGCGGGAGTCGGCCGAGCGGCGCGAACGAGTCGGTGTCGGCGTCGCTGCGGGCGGAGCCGCGGCCGGTGAGAACGCCCGTTCCGACGACGCCGGCGGCGACCGCCGACGCGCCGGCGCGGAGGGCCTCGCGTCGCTGCATGGCCGGTGAACGGGCGGGACGCTGAAAGCCGTGACGACGCCAGTCAGTCGGCGCTGCGGATTCGGCTGCTGTCGCCGGTGCCGCCGGTGAGCGCCGAGGCGAGCGCGCCCTTCACGACGACGTCGTCGCCGAGAGAAGTGAGTTTGACGTCCGGGACGTTCGTGAACACGGTGTCGGTGAGCGTCTCCTGGACGCCGTCGACGACGAGTTCGGGGTTGTTGAGCGCGACGGCGCCGCCGACGAACACGACCAGCGGCGCGTACGCGTGCACGAGGTTCGTGATGCCGATGGCGTTCCACCGCTGGACGCGGTCGACGACGAGGTCCGCGAGCGGGTCGTCGCCGTGGGCGTCGAACACGTCGGCGGCGCCGAGGTCGTCGTCGAGCCGGAGCGCCGTCTCGACGTCGTGTTCGCGGTAGAGGTGGCGGGCGTACTCGGGGATGTTCTCGCCGGAGCAGTACGCCTCCCAGTGGCCGTCGCGGCCGCAGCCGCACGTCATCGCGCCGTCGTGGTCGACGATGTTGTGGCCGATTTCGCCGGCGTTGCCGTCCCAGCCGTCGAGGACGTGGCCGTCGACGCAGACGCCGGCGCCGATGCCGGACGAAATCGTGAGGTACACCATGTCGTCCGGGTTTCGGTCGCTGTTGAACCGTTCGCCGATGACGCCGGCGACGGTGTCGTTGTGCAGGTGGATGCGGTCGGTGCCGAGCAGCTCCGAGAGCGGCCCGGTTATCGGGACCTGCCCGACGTCCTCCGGGAGGTTCGCGGGGCCGTCGATGAGCCCCTTCGCGAGGTCGAGCGGACCGATGGAGGCGACGCCCGCAGCGACCGCGTCCGCCGGGTCGACGCCGGCGTCGGCGCAGGCGTCGCGGACGACGCCCAGTATCGCTTCGGTCACCGCGATTCCCGTCGGGCCTTGCGGCGTCGAGCGGCGCGCGCGGCCCAGAATACGGGCCCGCTCGTCCCCGACGACCGCACGGACGTTCGTCGCGCCGAGGTCGACGCCGACGTACGAAGCCATCACCTGTGGCTTGCCGCCGCGCTACTTACCGGTGCCGTTTCTCACCCGGAACCGAGTACCAATTCCGGGCCGAGCCGGGGCAGAAGCCGGGGACCGCGTCGGGGTTACTCGCGGACGAACGTCACCGGGCACGGCGACGACAGCATGATGCGCTGGGCGGCGGAACCGAACACCGCTTTCCCGGTCGGCGAGCGCTTCCGGCCGCCGACGATGACGCGGTCGGCGCCGACCCGCTCGGCCAGCCCGGAGATCGCCTCGCCGGCCGACCCGACGACGCCGGACACCTCGTAGTCGACGCCGGCGTCGTCGAGCGCGCGCGACGCCCGCCGGACGGACTCCAGCCGCCGCGCCACGTCCGTCGGCGAGCCGTCCGCGAGGTCGAGCCGGTCGAGCGCGTCGTCGACGTCGCCCTGGGTCTCGAAGGCGTGCCCGACGACGACGTCCGAGTCCGTCTCCTCGGCGAGTTCGATTGCGACTTCCATCAGCCGGTTCACCCGGGCCTCGTCGTCGCGGCCGACCGCGACGAGGATTGTGTCGATGGCCATGCGAGCACGGTTTACTCGCAGCCGCAAAAGTATGCTGCCGGTCCTCCTCCTCGGCCGCACCGAACCGGGCCGGCAGCGCGGCCCGGTGGACGGCGACGGCGTCGGCCGCGGCGCCGAGTCGGCCGCCGGCGAGAGCCACCGTTATGCGGGCGGAGCGCGACCGACGCGGCATGGACACGGACCTCTCCGGCCGCGTGGCGCTCGTCACCGGCAGCGCGTCCGGCGTCGGCCGCGGCTTCGCGCTCGCCTGCGCGGACCACGGCGCCGACGTCGCGGTCCACTACCGCAGCAGCGACGCCGAAGCCGCCGCGACCGCCGCGGACGTCCGCGACCGCGGCGTCGACGCCGCGACGGTGCAGGGCGACGTCACCGACCCGGGCAGCGTCGACGCGCTGTTCGACTCTGTGGAGGCCGAACTCGGCGCGGTCGACGTGCTCGTCAACAACGTCGGCGCGTTCGCCCCCCAGCACTGGGCCGACATCGACTTCGAGACGTGGCAGACCGTGCTGCACACCAACGTCAACGGGACGTACCTCTGCTCGAAGCGCGCGCTCCCGGCGATGCGCGAGCAGGGCTGGGGCCGCATCGTCAACGTCGGCTACGCCGGCAGCGAGCAGGCGCTCGTCCACCCGAAGAACACGCCGTACTTCATCGCGAAGACCGGCGTCCTGATGTTCACGCGGATGCTCGCTGCCGACACGCAAGACGACGGCGTCACCGTCAACGCCGTCTCGCCGTACGTCGTCGACACCTCCGACGCCTTCCCGGACGCCGCGCCGCGCGGCCGCTGGGCCACCGTCGACGACCTCGCCGCCGCGCTGCTGTTCTTCCTCAGCGACGACGCGGAGTACGTCTCCGGCGAGAACATCGAAGTCGACGGCGGCTTCCTCCCCGAGAAACTGTAGCCGGCGGCCGAGTCCGTCAGCGCAGAACCGCGGCCCGGCTCAGTAGTCAGGCGCTTCGTCTTCGACCTGCCGCTTCAGCGAGTCGCGCCGCGACTTCGCGTCCCGGCCCGTCGCGTCGAGCAGGAACTGATTCTTCGCGTCCACCGCGTCGGCGGCGGCGTCGGCGTTCCCCTCGGCGATGACGTCCTCGGCGGGCCGCTCTTCGAAGTGGACCGCGAGCTTGTCTTTCTTCCCCGAGTACTCGGCGGCGCCGGCGACGATGCGTTCGAACACCGGGTTGTCCGGGTCCTCGACGACGTACAGCTCGTGGCCGTCGAACTCCTCGGTCCCCGACACCGGGCCGAACCGCTCTTCGATCTCCGCTTTCAGGTCCGGCATCCGGTCTTCGAGGTGCTCACCTCGGCGCATCTTGTACTCCTTCATGGCCGGGCGTTTGGCAGGGGGCGGTATACCAGTTTCGTCAGACGCCACGCTCGTGGCCCGCTGACACGGACGCCGGCGTTACTCCGCGAGCGACCCGTCGTCGGCGTACGGCCAGTCGCCCGTGATTTTCATGCCTTCGGCGAGGTCTTGCGCCTCGACCGCGGCGGCGACGTCGGCGGGGTCCTGCCGGGCGACGTCGGTGTCGGCGTCCGCGAGGTCGGCGACGAGCGCGGCGAGCAGCACGGCCTGTTCGCGGAGGTTCCGCACCTCCAGTTTGTCGAAGGTGTCGGCGAAGGTGTGCCCCCAGCCGCGGCCGCGGCCCTCGGTCTTCCCGGACACCATGTAGCCGGGGACGCCGGCCTGCACGAACGGCCAGTGGTCGCTGTGCGGGTTCTGCTCCGGGATGCACTCGACGGGGTGCGAAAAGCGGTCCGCGACGCGCTCGGCCGCCGCGGTCAGGTCGTCGAAGCCGTGCGTGTGGAGTTTCAGCGTCCGGCCGAAGACGTTCGAGTCGACGTTCACGACCGCCTCGACGGCGTCGCGGTCGGTGCGGTCCGCCTCGACCGAGGAGCCGACGAGCCCGACCTCCTCGGCGCCGAACGCGACGAACCGGACGCGGGTGTCGAGCGCGTCCTCGTTCGCCGCGAGCGCCGCGGCGACCTCGACGATGGAGGCGGTGCCGGCGCCGTTGTCCATGGCTCCCTCCGCGACGTCGTGGGCGTCGGCGTGGGAGGTCACCAACAGCTCCTCGTCGGTGTCGGGGCCGAGTTCGGCCATCGCGTTCCCGCTCGTCGCCTCCGGCGTCTCGCAGTCGACCGACACCGTGACTTCGTCGCCGGCGACGCGGCGGTTCAGCCGCGCGCCGACCTCCGCGGAGACGCCGACCGCCGGGACGTCGCCGATGGGCGAGTCCGCGGTGCCGACGGAGCCGGTCGGCGGCAGGCAGCCCTCGACGTGGTTCCGGAAGACGAACGCGGCGGCGCCGTGCTCGACGGCGTAGTAGTACTTCTCGCGCCGGTGGATGAACCGCTCGTAGTGGTCCGGCACCGTCGAAGACACCATCACGACCGCGCCCTCGACGTCGGCCGCCTCGAAGTCCTCGGGCAGCCCGTAGCCGAGGTCGACGAACTCGCCGGCGGCGTCGCCGGCCGGCGACCGCGGGAGCGCGATGCAGTCTTGCGCGCCGGCGTCGGTGCCGATTTCGGCGTCGCCGCGCTCCCACCCCTGCAGGTCGAACTCCTCGACGCGGGCGTCCCGGCAGCCGGCGTCCGCGAGCGCGTCCCGCGTCGCCTCCAGCGCCTCGCGTTCGCCGGGCTGGCCGGCCATCCGGTTGCCGATGTCGACGAGCGACTCCAGGTGGTCCCAGCCGGTGTCGCTCGTGAACGTCTCGCCGATCCACTCCGTCCGCGTCGAGAGGTCAGTCATCGTCCCGCGTCTCGGTCGCCCGGCGCGCCGGAAAGAGGTTCGGGAGCCGGCGGTTCGGGTAGCGAGCCGCTGGCGTCCGCTGTCAGTAGCTGACCTGCGCGAACTCGTAGGCGTACACCCAGTTCAGCAGGACGTACGTCACGACGCCGAGCGTCAGCGAGACGATCCAGGTGGCGGCGGCGACGCGGCCGACGCGGGCGTGCGGCGTCTCCATGCGGAGTTCGGCGGGCGTGTGCGTCCAGCCGAGCACGACCGCGTACAGCACCACCGGGACCGTGAGCACCGAGAGGAGGATGTGTATCGCCAGCATCGCGAAGTAGACGAGTTCGACGGCGCCGGCGTACTGGCCGAGGAACATCGACTCGCGGATGACGATGTGTTTCTCGCCGGGGCCGCCGCCGATCTTCACGAGGTACATGACGAGGAACACCATGATGAGCCCGAACGCCGTCGACATCGCCGCGGCGTGCTTTTGCACTTCCCGCTCCCGAATCCACCGCCACCCGAGCACCAGCAGCACCGTCGTGACCGAGTTGACGGCGGCGATGGCGTGGCTGAGCAGGTTCACCTGCGCCTCCGTGAGCGACGGGAACACCGAAGCGGGGACGACGCCCGCGAACGTCCCGACGACGAGTCCGTACCCGACGACGGACAGCACCGCGACGGCGGCGCGCGGATGCGCCTTCACGACGCCCCCCTCCCCGTCAGCGTCGGCTGAAGCCATACGCGAAGGTTTCGACCGGGCGGGCTTCCCTCTTCGGGTTCGCGTCGCTCCCGGCGGCCGGCCGGTCAGATGACGCCGGTGAACGACGCGACTTCTCGGGCGGCGGCCTCACTGACGCCGTCACCGAGAATCGTGTAGCGGTCACGGATGGTGTGGGCGGTCGTGAGCGCCTCGATGACGGTGTCGGCGTCGATGCCGAGGTCGGCGGCGGACGTCGGCGCGTCGAGGTGTTCGAGCGCGTCGCGGATGGCGCGCCACTCGCCGTTCGCGCCGGTGTGGAGGTACTCGGTCATGATGGCGCCGACGCCGACCTGGTGGCCGTGCAGCGCCGGGTCGTCGGCGACTCGGTCGAGCTGGTGGCTGAACAGGTGCTCCGCGCCGGAGGCCGGCCGGGACGACCCGGCGATGGACATCGCGACGCCCGAGGAGACGAGCGCCTTCGAGACGACCCAGGCGGACTCCTCCAGGCCGGGCTTGATGGAGTCGGCGTCGTCGACGAGCAGCTCCGCGGTCATCTCGGCGAGCGCCGCGGCGTACTCGCTGTACTCGACGTTCTTCAGCCGGTTCGCGAGCCGCCAGTCTTTCACGGCGGTGTAGTTGGAGATGATGTCGGCGCAGCCGGCGGTCGTCAGCTCCCACGGCGCGTCCGCCATCAGTTCCGTGTCGGCGATGACGGCGAGCGGCGGGTCCGCGGCGACGGAGTGGCGCGTGTCGCCCTCCGGAATCGACGACCGGCCGGACACGATGCCGTCGTGGCTCGCCGCGGTCGGAACCGAGACGAAGCCGACGCCGAGTTCGTCCGCCGCCATCTTCGCGATGTCGATGGGCTTCCCGCCGCCGAGCGCGACCAGGTACGTCGCCTCGGCGTCCTCGGCCGCCTCGACGACCCGCGCGACCGCCTCGAAACTCGCCGCGTCGACGGTCGTCATCGCGGCGTCGTCGAACTGGTCGCGGACGCGCTCGCCCGCGATGGCCGACGGCGTCTCGCTCGTCACGACGAGCGGCCGACCGGCGAGCGACAGCTCCGCGACGGCGTCGCCGACCCGGTCGACGACGCCGTGCCCGACGAGGACGTTCCGTGGCAGCTTGATCCACGTCGTTTTCCCGAACATGTCCCCGGCGACACGGCCGGACGTGAAAGGGTTTCCCGTGTCGGCCGCGGTGCGCAGCCGACCCGCTAGGCGGTTCCCCATTTCGCGTCATCCGTCCGAGCGCAGTCAGTCGACGCGGGCGACGAACGTTCAAAAGTGATGACGAGGCCAGACCGCGCGTGAACTGAGTGTCGCTCCGGCGCGTCCGCGGCTGTGCGGCCACGCGCGTCGGTTCGGGTCCGGGCCGCCTGTTCGCCCTCAGCCAGCCAGCGGAGCCAGCGTCCCGACGGCGTCCGCGATGAACGCGACGCCGAACCCGCCGAGCACGAGCGCTGACACGGCGGCGACCGCCGGCGCGAGCGCCTCCACGCGCCGCCGAGCGAACACCAGCGCGGCCGGGAAGCCGGTGACCCACAGGCCGATGCCGGCGAAGAACCCGACGATGAGCGCCGGGCTTCCGGTCTCGACGACGAACGCGCCGGCGAACCGCGAGACGCCCGCCTCGGCGAACACGTCGACGCTCCCGGGTTCGAGCAGCCCGATGCCGACGGTGAGCCAGAACAGGATCTGGTAGGGGTTCGCGAGCGCCAGCACGAACGCCTTCCGGAACCCGGCGGACTCCTCGTCGACGTCGACCGCGGCGTCGACGCCGAGGAACGTCCCGCGGACCTCGCGGGCGGCGCCGTAGGCGTAGTACAGCATCAAGAGGCCGCCGACGCCGACCATGAGCGCCCGCAGCAGCGGCGCGCGCTCGACGACGCTGACGACGCCGACGAACGCGAGGACGAAGAACGTCGCGTCGGCCGTCGCGGCGCCCAGGCCGGCGCGTGCGCCCGCTGCCCAGCCGCGGACGACGCTCTCCTCTGCGATGACCGCGTTCATCGGTCCCGGCGGCGCCGCGAGCGCCAGCCCGAACACGACGCCGGCGGCGAGCGAGAGGAGGAGCGTTGGCACGACCGACCGGAAGCCGTCGGCGGACTTAAACTACGCCATCCAGCCGACCGCCGGGGTCCCGAGCGACCGGTTCGCCGGGCGGCGCTACAGCAGCGTCGTCACGGTCTGCGTGACGGCGCCGACGACCGTCTCCCACACGGAGAACCCGGTCAGGACGGACAGCACCGTGTCCGCACCGAAGAACGCGAACAGCGCCGCGCCGGCGAAGTGCGCCTTCCGGACATCGAACCGGTGGCTGAACCGGTGGAAGAGGTATGCGTTCGCGAGGCTCATCGGGAGAATCGCCGCCATCTCGCCGACCCAGATAGCGGAGCTCGCGCCGTACTGCGCGGCGAGCCCGATGGTGACGAGCTGCGTCTTGTCGCCGAACTCGCCGGCGGCCATCATCGAGAAGATGGAGAGGAAGCTCCCGAACTTCCCGGTGAACTCGTGGCCGAGCACGGTCGCCTCGCCGCCGATGCCGCCGAGGATGGCGCTCCCGCCGTCGGTCTCGGCAGCGTGCGGCTCCGCGTCGCGTGCGGGCGCCGACCGGAGCAGCAGCACCGCGAACAGCAGGAACATCCCGGCGGTAAACACGTCGAGCAGGAGCCGGGAGAGCACGCGCTGCAGGGCGGCGCCGAACGCGATTTCGAGCGCCGTCCACCCCGCGAACGCCGAGCCCGCGGCGGCGACCACTATCGCCGGCCGGTACTTCGTCGACAGTCCGGAGATGATGAACTGCACCTTCTCGCCGGGCAGCACCGCGAGCTGCGTCACCGCCGCGACGGCGACGAGTTCCCAGTAGCCGATCACGAGTCGGTCACCCGTTCAGCGTCGGCGTCGGTCGTGGCTGGGTCGACGGCGCGGACCTGGACGGACGACGCCACCGACTCCGGGAGGCTCTGGTCGTCTCCGTCGGCTTCGACGGTCACCATCCCGAACGGCGCGACGTCGACGACGACGACCTCGGTTCCGGGGGTGATGCCGGCGCGCGAGAGGTACTCCAGTTCCTCGTCGTCGCGGTCGCTGACCCGGGTGATGCGGACGCGGTCGCCGACGTCGGCGTCGACGAGCGGCCGCGTCCCGTCGTCGCCCGGCGGTTCGAGGTCGGCGCTCGGAATCGGGTCGCCGTGCGGGTCGACCGTCGGGTCACCGAGGAGTTCGGCGACTCGGCGCTCGAACTCCTCGCTGATGTGGTGTTCGAGCGCGTCCGCCTCCGCGTGGACTTCGCTCCACGAGTAGTCGAGGTGCTCGGCGAGGTACGCTTCGAGGAGCCGGTGATGCCGGAGTACCTCCAGTGCGACCGTCCGGCCCTCCTCGGTCAGTTCGACGCCCCGGTACTTCTCGCGCTCGACGAACCCGCGGTCTTCGAGCGTCTCGACCATGCTGGTCACGGTCGGCGCCGTCTTCCCGACGCGCTCGGCGATGGCGGACGTGGAGACGGGCGGCCCCTCGTCCGTCTGGAGGACGTAGATAGCCTTGAGGTAGTCCTCCATGACGTCGCTCAACATCATCTTGCGAAGAATTAGATTCGTCTAATGCTTATAGTTGTCGGGTCGAATAGGAAGCAGCTGGTCCCGGTCCTCAATCGCGAACCCTCGTTCCGGGCATCGGTCGACGCTGTCCAGTCACCGGTCGACGCTGTCTGGTCGACAGCGACGCTGTCCGGCCACCGGTCGACGCTGTCTGGTCGACAGCGACGCTGTCCGGTCACCGGTCGACGCCGCCCTGCTCAGATTCCTTTGCCCATCAGGTGGCTGCGGAGGACGTCCGGCGTCTTCACGCCGTCGTCGGGGTTGACGACCACGACGTCGTCGTCGCCGTCGAGGTCGCCCTCGTCGGCCAGCGTCCACGCCGCCGCGAGCGCGACGCCGCCGGCGCCGCCGACCTCCAGCACCGACGTCTGGGCGGCCGTGACGGCGCTCTCCAGCGCGTCCGAGTCCGACACCGTGACGGCCGCCGCGTCGACGTCGCGGAGCGCGTCGAGGGCGACGTCGCCGCCGGCGGGGGCGTCGATCTCCAGTTCGCCGATTATCGTGTCCGGGTTGCTCCACCGCTCGACCGCGTCGGCGTCGCGTCGGAGCGCCGCGGCAATCGGCGCGCAGCCCTCCGTCTGCGCGACGTAGACGGCGGGGAGTTCGTCTGCGACGCCGAGCGCGACGAGGTCACGGAACCCCCGGACGACGCCGACGACGAGTTCGCCGGTGCTCGCCGGGAGCACCACGGCGTCCGGGACGCCGGCATCCTCGAACAGTTCGTACGACACGGTCTTCGCGCCGTCGTGGCGGTACGGCGTCGTGAACTCTTGCAGCGAGTAGTAGTCGGCTTCGAGCTGGTCGTCGACCGCGGCGGCGGCGTCCGCGTACCGGCCGCCGACGACGCGCATCTCGCCGCCGTGGACGTTCACCATCGCCTTGTTCGAGAAGGCGGTTCGGCTCGGCACGAACGCGTAACTCCGCAGGTCGACGCGGCCCGTGTACGCCGCCGCGGACTGCCCGGCGTTGCCGGCGGCGGCGAGCGCGACCGGTTCCACGTCGGCGGCCGCCGCGGCGGCCACGGCGACGCTCATTCCCCGGTCGATGAACGTTCCGGTCGGATTCCGCCCTTCGTCCTTGACGCGGAGCGAGCCGACGCCGAGTTCGTCGGCGAGCCGCTCGGTTTCCACGAGCGGCGTGTCGCCCTCGCTCGCCGTCGGTGCATCCGCGGCCGGGAACGGAAGCAGCGACTCGAACCGCCAGTGGCCCGGGGCGTCAGCGTTCCCGAAGGCGTCGGCGTCGACGGCGGCGTAGTCGTACATCGGTGTCAGCGGCGCGTCGCAGTCGGGGCAGCGGCCGTGCTCGTCGGCGTCGTACGACTCGCCGCAACCGGTGCAGGCGAGCCCGTCGAACGCCTCGGTCGTCTTCATGCCGCCGGATTCGGACCGGCCGCGCAAGGATGTAGTGGTTCGCGTCCGCGGCTGCGAGCGCCACGAGATATCCGTTCTGATAACTCGTCGGGAACGGTTAAGCGGCGGACCGTGGAGGTCGACGCCGTGCAACGGCGGGAAGTCCTGGGGCGTCTCGGAGCCGCCGCGGCGACGGCCGCCCTCGCCGGTACTGCGGGCTGTCTCAGCGACCCCGGCGAGTACGACGGGGAGCCGTGCGGCGGCGGACCGGTGACGCTCGCCGAAATCGCCGCCGAGCCGACGGCGTACACCACTATCGGAAGCCGCGTCACCGTCACCGCGAGCGTCGCGGCGATGCCCGACGCGTCGACCATCGTGCTCGAAGACCCGACCGGCCGCGCGTACGGAACCCCCTACCGGTCGGTCCGGTTCGGGACCAGCATCCGCGTCGGCACCTGCGTCAACGCCGTGGTGAAAGCCGGCATCACCGACGAGGGCGAGGCGAGCGGCACCGTCCTCGACGTGTTCTCCGTCACGAAAACGTCGCCCGACACCGCCGCCGAGTAGGCGGCACGCGGCCGCCTCACAGCATCGCTCGGAACTCGCCGAGCGGCGGGAACGACAGCGAGTCGTCGCCGTCGAAGACGATTGGGCGGAGCGCGTCGGCGTCGCGGACCAGCGGCGACAGGAACTCGTCGGTCCGCATCCCGCTCACGTCGACGCCGGCGGCGACGCGGCTGAACGCCGGCAGCACCAAGACCGGAGTGCCGTCGCCGTCGACCCCCGGCTGGTACAGCGCGCAGGGGCGTCGCTGGCCCTCGATGGGAATCGTCGGGTGGTCGTGGCCGACGACGTACAGGTCCGCGCGTTCGCCCGGCGGCGGCGACTCGTGGCCGTGCCTGACGACGATTCGCCGGTCCCGGCCGGCGAGCGCGTGCGCGTCGTGGACCGGGCCGTCCCACGCCGAGTCGAGTACGGTGTCGTGGTTGCCGCGGACGGCGACCGGCGTCGCGCCCGCGTCGCGGCACGCCTCGGCCAGCGACCCGAGCGCCCGCTCCGCCCGCGCCGACGCCCGGTCGAACTCGTGGAGCAGGTCTCCGGCGAACACCGCGGTCGACGGCGAGAACCGGTCGAGGAGCGCTCCGAGGCGGTCGGCGAGTTCGTCGGCTTCGCCGAGCGGCGCGTCGACGTCCGACGCCTCCGCGCGGCCGACGTGGAGGTCCGCGAGCACGAGCGCGTCGGCGTCGCGGAGGTACACCGCCCGGTCCCGGAACGCGGCCTGAAGCACGTCTCGGTGGTCGCGCCGCGCGGAGAAGCCACTGTCGGACACGAACGGACGGCCGCCGAAGCGACACGGGCTTACCGGCGCGGCCGCACACGTCGGACATGGAGACGACCGACGCCGACCGGTACCGGGTGCTCCGCGTCGACGACGACGCCGTCGTCCTCGTCGACCTCTCGCCCGCGGACGACCCGGTCGACGCCTACGAACCGGTTCGCGTCGCCGCCGGGGACGCCGACGACGAACTCGAACCGGGGAACGTCGTGGAGGCGGCACTCGACTGGTCGGGCGACGACCCGCGGTTCGCGTCGCTGAACGTCGTCCGGCGCTCGCGCTACTGGTTCGCCGACGGCGTCGAGAACATGTTCGAGGCGGCGACGGACGCCTGGTCGGACGCCCGCGCCGCCGGCGACGCGATGACGTCGCGCGTCACGCACAACACCGACGGCGAACCGAACGGCGCGCTGTACGTCTTCGCCGACCCGGGCGGAGAGCCGGAGTCGCCGGTGCGGCGCGCCGCAGGCCCGAGCGGCGGCGGGCGCGACCTCTACACGGAGTTCCGCGACGGCACCACACCCATCGACCCGCTCGTGGAGCGCGTCAACGACGCCGACGAGTCGGCGTCCGAGTCGCCGCCGCGCGACGTGTTCGTCCTGCGGCCCGCGTCCGGGCCGTTCGTCGTGGTCTACGTCGCCTTCGAGCAGGACGGACTGCTGTCGCGGACGGTTCGCGACACCTACTTCTGAGCGCCGCGGTCGGTAACGCCCCACCCGCTGGGCCCGCCTCCCTCGCGTTCGCCTTCCCCGCCGCGTTCGCCCGGTGCGCCGGGCCGGGCCAGCCAGTCGGCGAGCGTGGCTCGGTCGCCGGTGTCGCCGGTCGCGATGTAGCGCGACGCCGCGACGTTCGCGAGTTCGCACGCCTCCCGCCAGCCCCAGCCGGCGGTGAGCGCGTACGCGAGCGCGCCGCCGAACCGGTCGCCGCCGCCGGTTTCCCGCGCACGCGACGCCAGGTCCCTGTTCTCGACCGTCAGCTGCCCGTCCGGCGAGGCGGCGACCGCGACGTCCGGCGCGTGTAACACGACCGCCTCGCAGCCGAGCACCTCGCGGAGCCGACGCACGTGCCACTCGTCGCTCGCGTCGCCGCCCGCGTCGCCGCCGCCGTAGTTCAGCAGCGCCCCCATGTACGCGCGGACCTCGGCACGGTTCGCGGTGAGCACGAGCCGGTAGTCCGAGTCGCTGACCGCGCGGAACGCGTCGCGGAACGCCGCGAACGCCTCGGCGTCACTGCCGACGACGTCGCCGGCGTCGACCAGGAACAGCGGCTCCCCGTCCGGGTCGGTGACGTCGACGAACCGCTCGACGGCGTCGGTCGTGTTCGGCACCGACACCCAGTTCAGCCAGCACACCGCGTCCGCGTCGGCGACGCCGCCGAGGTCGCCGGCGGCCGCGCGGAGGTCGTTGAGCCCCCAGTCGCGGAGGTCGCCGGACTCGTCGGCCAGCATCAGGTCGCCGTCGGCGAACCGGCAGACGTCGACGCGGGCCGCCCGCCCCATCGACGTCGCGTCGAACGGCAACGCCGGGACGCCGTCGAGGTGGCCGTACACCGACACGTCGGCTCCGAGCCGGTGCGCCTGCCAGCCGAGATTCACGGCCTGTCCGCCCGGCGCCTCCTCGTACGGCTCCAGCCGGAGCGACTTCCGCTTCCCGCGGGTGAGCTCGACGCCGAGCCGCGCCCGCGTCGCGATGCGTGTCCCGGCGCCCGCGTGAGCCGCACAGAACCGGTCGAGCGACCCGTCCGGCAGCGCCACGATTCGCGGCGACGCCGCCGAATCGTCCCGGAGCCGTTCGACCGGCGAGGGTCCGTCGCGGCTCACGACCGCCTCGCGTCGGCGGTCACCGGCTCCCGGGCTCCATCACCGCCGAACGCTCGACAGGAACCACGGGCCGGCGCGTCGTCTGCGTCACGAAACGTCGTCATGCGACGTGGGTTCGGGCCGAGTCAGCAAAAGCGCCGGGGACCGAAGAACGAATCCGCCGACGGGAGTCCGCGGCTCAGAGTCGACCGGAATACGGATGGGCCCTGCCGGATTTGAACCAGCGATCACCCGGTGTCCCATTCCGCCGGCGGTGCCGGACGGAAGTATGAGCCGGGCGCTTTGAGACCGGACTAAGCTAAGGGCCCGTACGTGTGAGGTGTCGCCGGCGGTTCTTGAACGTGCCGGGTTCGCCGATACCGGGGGACTGCGTCGGTGCTGCTCGGACGGCGCGGGCTCCGCTCACGGTGCGGCGTCGGGAGGAAGGCGCCGAAGCCAGGACTCGAACCTGGGACCACCTCGTCTCTGCGGGAGACAGTGGCCTGCGTCCCGTAACAGCGAGGTGCTCTACCATCTGAGCTACTTCGGCGTGCATTGCATCGTACCGCGGTTAGTTTGAAATGGCTTTCGTTTCGCCCGCCGGGACCGACCCGGGTGCTGCGCCGCCGTCTCAGCCCTCGCCGCGTCGTCGTTGCGCGCGTCGAGACGTCGGGGCGGCGGCCGGCCGCGGCGCGACCGACACCCTGGTAAGCCGTCCGGCCGAATCCGCGTCCATGACTGATTCGGAGCTCGACGCGCTGCTCGACCGGGTTCGCGACCGCGTCACGCCCGACGCGGCCGAGCGCGAGCGGCTTCACGAGGCGGCGGCGGCGCTCGCGGACCGCGCCGCCGACGCCGTCGCGGACCTTCCGTCGCCGGCGGACGAGGCGGACGTGCTGCAGGTCGGGTCGACGGCGCGCGGGACGTGGCTCGCCGGCGACCGCGACATCGACCTGTTCGTCCGGTTCCCGACCGAGTTGAACCGCGAGGAACTCGAAGAGTACGGGCTCACCGTCGGCCACGCCGCGCTGCCCGACGGCCGCGAGCAGTACGCCGAACACCCGTACGTCACCGGCGAGTTCCGCGGCTTCGACGTCGACCTCGTGCCGTGTTACGACGTCGCGGACGCGACCGCGATCCGGTCGGCGGTCGACCGGACGCCGTTCCACACCGAGTACCTCGACGCCCGAATCGACGACGAGCTCGCCGGCGACGTCCGCGTGTTCAAGAAGTTCCTGAAGGGCATCGGCGTCTACGGCAGCGACCTCCGGACCGAGGGGTTCTCCGGCTACCTCGCGGAGCTGCTCGTCGTGGAGTACGGCGGCGTGGTGGACCTGCTCGACGCCGCCGCGGACTGGACGCCGCCGGTCCGGTTCGACCCGGAGAACCACGGGACGGCGACGTTCGACGACGCGCTCGTCGTCGTCGACCCGACGGACCCGGAGCGCAACGTCGCCGCCGTGCTCTCGGAGGACAACGTCGCCCGGTTCCAGCACTACGCACGCGAACTGCTCGCCTCGCCCGACGAGTCGCTGTTCTTCCCGTCGGAGCCGGAGCCGCTGTCGGCCGACGCCGTCCGCGGCCACGTCGACCGGCGCGGCACCGACCCGGTCGCCGTCGTCTTCGAGGCGCCGGACATCGTCGACGACCAGCTGTACCCGCAGCTCTGCCGGTCGCTCGACGGCGTCCGACGGGACCTGTCGAGCCGCGGATTCGACGTGCTCCGGGCTGCGGTGTTCGCGACCGACGCGAGCGAACCGGGCGACGGCGAGGGAACCGAGAACGGGACGGACGACGGCGGGTCGCGTCGCGCGGTGCTGTTCGTGGAACTCGGGTCGCGGACGCTGCCGCGCGTCGAGCGCCACCGCGGCCCGCCGGTGCACGTCCGCGGCCACGCGAAGGGGTTCTACGAGAAGTACGCGGACTCGGACGCGTACGGGCCGTTCATCGACGACGGCCGGTACGTCGTCGAGCGGGAGCGCGACGAACACGACGCCGTCGCGGTCCTGGAGTCGGACGCGCTGTTCGACGTCGCGCTCGGCACCCGCGTGGAGTCGGCGCTCCGCGGCGGCTACGACGTCCTCGCCGGTGGCGACGTCGCCGCGCTCACGGACCGGTTCGGCGTCCACCTCCGACGGTACTTCGAACCCGGGCTGTAGCCGGCCGAGGCGACTGGCGGCGGAGCCGACTCCGGGAGTCGGCGTTCAGACGTCGAAGCGGGCGCGAAGCGACGAGACGACGTCCTCGGTTTCGGGTTCGGGGTCGTCGCCGTCCGGTTCGATGGGCGGGCGGCCGTCGAACGTCTCGTGGACGATGCCGACGCCCTCCGAGAGCGTGTCGAGGCCGTAGCCGCCTTCGAGGACGAAGCCGAGGCCGGCGCCGGTCCGCTCCGCCGCGGTCCGCATCCGGTCGGCCATCAGCGCGTAGCCCTCGGTGCTGACGCGCATCCGCGAAATCGGGTCGTGGCGGTGGGCGTCGAAGCCGGCGCTGACGAGCAGCAGGTCCGGGTCGAACCGCTCGAACACCGGGAGCAGCACGTCGTCGATGACTTCGAGGTAGTCGGCGTCGCCGGCGCCGGCGCCGAGCGGCGCGTTCAGCGTCGCGCCCTCGCCGTCGCCCTCGCCGGTCTCCTCCAGCGCGCCGGTGCCGGGGTAGAGGCCGTCCTCGTGGACGGAGGCGTACAGGACGTCGCCGCGGTCGAGGAAGATGTCTTGCGTCCCGTTGCCGTGGTGGACGTCCCAGTCGAAGATGGCGACGCGGTCGACGTCGGCGTCGACGTCGCGGCCGGTGTTGGCGTCGCCGGCGCGGTGGCCGTCGAAGTCGTCGATGGCGGCCTGCGCGGCGACGGCTGCGTTGTTCACGAAGCAGAAGCCCATGGCGTCGTCCGCGACGGCGTGGTGGCCGGGCGGCCGGCCGATGGCGAACGGCGTGTTGCGGCCGGGCGCGCCGGCGAGCGCCTCCTCGGCGGCCCAGACCGCCTGGCCGGCGGCGGAGAGCACCGCGTCCCAGGTGCCGTCGGAGGCGACGGTGTCGGGGTCCCAGTTGCCGCCGCCGTCCCGGCAGAACGACTCGATTTCGTCGACGTAGCCGTCGTCGTGGACTGCCGCGACCGCCTCGCGGGTGACCGGTGCCGCCTCGACGTACTCGACGCCGTGTTTCCGCTTCAGTCCCTCGCGGATGGCGCGAAGCCGGTCGGGGTTCTCGGGGTGCCGCGTCCCGGTGTCGTGGTCGAGACACGTGTCGCTGTAGCCGAACCGCATCTCACTCGAACAGCGCGAAGTACGTCTCGATGTCTTCGGCTTGCACTGTCCGTCTGTCGGCGTGCCGCGCGAGGATGGCCGCGGCGCGCGCGACGTTGTCGGCGTAGTCCTCCAGGACGTCCGCGAGCGCCACCCGGGCGTCCATCGACACCCGGTAGGCGTCGTCGATGTCGAGCCGCGCGATGCGGTCCACCGGCGCGATGGGGAGCGTGAGGTCTTCGCGGTCGACGACCTGCTCCACCTCGAAGTCCGACGGCATCAGCGTCTTCCGGCCGTCGGCGTCGGCGCGCTCGGCCGCGTCAACGGCCAGTTCCGCCCCCCGCAACTGGATGCGTCGCGCCAACTCCTCGGCGGCGCCGGCGCTCACCCGGAGGTCGCCCGCGTTCCGGCGGATGACCTCGTCGACGGGAGCGAACGGCAACTCGACACTCATACACATAGGCCGGTGTGATGCGTGTATAATGCTTTCCGTTGGCGTGGTTCGGCGCGCCACCCCGGACCGGGACGGAGACCGGACACCGAGTCGGCGCTGAGCGGCCCGGCGGCTCGCGCGGTCAGAATACGTCGTCGGCGTCGATGGTGCCGTCGCGCTCCGTGCCGCGCACCGTGACCTCCTCGCCGAGCCGGAGGTTCGCGCTGGTCTCCACCGACCGGGTCTCGGCGCCGTTGTCGAGGACGACCGGGTCGCCGGCCTGCACGACCGTCCCGGTGAACTCGACGGGGCCCTCGTCGTCCGCGCCGTCGTCGGCGTCCGTATCTGCGCTCGCGGCCGCGCTGCCTGCGTCAGCGGCGCCGGCGCCGCCGTCTGCGGACGCGTCGGCGTCGTCAGCGCTCGACCCGCCGGAGTCGAACGAGTCCAGGCCGCCCTGTCCGGGGTCGCGGCTCCCCGACCCGGAGTCGCCGCGTTCGCCCGCGGCGACGTCGACGTCGGCGTCCGCGTCTTCGAGCACGGAGACGGTGGACTGCCAGCCGGCGGACGCTTCGAGGTCGTCCTGCCAGCCGTCCTGGATTTCGACGTCCGTGAACACGACGTGGTCGGCGAGGTCGATGTCCTTGTCCGCCTTCTCGCCCCACAGCGCGACGCGGATTTCGCCGGTCTCGTCTTTGATGCGAACGTTCCGGACCTGGCCCTCCGAGCCGTCGTCGCGGTCGAACGTCCGGGTGTCGCTGGTCTCGATGACGCCGCCGGCGATGTCGACGGTGTCGCCGAGTTCGAGCGCCGCGATGTCGGTGGTGTCCGGGACGTACTCGACGTCGGCGTCCACCTCCTCGACGGCGCCGCGGTTCCCGACGTGCAGCTCCAGGCTGCCGTCGCGTTCGCGGACGTAGCCGTCGACGACTTCGACGGCGGTCCCCGGCTCCAGCTCCTCGGCGCGGTCGGCCTTGTCGTCCCACAGCGTCACGCGGACGCGGCCGGTCTCGTCTCCGACGGTGAGGTTCGCGACGCGGCCCTCCGAGCCGTCGTCGCGGTCGAACGTCCGGATGGAGTCGGTGTCGAGCACCGTCCCGACGAGCGTCACGTCGGAGGCGCCGAGCGCCAGGTCCTCGACGCGGTGCTCGTCGAGCGCCTCCACGTCGACTTCGGCGTCCGGGTCGGGCTCCACCTTGTCGACGGCGACCTCGAGCCCGCTGTACCCCTCCTTCGGGCGGCCCATGATGCGGAGCACGTCGCCGGTCGAGAGGTGTTCTTTCGCGTCGACGGCGACCTGGTCCCACAGCGACACCGTGATGCGGCCGGACTCGTCGGCGACTTCGACGTTCAGCACGTGGCCGTCCTCGTCGTCGCCGTCGCGCTCGAACGTCCTGACGTCGCCGACCTTCATCACCTTCGCGAGGAACTTCACGTCGTCCATCCCGGGTTCGATGTCCGCGACCGAGTTCACCTCCTCGTCGCGCAGTTCGTGCGCGATGAGCATCGCCGCGGTCTCCTCGTCGGCGAGGCCGTCCATCTGCTCGACTTTGTCCTGGACGGCCGCCTCGAACTCCTCGAACGGGACGTCGGTCTCCACGTCCTCGTAGACGTCCTCGATTACCCCCATAATTCTGTGAGTGGTTCGGCGGACGCGCCGCTTAAGGGTTGTCGTTCGCCCGGTACGGCGCCGCCCGCGGACGGTTTCGGTCGCCTCGCCGGCGAACCGTCGGCCGTGGGGGAGCGCTCCGGCTTCGAGGGTCGTCGCGCGCTCGCCGTACCAAGCGGCGCGCGTCGCTGCACTGACATACCGGTGGTGGAGCCGGCATCCCTCAAGAAGGTTCGTGGTCGGGCGGGCTACCGCGTCGTCTCGGCGGCGGTCCGGGTCTCGCCCATCGACCGGTGCAGGACGGTGACCGCACCCGGGAGTCCGCCGTCGAAGCGGACGGTGGCGTCGTACGCCCGGTAGACGATTTGCTGTGTGCACACCGGCCCGCCCTCCGAGACGGTTTCGACGGTGACGGTGAGGCGGTCGGCGTCAGGGTCGTACGTCGCGTCCGCGAGGGCCGCCCGCATGCAGCCGTTCTTCCCGCGGATGACGCCGCTGCACGTCACCGCCGACTCCGCGAACCGGACGGTCGCGTCCTCCTGCGGCGTCGCCGCGTCACCGGTCCGGGAGAACGACCGGTCCGTAATCGTCGGCGTCGCCCCGTCCGTCGGCGGTTTCGTCGTGTCCGCGGGCGTCGACGTCGGCGTTCCGGAGGTGTCGGTGTCGTCGTCGCCGCCGTCTCCGCCGGTGCCGCCGCCCACGCATCCGGCGACGCCGACGGCCGCGCCGGCGCCGACCGCGGCGATGAACTCTCGACGGTCCATGTTTCACCACTCGCTCGGTGAACGCAAAAGGCCACGGGAAGCACAAACACGGCTTTGTGTCTCAGACGGCCCCCGTACCGTAACCGTCTTAAGTGGGTCGGCAGTATACTGAATCGAGTCCGGGTAGGGTAGTGGACTATCCTCTTGGCTTGCGGAGCCAGGGACCGGAGTTCAAATCTCCGTCCGGACGTTCCTTTCACTCACTCCGTTCGGTCAGTTACGTCCGACGTGCCCACGCTCACTTCGTTCGCGTGGACTCCGTCCGGACGTTTCTGACGGCGCCAAACGCGAGCGAAGCGAGCGCCGGCGACGACGCGCGAGACACCACGCCTAACCCGGTTCGCCCCGTGCGGTTTCGTAATGGCCGTCGACGACGACACGGCAGCGCTCCGCGCCGGCGTCGCGCTGTTCAACGCCGGCGAGTACCACGCCGCCCACGACCCGTGGGAGACCGCCTGGCTCGCGCTCCCCGACGACGACCCCGACGAGCCGCTGTTCCACGGGCTCATCCAGTTCACCGCCGCCGTCCACCACGCCCGCGGCCGGAACTGGACCGGCGCGGTCGGACTCGCCGCCGGCGCGCGCGACTACCTCGGCCCGCTTCCCGACCGGCACCGCGGCGTCGACGTCGCCGCCGTCCGCGCCGCGGTTCGAGCGCTCGAAGCCGACCCGGAGCGAGTCGAGCGCGCCCCGACCGCGCCGCTCACTCACGACGGCGACGAACTCGGCTACGCGGACCTGTCGCTGCAAGCCGCGGCCGCCGCCGCCGACGCGGTCGCCGCGGAGTACGGCTACGACGACGACGTCGTCGCCGACGCGGCGCGCTACGCGGAACTCGAATCCGAGCGGGGCCGGTCGCGGTTCGCCGCGCTGCTGTTCGACTTTCTGACGGAGGAGGCCGGCCGCGGCTTCATCCACGGCAGGCTCACCGACCTCGTGGCGCAGCGCCGGCGGAAAGAGGAGGACGTCACCGGGCTGTTCGACTAGGCTCAGTTGTCGCCCGCAGCGCCGTCCGCGTCGTCTACATCGCCGTCCGAATCGCTATCTTTCGGCTCGCCTGCGAACGTGTAGTCGGCGGAGTTGTCCTGCGGGTCGTAGCCGAGGACGTCGCGGGCGCGGTCGAGCGAGTAGTACTTGCGGTCGTTGTCGGAGATGCCGTAGACGATTTCGTAGTCGTAGTCGGCTTCGAGACACCGTTCGAACAGGTGCGCGCAGTCGCGGTGGCTGAGCCACATGGCCTGGCCGCGCTCGTACTCCCGCGGCGGGTGGCCCTCCGTGAGGTTGCCGATGCGGACGCAGACGACCGAGATTCCTTCGTCGTCGTGGAAGTACCGGGCGAGCACCTCGCCGGACGCCTTGGAGACGCCGTAGAGGTTCGACGGGCGCGGGAGTTCGGAGCCGTCCAGCCGGAAGTCGTCGTCGCGCCGGTACAGCTCCGGCGTCCGGTCGTCCGTTTCGTACGCGCCGACGGCGTGGTTCGACGACGCGAACACGACCGTGTCGACGTCGGCGTCGGCCGCCGCCGAGAGGACGGCGTGGGTGCCGTCGATGTTGTTGCGGAGCACCGAGTCCCACGGCGCGTTCGGCCGCGGGTCGCCGGCGAGGTGGATGACCGCGCCGACCCCGCTCACGGCGTCGCTGACGGCGTCGCGGTCGGTGATGTCGGCGACGACGACGTCGTCGTCGGTGACGCCGTCCGGGAGCGCGTCGGCGTTCAGCGGCTCGCGGTCGAGGAGCCGCCAGTCGTACTGGTCGCCGATGCCCGAGAGGATGGCGCGCCCGACGCGCCCGCCCGCACCCGTGAGCAGAACCGGGTCGTCCATTCGGTGAGTCGTCCGGCACCGCGGGGTAAATAACGGTCGATTCCCCGGGCGGACGGCCGGGCGGGGCGCGCGCTCACACCGGCGTCCGGTACGACTTTGCCGCGCGGCGACGACGGCGCGGTATGGTCACGGACGTCCAGCAGGCGTGCTTCGAGGCGGGCATCAAGTTCGGGTCGCTGTACCACCAGTTCGCCGGGACGCCGGTGTCGCCGCGGAGCGCGCGGTCGCTCGAACGCGCGATGGCGGAGGCTATCGAGAACCAGCCGTACTGCGAGTCGGTCGTCGTCCGCATCGACGACGACGCGGTCCGCGAAGCCATCGACCACGAGAACGGCTACACGGAACTGACGGGTCGGCTGATGGAGGTGGAGATGCGCGTCGGCTACGCGGACACGTCGGTGCAGACCCGGATGGAGATGGAGGGCGGCTACCCGCTGATGAAACTGGTCGACGTCGCCGACGGCGACGCAGACGCGGACGGAGACGCGAACGCGAGCGACGAGTAGCGGGGAGCCGAATCAGCACCCGAGCCGAGCCTGTTCTGCCCGAATCCCGCCTGAACAGCGCGGAGTGGCGTCCGAGCCGCGGATTCCACTTTCAGTTTCGGGCGACGGTTTAACATGGTCCGTGGCGAAACGGTCGCTATGGGACAGACGACGTTCGACGACGAGGACCTGTTCGGCGAGGCGGCCGACGAGATGCGCGCGGACGTGGAGACGCACCTCGAAGCCGCGCGGTCGAACCTCCCGACAGCGAGTTCCGTGTGGGAGACCGACGCCGACAACGTCCTCGGCGCGCTCAACGGCCTCCGCTCCGCGCTCGACACTGGCGACGCCGTCGAGGAGCTCCGGCAGGCGAAAAAGCAGTACGTGATGGGCGAACGCGCCGGCGCGTTCGACGAGGACGACGAGCTCGCCGACGAGATCGAAGCGCTCGAATCGCTCATTGAGACGCTCGAAGACGCCCACGAGCAGGTCGGCGAACTCACCAGCACCGTGCCGGCGCTCCGCAGCCAACTTGAGGACGCTCACAGCGAGGCCGACGACGCGGACGCCGACACCGACGCGGACGCCGACGCTGAGGCTGACGCGGAGGACGGCGACGCCGGGGAAGCCGAAGCCTGACTACCGGTCGACGACCGCCGCCGCGACGTCGACGAGCGCGTCACTCGCACGGTCGAGCAGCTCCTCGCCGAGATCCGCGTCGCCGGCGGTCGGGTCGCCGACGACGCCGTTCTCGCTGAACTCGTCGCTGTCGTGCGACAGATTCACGCCGCGCACCCACTCCCCCCACCGAGCGGCGGCGCCGTCGCGCGCCGCGTCGACGCGCTCCTCCCGAACCAGGTCGGGCGCCAGTTCGCGGAGCAGCGAAGTCTCCAGTTTCCCGGCGTGCCCCATGTCGCCGGCGTGGTCGCCGACCGCCTCGAACCACGTGAACGCGACCGCGTAGGCGTCGACGTCGTCGTCGCGGGAGACGCGCCGCGTCGCCTCCGCGAGCGCCTCGACGTTCCCGCCGTGGCCGTTGACGACGACGACGCGGTCGACGCCGTGGAACGCGAGGCTCTCGATGGTCTCGCGGACGTACGCCCGGAACGTCTCCGGCGACACCCACAGCGTCCCGTCGAACCGCCGGTGCTCCTCGGAGACGCCGACGTGGACGGGCGGCGCGACGGCCACCTCGACGTCGGCGGCGGAGGCGCGCCCGGCGGCCTCGTCGGCGACCGTTTCGGCGGCCAGCGCGTCGGTTCCGAGCGGCGCGTGCGGGCCGTGCTGCTCGGTGCTCCCGACCGGCAGGAACGCCACGTCGACGTCGGCGTCGCGAACCTCGGTCCACGTCGCCTCTGACAGCTTCATGCGCTCCACGTCGACCCCCGCGGACTTGTAGCCCGACGGTCCAGCCCAAGCCTCGCCGTCGTCTTCCGCGGCCTCGCTCCCTTCGGACGGTTGTCCCACCGCGCCCGTGACGGCTCGGCCCACAGACCTCGCCGTCGTCTTCCGCGGCCTCGCTCCCTTCGGTCGCTCGGCCGCGCTGGCAACCCGTTGGGGTTATGGCCCACCCAACCGAATCCGTGGCCAATGGGATTCCTCGAGGACAAGTCGCGCGCCCGCCTGTTCTACAAGTACTTCTCGGCGGTGTACGACACGGTGAACCCCTACATCTGGGACGAAGACATGCGGAACCAGGCGCTCGAGTGGTTCGACGCCGACCGCGACGACCGCGTGCTCGACGTCGGCTCCGGCACCGGCTTCGGGACCGAGGGGCTGTTGAACCACGTCGACGAAGTGTACGCGCTCGACCAGTCGCGCGGCCAGATGAGCCGGGCGTTCACGAAGTTCGGGAAGCGCGGCAAGGTTCACTTCCACCTCGGCGACGCCGAGCGCCTCCCGTTCACGGACGACGCGTTCGACAAAGTGTGGTCGTCCGGCTCCATCGAGTACTGGCCGAACCCGGTGCAGGCGCTCCGGGAGTTCCGCCGCGTCACCAAGCCCGGCGGCACCGTCCTCGTCGTCGGCCCGGACTACCCGAAACTCAAGCCGTTCCAGTGGCTCGCCGACGCGATTATGCTGTTTTACGACGCCGAGGAGGCCGAGGAGATGTTCTCGGCGGCCGGCTTCGAAGACACCACCCACTACGTCCAGCAGCGCCACGTCGGGGCGCCCCGCGCCATCACGACCGTCGCGACGGTCCCGGAATCCGACGGCGACAGCGACGCCGCGTCCAACGCGACCGAGACCACGCAGCCGGCGTCGAACGAGTAACTCCGAGACTGTCCCACTCGCCGCTTCTCCCAGTTCCGCTCTCGTCACGCCGCAGTCGTCGACAGCGACGCGAGCGGCTGGCCGTCGACGAACAGCGTCACCGAAACCGCGCTCCCGGCGTCGACCGCCGGGTGGTTCGTCCCCGCCACCCGGAACGATGCGGTCTCGCCCGCCGTCCACCGCGGGTCCCCGGCGGCGTTGAACGGCCCGGTCGGCCCGCTTCGGAAGCCGGTCGCGGCGAAGAACGGCACCGGCGGCTGATGGGTCAGCGGGTCCCCGTCGATGGTGACGACGACCCGGAGCGTCCGCGCGTCGAGCGCCTCGCCGCCGCGGTGCGTGAACAGGAACGCCCCGTCGTCGACGCGGACGTCGACGGCCGCGACTGGTGCCGGGGCTGCCGGCGCAGTTGCGACTGCGGCCGCGCCGACCGCCGCGGCGAGCGTGACCGTGATGGCGAGCAGCACTGCGACGCCGAGCACCGGCGTCGACGCGCGGCGAGACACGGCGGTGGTGGTGCCGGCTTCACGCAAAAACGTTCGTCCGTGACGGCAGCCCCCGGGGCGATACTACCCGCTCGACTCGGCGCGGGTTCCGTTGTACGCCTCCGCGACGGTCGCCGGGTCGGTCGGCGACACCGAGATGACGCCGACGTCGGTCGAACTGGTGTCGACGGCCGTGACGACGTACGTGCCGCGCGGCGACAGCGTCCACAGCACGCCGTCGTCCCCGGTCCGCCCGATGGTGGTGCTCTCGCCGCCCTCCCGACCGATTTTGACGACCGCGTTCACCGGGTCGCCCGTCGCCGGGTCGACGACGGCGATGCGGAGCGGGCCGCCGGCGTACGTCCGGTTCACGCGGACCGTCAGGTCGAGCGTCCGCGAGCGCGTCGGGCCGCTCGGGAACGAGTCGAGCGCGATTCGTTGCTGCTCTCTGAATATGCGTTCGGTGCCGCCGTCCACGTACGCGGTGAGCGACCCGCCGGCGTACTGGACCTGGTACAGTTTCGTCCCGATACTCCCCTCGCCGGTCTTCTCGCTGTCCGGCGCCGCGGCCCAGATTTCCGGGTAGCTCTCCGCGACGACCTCGCGGACGACGGTGAGGTTGACGTCGCTCCCGTCGCGGTTCCGCAGGTCGCCTCGGTACGTCTCGCGGACGTAGTCGCCGCCGGCGATGGTCGTCAGAACGACACCGGTCCTGTTCGCGGCGACGTAGACGCGCGTCTCCGCGGTTTCTCCCCGGAGCGCGGCCGCGACCGCGTCGCGGACCGGGCCGTCGAACGTCCGGAGGTCGTACAGCAGCGGGTAGATGTCGGCGTCCCCGAGCGAGAAGTCCTCGGTCGCCTCGGCGGCGTCGCTCAGCATCCTGATTCGGTCCGCGAGCGCCGCCGACTGCGCCCGAATCCGCGCGAGCCGCACGAGCAGTTCCTTCCCGGTGATGTCGCCGTCGACGTACGCTTCGAGCGCGCGCTGCTGTCTCGCGCTCATCGCGTCCGTGTCCGCCTCGACCTCGTTCATCGCGTCGAGAATTATTTCTCGGCGCGCCTCGCTCGTGTTGGCGCGCTGGATGCGTTCGCGGATGGCGAGCGTCCGGAGCCGCGCCGTCGAGGCGTTCGTGCCGAACGCGGTCGCGGTTCCGGCGTCGATGGTGACGACGTCGATGGTGCTGGCGTCCGTCGTCCGAAGCGCGAGGATTCGCGAGACGTTCGGGCCGTTGCTGACGTTCGCGGTCGTCTGCGCTCGGCTCTCGTTGGCGCCGGCGTCACCGGCGACCGCGGTGTCGCTGCCGGCTTCGCTGTCCCGGAGCGCGGTTCCGGGGAGCGCTGCTGACGCCCCTGAAGCGCCGGGTTGCGTCGCCGAGGAGGGGGCCTGCGGCGGGTCGGTCGACGCAGGCTGGGCGGCCGTGGCGCCGGCGCCGACGGCCGCGACGACCAGGAGGAAGACCGCGACTGCGGGGAACGCCTTCATGCGGCGCGAGTACCCCGTCCACGCATAAAAAACCGGCCGACACGCCGGGCCGTCCGGCGGCGGACGGTTCGCCGACGCGCTCACGGCGGCCCGGAATTCACGTCGGACAGCGGACAGGCCGATGGAAAGCGTTTTGCCGGGTCGCGGTCACTCGTTTGACGATGCGGCACGTGGCCCTCCTCCTCGCCGCCCTCTCCCTCTTGGCTCCGGCCGCCAGCGTCGGCGTCGCGGCGGGTTCGTCCCCGGCCGCCGCACCGGCGACCGCCGACGTCGGTCCGTCGGCCGGAGTCGCGGACATCGGGGCGGCGCCCGCGGATATCGCGGCGTTCGCGGACCCGAAGACGACGTTCACGGTGTCGGTTCGGTCGAACCACGACGCGCGCTGGACCGTCACCGCCAGGTTCAATCTGACCGACAGCGCCTCCCGCGCGGCGTTCCGGGCGTACGCCGACGACTACGCGTCCGGCGGCGCGCCCTCAGGGCCGTCGGTCGAGGTCTTCCGGAACGCGGCGGCGCTCGCCGAGAACGCCACCGGCCGCCAGATGACGGTGCGGAACGTCCAGTACAACGCGACGGTGACGCAGAACGCGACCGGCGCGCCGGCGTCGCTCGGCGTCCTGCGGCTCCGGTTCACGTGGACGAACTTCGCGACGACCCGGGGGAACGGGACGCTCGTCGTCGGTGACGCCTTCACCACCCCGGAGAACGGGACGTGGATGCCGTCGCTGACGGCGGACCAGCGGCTCGTCATCGTTCCGCCCGACGGCTACGTCCCCGACACGTCGGTGTGGCGGCTCTCGAATCAGCGCGTCGTCGTGGAGGGGCCGGAGACGTTCAGCCGCGACGAGTTCCCCGTGACGTTCGAGGCGGCGTCCGTCGGACCGCCCGGCTTCTCGCTCGTCGAGTACGGCCTCGGGGCGGTGACGCTGCTGCTGCTCGGCGCCGTCATCTACCTGCTCGTCCGCCGGTCGCGCGACGGGGAGCGCGACGCCGCGCCGGAGCGGTCGGTACCCGCGAGCGCGACGCCGCGCCGGAGCGGTCGGTACCCGCGAGCGCGACGTCGGAGTCGGCTGACGGAGCGACCGCTCCGCCGCCGGAGACGGCTCCCGAATCGCGCGGCGCCGAGGAGGCCGAAACCGAGCCGGGGGCGGCGGCCGACGGCGACGAATCGGTCGAGGACCTGGAGCTGCTCTCGGACGAGGAGCGCGTCGAACGGCTCCTCGAACGGAACGGCGGTCGGATGCGGCAGGCGGCCATCGTCAGCGAGACCGGCTGGTCGGACGCGAAGGTGTCCCAGTTGCTCTCGTCGATGGCCGACGAAGACCGCGTCGAGAAGCTCCGGCTCGGCCGCGAGAACCTGATTTCGCTGCCGGAGTTCGACGCCGGCGGCGACGGTGGGGACGACGGCGCCGGCGGCGACGACGAGGAGTGACCCGCCCGCGGCGCGAACCGGCCGCGTCCCCGCGGTTCCGAAACTATTTACCCCGGACGGCGGCAAGTTCTGCCCGATGAAAATCCTCGTCACGGTGAAGGAGGTCGCGGAGGCGGCCGACGACTTCGAAATCGACGGGCTCGACGTCGGAGAGCAGTACCTCGAGTACGACCTGAACGAGTGGGACGACTACGCCATCGAGGCGGCCGTCCAGCTCGGGGAGGCGAACGACGACGTCGAAGTCGTCTCCGCCACCATCGGCCCGGAGCGGTCGGAGGAGACCATCCGGATGGCGCTCGCGAAGGGCGTCGACCGCGCGATCCGAATCTGGGACGACGACGTCGCCGGCGCCGACCTCGACGTCGCCGCCAAGACGCGGCTGCTCGCCGCCGTCGTCGACGAGGAGGACCCCGACCTCGTGCTCACCGGCGTGCAGGCGAACGACGACGGGTTCGGCGCGACCGGCGTCTCGCTCGCCGAGGAGGTCGGCGACGCGTGGGCCGCCGTCGTCAACCAACTCGACGTCGAATCCGACTTCTCGGTCGCGCACGTCCACCGCGAACTGGAGGGCGGCGTCGAGGAGCTCACCGACGTGGAGCTGCCGGCGGTGCTGACGATTCAGACCGGGCTGAACGAGCCGCGGTACGCGAGCCTCCGCGGCATCCGGCAGGCGCAGTCGAAGGAAATCGCGACGAAGACGCTGGCGGACCTCGGCCTCGACGCCGCCACGGTCGACTCCCCCATCACTCGGACCGCGATGTACGAACCGGAGACCGAGTCGGAGGCGACGTTCTTCGACGGGGACGCCGACGAGCAAGCAGCACAGCTCGCTGACGTGCTGCGGCAGACGGGGGTGGTGTCCGAATGAGCGACGTGCTCGCGGTCGCCGAACACCGACGCGGCGACCTCCGCGACGTCAGCTTCGAGCTGGTGACCGCCGGCCGCGAACTCGCGGACGGCCTGGGCGGCGACCTCCACGTCGCCGTCATCTCCGGCGACGTCGACGGCTTCGCGGAGATGCTCCGGCTCGACGGCGTCGACACGGTCCACACGGTCGCGGAGGGCGAGGAGTTCAACCACGACGTCTACGCGCAGGTCGTCGAGGCGCTGCACGAGGAACTCGACCCGGCGGCGCTGCTGCTGCCGAACTCCGTGAACGGCCTCGACTACGCGCCGGCGGTCGCGAACGCGCTCGACCTACCGCTCGTCACCGACGCCGTCGACCTCGCGTACGGCGACCGGCTGGAAGCCACCCGCGAGATGTACGGCTCGAAAGTCGAGACGACGGTCGAAGTCGACGCCGACCAGTTCGCCGTCACGGTCCGTGGCGGCGAGTGGGGCGCAGCCGAGACCGCCGCCGACGTCGACGTCGAGCCGTTCGACGTCGCCGTCGACGACGACGCGGTCCGGACGACCGTCACCGGCTTCGAGGAGGTCGGCGCCGGCGACGTCGACATCGCCGACGCGGAGTTCCTCGTCTCCATCGGCCGCGGCATCGAAGAGGAGGAGAACCTCGACCTCATCCGCGAACTCGTCGACGTCACCGGCGCGACGCTGTCCTCGTCCCGCCCCATCGTCGACAACGGCTGGCTCCCGAAGAACCGGCAGGTCGGCCAGTCCGGCAAGCAGGTGACGCCCGACGTCTACCTCGCCATCGGCATCTCCGGCGCCGTCCAGCACGTCGCCGGCATGAAGGGCGCCGACACCATCATCGCCATCAACACCGACCCGAACGCCCCGATTTTCGACATCGCGGACTACGGCGTCGTCGGCGACCTGTTCGACGTCGTGCCGGCGCTCATCGAGCAGTTCGAGTGAGCGGACGCGCCGGCGCGTAACTCGCATCCGGTACGCTCTTGCGTCCCCCGGCCCGACGCGGGTGTAATGGAGTACCTGGAGCGCCGGGTTGCGATGGTGAACGACCGCCTGACGGAGGTGACCGAGGCGGTCGAGCCGGACCGGCTCGCCGAGGAGCTCGGCCACGTCGCACTCGCCGGCGGGAAGCGCGTCCGCCCGACCGTGACGCTGCTCACCTGCGAAGCCGCGGGCGGCGACACGGAGGACGCGGTCGACTTCGCCGTCGGCGTCGAACTCGTCCACAACGCGTCGCTCGTCGTCGACGACATCATCGACCGCTCGGCGGTCCGCCGCGGCACCCCGAGCGCCTGGGCCGAGTTCGGCTACGGCCCCGCCATCATCGCCTCCGACGGCCTGCTCGGCGAGGCGTTCGCGCTGTTCTCGTCGGACGAACGCGCCATGCAGGTCGTCGCCGAATCGATGGTGGAGCTCGGCGAAGGCGAAGCCACGGAGCTGGTGGCGCGGCCGACGAACGAAGCCGAGTACATGGAGCTGGCGCGCCGGAAGACCGGGGCGCTGTTCCGGGCGGCCGCCGAACTCGGCGCGGTGGCGGCCGACGCCGACCCGTTCGCCGTCGAGTCGTTCGGCGAGTACGCCGAGCGCGTCGGCGTCGCCTTCCAGATTCGCGACGACGTCCTCGACGCCGTCGCCGACCCCGCCGAACTGGGGAAGCCGACCGGGCAGGACGAAGCCGTCGACCGGCCGTCGCTGCTACAGGTGACCGACCTGACGCCCGAGGAGGCGAACCAGCGCGCGCACGACCAGGCGGACATGGCGCTCGAAGCGCTCGAAACCACCGGGCTCGACGACTCCGACGCCCGCGGCTACCTCCGCGACCTCGCCGAGTTCGTCGTCGTCAGAGAGCGGTGAGCAGTCGGCCCGGAGAGACGCGGCGTCGACGCCGCCGCTCGCGGCTCCGAAGCGAGAGACCGCGGGTCGGCCGGAAGAGAGCGGAGAAGGAAGGAGAAAGAGGGGAGGAGAAGAGCCGGGTCGGGAGCGGTCGTCAGTAGAACTCGCGGACCAGGTCCATGGCGCCCTCGGGGGCGCCGTCCTCGTCGATGTCGCTCATGTCGTCGTCGAGGCCGTGGCTCTCCTCGTACGGCACGGACTCTTCGTCCTGGTAGAGGACGCCCATGTACTCCTTGTCGGCGTCCATCACTTTGTCCTTCGCGGCGTCGCGGTCGGTCGGGTCGTAGTCCGTCTCCTTCAGGTCGACCAGCGAGTCGCGGAAGTAGTCGTAGGTGTCGACGTCGTTGAACGTGACGCACGGCGAGAACACGTTCACGAAGCCGAAGCCGTCGTGTTCGATGGCTTTCTGCACGATCTCCTGGTGGCGGAGCGCGTCGCTGCTGAACGACTGCGCGATGAACGTCGCGCCGGACGCGAGCGCCAGCGCCAGCGGATTGACCGGCGGCTGCTTCGGGCCTTCCGGCGTCGTCGCCGTCTCGAAGTCCTCGCGGCTCGTCGGGGACGCCTGCCCCTTCGTGAGCCCGTAGATGCGGTTGTCCATGACGACGTAGCTCATGTCGACGTTCCGCCGGACGGCGTGGACGAAGTGGCCCGCGCCGATGGAGTAGCCGTCGCCGTCGCCGCCGGCGACCATCACTTCGAGGTCCGGGTTCGCCATCTTGACGCCCGCGCCGACCGGCAGCGCGCGGCCGTGGACGCCGTGGATGGCGTAGCTGTGCATGTACGTCCCAATCTTGCCGGAGCAGCCGATGCCGGCGACGACGAACGTGTTGTCCGGGTCGTTCCCGGTTTCGGCGAGCGCCTTCATCATCCCGTTCATCGTCCCGAAGTCCCCACATCCGGGGCACCACGTCGGCTGCTTGTCGGACTTGAAGTCCGTGAATTTGACCTGTGAACTCATTGTTACGCCTCCAGAGTCTCCTTGATGTCGGCTGCGAGCTCGTCCGCCTTGAACTGCACGCCGTTGTACTTGTTCACCCGCTTCACGCGCTGGAGCGTGTCGTGTTCGAGCACGTCCGCGAACTGCCCGTTCGCGTTACACTCCACGACGATGACGTCGTCTGCGGCCTCGAACTCCTCGGTGAGGTCGGGCCGCGGGAAGATGTACGGACACGACAGCACGCGGACGTCGATGCCGTCCTCCTCGAGGAAGTCGAGCGCCTCGACGAGCGTCCCCTCGTTCGACCCCCACGTGACGACGAGCGTGTCGGAGTCCGGGTTCCCGAACTCGCGCGGCGAGAAGTCCTCGCGCTCCTTCGCCGTCTCGACCTTCCGGTTCCGCTTGTCGACCTGCTCGATGCGCATGTCGGTGTCCTCGGTGCGGCGGCCGAGCTCGTCGTGTTCGAGACCGGTGGACATGTGCGCGCCGCCGGTCGTCCCCGGGAACGCCCGCGGACTGACGCCGTCGTCGGTGAGCTCGTGCGGCTTGAACTGCCCCTTGTCGGTCTGGTGTTCGGCGACGCCCTCCGCGTCGACGACGTTCCCGCGGTCGATTTCGACGTCGTCCATGTCGAACGCGTCCGGCTCGAACGTCTGTTCGGTGACCGCCATCGCGAGGTCGGACGCCAGGAACACCGGCGTCTGGTACTTCTCGGCGAGGTTGAACGCCTCGACGGTCTTCCAGAAGCACTCCGCGACCGTGGTCGGCGCGAGCACGAACCGCGGAATCTCGCCGTGGCCGCCGTACAGCAGCATGTTGAGGTCGCCCTGCTCCTGTTTCGTCGGCATCCCGGTGGACGGCCCCGAGCGCATCACGTCGCAGATGACCAGCGGCGTCTCCGAGGTCGCGACCAGCCCGAACGTCTCCGTCATCAGGTCGATGCCGGGGCCGGACGTCGCGGTCATCGCGCGGGCGCCGGCGCGGGCGCCGCCGAGCGCGAGGTTGATAGCGGCGAGTTCGTCCTCCGCCTGCACGACGTGGCCGCCGAACTCCTCGATGCGGCCCTTCAGGTACGTCATCACGTCGGTCGCGGGCGTGATCGGGTAGCCGGCGTAGAACTTACAGCCGGCGGCGATGGCGCCCATCCCGATGGCTTCGTCGCCGTTCAACAGGACGTAGTCGGCGTCGGTCGTCTCCAGTTCGTACGGGAACTCCTCGTCGGCGTACTCCTCTTGGACGTACTCGATGCCGTTCCGTGCGGCCTCCTTGTTGTTGTCGACGAGCGCCTGCCCCTTGTCGCCGAACCGCTTTTTCAGCGCGGAGTCGAGGTTCTCCACGGGGAAGTCCGACACCTCGCAGGCCGCGCCGAGCGCGACGACGTTCGCCATGATGGCGCCGCCGGCGTCCTCGGCGAGCCGCTTCAGCGGGACGTTGAGCCCCGTGATTTCGCCCGGAATCTCCACGTCCTGCATCGTGGTACGTTCGCCGTCGTAGATGATGACGGAGTCGTCGTGGAGCTCGTCGAGGTTCTCCTCGATGGTCCGCGGCGTCAGTGCGATCAGCACGTCGAGGCGGTCGACGACCGAGTCGACACGGTCCACGGCCGTCCGGACCTTGTAGGCTGTGTAGCCGCCGCGGATCCGAGACGCGAAGTCCTTCGAGGTGAACACGTGTCGACCCGCTCGGGAGAGCGCCTGCGCGAAGATCTTCCCGGTCGAGTCGATGCCATCGCCGGCTTCCCCGCCGATGGCCCAGTTGAAGTCCGCTGGCATACTAGTCGGCTCTTTCCACGGTCGGAGGAAAAGCCTTCTGAAAGGGGGAGCCACCGCAGTGTTACTGTTTGAACGAAAATACCGCAAGAATGTCGATAAATGACAAATAAAGACAGTTGCTTCGGAGTATAAGTGACCGTTCGTAGTCGAAAGTCGGTGTTTCGGCCGTTCGGAACGGAGATAACGACGGCTGTCGACGTCCGGGACGACTGTTGTCCAAAGCGCGGGCGGGCGAGGCACGCGCCGACGTGGAGAGACGCAGCGACGCTGGTTCGCCGGGCCGAGCCGAGACGGGTCAACCGGCCCCGAGTCGCTGGCCGATGGACCGGCCGGTTCCGACACCTTCCCGTACCCGCCCCGCCAACGACGCGGCATGGACGCTACGGTCACGGTTCAGTCGGTCGAATCGGTCGGCCCCGACACGGTCGCAGTGACGTTCGACTCGCCCGACGAGTTCGACGCCAAGCCCGGGCAGTTCGTCCGGCTCACCGCCGACGTCGGCGGCGAATCGGAGTCGCGCTTCTACACGGTGTCGTCGCCGGACACGGACGGCTCGTTCGAGACGACCGTCGGGCTGGACGGCGGGGAGTTCGCGGCCTCCCTCGCCGACCTCGAACCCGGCGACACCGTCGACGTCTCGGGGCCGTTCGGCGAGGACTACTACGAGGGCGAACCGCGCGCCGTGGTGCTCGCCGGCGGCCCAGGCATCGGGCCGGCGGTCGCGATCGCGGAGGCCGCGCTCGACGCCGGCAACGAAGCCGCCGTGGTGTACCAGTCGGACGCGCCCGCTCACACCGACCGGCTCGACCGTGTCCGCGACCGCGGCGGCTCGGTGGTCGTCACCGCCGACGACGTCGACGACGCCGTCACCGACGCGGTCACCGGGGTCGACGGCGAAACCGCGTTCGTCTACGGCTTCGCCGAGTTCGTCGACGACGCGACCGCGGCGCTGACGGACGCCGGCTTCGACGGCGAGACGAAAGTCGAGAACTTCGGGTAGCCCCGTCGGACGGCGACGGAGCCGAGAGAACGGCGCCGGTCGACGACCCGGCGGTTACAGCAGCGACGCGCCGTCGAACTCGGTGCGGGCGTAGTCGATGCCCATGAGTTCGAGGATGGTCGGCGAGATGTCAAGCAGGTCCGCGTCGGTGACGGTCGCCTCGGGGTCGTCGACGTACAGCGTCGCGTCGTCGAAGCTGTGCATCCCGTTGCGCGGCCCGGCGGAGAAGACGCCGTCGTCGTGCGGCTTGAACTTCGATTTCAGGTCGAAGCCGTCGTTCGGGATGACGACGAGGTCGGGCGCGATGTCGTCGTGTTCGCCGCGGAACGCCTCCTCCTTTTCGACGACGCGGTCGGCGACTGGTTCGCCGTTCGGCCCTTCGAGCCGTTCGAGCGCCGCCTTCAGTTCGTCCCGCGTCGACTCGTACTCCTCCTGCGGGACGCTTCCGCGCGGCTCGCGGCCCTCGAGGTTGAGGTAGAAGCGGCCCGGAATCAGCGAGTACGCCCGCGTCTCCTCGGCGATGTCGTCGAGCTTCTCGTGGTCGTCGTCCTCGAACGACAGCCAGCCTTCCTCCTGCAGCCACGCGTTGAACTCGACCTCGTAGTCGAGCGACGTGAAGCCGTGGTCGGAGGCGACGACGAGCGTCACGTCGTCGGCGAGCTGCTCGCGGAGCTTCCCGATGTACTCGTCGACCGAGCGGTAGAAGTCGATGAACTCCTCGCGGTACTCGCCGTCTTCGGCGTAGTCTTTGTACAGGAAGTGGTTGACGCGGTCGGTCGTCATGAACACGCCGAAGAACAGGTCCCAGTCGTCCTCCTCGACGTAGTGGCTGAACGCCTCGTACCGCCGGTCGAGCGTCTTGTGCGCGTGTTCGAGGAACTCGGACTTGTCGTCTTTGTGGCCGAGTTTCGGGTTCGCGTCGAGCAGGTAGTCGATGGATTCGAGGTACTCGCGGAGCTCGTCGGGGTACGCCGCCTTCTCCACGCTCGGCGAGAGGAACCCGGACACCATCCGCTGGACGTTCCGCTGCGGCGGGAACGTCACCGGGACGTTCAGGACGGTGGCGTCCAGCCCCTCTTCGGTGACCCGGTCCCAGACCCGCGTCGCCTGCACGTCCCGACCCATCGGGACGTACGTGTCGTACGACCCGACTTCGCGGTCCTGAAAGCCGTACACCCCGGTTTCGCCGGGGTTGACGCCGGTGGTGAGCGCCGGCCAGCACGCCGACGACTCCGGGGGGACGATGGAGTCGATTTCGCCGCTCGCCCCCTCCTCGGCGAGCGCGGCGAAGTTCGGGAACTCCTCGGGGTGCTCCGAGAGCAACGAATACGGCACGCCGTCGATACCGACGAACGCGACCCGCGGATTGTCGTCTCCGCGCAGCCGGTCGAACAGACCCATACGACCGGATACGACGCCGAAGATAAAGTCCTTCAGGTTCCGCCGCCTTCCGCAGCGGCTCCGAGACGCCGGTGATTCTTGCGTCGCCGGCCGTCCGCCGCGGTTGGAGCGCGCCGTCCTGGCTGGCCGCGGCGGCCCAGGACTGCGGGACGAGTCATCGACCGTGGCCGTCGAGCAGCCGGACCGCCTCCGCGGCCGCGACTGCCCGGGCCACCCGAGGCCTTTTGTAGGTGCCGACGAACCGAGACGACGATGACGGACGGCGCGGCGACCGGCGGCGACGACTCTTCGAGCAGCGGCCGGCCGTCGCCGCTCGAACCGTTCCGTCGGTTCGCCGCGCTCCCCGGCGACGTGCTGGTGTTGTCGCTCGCGATGTTCGCGTTCAGCCTCGGCTTCCAGACGACCGGCCGGTACATGCCGGTGTACCTGGAGGCGCTCGGCGCCGGCAGCCTCGCCGTCGGCCTGTTCAAGAGCGTCGGCGACCTCATCTCCGCGGTGTTTCCGTATCCGGGCGGCGCCGTCTCCGACCGCATCGGCTCGCGGTCGGCGCTCACGCTGTTCGGGCTGGCGTCGACGCTCGGCTTCCTCGTCTGGTACGCCGCCGGCGACCTGCAGGGCGTCGCCGTCGGCCCGACGTCGCTCGCCGTTGTGCTGCTGTTCGCCGGCCTGTTTCTCTCGCAGGCGTGGAAGTCGTTCGGGCTCGGCGCGACGTTCGCGGTCGTGAAACAGTCCGTGGAGCCGTCGCGGCTCGCCGCCGGGTTCGCCGCCACGGAGACGTTCCGTCGGACGGCGTTCCTGCTCGGCCCGCTGCTCGCCGCCGCGGTGCTGGCCGCCTACGCCTTCGAGGCGGGCTTCCGCGTGCTGCTGCTCGTGGCGGCCGGCGCCGGACTCGTCGGCACCGTCGCCCAGCACGTCCTGTACGACGCCAGCGGCGACAGCATCGGGAAGTCCTTCGCCGGCGTCGAGACGCTCCGCGAGGACCTCCGTCGGCTGCCCGAGCCGCTCCGGCCGCTGCTCGTCGCCGACACGCTCGTCCGGTTCGCCAACGGCGCCGTCTACGCGTTCTTCTCGCTCGTCGTCGTCAACTACTTCGGCGTCGGCGTCACGCTGCCCGTGGTCGGGCGGCTCCCGCCGGCGTCGTTCCTCGGCGTGCTGCTCGCCGTGGAGATGGCGGTGGCGCTGGTCACGATGGCGCCGGTCGCGCGGCTCAGCGAGCGCGTCGGCCTGAAGCCGGTCGTCGCGTTCGGCTTCGCCGTCTACGCCGTCTTCCCGGCGCTGCTCATCTCCGCGCCGACCGACGGCGTCGACGCCGCGCTCCCGCTGGTCGGCGCGGTCAAGTTGTCGGCGCCGGCGGTGCTCACGGTGCTGTTCGCGTTCTCCGGGCTCCGGTTCGCCGGGCTGCCGGCGCACAAGGCGCTCATCGTCGGCCCCGCCGAGGCGGGGAGCGGCGGCCGCGTCACCGGCGCGTACTACCTGCTCAGAAACGTCGTCGTCATCCCGAGCGGCGTCATCGGCGGGTGGCTGTACGGCGTCCGGCCGGCGCTCGCCTTCGGCGTCGCGTCCGCCGTCGGACTCGTCGGCGTCGGCTACTTCCTGCTCCGCGGGAAGGAGTTCGAGCCGACGGGCTAACCCGCGGTCGCGGTCGCCGCTCCGCCGCCGGCTCCCGCGTGCGCGGTTCTCGGCGCGCTACTCGCTCCCCGGGGCGGCGTCGCTGTCGGCCTCCGTGACGTGCGTCGGGTCCACGGCGCCCGCGTCCGCTCCGCCGGAGTCGCCGCGTTCATCGCTGTCGCGCCTGCCGACGGTCGCGTCGTCGCCGGTGACCTGCTCGCCGGTGACCGGCGCCGCGTCGCTATCGGCGGCCGCCGCGTCGACGACGCGGTCCGCGAGTCGGTCCAGCGTTCCCAGCCCGGCGCGCTTGTAGAGGACGGCCGACGCACCGGCCTGAGCGGCCGGCTCGTCGACGGAGCCGGTCGGCTCCCCGGTGAGGAGCAGGACCGGCAGCGACTCGTCGACGCGGTGGACGCGCCGGCAGAGCGCGACGCCGTCGAGCGCCGGCGGCCGGTGGTCCGTCACCACGCAGTCGACGCCGCCGTCGGCGTCGTCTCCGCCGTCGTCGTCGACGTCGCCGTTGTCGCTGTCGCCGTCGTCGCGGAGCGCAGCCATCGCCGCTTCGGGGGTCCTCACCCGGTCGACCGTGACGCGCGGCCGGTACCGACCGAGGTACGTGGCGACGAGCGCGGCGAACTCGTCGTCGCTCTCCACGTAGAGGAGCCGAACGGACGACTCGGGGCTCCGGGGCGGCTCCTCGCTGTCTCGGTCGTCGACACCGTCCGTGTCACTTGCTGGCATGGCCGGGTGCGCTGGTTCGGCCGCGAACACATAACTGAACCGGATATTTCTGCCGCGGAACCGGTTAATTTCGCAGTACTAGTAGGTTCGCTGTCACGAGGGTCGCTTCGACGGGGATTTCACGGTGCGCCGGCAAGAGGGCCCGTGAGCCGAGACGACCACGGCGCCGACCGCGCGGCGACCGACGAGCGCCCGGAGCGTCCGCCCGCAGACGGCCTCGCCGACGCCCTGTCGCTCCGCCGGAACGTCGCCGTCGGCGTCGCCACCGGCGTCCTGCTCGCCGCGGCGACGTACCTCGTCCGGGTGTTCGAACTGCTCGGCCCGTTCGTCGGCACCCGCGACTACCCGGTACTCGGCGCGGAGGGCTACTTCCTGCTGCTCGCGTTCGTGCTCGCCGCGACGACGGCGCTGCTCGTGACGACGCTGCTCGCGCTCCGCTCGGCCGTCGGCCTCGTCCGGGAGGACCGCCGCACGCAGTAAGCCGCCGGCAGCAGCGCGCCTCGGCGCCGCGTCGCTACTGTTCGAACTCCCGATCGGTGCCGGCGAGCGTCGCCAGCCGCTCGGCGCCGGCGCGCGTCCCCTTCGCGATGATGACGTCGCCGGCGTGCAGCTCGGTCTCCGCGCTCGGCGAGACGACCCACTCGCCCTCCCGCTCGTCGTCGCCCGGGCGGCGCACCGCGATGACGCGCATCCCGGTCTCGGTTTTCACGGTCCGCTCGGCGAGCGTCGCGTCCGCGAGCCGCGACCCGGGCCGGACGGTGAGCCGGACGATGATTTCGTCGGACTCCTCGACGGCCTCCGCGACCACCGGGTGGGCGTCGAGGCCGCGCAGCACGCCCTCGCTGATTTCGAGCGCCGCGTCGCTGATGACTTCGGTCGCGGAGGCGAGGTGGACGAGCCCGCGGAGCTGCACCGGGTCGTCGACGCGGCCCGCGGCGCGCAGCGTCCACGCCTCGAACCGCGACTGCAGCGCGTCGACCTCGGCCTCCAGTTCGACGACCTCCTCGGCGACGCCCTCGCTGTTGAACAGGACGGCGCCGTACGCGAGGTCGACGGCGAGTTCGCTCATGTTCTTCATGAGGACGATGGAGTCGACGGCGCGTTCGAGGTCGTCGATGGCGGCCTCCGGCGGCGACGGCGGCTCGTACGGCTCGCCGGTCGCCGCCTCGTACACCGTCCGAAGGCCGTCTTCGACGCCGCGCAGCAGCAGCGAGTCGCCGGCCCGCAGCGTCGTGTCCGGCCCCGGGTTCGTGATCCACGACTCCTTGCCGGACGCGCGGTCGCGTCGCACCGCGATGACGCGGACGCCCGTCTCGGTCTCCATGTTGATCTCCTGCAGCGTCTCGCCGACGTACGGCGAGTCGCCGTCGAGCGTCGCGCGGACCAGCGTCTCCACCGCCTCCGGGAGCGCCGCCCGCATCGCGTTCGGCAGGCCGATGTCCTCCAGGACGATCTTCGCGATGTCGCCGGCGGCGTTCGAAATCTTCTCTGCGGCGCCGATGACGCCGAGCACCGGCGCGAGCTCCTCGGCGTCCTCGGGGCTCCGCGCCGCCATCATGACGCTCATCCGCGCCTGCAGCTGCAGCACGTCCATCCGGGATTCGAGTTCGAGCACCTCCGCGGCGAGGTCGTCGCTGCCGTGGAGCACCGCCGAGTACGACAGGTCGATGAGCAGCTCCGCGGTGTCTTTCATCTCCGACAGCACCGCCTTCACGCTCACCGGCTCGTACGCGACACGCTCCTCTCGACTCATTCGACCGGCGGTTCGACGCGCGCCGGCAAAAAAGGGCCGCCCGCCCCGGCGCACCAGCCAGTCGAGCGCCGAGCGGCGGCCGGCCTACCGGTCGGGGAACAGCCGGAACGACGTGCGGCCGGTGGCGACGGTTTTCTCCTCGCCGTCCGGCGCGACGCTGGAGACGATGGTGTCGGTGTAGCCCATCGTGCCGCCGGTGCGGAGCACCTCGGCCTCGACGCGGAGGTCGGCGGTGGCCGGCCGGAGATACGTGACGTTCAGGTCGGTGGTCGCGAGCGACCCGGTCGACGGGTCGTCGAACGTCGACCGGAGCGCGAACCCGGACGCGGTGTCGATGAGCGTCGCCGCGATGCCGCCGTGAATCGAGCCGATGGGCGACCCGGGGTTCACGAGCTTGTCGTCGTACGGCACCGTCAGGACGACGCGGCCGCTGTCCACCTCGACCACTTCGAGATTCAGCCACGAGAGGAAGCCGTGCCGGTCGATGAACGCTTCGAGCAGTTCCATCGCCCGCTCGTCCAGCGGGTCGAACTCGTCGTCGGCCATACCTCCTTCGGCGCGGCCGCCCCACTTCACCGATTCGTTCCGGCCCGGCTACCGGTCCGCGTCGGCGTCGCCATCGCCGCCGACACCGTCGCCGTCTGCGGCGTCGCCGTCGGCGGTGCCGCGCTCGGCGCCCGCGGAGTCGGCGATGTCGGAGACGTCGACCGGGCCGTTGTCGCTGCCCTCGCCGAAGCCGGCCGAGAGGATGCGGGTGAGCGCCTCCTCGACGCGTTCGTCGGTCTCGGTGACGTTCTCCGGGTCGACCTCGATGACGAACCCGGTGGTGATGTTCGGCGCGGTCGGCATGAACACGACGACGCGGCCGTCGTCGGTCGTCTTCCCGGTCTTGAACGCCGTCATCCGCATCCCCGGCCACGTCTCCAGTTTCACGGGCTTCTGGAGTTCGCCGGTGCCGGTGAGCGCCGTCTCGACGGCGAGCTTCGAGGCGTTGTAGACGACGCGCAGCCCCGGGACGCGGTTCACCGTGTCGTCGACGAAGCTCTCCAGGAACCGGCCGGACGTCGTCCGCATCAGGTAGCCGACGGACAGCACCAGCAGGACGAACACGATGACCGCGAGGAACACCTGCAGGAACTCCATCCACGGCGCGAGCCACCACGGCGGATTTTCGTAGGTGATGCGGGGGATGAACGGAATCTTCAGGAGCTGCTCGTACAGCCAGTTCGCGACGAAGAGGATGACGAGTATCGGGACCACCACCACCAGCCCGCTCGCGAAATCGCGCTTCCAGGTGGACATTCGGTTCTCAGTACATATGAGACCCCAGGGGTTATCAGCGCTTCCACACGCAACGGACCGGCGCGGAACTGAACAGCCGATGAGGATGGGGCAGCGGCATCGACGACGGCGACAGCGACGCTGACAGCGACGGCGACGATGCCGAGGACGGCGACGCGGAGTCGGCCGCTCAGACGCCGGCGATGGCGCGGAGCGCGAACAGCGCGTTCTCCTTGCGTTCGCGGACGCGGCGGTAGAAGTACGACAGCCACTTGTCGCCGTACGGCGCGTACTGCCAGACGTCGTAGCCCTCGGCGGCGAGTTCGCGCTGGGCGTCCGGGCGGACGCCCATCAGCATCTGCACCTCGAAGCCGGTGCCGTACTCGTCGTGCAGCTCCTTCGCGTAGCTGATCATCGCCGGGTCGTGGCTGCCGACCGCGACGCCGCCGTCGCGCTCGCGGAACAGGAGTTCGAGGTCGTCCCGGAACGCCTCGTTCACGTCGGCCTTGTCGGTGTAGGCGACGTCGCTGTCCTCCTCGTAGGCGCCCTTCACCAGCCGGATTTTCCCGGGGACGTCGACGAGCCGGTCGAGGTCGTCGCGGGTGCGCCGGAGGTTCGCCTGGACGCACTGGCCGACGCCGCCGTCGAACTCCCGGACGAGCGTCTCGAAGGCGTCGAGCGTCACGTCGGTCGTCGTCGCGTCCTCCATGTCACACCAGACGAACACGCCGTGCTCCCGGCCCGCCTCGACGACCCGGCGGAAGTTCGCCCTGAACGCGTCGTCGCCGACGTCGAGGCCGAGCTGGGAGGGCTTCACGGAGACGCAGGCGTCGAGGTCCGTGTCGGCGATGTCGGCGACGAGCTGCTCGTAGGCGGCCGCGTCGGCGTCGGCGTCCGCGCGGTCGTCGTAGTGCTCACCGAGCAGATTCAAGATGACGGACACCCCGTCGTCGTTCGCCGCGCGGGCGTGTTCGAACGCCGACGCCGACGTCTCCCCCGCGACGAACCGGCTCGCGATAGGCGGAATCATCTACGGGCAACACTTGCGCGCCCCCGTTCTTCAGTGTTCAGTGTTCGCCGCGGACGCACCGACGGCGTCCGGCGACGCACCGCGCGCGGACCCCGGCGACCGTCGGCGGACAGCCGAGCGAGTCGCGGCGCCGTCGTGCCGGGACCCCCGAGTTTTTGCGGGTCGCCGCCCCTCGTTCGGGGCGTGACGTTCAGCATCTGTGTCCGCGAGGAGTACACCGACGACGACGGGGACCGGCACACGCGGTTCGGCGTGGCGGTCACGACGCGGCTGCCGGGGGTCGGGACGCTGTGCCCGTTCGCGTCGGAGAACGGGGCGGTGGCGACGCAGTCGCTCGTCAACGTCGACCTCGGGCGGAAGGGCATCGAGTACATCGACGACGGGCTGGCCGTCGAGGACGCGCTGGAGGCGCTGTTGCACGCCGACGACGGCGCCGAGCAGCGCCAGTTACACGGCGTCGACGCCGACGGAACGTTCACGTTCTCCGGCGAGGAGTGTCAGGGCTGGTTCGGGCACGTCAGCGGCGAGAACTACACGGTCGCCGGGAACCTGCTCACCGGCGAAGCCGTCGTCGACGCCGTCGCGAACGCCTACGAGTCGGACGCCTTCGGCGACGCCCCGCTCGCCGAACGGCTCGTCGACGCGCTCGAAGCCGGCCACGAGGAGGGCGGAGACAAACGCGAGGAACTCCCGGTGCAGTCCGCCGCGCTCAAAGTCAGGACCACCGAGGACCGCGAGTTCGACCCGTACTACGACGACCTCCGCGTCGACGCCACCGAGACGCCGGTCGCGGACCTCCGGGAGACGTACGAGGAGGCGAAACGCGGCCAGGAAATCGTGGTGGAGCAGTACGACGAGGACGGCGACGACGGCGACGACAGCGCCGACCGCGACGGCCGCGACGACGGCGACGCCGACGAATCCGGCGCAGGTGAAGCCGGCGAGAACGGGGCCGGCGCGGAGTAGCGCCGGTCAGACGGAGAACTCGTAGAGGTCGTCGCCGACGTGGTGGAGCGACGTCACGACCTTCCCGGAGTCGCCGGTCATCTCCTCGCCGTCGACGAGCGCGCGGCCGACGCCGAGCGCTTTCCCGTGCGTCTCCTCGGCGACGACGACGAGGTCGCCTTCGTCGATGGAGTCGTCGGCTTCGGTGATGCCGGGCCGCATGACGTCGGCGCCGTCGGAGACGAACGACACCGCGCCGGCGTCGACGGTGACGACGCCGCGCTCGGGCGGGTGGGCGTTCGCGCCGCGGACCGTGACGAACGGCTCGTCCTCGTAGTAGAGGACGTCCGGGTCGCCGTCGACGAGCACGAGGTCGAACGGCGAGTCGGCGAGTTCGACCAGCTCGAAGCTGTCGCCGTCCAGGTCGACGCCGAGTCGGTCCGCGAGCGTCTCGCGGATCTCCGAGACGGCGTCGCTGCGAAGGTGGTGACGGGACTTCACTTCCATACGCACGCTCCGCGCGTCCGAAGGATAAATCGTCCGCTCCGCCGCGACACCGCCCGGAGCCGCCACTCGACCCGGGCCGAGTACGAGCGGTCCGAACTGGCCCCGGACTCCGTCGGGAACCGAACACACTTGTCGCAGCCGTCCGACCCCGGAGCCGTGACTCGCGCCGCGTTCCTCGGGCGGTTCCAGCCGTTCCACGAGGGGCATCACCGCGCCGTCCAGTGGACGGCGGACCGCTACGACGACGTCGTCGTCGCGCTCGGGAGCCCGGAGCGGTCCCGGACGCCGCAGAATCCGCTGTCCGAGCGGGAGCGACGCGACCTCCTCCGGTCGTGCCACCCGGAACTCCCGGTGGTCGCGGTGCCGGACGAAGCGCGGGGCGCGCCGGGGCACCGGTCGTGGGCGACTCGGCTGCGCGACCTGACGGAGGCCGACGTCGTCGTCTCCGGCAACCCCGCGGTTCGGCGCATCGTCCGGGCGCACACCGACGTGCGGGTCGTCGAGCAGGCGATGCACGCGCCCGACCGCTACTCCGGCACCGAGATTCGGCGACGCATCCGCGCCGGCGAGCCGTGGCGCGACCTGGTCCCGGAGTGCTGCCGGGCGCTCGTCGCAGAGCACGTCGACGTCATCCGCCGCACCGCCCCGGACGGCGAACCGGACCGCGACGCCGAAAACGACGCGGTCGACAACCACGCTGGCGACGACACGGCCGAAAGCCACGCCGATGACGGCGCAGCCGACAGCGCGTCCGCCGGCGACGCCGACGGCTCCGCCGGCACCGACCCCGGCTGAACGCCGGGGTCGCCGCGCACCCCGACGGTTTTCTCGGCGGCGGCCGAACCGTCGACCGTGACTCGAATCGACCCTGCGGACGCGGCGCCGCGAGTCGAGGCGTTTCTCGAAGCGCGGCTCGGCGACGCCGGCGCGGACGGCTACGTCGTCGGCGTCAGCGGCGGGCTCGACTCCGCCGTCGCGCTCCACCTCGCAGTCGAGGCCGTCGGCGCCGACCGCGTCGTCGGCGCGACGCTCCCCGGCGAGCCGAGCGACCCCGAGAACACCCGCGACGCCCGCGACCTCTGTGCGGACTACGGCGTCGACCACGTGGACGCGCACATCGCCGACAGCGTCGAGTCGGTGACGGCGGCGCTCCCCGGCGACCTCGACACGCTGACCGTCGGTAACGTCCGGGCGCGCATCCGGATGGTGCTGGAGTACGCCGTCGCGAACGAGCGCGACCTGCTGGTCTGCGGCCCCGACAACCGCTCGGAGTGGCTGCTCGGCTACTTCACGAAGTACGGCGACGGCGGCGTCGACGTCCGGCCGCTCGGCGACCTGTACAAGACCGAGGTGTTCGACCTCGCGCGCCACCTCGGGCTCGACCGGTTCGCCGAGAAGACGCCGAGCGCGGAGCTCTGGGAGGGGCAGACCGACGCGGACGAACTCGGCGCGACGTACGACGTCATCGACCCGGTGTTGCGCGCGCTCGTCGACGACGGCTGCACGCCGGCGGCGGCCGCCGACCGCTGTGACGCCGACCGCGACACCGTCGAGCGACTCGCCGAACTCCACCGCTCCTCCGAGCACAAACGCGGCGTCCCGCCGACGCCCGGGCTCCGCGAAGACGGCTGACTCAGCCGTCGACCGCGACAGTTGGCTACGGCGTAGCCACGGGGGTCGCCCGGCGCCGGCGGTGGGGGCGATTGGGCGGGAGGGTGGTGGAGGCTGGTCACGGAAACTGCTAAGTCGTCGGCCGCCGCAGCGTCGCGCATGCTTGGCTCCCGCGGACAGGACGGGGAGTCGGTGGTCTGCATCGCCTGCGGGGAGTCTGTCGCCCGCGACGACGCCCGCGAGTACGACAAGGAGGGCGACCGGTGGGAGCGTGCCGGCAAGGAGTTCGAGTATCTCTGCAAGGCGTGCCACCGCGAGCTGTGCCACCAGCCGCGCGGCGACCTGGAGGCGCTGCTGGTCGACGCCGCCGACGCCGCCGGCGACGCGGCCTCCCAGGCGGAGTTCGTGGACGCGTATCTCGACGCGGCCGCCGCCCGCGACGGCTCCGCCGACGACGACTCGGACGCCGGAGACCGGCGGCGGAACTGACCCCCGACCGACGCCGGACCCAAACTGACGCCGGAGCAACACGAGAGCGACGACTGACGCCGGAGCGACGCCCGAACGAGCGCGGGATTCCGCCGTTTCGGCGCCGCCGCCCCGATACGCCTTTTTGTCTCTCCCGCTAGTACCCGGTATGAGCGATCAAGCCGAGGCGGGAACCGCGGAAGCGCAGGGTCCCGTGAAGATCACCGAGGAACTCGCCCGGCACCTCGAGGACAAACGCGAGGAGCTGTTCGAGGAGTTCGAGATTCGAGACGAGTTCCCGCCGGCGGTTCGGCGGGAGGCGGAGGCCCGCACCGAGGACGTCCAGCAGGAGATTCGAGACGAGGTCGACGAGCGCGAAGACCTCCGCGACCTGACGACGTGGACGACCGACCCGGCGGACGCACAGGACTTCGACGACGCCATCTCCATCCGGGAGACCGATGACGAGTACCACCTCTGGGTCCACATCGCCGACGTGTCCCACTACGTCCACCCGGACTCGGAGATGTGGGCGGAGGCGGTACAGCGCGGCAACACGGTGTACCTGCCGGGGTACACCATCCACATGCTGCCGCCGACGCTCGCCGAGACGGTGTGTTCGCTCGTCCCGAACGAGGACCGGCTGGCGCACACCGTCGAGATGCGGCTCGACAAGGAGAACCTCGGGTTCGAGGAGCTCGACATCTACAAGTCCGTCATCAACTCCGACGAGCGGCTCACCTACTCCGAGTGCGAAAACCGGCTCGACGACGAGTCGCTGCCGCTGCACGAGGAGGCGTCGCTGGCGTACGACCTCGCCGACCAGATGCACGAACAGCGCAAGGCGGACGGTTCGCTCGTGTTGAATCCGAGCCGGGACCGCGCGCACACCATCATCGAGGAGTGCATGCTGAAGGCGAACAAGGCCGTGACGCACGAACTGATGTGGAACCGCGGCGTCGAGGCGATGTACCGCGTCCACCCGCAGCCGACGCCGGACCAGTGGAACGACGCGCTCCGCGAAATCCAGGAGACCGAAGGCGTCTCCATCCCGGGGTCGTCGTGGGACGACCCGCGGAAGGCCGTCAACGCCGCGCTGGAGGAGGCGCCGGGGCGCGCGCTCAACAAGATTCAGCGGGCCGTGCTGAAGGTGATGCCGCGCGCGAAGTACATGAACGACCCGTTCGGCGGCCACCACGCGCTGAACTTCGACATCTACGGCCACTTCACGTCGCCCATCCGGCGGCTGTCGGACCTCATCAACCACTGGATCGTCCACACCAACGACGTCCCGGAGGACCTCGTGAAGCTCTGTGACCGCGCGTCGGACAAGCAGAAGGACGGCGAGACGGCCGAGCGGCTCTACAAGCAGTTCATGGAGGAGGTCGGACTGGACCCGTACGCGGTGAACAACCGCGGCATGGAGGTCGTCGAAGACCCCGAGGACGCGACCCACGAAGCGCCGGAAACCATCCCGGAGTAGCCGGGGAGGAGTAGCCGGGCCGGAGTAACCAAGCCGAGTACCCGAATCGGAGTACCCGGACCGAATCGGCAGCCGGCGGCCGGTCCACCCGGGTTCGTTACGGTTCCGCGACGGCGACGAGGAACGTCCGGCCGGCGCGGCGCTCGAAGTGCACCGCGCAGTCGTTACGCCGCGCGAACGCCCGGATTTCGCCGGCGCTCGCGTCGGTGACGTCGATGCTCGCTCGGGTCGGGCTCTCAACGGCCACGCGGTCGGGAGTGACGGTCGCGCTCATACCTCTACGTTCCCGTGCAGTGACTTGTACGTCGGCCTAGCGGAGTGAAAGTGAAAGTGACGGACGGCGGGACACTCGGTGAACGCGGCGGCCGAACGAGAACCGGCTCGAACGCTCCGGGTCGGCTCAGTACGAGTCCAGCACCGACTCCAGTTCGGCGGTGACCTTCGCTTCGTCGAGCGGCTTGGTGACGTAGCCGTCGGCGCCGGCGCGCACCGCGCGTTTCATCTTCTCCTCCTGGTCGACGCTGGTGCACATCACGACCGTCGCCTCGGGGTCTTGCGATTTGATCTCCGCGGTCGCCTCGATGCCCGTCATCTCCGGCATCACGATGTCCATCGTGACGAGCCCGGGCTGCTCCGCCTCGAACAGTTCGACCGCCTCCGCGCCGTTCTCCGCCTCTCCGACCACCTCGAACTCCGCCGAGAGAATGTCGCGGAGCAGCGTCCGCTGAAACGCCGAGTCGTCCACGATGAGCGCCTGCCCTACCATTTCAGCGGACCATTGACGGACACTGACAAAAGTGTTCAGATGCCGGCGTCGCCGCCGGCGGACTCACAGCCGGCCGCCGAGGTCGACGAGTCGGTCGTGGAGCGCCGCCGGGGTCTCGGCGAACACGCGGCACATCGGCTCTTTCCCGACGGCGCCGCGGTCGAAGACGGCGTCCGGCGCGTCGTCGCGGCCGGTCATCGCCCGGTCGACCGTCCACGACATCGTCCCGCCGTCGCGCCGCTCCGTCGGCGACGCGTCCGGCTCGGCGGTCCGGTCGACCTCGACCGCGTCGAACCGCTCCGTGACCGCGGCCGCGACGTCGTCGTCGAGGCGGACGTTGGCCGCCGCCGTGACGGCCGGGTCGTACTCGCGGACGGCGAGCAGCAGCCGGGCGACGTGGCTCGACGCGCCGAGCCGCGCCGGCCCCGCGGCGGCGACGCCGTCGACGGTCCGGTGGATGCGGCCGTCGACCGCCGCGACGTCGTCGGTCCCCACCGCGTACGGCGTCGCGACGGCGACGTTCAGCCCGACCTCGGGAACGAGCGCGTCGACGCCGGCGTCCTCGAGCGCGCGCACGACCTCGTCGACCGCGCGGACCGCGTCGGTCCCGGCGGCGTCGTTACGGGCCGCTGCGAGGTGGTGAACCGGGCCGGGGCCGTCGCCGACGTCGAGGCCGTAGCGGACGGCGCGGGCGACGAACGCCTCGGCGCGCGCGACGGCCGCCGGCAGGTCGTCGCCGCGGGCGAGGCCGGCGGTGATGGCCGACGAGAGCGTACAGCCGCTCCCGTGGGTCGCGTCCGTGTCGAATCGACGGTTCCGGAAGACGCGGGTGTCGCCGTCGGCGTACAGCACGTCCACCGCGTCGCCGTCCCCGAGGTGCCCGCCGGTGACGAGCACGGCGGCCGGACCGGTCTCCCCGTCGTCGCCGGCGATGCGCGCCGCGGCGGCGCGCATGTCGTCCTCGTCGTCGACCGTCATTTCGGCGAGCGCCGCCGCCTCGGGGAGGTTCGGCGTGGCGAGCGCCGCGAGCGGCAGCAGGTCGTCGCGGAGACTCGCTTCCGCGTCGGCGGCGAGCAGTCGGTCGCCGCTCTGGGCGACCATCACCGTGTCGACCACCAGCGGGAACGCGGCGCCGTCGAGCGCCGACGCGACCGTCTCGATGATGTCGGCCGAACTCAGCATCCCGGTTTTCGCGGCGCCGACGGCGAAGTCGTCGGTGACGGCGCGAATCTGCGCCGCGACCACGTCCGTCGAGACGTCGTCGACGGCGTCGACGCCGCACGTGTTCTGGGCCGTGACGCTCGTCACCGCCGAGGTGCCGAACACGCCGAGCGCCGCCATCGTCTTCAGGTCCGCCTGGACGCCGGCGCCGCCGCCGCTGTCGGACCCCGCGACCGTGAGCGCAACGTCCCGCGCCTCCGGGTCGGCCGCTGCAGCCCGGTCGCTCGCCGAGGGTCGGTCGGTCACGGCTCCGCCCCCGCGTCGACGTCTGCCGCTGCAGTCACCTCGGACTCGTCTCCGGTCTCCCCGCCGCCGCGTCGCTCGCGGCCCACCGCCCGGAGCAGGAGCGCGAACACCGCGACGACGGCCCCGAGGCTCCCCCAGACGAGCAGCGCGAACGCCGCAGCGCCGAGGGTCATCGGTCCACCTCCGAACCGCCGTCCGCTCGACGGCCAGGGTCGCCGGCTGCGACGCGGACCGACCCGCCGTCGGTGACCGGATCGTCGAGGGACCGGACGTCGGCCTCGAGCGTTTCGAGGTCGAAGCGGTCGTCGGCGGTCAGCGCGGCTACCAGCGATACGGCGGCGGAAACCCCGGCGGCGCCGCCGAAGGCGTGGACGAACGAGGCGCCGGGGAGCAGCGGGCCGACGACCGGAACCGAGGTCGCGACGCCGTGGAGCGTCGGGAAGTACGCCAGGCCGACGGCGAGGCCGGCGACGCTGCCGGACAGCGCCCCGGACTCGGTGGCGCGCCCCGAGTAGAGCCCGTGGAGGAACGGAATGAACGTCGCGGCGCCGAGCAGGTCGGCGAGGAGGAACAGTTCGAGGACGCTGTAGCCGCGCGCACTAACCGCAACCGCGCCGACCGCGACGACGACGGTGAGGCCGCGCGCGGCGCGCTGGAGCGTCCCGGCGCTCGGGTCGTCGAGCAGCCGCGAGAGGTCGACGGTGACGACGCTGGCGAGCGCGTTACACAGCGTGTCCGCGGTGCTGGTGACGAGCAGCACGACCAGCACCACGACGCCGAGCGTAGCCCACTCGGGGAGTGCGGCGGCGACGACGACGAAGAACGCGACGCTCGGGGCGGCAGCGTCCAGCAGGCCGAGGCCGGCGGCCACGACGCCGAACAGGCCGGCGAGCAGCACCATCGGCACCACGGCGACGGCGGCGAGCACGAATCCGCGGCGGACCGCCGCGTCGCTCTCGGCGGCGAACACGCGTTGCCACTGCCCCTGATTGAACACGTTCGCGCCAGCGACCGCGATGACGACGTACGCGCCGAAGGCGACACCCGGCAGGAACGTCGGGTCGAGCAGGTCCGGGTTCGTCGCGACGACGGCGCCGTGAAGGCCGGTGGCGCCACCCAGACCGACGACGACCGCCGCGACGCTCACCGCGAGCAGCGGCAGGACGACGAGCGTCTGGAGGGTGTCGGTGAAGATGCTGGCGACGAGCCCCCCGTAGCCCGTGTACACCAGGACGAACGCGCCGACGATGCCGGCGGTGAGCCAGGCTGGCACGTCGGCGACCACCGAGAGCGCGTTCACCACCGCGGTCATCTCGGCGGCGAGGAACACGAACAGGTAGAACGCGGTAATCACGAGGACGTATCCGTACATCCGTGCGCCGTAGCGCGCGTAGACGTACTCGGTGAGCGAGTGTCCGCCGGGCAGGTGTTCACGGAGCCGCGGGCCGACGGAGACGAACAGCAGCAACGGGACGGCGCTGCCGACGGCGTAGCCGACGACGGCGGCCAGTCCGCCGAACGCCGCGCCCGCCTCGGCTGGGCTGAACAGGATCCACGCACCCATTCCGGAGGCGACGAGCGTCGCCGCCGTCGATCCCGCTCCGGCGGAGTTCCGCGCGGACACGTAGTCCTCGACCGACCCGATTCGGCCGCGCGAGTACAGCAGACCGGCCGCGGTGACCGCAGCGAGCGTCAGCACAGTGACGCCGAGCGCGAACGCGCCCCCGACCATTCAGGCCACCTCGGTCGCCGCCTCGTCCGCGCCGCCGACCGCCTCGTCGACGGGCCACGACTCCGACGCGTACGCCATCTCCCAGAAGGCGTGTTCGAGCCGGGCGCTCCGCCGGAACGCCGCCTCCATCTCGTCGCGCAGCCCCGGCGCGTCCTCGGCGCACCGGTCGACGAGCTCGCGCATCCACGCGACGGCGTCGCGGAACTCGTCGCTCGTGTACTTCTCGATGAACGGCGCGTACCGGTGGTCGACGTCTCCGGCGCCGACCGCGCTGTCGACGTCGCCCCCGGCCAGTTCCGCCATGTGTTCGGCGACGTCGAGATACCCCTGCCCGCACGGGTAGATTGCGGCGGCGCCGACGGCGAGCGGGCGCTCCCGCGCCGTGCGGAGCAGGAAGTTCGTGTAGGCGACGCACGTCGGCGACTTCTCCACCGCCGCGAGGTCCGCCTCGGTGAGCCCGAAGTCCGCGGCGAACGACCGGTGCAGGTCCAGTTCCTCCTCGACGATGGACCGCGCCACGTCGAAGCAGTGCGCCATCGTCCCCTCGTCGTCCGCCTTCGCGCCCAGCACGCCGAACGTCCGGGCGTAATCGAGGAGGTAGCGGTAGTCCTGTTCGAGCCACGTCCGGAACGCCGCCTCGTCGAGGCTGCCGTCCGCGAGTTCCCGGACGAACGGGTGGCGTTTCTGTGCGTCCCAGCAGTCCTCGGCGGTGTCGAGCAGGTGGTCGCTGAACGGCATGTCCGGAGGACACTGACCGAGCCAGCGACTAATAACTAGGGTATACCACCGGCTAATCCTTCGGTGGTGTCGCCATTCTCGGAGCCCGTGGATGGACGAGACAGCTCCCGAACGGCATCCGCAGCGAAAAATCTCGCGGGGTGCGGACGGTGCCGGCAAAGACTCTGTCAACAGAAAACATACCCCGGAACGGCGACGCCTGAACCGGGGTCGGCTCGAAATCAGCCCGCTAGTGACGGCTCAGGCAGACAGAGCCAAGCCTGGTCCTGTTCCTTCGGAATGACGAAGAATCGGAGTGGACTCGCTGGGATTTGAACCCAGGGCCTCTTCCTTGCGAAGGAAGCGATCTACCGCTGATCTACGAGCCCGCGTTGTTGAGAAGCCGGGGGCGACACTTGAGGGTTCCGTTTCGCCGCGTCGGTCGGGACTCCGTCGCACGGTTTGGCGCGGTCGCTGGGCGGCGTGAAGATAGGAGAAAACGGTGTGTGGCGCGAGGTGCGCCGCAGCGCCTCAGTCCTCGAGGACGATTTCGATGCTGACGTCGTTCGGCACCTGGATGCGCATGAGCTGGCGGAGCGCGCGTTCGTCGGCGTCGATGTCGATGAGCCGCTTGTGGACGCGCATCTCCCAGTGCTCCCAGGTCGCCGTCCCTTCGCCGTCAGGCGACTTTCGGGCCGGGACTTCCAGCGTCTTCGTGGGGAGCGGAATCGGACCCGACAGCGCGACGCCGGTCTTGTCCGCGATTTCGCGGACGTCGTCGCAGATGTCGTCCAGGTCGTCGGGGCTCGTGCCCGCGAGTCGGACGCGCGCTTGCTGCCCGGGCATTTACCGTTCGTCCACGGACAGCACCTTGCCGGCGGCGATGGTCTGACCCATGTCGCGGATGGCGAAGGAGCCGAGTTCCGGGATTTCGCTGGACGGCTCGATGCTGAGCGGCTTCTGCGGCCGCACCGTCACGATGGCGGCGTCGCCGGACTTGATGAAGTCCGGGTTCTCCTCGTCGACCTCGCCCGAGGACGGGTCGAGTTTCTGGTCGAGGGACTCGATGGTACACGCGACCTGCGCCGTGTGCGCGTGGAACACCGGGGTGTAGCCGGCCGTGATGACCGACGGGTGCTGCATGACGACGACCTGCGCCTGGAACGTCTCGGCGACCGTCGGCGGGTCGTCGGCCGGGCCGCAGACGTCGCCGCGGCGGATGTCGTCTTTGCCGACGCCGCGGACGTTGAACCCGACGTTGTCGCCGGGGCCCGCGTAGTCGACTTCCTCGTGGTGCATCTCGATGGTCTTCACTTCGCCGCCGACGTCGGACGGCTGGAAGGAGACGTTGTCACCGGGGGACATCTCGCCGGTCTCGATGCGGCCGACCGGGACGGTCCCGATGCCCGAGATGGTGTAGACGTCCTGAATCGGGAGCCGCAGCGGGGCGTCCGTCGGCGGCTCCGACTCCGGCAGGTTGTTCAGCGCATCGAGGAGGATGTCGCCGTCGTACCAGGACGTGTTGTCCGAGCGGTCGGCGATGTTGTCGCCCTCGAAGGCGGAGATCGGGATGAACGAGGCGTCCTCGGTCCCGAAGCGGACCTGCTTGAGCAGGTCTTTGACCTCGGAGACGACCTCCTTGTAGGTGTCCTCCGAGTAGTCGACGACGTCCATCTTGTTGATGGCGACGATGAGCTCGTTGATGCCCAGCGTCCGCGCGAGGAACACGTGCTCGCGGGTCTGCGGCGCGACGCCGTCGTCTGCCGCGACGACGAGCACCGCGTTGTCGGCCTGCGAGGCGCCCGTGATCATGTTCTTCACGAAGTCACGGTGGCCCGGGCAGTCGACGATGGTGAAGTAGTAGTCGTCGGTGTCGAACTCCTGGTGGGCGATGTCGATGGTGACGCCGCGCTCGCGCTCCTCGGCGAGGTTGTCCATGACGTAGGCGAACTCGAAGCCGCCCTTGCCCTTCTCTTCGGCTTCCTCTCGGTACTGCTCGATTACGTGCTCGGGGACGCTCCCTGTCTCGAAGAGGAGGCGGCCCACGAGCGTGGATTTCCCGTGGTCGACGTGGCCGATGATGGCCAGGTTCTGGTGGGGTTTGTCGCTCATTGTGGAATCACGCGCTGAGGCGCTCTGTGAGGATTGTTTCGTCCGAACGCCCTAAAACCATTTCGATACGCTGTACGGGCCCCACGGCCTCGTACGGCGGTTTTCGTGCGTCACCGTCACGTGATTCGGAGTGGCACGCCGGGGTCGCACCGTCGCCGTCACGCCCTTCCCGTGGCCCCCGCCGACCTATTCGAGTCGGCCGACGTCCGCCAGCACGGCGCTCGCCGTCTCCTCGCCGCCGGCGCCGCGGCCCGAAATCGCCAGTTTGCCGGCGTGCTCCGACTCGACCTCCACGATGTTCCGGGTGCCGGACACCGCGAGCGTCCCGTTCTCCGGGACGAGCCGCGGGCCGACGCGGACGCCGTCGCGGGTGGCTTCGCCGATGAGCCGGACCGTCCGGCCGTCGTCGGCCGCGAGGTCGAGCGCCGTCCCCGGGATGTCGCGGATGCCGCGGACCGCGGCGTCCGCGAGCGACACCGCCCGGTCGCGGAGTTCGTCGACGGTTCCGCAGTCCGCCTCACGGAGGACGTTCGCGAGGATGACGCACTTCAGCGCGGCGTCGGTGCCCTCGACGTCGAACGACGGGTCCGCCTCGGCGACGCCGAGGTCCTGCGCCTCCGCGAGCACGTGGTCGTAGTCGAGCCCTTCGGCCGCCATCCGCGAGAGCACGAAGTTCGCGGTGCCGTTGAGGACGCCGCGGACCGCGGACACCCGCGACGGCCCGAGGTCGGAGACGGTCGCGCACACCGGGATGGCGCCGCCGACCGTCGCCTCGAACAGGACGTCGCCGGCCGAGTCGGCTTCGAGTGCCCGGACGTCGGCGTACCGCTCGGCGACCGGCCCCTTGTTCGCGAGCACGACGTCGCGGTCCCGTTCGAGCGCCGTCCGGAGGTGCGAAAAGCCCGGTTCGGCGTCGCCGAGCGTCGTCGGCGTCGCCTCCACGAGCACGTCGTAGTCGGCGGTGAGCGCGTCGGCCGGGTCGGCGTCGCCGAGCGCGTCGCCGTCCCGTTTCCGGGTGAGCGCCGCGTCGACGTCGACGCCGGCGGCGTCGACCGCCGCCGCCGACGAGTCCGCGAGCGCCGTCACCTCGTGGCCGTACGACGACGCGAGGTCGGCGACCGACCGGCCGACCGCGCCGGCGCCGAGAATCGAGAGTTTCACGCTTCCCCCTCCATCGGCTCGATGACGTTCAGCGCCTTGTCGTCGGCGACCGACCGGACGGATTCGAGCACCTCAGCGGTCCGGTTCTCGCGGGCGCGCAGCCGGATGAGCGCGCTCGACGGCTCCTCCGAGTTCGCGCCCGCGGGCGCTGACAGTTCGAGGTCAGCCACGGTCGCGTCCGTGCAGTCCGTGAGCCGCTGGAGCGTGTCGGACAGGTCCGTGTCGATGAGGTGGCCGACGAGCACCACCGTCACCTCCGCGCCGTACTCCTCGGCGCCCGCGCGGGTGACGTTGACGCCGCGGTCGCGGAGCCCCGCCAGAATCGACTCGAACTGCTCCGGCGGACACTTCAGGTCCACCTCCACCGGGATGTGGCCGCGCGGCGTCAGGTTGCCGCGTTCGTGGAACACCGACAGCAGATTCCCGCCGTTCTCCGCGATGGGCTGGAGCGCCGCCAGCAACTCGCCCGGCTCGTCGACCAGTTCCAGCCGAATCGTGTGCGTCTGCGTCGTCGCGCCGCCGTCGGTCTGCGCCTCCGCAGCCGCCGACTCAGCCGCCGACTCAGCCGCCGACTCAGCCGCCGACTCAGCCTCCGACTCAGCCGCAGCAGACTCGGTAACCGCCGTCTCCGTCGGCGCGTCCTGCCGGTCCTCGCCGGCGTCCCCGGACCCCGACGGCATCTACCGGCTCACCTCGGTTGCCGCCGCAGTTGACGGGGCGTCGGTCCCAGACCGAGTCGGCGGTCCGCGCGTCGTGGTGGCCGACAGTGTCGCTGTTGTCGACGAGCGGGGCTGACGCCGTCGTTCGCAGCCGTCGCGTCGACCGAAAGTCGTGCCACCTGGCATGTCTTCTCAGTGGGTCGGGGGGCGTGATAAGCCTTCCACCATGGCGACGATTGCCGATACTCGGCGGCGTGCGACCGCGGGCAGCCGGCCGGTTCCGTCCGCCACGGAGAGCCGGCGGCCGGGCTGTCGACCGGTGACCGGTGCGGTCGAACCGGGAATAAGGAAAGAAGAAGAAGAGAGCGACGACGCGGCGTCGCCCGACGCGACGGCCGTGTCGGGCGGCAGCGGCGAGCGTTTAGATGTAGTCGATGGACTGCGGGAGTTCGAGCTTCATTCCTTTCCGCTCGCGGATCTCCATGATCTGCTCGCGCTGGAGGTTGTCGGCCATGACGCGGAAGCCGGCGTTCTCCGTGTTCCAGGAGGCGCGGCCCTCGGTGGCCGAGCGGATGTCGCTGGAGAAGCCGATCATCTCCTCGACGGGCGCGATGCCCTCGATGACCATGAGGTCGCCCTCCTGGTACATGTCGTCGACGCGGCCGCGGCGGCCCTGAATCTCGCCGGAGGCGTCGCCCATGTACTCGTTCGGGACGTCGATGCGGACGTTCTGAATCGGTTCGAGCAGCCGCACCTTCCCGTCGATGAGCGCGCGGTGGACCGCGTCGCGGACGGCGGGGATGACCTGCGCCGGGCCGCGGTGGATGGTGTCCTCGTGCAGCCGCGCGTCGTGCAGGCGAAGCAGCGCTCCCTGCACCGGCTCGGCGGCGAGCGGGCCGTCGTCGAGCGCCTCGTCCAGCCCCTCGATGACGAGCTCCATCGTCTCGTTCAGGTGCTGAATCCCCTTCGTGTCGTCGATGAGGATGTTGGTGCCGTGGATGTGCTCGACGTTCTGGGAGGTGTCCTTGTCCATGCCGGCGTCCTGCAGCGCCTCGCGGCGCTCCAGTTCGGGCATGTCCATCGAGATTTCGCCGAGCTGGATGTCGTCGACGATGTCCTGCGCGAGCGGCTCGACGGTGATGTAGAACTTGTTGTGGCGGTTCGGCGAGACCCCTTCGACCTCGCGGCTGGACTCCTGGGGCTGCTCGCGGAACACGACGATGGGCTCACCGGTGTTGACCGGGATGCCCTGGTTCTTCTGGATGCGCTGCGTGATGACTTCGAGGTGCAGTTCGCCCTGCCCGGAGATGAGGTGCTCGCCGGTGTCCTCGTTAATCTCGACGCGTATCGTCGGGTCCTCCTTGGCGACCTGCTGGAGCGTCTGGATGAGCTTCGGCAGGTCGTCCATGTTCTGCGCCTCGACGGACTTCGTGATGACCGGCTCGGAGATGTGCTCGATGGACTCGAACGGCGTCATCTCGACGTCGGAGACCGTGGAGCCGGCGATCGCGTCCTTCAGGCCGGTGACGGCGGCGATGTTGCCGGCGGGGACGCCGCGGTCCACCTCCTCGCGTTCGCCGCCCATGAAGATCCCGACGGACTGCAGCCGGTTCTTGCCGGCGGTGCCGGAGACGTACAGCTCCTGGCCCTTCTCGAGGGTGCCGGAGAAGACGCGGCCGGTCGCGATTTCGCCGGCGTGCGGGTCCATCCCGATGTCGGTGCACATGAAGACGACGTCGCCCTCGCGGTTGACGGTCCGCATGTCCTCTGCGACCTCGGATTCGTCGTCGCCGCGCCAGATGCGCGGGACGCGGAACGGCTGCGCCTTCAGCGGGTTCGGGAAGTGCTCGGCGACCATGTCGAGCACGACGTCCGACAGCGGCGTCCGCTCGTGGAGCTCCTGCCGCTCGTCGTTCTGCTCCATGTCGATGATGTCGCCGAAGGAGATGCCGGTGGCCTCCATCGACGGCATCGAGACGCCCCACTTGTACAGCGCGGAGCCGAACGCGACGGTGCCGTCCTCGACGGACACCGTCCAGTCCTCGTCGATGTCCTCCATCTCCTCGGTCATCCCGCGGATGAGCTCGTTGACGTCGCCGATGACGTCCATGAGCCGCTGCTGCATCTCCTGGGGGCCTTCCTGCAGCTCGTTGATGAGCCGGTCGACCTTGTTGATGAACAGCGCCGGCTTCACGCCCTCGCGGAGCGCCTGCCGGAGCACCGTCTCCGTCTGCGGCATCGCGCCCTCGACGGCGTCGACGACGACGAGCGCACCGTCGACGGCGCGCATCGCCCGCGTCACGTCGCCGCCGAAGTCGACGTGGCCCGGCGTGTCGATGAGGTTAATGAGGTGGTTGGTGTCCTCGTACTCGTGAGTCATCGACACGTTCGCCGCGTCGATGGTGATCCCGCGCTCCTGCTCGTCTTCTTCGGTGTCCATGGCGAGCTGCTCCCCGGCGGTCTCCTCGGAGATCATGCCGGCGCCTGCGAGCAGGTTGTCGGACAGCGTCGTCTTCCCGTGGTCCACGTGAGCCGCGATGGCGATGTTCCGGATCTGCTCCGGATTGTCCATCAGCTTCTCACATTCCTGTACGATTTTCTTGCGTCGACCCATTACCGGCCGCTACTGGACGACCGGTCAAAAGGGTAGTGCTTTGCCGCCGCCGAAAGCGCCGGATTCGCGGAGTTCGCACACTGTGACACCGACCCACGCGTGCCACTTCGGCACAAGAGTCAAGCCCGCCGACGCCGTGGTAACGGTACGCATGGATGTCCGCGTTCGCGGCGGCGTCCCCCCGGACCCGTTCCTCGGGGCGGCGTCGCTGCTGGAAACGGAGTACGACCTCTCTCGACCCGTCACCGTCCGCGTGCGCGACGACCCCGACGAGCGGACCTGGGCGGGCCACTACGACGACCGGCACGTCCTCAACATCTCCCGGAAGGCCGCCACGTCGGCGATGGCGCGCGAACTCGCGCTGCACGAACTCGCGCACATGGCGCGCCACGAGGAGTCCCACCCGTCACACACCCAGCCGACGGAGGAGGCGCTGTTCCTCGCGCTCTCGGGGACGTCGGTGGAGCGCCGGAAAATCGCGCAGTGCTACCAGATCGCGAACCACTGCAAGGACATCTACGCCGACGACATCACGCTCTCGGTCGCGCCCGCGGAGAAGCTCGTGACGTTCTTCGAGTCGCAGCTCGCCGCCGCCGTCGCCGACCGGCCGCGCGACCACCCGCACCCGGAGTCGCGGCTGCTCACCGGCGCCGCCGACCCGGACATCACGGCCGTGAACGCGGCGTTCGCGCTCGCGATGTGTGAACGGCACGACCTCGTCGGCCGCGACCACCGGCTGTACGACCTCGCACACGCCGCCGCAGACGACGCCCCCGCGGTCGACCTCGCCGCGTTCAAACGGCAGTTCCGGTCGCTCGCCGCCGACCCGTCGGAGTCCGACTACCGGAAGGCGCTCGTCGACGTGACGCGGCTGTACGCCGTCGACTCGGGAAGCGCGCCCGCGGCGGACTAGGCGGCACACCGTCGCCAGCCGAACGCGTGGCTGTCGGGGCTCTGTTGAAGGTCCGTATCCGCGACATATTCTGGTGTGAATGGGCGTGTGCGGCGGAACTACGCAACGTCCTTCCGTTCCTCTCCGGGAAGCTTATTGAAATGGGGGTAGAGATAACAGGAAGATGGTGATAGGGAGGCTACCAATTCAGCGTTTTGGGATCATCGTCATTGGTAGCTTGGTTGGGGCTGCGATAATTTCTCAGATTCCGCTAACCGTAGTCGGAGGTGTCGGTGTTCAGACGAGTTTCCTATTCGGTATACTCGCTGGCGTCCTCTCCCTCTGGACGAGCCAATCCGCCTATCGTGATGGGAACAAACGGATGGCGGTTCAGTACAGCCTCCTCGGTTTCGGAGTTCCACTTGCACTGAGCGGCTACTCTGCGCTCGCAACACTCGGGGCAGCTATGGCTGCACTAAGTGCAGGAGTAGCTTGGAGAATCGACCGTCATTTGCTCGAATCGGTCACTGAGTAGCAGACCCGTGAAACAATAAGCACGAATATTTTCTCGCTATTTCAGCACAGGTGTCGAACGAGGAGGAGTTCGGCAGCACCCGACTGAAAGTCTCGCCGAGGGACGGCGGACAGCCGGTTCAGCCGACGAGCAGCCAGCCGCCGGTGGTGGCGACCGTGACGACGGCGACGAACCCGGTCCACGCGACCGTCGCCTCGGTGCGTCGCCCGACGGGTCGCCAGTCGACGCCGAGGGAGGGCAGCCAGGTCGTCGCCGCGGCGACGCAGAACGCGAACGGCAACAGCAGCATCAGCGTCCGGCCGTACAGCCCGGAGTCGCCGGCGAGGTCGCTCGCGAGCACGACCAGGCCGACGTAGCCCGCCGTGAATCCGGCGTACGTCGCGGCGACCATCGCGCGGTCCGGGTGGACGTCGCGGTCCTCGGCGGCGTCGACGGTGCCGGCGAGCAGTCCGAACGCCCGGCGGCCGGCGTCGGTTCTGAGGAACGGCGCGCCGAGCGCCGCGACCGCGACGACGAGACCGAGCAGGCCCGTGACCGAGTTCATGATAGCCGACTCCGGCCGGCGTACCCTCTTAGTGGCTCGCCTCCGATTATCAGTCGCTACGACGCGGCCCCGTCGCCGGCGACAGGGTTCCACATGGCGGCGGCCGCGACGGCGACGAGCACCACGCCGCCGAGCAGCGCCGGGGCAGCCGTCGGCCCGTACGCGCCCGCGACGACGCCGGCGACGAACGCGAGCGGCGTCCGCACCGCGCCCTGCACCATCGACACGGCCGACAGCGTCGTCGCCCGCGCCGCGTCGGCGCCGGCCGACCCGGTGCTGTCGCCGTCGCGGGCGTCGCCGGCGGCGACCCGGTCGTTCACGTAGCCGTACGCGATGGGGACGACGACCGGGCTGGCGGCGGTCCGCGCGACGAACATCGGGAGCGCCGCGGCGAGCGCGACAGGCGGCAGCAGCATCAGGACGGCCGGCACGGCGGGGACGACGAGCAGGGCGCCGCGCACCCCGAGTCGACGCTCGACGGCGCCGGCGGACCCGGCGGCGACGGCCGCGACGCCGGTGAACGCCGCGTACATGGCGCCGAGCAGCGACGGCTCCGGCACCGCCGACAGCGACGCCGGCAGCAGTTCGCGGAACAGGTCGACGCCGATGGGCTGCACGTAGCTCCCGGCGGCGGCGACAGCGGCGAGCAGCAGCGCGACGTACGGCACGGCGCCGCGCAGCCCCGGTTCAGCGAACGAGCTCCGGGCGACGCCGAGCGCCTCCAACGCGGACGGACGGTCGCCCGACGCGGCCGCCGCGTCGCCGCGGCTGTCGGGAAGCGTCCACAGCACGGCGAATCCGGGCAGCGACAGCGCGACGGACGCCGCGAACGGGAGCCGCGGGTCGACGCCGTACAGGACGCCGCCGACGAGCATCGTCGCCACCGACGTCCAGCGCTCCACGGCGCCGGCGCGGCCGCGAACCCGGGTGAACTCTGAGCCGTCGAGGTGCTCGTCGAGCGTCTCGTACAGCCACGCGTCGCTGCTCCCGGAGTTGAACGTCGCCGCGAACGCCCAGACGGCGTACAGCGCGGCGTAGCCCGCGAACGAGTCGGCGACGACGAACCCGGCGAGCGACAGCGCGGTGCAGCCGACGCCGCCGGCCATGCTCGCGCGTCGCCCCCAGCGGTCCCCGACGTAGCCCGTCGGCACCTCGCTCGCCACGACGAGCGCGGCGTACAGCGACGACAGCGCGCCGTACTGGACGAACGTGAGGTCGCGCAGCACGAACAGCGCGAACACCGGCGAGACAAAGCCGACCGACCGGGTCGCCTGAAACAGGTAGAACCGCCGGACGAGCCGTCGGCCTGCCGCGCCGCCGCCGCTGTCCCCGTCGCCGTCGCCGTCGCCGTCCTCGACCATGGTGGCCGTGGAGTCGACTGCCGGAAAGGCGTTCCCTGAAACTGGTTTCAGTGCCGCGACGCCGACAGCGGTTTACCGGGGCGGCGGGATACGACGCCCATGACGTTCGACGCCGTGTTCGTCGACCTCGACGACACGCTCTACCCGTACGCCCCGTGCAACGCGGCGGGGAAGGAGGCGGCCTTCGAGACGATTCGCGACCAGGGGTACGACCTGACCCGCGACGAGTTCGAGTCGCTGTACCAGGAGGGGCGCAGCGAAGTGAAGCGGGAGCTCGCCGGCACCGCGTCCGCCCACGAGCGGTTCCTCTACTTCAAGCGCGCCATCGACATCCACGCCGGCACTCACCGGTCGAAGCACGCCCTCGAACTCGGCGAGGCGTACTGGGAGGCGTACGTCGACGAGATGACGCTGTTCGACGGCGTCGTCGACGCGCTCGCCGCGCTCTCGGACGCCGGCGTCGACGTCGCCGTCGTCAGCAACCTCACGACCCGCATCCAGCTGAAGAAGCTCCACCGGCTCGGCATCGAAGCACACGTCGACCTGCTGCTCACGTCCGAGGAGACCGGGCGGGAGAAGCCGAGTTCGGCGATGTTCACGCTGCCGCTCGCGCGGCTCGACCGGCGCGCCAGCGAGACGCTGATGGTCGGCGACTCCGTCGAGTCCGACGTCGTCGGCGGCAACGCGGTCGGGCTGACGACGGCGCTGTTCAACGGCCCGGACGACGCCGACGACCTGACAGGGCGCGAGCGGCCGGACCACATCATTCAGGGGTTCGGGGAGCTAACGGAGCTGGTACTGTGACACTCGACGCCGAACGCGACGCGGTGGTCGCGCACGCCCCAGAACTCGCCGGCCTCACGCCCGGCCGCACCGGGAACCTCAGCATCCGCCGCGGCGACCGGTTCGCCGTGACGCCGACCGGCGTCGCCTACGACGCCTTCGACGCCGAGGACGTCCCGGTCGTCGACCTCGACGGCGAGCGCGTCGCCGGGCGCATGAAGCCGTCCAGCGAGGTGCCGATGCACCGCCACATCTACCGCGGCCACGCCGACGACCCTGGCGCAATCGTCCACACCCACTCGCAGTGGTCGACGACGATGGCGGTGCTGCACGAGCCGCTGCCGCCGATTCACTACATGATCGTCGCCGTCGGCAAGCGCGTCCCGGTCGCCGAGTACGCGCCGTACGGCACCGAGGAGCTCGCCGCGAACGTCGTCGCCGCGATGGAGGCGGCCGACGCGACGGCGTGTTTCATCGAGAACCACGGGCTCGTCGTCGTCGCCGACGACATCGAAACCGCGGTGGAACACACCGAGCACGTCGAGAGCCTCGCGCAGCTCTACCTGCAGTCGAAGGCCGCCGGCGGCGACCCGGTCGAACTCCCGGACGAGGAACTGGAAACGGCCATCGAGCAGTTCGAAGGGTACGGGCAGTAAGAGCCGAGCCGGTCCGCATCGGTCCATCCCGGCCCGCACGGCCGGCATCGACCCGGTCCGCATTCCGGGCCGAACCGTTCGTCCCCGTCAGGTCTGCGTGAAGCCGCCGTAGTGCAGCTCCGCCCAGTACAGGTCGCCGTCGTACCGCACCACCCACGAGCCGCTGTACTCGTCGCTCCGGACGGCGTCGTGGCTCCGGAACCGCTGGAGCACCGACTGGAACGCCGAGTCGTCGGTCGACTCCGCGTAGTACGTGCCTCGTATCGCCTCGTCGACGACCTTCCGCTCCTCGGTAGAGAGTCCGGAGAGCGTGAACTGGTAGGTCTCCCGGAGCGACTGGGCGTACGCCTCGGCGTTCGGCGCGACCTGCTCGGCGGTGTAGCGGTACGTCGTCACCGTCACCGGCCGGGAGTCGACCGCGATGGGGTAGCGTTCGCCGCGGTAGCGGACCGCCGCGTAGTCGCCGGCGAGCAGCACGGACGCGTTCGCCTCGGCGTCGGTGTAGCGCGCGCCGGCGCCGAAGTCGTACCCCTCGCCCTGGTCTTCGTGCTCCGCTTGCAACAGCGTGTCCAGCAGCGCCTTGTCCGCCGGCGACAGGTCCTCGTAGGCGACCGCGGGGCCGTCGGTCGTGCCGTTGTAGTCGATTTTCACGTCCACCAGCAGCTCGGAGTGGTTCCCGACCGGCTCCACGGAGAGGTCGTAGTACGCGCCGTCGACGGCGAACGGCAGCCCCTCGGTGTCGACCATCGGGGACGTCCCGTTCTGGGTGGCGGAGCCGTTCCTGACGGCTCCCTGCACGACGGCGCGGTAGTCGGCGCCGGGGTCTTCGCCGGATTCGTCGTCGACGCGCGGCAGGTCGCGGCTGGCCTGCTCGGCCAACTGCGTGTCGTTCACGGCGGTCATGTCCAGCGACCCGGCCGCCGAACAGCCGCCGAGCGAGACGAGGAGGGCGAGCGCGCAGAGCGCGAGGAGGGCGCGGGCGTTCACGCGGTTCGCTGTGCGTCGTCGCGGTAAGTGTTTTCCGGGACCCACGTGCGTCCGTCTCCGTTCGGGGCCCCGTTTTCTCGGCGCTGTCGACCTGAACCCGTCGGCGAGCAGCCGCGCGGGTCAGACGCGACGCTACCGAGCGCCGAGAACGGCCTCGGGAGCGAAGGCGCTCACGGCGAGCAGCCCGAGCACCACCAGCATCGCAGCGAGACGCAGTCCGACCGTGACGCGTCGGTCCGCTACCTGGAGTGACTCGGCGGTCCCGGACAGCGCGAACCCGATAGCCATCACGAGCGAGCTACTGGACGGAACGCCGTGAAGCACGTCGTAGTACACGTAGATGCTCGTGAAGACGGCCGAGCCAGCGAACAGTACCAGTCCGTGGAGCCGACCGGACGGCTCGCTCCACAGGGCGTCTTCGAATCTGGAGGGCATCGAACGGGCCGTTCTTTCGAACCGGCAAATATCTACGGTGAGCAGGACTCGTCACCGCACGGTGCCCGGGAGGACGCCGACAGCGAGGACGACGGTACTTTCGAGCGGTCCTCGCTGACGGCTGTAGCCGCGGCTCGCGAGCCGTGGAACGGAGAGAAAACGAGAAGTGGGAGAACCGCAGAGCGGCTGGTTCGCGGCGTTAGCGGGCCGCGGCGGCGACGCGCTCCTTCTCCTCTTTCTGGGAGATGGCGTACGTCTGGACGTCGTAGTTGGCGGCGCCGATGAGCTGGTCGGCGAGCGCGTCGGCGGCCGCGTTCTTCGTCTTGTACGTGGCGCCCTGCACGCCGTCGGCGATGAACTTCAGGCCCTGGTCGACGCGGCGCTGGGGCGCGACGTCGACCGCCTTCGGGACCGAGATGCCGCCGTACTTCAGGCGGACGGTCTCCTCGCGCGGCGCCGCGTTCTCGACGGCGGTCACGAGCGTCTGCACCGGGTTCTCGTCGGTGCGTTCGTGGATGATGTCGAGGGCGTCCCGGACGATGCGGGTCGCCTGCTGTTTCTTCCCGGTGTTCTCGTCGGTCTGCATCAGGCGGTTGATGAGCCGCTCGACGAGCGAGATTTCGGACTTCTTGAACTGCTTGGATGCGTGCCGACCCATCGTGTGCGCGATGGGTGTCACGTTCATGTAGCGGCGCGTCGACGGGTCGTCGTACTCGATGTCCGTGACGTCCCACGTCCCGAACAGCTGGGCGTTGTCCTCGGCCTGCTCGGAGTCGGCGGGCGCGTCAGGCTCGGGTGCGTCTTCCTCGCTCATTATCGGACGGGTTTCTCCGCGTTCCCGCGGACGAGTTCGATCATCGAGACGCCGTTCACCTTCTCGACCTTGTAGTTCACGCCGGACAGGTCGCCCATCGCGCGGCCCTTCGCGCCGCCGATACCGGCGATGGTGACCTCGTCGTGTTCGTCGATGAACGAGATGGCGCCGTCACCGGGACAGAACGCCGTGACCTGCTTCCCGTTCTTGATGAGCTGAACCCGGACGCACTTCCGAATCGCCGAGTTCGGCTGCTTCGCTTCGATACCGACCTTCTCGAGGACGATGCCGCGCCCCTGCGGGGCGCCCTCGAGCGGGTCGGACTTCTCGCCGAGACCGCGTTCGCGTCGCGCGTACTCCGAGTCGGACCACCGGCGTTTCTGGCGGTCCTTCTTGAGCTTCCGCGCGGCGTACTTGCCGTTCGCCATAGTGAACCGACGTTCACGACGGAGGTACGTAAGGGTTCCCTTTCGCTCACGGCGAGACGCGCTCAGATTCGGTTAGCGGTGGCTCTACCGCGTTCTCGTCGCGTCTCGCGGTTCGAGTCACGGCGGCAGAACCGGTTTCGGTCCGAATGCGGCGCGCAGAAGCCGTCGTTGCCGGCGGAGCCGTCGGCGCCGCAAACGCGGCTGTTCGGCGGAGAATCAGAGAGCGGCGGAGAAGCGTCCGTGCCCCGAGCGCCGGGACGCCGGCGGAACCGGAATCGATGGCCGCGTCGCGGCTCAGGCGAGCTGGACGTCGTCGATGTCGAAGTGCCGCCGCGCCAGTTCGCGCGCCGCCTCGATGTTGCGGCCGCCGGTCCCGATGGCGACGCCGCGGTCGGCCTCGGCGACCTCGACGTACGCCACGGTGTCGTTCTGCTCCGATATCGTGACGCCGCGGACCGCCGCTGGCGACAGCGCGTTCGCGACGAACGCCTCCGGCGTCGGCGCGTCCTCCACCAGGTCGACGTCGACGCCGAGCTCCGACTCGACGCGGTCGACCGTGCGGCCGCCGGGGCCGACCGCGTCGCTCATCTCGCCCGCCGGGACGAGGAAGACGACGCGGTCGTGGTCGTCCTGGACGAGACAGTCCAGCGGCGTCACGTCCGTCAGTTCGTCGAAGACGCCGATGTAGCGGCGCGCCTCGTCGGAGATCTCGACGCGCATCTAGTCGTCGGCCGGCTTCGAGGAGTCGGGTTTCGACCCCATCCGGAGGTTGACGTCGCCGGTCCCGATGGAGACGGGCTTCCCGACGATGACGTTCTCGATGACCCCGTTCAGGTCGTCCTCCTCGCCGTGGATGGCGGCGTCGAGCAGGTGGTTCACCGTCACCTCGAAGGCGGCGCGCGCCAGCACGGACTCCTTCGACCCGGAGATGCCGTGCCGACCGATGGACTCGACGGTGCCGCGGTTCGTCATGATGTCCGACACCAGCATCAGGTGCCGAATGTTGACGTCGTCGAGCCCCTGCTCTTCGAGCGTCTCCATCGTCTCGTTGATGATGGTTTCCCGGGCGGCCTCGATGCCGAGCGTCCGGTGAATCTCGTGGATGTTGTTACACGTCGTCCGGGAGGCGTCGACGCCCTCGATTTCGAGCGCGTCGGAGAACGCCGACCCTTCGGTGTACAGGACGAACTCCTCGTCGCCGCCGTCGACCTCCTCCTTCCGGATGACGACGCGCGTGACCTCCTCGATGCCCTTGAACACGATTTCGCGGAGCTGCTCGACGAGCTGGAGCAGCTCGCGGTAGCTCGGCTCCTCCGGCCCGAACTCGATGTCGGTGCCGGACTGCCGCGTCTTGACGCCGAGGGCGTCCTCGATAGTGTCGGCGACGATGCCGGCGACCTCGGTGGCGCTGTCGTGCGTCGGCCACCGCTCCAGCAGCGTCTCCTCGTTCAGGTCGACGGAGACCACCATGTCGGCGACGTTCGTCGACACGTCGCCGAGCGCCAGAATCTTCGTCGCCTCCAGCTTCCAGACGACCTGGTGGGCCTTCTCGCGGTCGGTCGCGTACTCGTCGTCCAGCCGGACGATCATGATCGGGGTGTCCGGCGTCTTCCGGGCGTCCACGAGCTCGATGAGCCGCGGCAGCCCCTGGGTCACGTCCATCTCCGCGACGCCCGCGTAGTGGAACGTGTTCATCGTCATCTGCGTCCCCGGCTCACCGATGCTCTGTGCGGAGACGGTTCCGACCGGCTCCAGCGGGTCGACGCGGGTGTCGAGGTAGCGCGACTCGACCGCCTGCGCGATCTCGTTCGCCTGCTCGGCGGTCACGCCGCCGCGCTCGTCGATGGTGTCGTACACGCGGTCTTTCAGTCGCCGCGGCAGCTCCGTGTCCTCGACGACCAGCGCGATGTCTTCGGTGACGTGCGTGTGCGACTCGACGAACTCGTCGACGGAGTCAGTCATCGGACTCCACCCCCACGCCGCCGGCCTTGTCGAGCCCCGGCCCGGCGTACTCCGAGAGGTTCGTCGGCGGCTCCTTCCGGCCGAGGAACCGCTGTTTCTCCTCCTCGGAGCCGAACTCGGACTCGACGATGCGGTCGGTGATCTGTTCGACGTCGATGGGGTCGTCCTCCGTGGAGGACACCTTCACGGGCGACGTGCCGTCCTCACCGAACTCGAACTGGACGATGTTGCCGGAGGTGTCCCGGACGGTGCCGTCGTACTGCGCTTCCAGTTCGGAGAGCGCGTTGATGAGACGGCGCTGCAGGTAGCCGGACTTCGACGTCCGGACCGCAGTGTCGACCAGGCCTTCGCGGCCGCCCATCGCGTGGAAGAAGAACTCCTCGGGCGTCAGGCCGCTCCGGTAGGAGTTCTCGACGAAGCCGTGCGCCTCCGCGGAGAGGTCGTCGGGCTCGTAGTGCGCGAGCGTCCGGTCCTCGTAGCCGCGGTTGATGCGTTCGCCCCGAACCGCCTGCTGACCGACGCAGCCGGCCATCTGCGTGAGGTTCAGCATCGAGCCGCGGGCGCCCGAACGCGCCATGATGACCGCCGGGTTGTCGTCGGCGAAGTGGTCCTCCGCGATTTCGCCGGCGGAGTCACGCGCCTTCCCGAGCGTCTGCATGATCTTCATCTCCAGGGTCTCGTCGACGGTGCGGCCCGGCAGCGACTCCAGGTCGCCGGCCTCGTACGTCTCGATGAGCTCCTGGACGCGCTCGTACGCGGAGCCGATGGCCTCGTCCACCTGCTCGTTCGCCTCCGGCGGAATCGACTCGTCGTCGATGCCGAGGCTGAACCCGAAGTGCATGATGGCGCGCATCGCCAGCGACGCCACCTCGTTGATGAACACGCGGGCGCGGGTCTCCGAGTACACCTTCGTCAGCGTGTCGACGACCTCGCCGCCGAACGCGCCGACGGCGTCCTCGTCGACCGTGCCCTCGACGAGCTGCCCCTCCTCGATGACGACTTCGTCGCCGGTGGACGACGTGAACTCGAGGCTCAGGTCGTCTGGCAGCAGCTCGGAGAACACTGTGCGGCCCGTCCAGACCTCGTCGCCGGCCTCGTTGGTGCCGTCCGGCTCCGGAAGCTCGTCGACGGACGTCGCGCGCAGCAGGTCGAGCGCCTGCGTCTCCGTGAACTCGGGGTTCTGGTGGGTGAGCAGGTACGTCCCGGAGATGTGGTCTTGGATCGCGCCGATGATGTTCTCGCCGAACCGCGGGCTGAGAATCTGCTCTTGGACGCGCATGAGGACGCGCGCTTCCGCGCGGGCCTCCTCGTTCTGCAGCGCGTGCATGTTCATCTCGTCGCCGTCGAAGTCGGCGTTGTACGGCGGGCAGACGACGGTGTTCAGCCGGAACGTCTTGTACGGCATCACGACCACTTCGTGGGCCATGATGGACATCCGGTGGAGCGACGGCTGCCGGTTGAAGATCACGATGTCGCCGTCGACGAGGTGGCGGTTCACTTCCCAGCCGGCCTCGACTTTCTCGGCGAGCTCCTCGCAGTTCTTCTCGGTGACCTTCAGGCGGCGGCCGTCGGGTCGCTTCACGTAGTTCGCGCCCGGGTGGCCCTCGGGGCCGTTCGAGACGTACCGCCGCGCCTCGTCCAGGTTGCGCTCGGAGACGTTCATCGTCTGCGTCATCTCCTTTGCGACCCGGTCGGGGACGCCGACCTCGTTGAGCGACAGCGTCGGGTCCGGGCTGATGACGGTCCGCGCGGAGAAGTTCACGCGCTTCCCGGACAGCGAGCCGCGGAACCGCCCCTCCTTGCCTTTCAGGCGCTGGCTGAGCGTCTTGAGCGGCCGGCCGGAGCGGTGGCGAGCCGGCGGCGTCCCGGAGATCTCGTTGTCGACGAACGTCGTGACGTGGTACTGCAGCAGCTCCCACAGGTCCTCGATGATGAGCTGCGGCGCGCCGGCCTCGCGGTTCTCCATGAACCGCTGGTTGATGCGGATGATGTCGACCAGCTTGTGCGTCAGGTCGTCCTCGCTGCGCTGACCGTTGTCGAGCGTGATCGACGGCCGCGTCGTCACCGGCGGCACCGGCAGCACGGTCAGAATCATCCACTCTGGCCGCGACCCCTCCGGGTCGATGCCGAGCGCGTCGAGGTCCTCGTCCGGGATGTCCTCGAACCAGTCGCGGATGTCCGACGGCATCAGCTTGTTCATGTCCTCCTCGGTGAGGTCGACGCCGAGCGCCTTCTCGAGCGCCTTCCGGCTCTCCTTGCGCGGCCGGAACTCGCCGGAGAGGATGTTGTTGATGCGCGACAGCTCGATGCCGGTCTCGTCGGCGAGCTCCTGCGGCGACATGCCCTCGTCGTCCTCCTCGTCCTCGTCGGGCTGCATCGCCGACGCGATGCGTTCGGAGTAGTCGCCCGACAGGACGTCCTGGACCTCGTAGTACGTCGTCGGCTTCTCGTGTTTGATGTCCGCCTGCGGCTCGCCGCAGTACGGGCACGTCGACGCCTTCCGGGCCTCCCGGACGGCGGCTTTCAGGACGTCGGTCGGGTCCCCGCCGAGGTCCTTGGTGCGCTGCATCTTCTCGCGGTACTCGTCTTTCTCCTCGTCGGTGAGCGCGAGCCGGCCGCACTCCCGGCACGTCGACCGGAGCAGCCGCCGGATGAGCTTCGTGAAGCCGACGTGGATGACGGGCGCCGCGAGCTCGATGTGGCCGAAGTGGCCGTTACACGACCCGGAGTGTTTGCCGCAGGTGCGACACTCCAGTCCCGGGTCGATGACGCCGAGCCGCGGGTCCATCAGCCCCATGTCTATCGGGTAGCCGTCGTCGTCGTACGTGTCCGCCGTGATGACTTTCGTCGCGGACATGTCGCGGTACGTCTCCGGGTCCATCAGCCCGAAACTGATGCCGCCGATCTCCTTCGGTGAACCTGACATTGTTAGACTGCGTCCTCCAGCTGGAGCGTGGGTCGAATCCCGAGCGCCTTCATCTCGTCCAGCAGGAGCTTGAAGGCGTAACTGATCTCGATCTCGTGGATGTTGTCCTCGTCCCCGGTGATGGGGTCGTAGACGCGGCGCTGCTCGACGTCCTCGACGGCGACCATCCCGGTGTCCTCCGAGATGTAGACGCTCTCCTTGTCGGAGCTGTCGAGCAGCCGTTCTTTCAGCGCCATCGCGGCGCCGTGTCCGATGAGCACTTCGCGCTCCATCTCGCCGACGCGCAGGCCGCCCTCACGGGCGCGCCCCTCGGTCGGCTGCCGCGTCAGCACCTGCACGGGGCCGCGCGAGCGGGCGTGGAGCTTGTTCGACACCATGTGGTACAGCTTGTGGTAGAAGATGGTGCCGACGAAGATCTCCGCCTCGATGCGTTCGCCGGTGACGCCGGAGTACATGACCTCCTTCCCGGAGGATTTGTAGCCGTGCTCCTCCAGCGACGACCGGAGCTCCTCTTCGTCTTCGCCCTGGAACGCGGTGCCGTCGACGCGGCGGCCCTCCAGCGAGCCGACCTTGCCGCCGAGCATCTCCAGGACGTGGCCGACCGTCATCCGCGACGGCAGCGCGTGCGGATTGATGACCAGGTCGGGGACGACGCCGTCCTCCGTGAACGGCATGTCCTCCTGCGGCGCGAGGTGGCCGACGACGCCCTTCTGGCCGTGCCGCGACGCGAACTTGTCGCCGAGCTCCGGGATGCGTTCGTCGCGCACGGACACCTTCGAGAGCTTCGAGCCGTCCTCGCCCTCCATCAGCGTCACGGTGTCGACGACGCCGTCCTCACCGGACCGCATCGTCACGGACGTCTCACGGCGCTTCTGCGGGGACAGCCCGCCCATGTCGTCCTGCTCTTCGAGGAACCGCGGCGGACTGGTCTTCCCGAGCAGCACCGAGTTCTCGTCGACCTGCGTCTCCGGGTTCACGAGGCCGTCCTCGTCGAGGTGCGTGTACGCGTCCTCGCCGCGGGCGCCCCGGACGTCCTGGCTCGGCGTCTCGAACCGGTCCTCCTGGCCGCCGGGGTAGCGCCGCTCTTCGCCCTCGTACGTCCGGAAGAAGTGCGAGCGCGCCATCGCGCGGTCGACGCTGCCCTCGTTCATGACGAGCGCGTCCTCGATGTTGAACCCCTCGTAGGACATGACGGCGACGACGAAGTTCTGCGCCGCCGGCCGCTCGTCGAACCCGATCTGCTCGGTCGTCTGGGTTTTCACCATCGACAGCTGCGGGTAGTGCATCAGGTGCTGGCGGGTGTCCGGCCGAATCCGGTAGTTCGCCGCCGGCAGCCCGAGCGACTGCTTCATCATCCCCGCACCCATCGTAATCCGCGGCGACGCGTTGTGCTCCGGGTACGGAATCATCCCGGCGCCGATGCCGAAGATGAGCTGCGGGTCGATTTCGAGGTGGGTCGTGTTCTCCGTGATGTCCTCCTCGTCGGTCGCGACGAGGATGTCCTCCTCCTCTTCGGCGTCGATGAACTCGACGAGGCCGTGGTCGACGAGGTCCTCGAACTCGATTTCGTCGCGTTCGAGCGCGTCGATGGTCTCGTCGTCGAGCAGCGGCTCGCCGTCCTCGACCACGATGAGCGGCCGGCGCGCGCGGCCGGCGTCGGCGTTCACGATGACTTCGCCGGTGCGCTCTTTCACCGAGACGTTCACCATGTCGGAGACGTCGCCGCGGCGGCGCGCCTCCCGAATCTGTGCTGCGAGCTGGTTCGGGTCCGGGTGGGTCCCGACCAGGCTCCCGTTGACGTACACTTTCGCTTCTCGCTGTTGGCTTGCCATGTCAGTCGTCCGCGGATGCGCGGTCTACGCCCTCGATGCCGGGGATGCCCTCGACACCCATGGACGCGAGTTCTCGTTTCAGTCCCTGTTCGTCCTCGACGTTCTGCGACAGCTCCATCGCCTGCGCGAAGTTCTTCACGAGCCCGCAGTTCGGCCCCTCCGGCGTCTCGGACGGGCAGATGCGGCCCCACTGGGTCGCGTGCAGGTCACGCGCCTCGAAGTGCGGCTGCGACCGGCTGAGCGGCGACCGGAGCCGCCGCAGGTGCGACAGCACGCCCATGTAGTCCGTCCGGTCGACGAGCTGGGAGACGCCCGAGCGGCCGCCGACCCAGTTCCCGGTGGCGATGGGGTGTTCGAGCCGCTCGGTCAGCACGTCCGAGCGGACGACGGTGCTGACGGTGAGCTGCCGGTTCCGCATGTTCGCGCGTTCGAGCTGGTACTTCACGTCGCGCGACAGCTTGTTGAGCGCCGTCCGGAACAGGTCCTTCATGAGGTCGCCGGACACCTTCAGGCGCTTGTTGGCGTAGTGGTCCTTGTCGTCGGAGTCGCGCCGCCCGAGCGCGAGTTCGAAGCACGCCTCCGCCATCCGGCAGAGGTAGTACGCCTTGTTGATACGGGTCTCCTCGTCTTCGACGCCCTCCTCGTGGAGGTGCGGCAGCAGGTACCGGTCGATGACGTAGTTCGCCCGCTTCAGCTGGTAGTTCTTCCCCTGCCCGGAGGCGACGCGCTCGCCGAGCGTCTCGATGGCCTCCTCTTCGGTCTGGACGTCGGCCTCCTCCAGGTTTTCGAGCATGAACTTCACGATCTCCGGGTCGTCGGAGACGCGGTGGACGATCTCCTCGTCGGATTCGAGGCCGAGCGCGCGGACGAGCGTCACGAAGTTCACGGAGCCGGAGACGGACGGGAAGCTCACTTCGAGCAGCCCTTCGCGGTTCCGTTCACACAGCACGAGCGCGCGGTAGCCGCGGCGCTGACTGAACGTCTTGGCGACCTGGATCTCGTCGCCGTACTTCGAGTCGTACTCGGCGAGAATCTTGTTCGGCGCCAGGTCCTCCGAGGTCATCAGGACGCGCTCGGAGCCGTTGACGATGAAGTAGCCGCCGGGGTCGACCGGGTCCTCACCGATTTCGACGAGGTCCTCGTCGGAGAACTCCGAGATGTTACAGCGGTTCGAGCCGACCATGATCGGCATCCGGCCGACCTTCGTCTCGGTCTGGTCGACGACCGTTTCGGGCTCCTCCTCGCCGCCGCGGATGATCTTCATCTCCATGAAGACCGGAGCCGCGTACGTGATGTTGCGGAGCCGCGCCTCCTGCGGGTACAGCAGCTCCTCGGAGCCGTCCGCCTCGCGGACGCGCGGCGTCGTGATGCGGACGTCGCCGAGTTCGACGTACACCGGCTCCTGGCCCTCCTTGTCGCCGATGTCGGTCTCGATGCGCTCCTTCTCGTCGACGACCTGCTGCATCCCCCGGTCGAGGAAGTTGTTGAACGACCGGAAGTGGTGTTCTGCGAGCCGTTCCTCCGAGAAGTACTCCCGCGAGACGGAGCGGCGTCGTTCCCGATTCATTCTACCACCAGCCGATACACGGTCGCTCGGTCGGTGGTGCGCGAGTCACGCTCGATTCGGACGACGTCGCCCGGTTCCGCCTCCTTCGGGAGCGCGGGGTCCTTCCGCTTGATCTTCGGGAGGTCCGTTTTCTTGACGTTGTACTCCTCGAGCACCTCCTCGACGTCCGACGGGTCGTCGAGGAGCGTGTGGTCCGGAACAAGGTCGTGTTCACTTACGTTTACCATGGCTGAGTAGTGCTGTCGTTCGGCCGTGGCCGCTGGAGAGAAGTCTTCACGAGATACTACGGCGCTATACCTGACCCCGACACTTAACCCTTGTTAAGCGGGCCGGAGAGACATGGCTAGTCATCCCCACGAGTGAGACACCCGTGCATACTCAGCCGGTCCGCTTCAATGTTACGGGCGCACGAACGGCCGGAGCTATCGGCTGAACGCCGCAGAGCCGCGTTTCCCGCTCCACTGACCCGCTGAGTGACCCAATCCGTTCGTCGTCGAGAGCCGAGGGCGCAGCCGCGAAGTTGAACGACGGTCTCCGCAGCGCCCCGCCGGTTCACTTCCGGCCAATTTCTCAGCCACTGGCCGCACGGTATCGCGGGACACGGGCGGGATGGATAACAAGCCTTAATTACGACCCTCCAGTACGAATGAGTGCAGCAAGACGGAGCCCGGATGGTGTAGTGGCCCATCATACGACCCTGTCACGGTCGTGACGCGGGTTCAAATCCCGCTCCGGGCGCTTTCTCACGGACCTCGCCGACAGAGAGCGTAGCGACCTGTGTCTCCGGTCAGAGACTTTCTCACGGACCAACGTTCCCCAGCGGTGACGCTGATTTTGACCGCCGTCCACGACCGGTGGTTCGTGGACAGCGGCGTCGACCAACGGTGTTTTCGGCCAGCGGCGGCGTCCACAGGGACATGACAGAACACGAAGTCAGAGTCACGTGGACCGACGGGGAAACGGAGTCGTTCCGCGCGCTCGCGCGACCGACCGACGGCGAGTGGCTGGTCGCGTATCCGCACCCCGGCGACGACGCCTACTCCGCGGCGACGCTGAGCGTCCGCGCCGACGCGGTCCGGCACGTCCACGCCGAGACGGGCGCCCCGGTCGACTCGGCCGAGTTCACCGGCGTCCTGTACCTGCCGCACGCCGACGCGGACGCGGAGTCGCTGCTGGAGAAGGCGTGGGTGGCGCGCGGCCCCGAACCGGCTGACGACTCGGTCGAGCCGGACGATTCAGACGAGTCGGACGAGTCGCTGGATGCCCACTTGGAGTAGCGGTCGCCGATAGCCAGCGCCGGGCGTTCGTCGCGGCCGTCGGTTCACGACTCGTCGATGTGGACGCGGGCACGGTCGCGGGTCTCGTTGACGAGGTCGGTGCGCTGCACCATCGCGGAGTCCGTGTCGGCGGTCGAAAGCGACTGCGGTACCCGGAATTTGACGAGCACGTACTGGCCGCGGTCGTCGACCCCCGTGATGGTCGGGATGACGCCGTCGGCTTCACTGTCGTCCACCTCAACGGTCGCGCCGGTCAGTTCGGCGTACACCTCCGCGAGCAGCGCGGTCGGCCAGCGCGTGACGTCGTCGTTCATACGGTCCCGGCAATATCGACTGCTATTAAGCGTTCCCCGCCGATTCTCGCGCTCCGAACCGCGGCGGTCGAGGCTGTCGATTTCGCCTTCTTCCATCCGGCGGTCCGGCTCAGGAAACCGCGGCGTATCCGGCAGCTGCGCCGAGGAGGGCGGCGACCAGGACGCCGACGCCGAACGCGGCCGCGCTCCGCCAGTTTCGCTCCGCGAGCAGGCGCTGAAGCTCCACGGCGAACGACGAGTACGTCGTGAAGGCGCCGCAGAACCCGGCTCCGACGAGCAGCGACAGCGTCGGCGACGCGCCGCCCGCGACGGCGCCGCCGACGGCGCCGAGGAGGACGCTCCCGGCGACGTTGACCGCGGCGGTCGCTCGGCGTCCCGGAACCGCGAGACCGACGAGGTGACGGGCGGCCGCGCCGACCGCGCCGCCGACCGCAACCAGGAGCGCCGCCGCGACGCCGCCGGGCGCCACCGTCATCGTCCGCCTCCGACGGCGAGCCCCGCCGTCGCGGCCGCGACGCCGAACACGTACGTCGCCGCCACGTAGGCCGCCGCCTCCGGGGCGCTGCCGAACGACACGGCGTCGACGGCGAACGTGCTGTACGTCGTGAACGACGAGCAGAGCCCGGTCGCCGCGAACAGCTGGACGCGCTTCGGGAGCGTCCGCGAGACGAGCACGCCGAGCAGGAGGCTGCCGGCGACGTTCACGAGGAGCGTTCCGGCCGGGCCGGCGACCGCGAGGCCGACGCCGTATCGGAGCGCCGCGCCGACGGCGCCGCCCGCCGCGACGAGTCCGATGCCGGTGACGCGGTCGTCCATGACTCACCGCTCCGAGCGCGGCCACTCCTCCGTTTCGGTTTCGGTCGCCGGCGACTCGGTGCGTTCGCGGAGCGTCGCCGCCGCCGTCCGCGCGCTCGCGTCGGCGCCGCCGTGGGGCGTGTGGCGCTCCCGAATCCGGACGACTGCGGTGGACTCGTCGGCGTCGTCGACGACGAGCGCGTCGCCGACGCCGCGCGGGAGTCGGTCGGCGACGTCGCCGCCGAGGTACGTCGGACGCGCCGCGGCGAGGGCGTCGACGTCGGCCGCCGAGGTGAGCCGGTGGGCGAACACCAGGTCGGCCTGCGAGACGGCGACGTCCGGGAGCGCCGCGGGGCGCTGGGTCGCGCACACCAGTGACACGCCGGGGGCGCGGCCGCGCGTCAGTAGCGTCCGGAGCGCCGGCCCCGCGGCCGCGTCGAAGAAGCCGTGCGCCTCGTCGACGAACAGCCACGGAAGCCTGTCGACTGCGCCGCGCACCCGCGCCTCGTACAGCCCCGCTGCGACCCCGCGGCACACCGCGTTCGCGGCCGCCGCCGGCAACGCCGAGCAGTCCAGCACCGTCGGGCCGCCGGTCGCGAGGTCGCTCGCCGTGAGGCCGTCCGGGGAGAACGCGCCCCACGACGCCGCGAGTTCGAGCGCGTTCCCGGCCGCGCGCCGCGTCGGACGTGTCGCGTCCGCGTCCGCGACGAACGACCGCGCCGACGCCACGGTCGACGCCTCGGTGAACGCCCGCCAGACCAGGCTGCCCGCGGGCTGGCTCGGCTCGAATCCGAGTAGTTCCGGCCACGACGCCGGCGGCACCGAGTCGGCGCGGACGCGCGGGGACCGGTGAACGACGCCGCCGCAGGCTGCGAGGCCGGCGAACACGCCCATCGGGTCGACGACGACCGGGGCGACGCCGGGGGCGGCGGCGGCCTCCTCCGCGATGACGCCGAGCGTGTACGACTTCCCGGCGCCGCGTTTCCCGACGACGAGCGCGGCGTGCGTCCGGTCGAGGTCGATGCCGACGCGGCCGCCGGTGCTGCCGTCGCGCGCCACGTGCCTGCCGAGCCGCCCCGCGTGCTCGTCGCGGCCGGAGACGGCGTCCGCGGCGCCGCCGCTGCGTTCGTCGCCGCTGGCGGTCGGTGCGTCCCGCCGGCTGGTTCGTCCGATGACGTCCACGGCGGCCGTGCCCGCGGCTTCTGCCTTGAACGTTCGCGCGAAGGTTCAAATGCGGAGCCGCGGCCAGCAGGGCCATGCTCGACTCAACGTGGCTCGAATCGCTTCGCGGCGACGAACGCGCTATCGAGGGGTTGCCGGTGCGGCTGGTCATCGCGCTGGTCGTCGGCGTCGCGAGCCTGAGCGTCATGCTGAACATGGTGTCCGGGATTCAGGGGCTCGCCGTCGTCGAACTGGACGCGCGGCCGTCGCCGGACGTCACGACGCCGGGCCAGCAGTCGGTGACGTTGACCGTCGTCGGCAGCGACGGCGACCCGGTCGAGGGGGCGACGGTCGTCGTTCGCGACGGCACCGCCGACATCGACGGCGTCGCCACCGCGACGACCGGCGCGGCCGGAGAGGCGACCGTGGAGGTGGCGCCGACGCTCGGCCCGAATCAGGAGGAAGGAACGCTCGCGGTCGGCATCAAGCCGCCCGCGGGGAGCCAGTACGCGGACCGCCGCGGCAACACGCGAATCCTGGTGGTCGCCGACGACGCCGGCTGAGTCCGCGCGTCGCGGTCAGCGGTCGGTGCCGGTGAGCCGGTCGTCCCAGTCGATCCACTCGTGCTCCCAGCCGGTCTTCGCGAAGTAGCCCTGCTGTGCGAACTCGGCGTCCTCGCGGGCGGTCCGGTTTCGGACGCCGGCGCCGACCTCCTCGCCCGGGACGAGCAGCGGGCGGAGCGACACGGCGTCGCCCTCGTAGACGGCGTCTGCGCCGCCGTCTCCGCTCGGTTCGAACGCCGTGACGACCTGTTCGGCGCCGCGGCCGCGGGCGGCGACGAGCCGGCCGCCGTCGGCGAGCTGGCCGAGGAGTCTCCGCGGCGGGTCGACGACGGCGGCCTCGACGAGGACGCGGTCGAACGGCGCGTACGCGGGGAGTCCGTCGGCGCCGTCGCGGCAGTCGACGAGGACGGCGTCGTAGCCGGCGGCGCCGAGGTTCTCGCGCGCCTCGTAGACGAGTTCCCGCGAGATGTCGACGGCGTGGACGTGTTCGGCGCCGACGAGTTCGGCGAGCAGCGCCGCGGTGTAGCCGACGCCGGCGCCGACGAGCAGCGCGTCGTCGCCGTCGCGGGCGTCGAGCGCCTCGAACAGCCGGACGACCGTCTCCGGAGCGAGCACCCGGGTTCCCTGCTGTTCGCCGCTGCTGTTGACGTACGGCGTCTCCGCGACGAACGCCTCGCGCGGCACGGCGGCCATCGCGTCGCGGACGCGGTCGGTCGGTTCGCGGCCCAGCGAGTGCTCGACGGCGTCGAGCATGTCCTCCCGGAGCGCGTCCGGGTCGGGACTGTCCATACGTCGGCTCCGGGCTACGCGCTAATCAACCGTGCGTTTGTGGCCGACCGCGGCGTGGCGCTCCGTCCCCGGTACCGCGTCGACGCTGACGTCCGCGAATCCGGCGTCGCGGAGCCACGACCGGATTTCGTCGGAGTCGGAGGCGCCGCCGTGGCCGGCCGCGAGTCCGCAGACCGACGCCGCGACCGCCGCGTCCGAGCCGTCGGCGACGGTGTCGACGAGGACGACGGTTCCGTCGTCCGCGAGCGCGTCCGCGACGCCGGACAGGACCGACCTGGCTTCCGCGGGGTCGACGCGGGAGAGCATGCCGCCGGCGAACGCGAGCCCGTACGGCCCGTCGAGGTCGGCCGGGTGGCCCGGGTGCAGCCGGACGCCGCGGCTGCGAAGCATCGGCTCCACCCGGTCGACGGTTTCGGCGTCGTCGAGCATCGTCACGTCGTAGCCGCGGTCGGCGAACTCCGCCGCGTACACGCCGGAGCCGCCGCAGACGTCGAGCACCCGGTCGGCCTCCGGGGCGGCGTGGACCGCGGCGGTGACCGCCGACCGCACCGCGGCGTCGTCGGTGGCGGCGTGCGCGCCGAGCCGGTTCACGCTCCAGTCGTCGGGGGGCTCCGGCGGGACGCCGGTCTCCATCGTCTCGGGCAGGTCGACGAGCAGGTCGAGTTCGTCGAGCGCGTGCGGAAGCGCGCCGACGGAGCGGACGTCCCGCTTCGCCAGCAGCCCGATTGCGCGGTTCGTCGGCTCGTATCCGTCGCGGACTCGTTCGACGAATCCGAGATCCGCGAGCGCCTGCACGGCGGTCTCGGCCGCCTCACGAGTCACGTCTGTCTCCGCGGCGACCTCCGCTGCGGTCCCGGCGCTCGACAGCAGCGCGTCCAGGACGCCCGTCTCCCGGGCCGCCCACAGGAGCAGCAGCGCCTCGGTGTCGAGGCCGGTCCGGTCTCGCATCGGCATCGACTCGGCCTACCGAGGCGGCGGCTAAAAACGTCTGCCTCCGCGGCCGCGTCACCGGAACCACAACCCCACGGCCGATTCCGGTGTTCGGTCGCTGGCTCAGTCAGCCGGCCCCGTCGTCTTCGTCGGCTCCGTCGGCGCCGCGGACGCGGACGAACTGGACCGGTCCGTGGTGTTCGCAGTCGGCGATTTCGCCGGTGTCGTCGACGCGGGCGAAAACCAGTTGTTGCCGCAGCGTCCCCACCGGCGCGAGCGCGACTCCACCGGTCCGGAGCTGGTCGAGAATCGGCGGCGGGAACTCCGGGACGGCGCAGGTGAGGTACGCACGGTCGAACGGCGCCTTCTCGGGCCAGCCGTCCCGGCCGTCGCCGCAGCGCACCGCGACGTCGTCGTAGCCGAGCCGGTCCAGCGTCTCCCGGGCTTCCGCCGCGAGCGTTTCGTCGTACTCCACGGTGTACACGGCGCCGTCGTCGCCAACCAGTTCGGCGGTGATGGCGGCGTGATAGCCCGACCCGGTGCCGACCTCCAGCACCTCGTCGCCCGCTTCGGGGTCGAGCACGGCGCACATCTCGGCGACCATGTGCGGCGCGCTCACCGTCTGTCCGCCTCCGATGGGGAGCGGCCGGTCCTTGTAGGCGTCCTCGCGGCGGTCGTCCGGGACGAACTCGTGGCGCGGTACCGTCCGCAGCGCCTCGGCGACGTCGTCGTCCACGCTGCTCCCGCGCGCCAGCCTGTCGACCATGTTTTCGCGCGCCTCGGCGAAATCCATCGGCTCACCGCGGCTACGGACCGCCGCGGAAAAGTCGCTGTGGCCGGCAATGGAGCCGTCTGACCCGCAGGGTGATCTGCATGCGGAGGTTCGGTGGGGTTGTCATGGCTCTGTTGAAACCCTATTAGTTCGATACGATCGGCTGTGAAATAGCTGGTATGGAGGATTGCGGTCGACCGCAGTTAGAACGCGGGCTAGAACGGATTGTGGCTAGTACCCCCACAGAGCTTTATACAAGATATGCTATCGGTACCGTAGATGTCAACCCAGCCCTCTCCACGGACAGGTGGCGGGGAGCCCCCAACACGAGGAAAGGGCTTTACCACACGTATCCGAGGTGTTCCGCCGAAACAATGGATCGCTGCCATTCTCACCGGGTTTTTCGGCAGTATCCCCCTTGGTCTGATGATGCAGTACGGCAATCCAGAACCCCTCATTGAGCTTGCGCTTCCAAATATGTATGGCTTGGCTGGCCCGAACCTCCTGCTCGGGTGGGTCATTCATCAATTCCACGGGGTTGCCCTTGCAGTCCTAGTCGTTGCAGCCGTTCAGTGGTCGCCGATCCGGTCACGAGCGACGACAGTTCGTGGCGCACTCGGATGGGCCGTTCTCGTCGGCATCGTGACCACCGCACTGCTTTCGGTCCTGCTGATGCCCCTGTGGCTCCAAGCCGTCGGCTATCCGCACGCGCCAACGTTTCCCGACCTGACGATGCCCGAGAAGGCATGGAGTGTCGGCGGCCACATCGTCTACGCGCTCCCAGTGACTATCGGGTACGCCCTGTTAGCGAGGGAGTAATTCGTGACTGCCATCGAGACGCTCGACTCACTGACGCTCAGCCTCCACATTCTAGCCGGGTTCGTCGCATTGTTCGGTGGGGCGGGAGCGTTTCTCACGAAGAAAGGCGGTCTCACGCATCGTCGCTTCGGTCGCGCATACGTGTATTCGATGGCGTTCGTGGCGGCGTCCGCTCTCGCCCTCTTCGTCTACGACGCCACGCCGGCACGGCAGTTTCTCGCGCTCGTCGCCGTGTTCAGCTTCTACTTCGTCTTCTCGGGCTACCGCGTCCTCTCGCGGAAGCGACCAGCTGACGCACCAACTGGTCTCGACTGGGGAGCGTCCATCACACTCGTTGCCGTCGGCATCGGCCTCCTCACGCTCGGTGGACTACGACTCGTGGAGGGAGAGTCGTTCGGCACGGTGATGGCGGTCTTCGGTGGCATCAGCGTTGGATTCGGCGTCCGCGATATTCGCCTGTTTCGAGACGGTCAGCCAGAGTCACGGGCGTGGCTCTACGAACATCTGTCCCGAATGGGAGCGGGGTACATTGCGACGGTTACTGCCTTCTCGTCCGTGAATTTCGTCTTTCTGCCACCGGTTGCCCGCTGGTTGTGGCCGACGGTGATCGGCACACCGCTCATCATACTCCTCGTCAGACGGTACTAGCCCACGTTCAACTCTCCAATAGAATCGATTCTTCCATGTCACAGCCGACCGACACACCGCTCCGCTGTACTCACCGATCAGCCCCCACTCTGTCACGGGTTGAGGATTTCAACAGAGCCGTCGTAGTGGGAGCCAAGGACGCGGTGAAAAGTACGGGAGAACGCGGAGGGCCGCGTGGGTCGTGGTTACCAGGCGGACCAGGCGGTCGTGGTTTCGTCGCGGGCGTAGACGCGCTTGACGTCCTTCGCGAACACCATGTCGCCCTCGTGGTCGAACTTCTCGCGGCGGTAGCCCTCGGCGTCGTCGCGGACCTGGATGCCCTCGATTTCGAACTCGTCGTCGCCGAACGACTCGGTTTCTCCGACGACGAACTCGAAGTCCCCGGGGACGTACAGTTTGCGGCTCTCGCTGTCGTCGTGGCGGCCGTCTTTCGGGTGGACCGTGACGTTCACGCCGACGTTGTCGACGACGCGGGTCCAGACGGTCTCGGCGTCTTCGAGCGTCGACTCCTCGACGCGCTGGTCGCCGCCGAGTTCGACGGCCGTGACGCGGACCTGCTGGATGGCCTCGTCGGTGTCGACGATGAACTCGTCGCCGACCTCGACGTGCTCTTCGGGGTCGCCGCTCAGCGACGTCGGGTACGACTCGCCGTCCTGAGAGACGACGACGTCGACGTCGGTGGTCGGCGCCTTCTCAACCGTCACCTTGTGCGTGTGCCCGCACTCCGTACACTGCACCGTCGCGTGACCGCCGGGCTTCAGTACCTCGTGAACTGTCTCGGTGCCGCAGCCCGGACAGTCGACCGGGATGCGCGCACCCTGCTCGGGCGCTGCGTCGCTCATACCCGCTGTAGCGGGTCACGCCGTAAAACCTCTCGTTTCCGTGGCTCCCGTCGCAGACGCGGCCGCCCGTGGAGGAGCCACGGCGGAGAGCCGCCCGCAAACCAGCCGGCCAGGAGACGTCACCGGCGCGGCGACCGCCGACCACCGCGGTTATGCCGCGGCCGCCCGTCAGCGACGACGAGAACCGATGACGCGCGCAGACCCGCCGCGGCTTCGGCTGGCCGTCACGACCAGTTCGGAGACGTTCGACCGGCTGACGGCGCGGCTCGCACCGCACGACATCGACGTCGTCCACGTCGACCCGACGGCGCGGGTCGTGCCGGTCGACGCGGACGACTCGCCGTTCCCGCCGGTCGACGTCGGCTGGGTGTACCCGTCGCGGCTGATGGAGGGAGCGGTGCTGGACGCGCACCTCGACGTGCCGTGGGTGAACGGCCGCGACGTCGTCGTCGCCTCCCGCAACAAAGCCGGCGTGTTGGCGACGCTGTCGGCCGCCGGCGTCGACACGCCCGACACCGCGCTGGTGTCGAATCCGGCTGACGAAGACGACGTGCTCGCCGCGGCGGAGCGCGTCGGCTACCCGCTCGTCGTGAAGCCGAACTCGGCGACGCGCGGCACCGGCATCGCGAAAGTCGCGGACCCGGACTCGCTGCTCGGCGTCACCGACTACCTCGACCTGGTGCACGACTACCGCGCGACCGGCGACAAGTCGTACCTGCTCCAGGAGTACCTGCCGGGCGCGCGCGACTACCGCGCCATGGTCGTCGACGGCCGCTGCGTCGGCGCGGTCGAACGCCGACTCCCCGACGACGCGCTCGCGACGGGCCGCTGGAAGCACAACGTTCACCGCGGCGCCGAAGCCGTCGCCGCCGACCTGCCGGACCGCCACCGGGCGCTCGCCGAACGCGCGGCGGCGGCGGTCGGCGGCGGCCTGCTCGGCGTGGACCTGCTCGAAACCGACGGCAGGCTCGTCGTTTCGGAGACGAACGCGCGGCCGACCGTCGACGACGCGGCGAAGTACGACGACGGCTTCGACGGCCGCGTCGCCGCGCTGGTCAAGCGAGCCGCGTCGAACGCCGCAGGCGGCGACAGCGTCGTCGACCGCGGCGGTAACGGCACCGCGACGGACGGCTGAGCCTCGGGCTGCGAGGCGGAGAAAACGCGGAAGTCGTCGGTTCCGGAGTTAGAAGGTGTAGTCGTCGGACTGGTCGTCCTCCTGCATCGCGGGGTCCTGCTGGTCTTCGGTCATCTGGTTGAACATGGTTTCGTCCATCTCCTGGGTGGAGTCGTCGGTGGTCTGGTAGGCGGACACCCCGCGGGTCAGCAGGTCTTCGAGCGCCTGGTCGCGGTTGAGGAACTCGCCCTGTTCGACGAGCCGGTTGATTTCGCCCTCGATCTGGTCGGGCAGCGTGACTTCGACTTTCGGCACGGTCGTCCCTTCGTGAGTGGACGAATAAAGGCTCTGTCCCCGCGGCGCGGACGACCGCACCGCCCGTCGGAGGGGTAGCGGGCGCAGTTCGCCGGCGGCGGCCAGTCGCTCACCGGTAGAACGGGGCGGCGGTCGGGCGGCGTCGGCTTATTCGACGTCGATGTCGGCGGACTGCTCGTCGGCGTCGAACGTCACTTCGAGGACGCCGTTGTTGAACGACGCGGACGCGGAGTGTTCGTCGACGCGGACCGGCAGTTGAATCCGCTCGTCGAACCGCCGGGTGTCGCCGTGAGCGGAGATGGTGAGCGTCGTGCCGTCGCACTGCAGGTCGATGCCGTCTTTGTCGACGCCGGGGAGGTCGGCGACGAGTCGGACGACCCCGTCGTCCTCGTAGACGGAGACGTGCGTCTCCTCGCCGAAGCCGGCGTCGCCTCGGCTGCTGTTCGGGCCGGTGCCGCCGGCCATCTCGTTCATCATCCGTTCGATTTCGTCGAAGATATCGCCGAACGGGTCGTTGGGGTCGTCCCGCATACCTCGACGTATCCCGCTCGCACCGATAAGCCTTCTCCCCGCGGCATCGCGCGGTCGTCCCGGCGCTGCGCCTCCGCGAGACCTACAAGAGTTAAGTCCGGCCGCAGTAGTCATTCGGTTATGAGTAAATCCTACCTCGCCGCCGGCGACGACGTCGACAGCCCGGTCCGAGTGGGCCTGAACGGCTTCGGCCGCATCGGCCGGAACGTCTTCCGCGCGGTGCTCGAAGACCCGCGAATCGAACTCGTCGGCATCAACGACGTGATGGAGGGCGAGGACATGCGCTACCTCGCCAGCTACGACTCCGTGATGGGTCGGCTCGACGGCTTGACGTACGACGCCGACGCCGCCGAACTCTCCATCGGCGGCACCGCCGTCCCCGTCCTCGACGAGCAGGACCCGGCGGACCTGCCGTGGGACGACCTGGACGTCGACGTCGCGCTCGAATGCACCGGCGTGTTCCGCACCCACGACGACGCCTCCCGGCACCTCGACGCCGGCGCCGACACCGTCGTCATCTCCGCGCCGCCGAAAGGAGAGAAGGACGTGAAACAGCTCGTCTACGGCGTCAACCACGACGAGTACGACGGCGAGGGCGTCGTCTCGAACGCCTCCTGCACCACGAACTCCGTGACGCCCATCGCGAAGGTGCTCGACGAGGAGTTCGGTATCCGGCACGGCCTCCTCACGACGGTGCACGCCTACACCGGGTCGCAGAACCTCGTCGACGGCCCGAAGGGGAAGACGCGCCGCGGCCGCGCCGCCGCCGAGAACATCGTGCCGACGTCCACCGGCGCCGCGCAGGCCGCCACCGAGATTCTGCCGCAGCTGCAGGGCAAACTCGACGGGATGGCGATGCGCGTCCCGGTGCCGAACGGCTCCATCACCGAACTGGTCGTCGACCTCGAATCGTCGCCGTCCGCCGAGGAGATCAACGCCGCGTTCCGCGAAGCCGCCGACGACGGCCCGCTCGCCGGCGTCCTCGGATACACCGACGACGAGGTCGTCTCCCGCGACATCAACGGCCTGCCGTTCTCGTCGTACGTCGACCTGAACTCCACGAACACGGTCGGCGAGGACGGCCTCGCGAAGATTCTGACGTGGTACGACAACGAGTACGGCTTCTCGAACCGGATGCTCGACGTGGCGGCCTACGTCGACGACAACTGACCCGGCCGCAGACCGACCGACGCCACGGCCGACCCGATTTTCCGCCGACTCGGTTCCCGCAGACCTGATTTCCGCCGACCCGGTTGTCCGCTCGCTCCGAGCGCGGCCTCGACGCGGAAACGGCGAGACGCGACAGCGTTTACTCCGGCGAACACCAACCGTCGCCACATCGTGGATTCTCCGTTCGAGGTGCTCGGGCTCGACGCGGACGCCGACGACGAGGAAATCGAGCGCGCGTATCGGCGTCGGGTGCTCGAGACGCATCCGGACCACGGCGGGTCGGCCGAGGAGTTCCAGGCGGTCCGGGCGGCGTACGAGGAGCTCCAGTCGGGCGACTGGGCGGACGTCGACGTGCGGCCGAGCAGCCGCGGCGCCGACGGCGACGCCGACGGCGACGAGGCTAGCGGCGGAGAGAACGGTCGGTCACCCGGCGCCGCCCGGCAGCAGTCCGGCAGCGGGTCGGGGAGCGGGTCGGGGGACGAGGGGGCGCCGTCTCGGCAGACGACGGCGCGCGTCGAGTACCTGAACTACGACGTGGTCGCGGACCGCGGCTGGAGCCTCGACGACGACGACCTGTTCGACGCCGCCGCGGACGCCGACCTCGACCCGGACGACTACGGCCAGTTCCTCGTGGAGCCGCCCGAGTCGCTGCTGGAGGCCGCCGAGAACCGCGGGTTCGCGTGGCCGTACGCCTGCCGCGGCGGCGCCTGCGCGAACTGCGCCGTGGCGGTGGTGGAGGGCGAACTGGACATGCCGGCGAACCACGTCCTCTCCGAGGAGATGCTCGACCGCGGCTTCCGGCTGTCCTGCATCGGCGCGCCGCTGACGGACGAACTGAAGGTCGTCTACAACGTCAAGCACCTCCCGGGGCTGGACGACCTGCGGCTGCCCGCCGACCGGTTCGAGCGGACGCTGCTCAACGACTGACCCGGGCCGAGACGGGCGGCGCCGGCGGACGCGGCGTCCGCACGCCGGTCCGTCGGGATAACAAGACATTACTCCCCGCCGTCTGACCGTCCGACATGGCCTTACGGAAGCCGCCGCTGCGCGATGTCCACGCCGACCGCGGTGCGAAGTTCACCGAGTTCGGCGGGTGGGACATGCCGGTGGAGTTCGACTCCATCAGGACCGAACACGCCGCGGTCCGCGAGGCGGCCGGCGTCTTCGACGTCTCCCACATGGGCGAAATCGAGGTCGTCGGCCCGGACGCGACCGCGCTGCTGCAGCGGCTCACGACGAACGACGTCGCCGAACTCGACCCCGGCGACGCCCAGTACGCCGGCATCTGCCGGGAGGACGGCGTGCTGCTCGACGACACCGTCGTCTACCGGCTGCCGGACGACCGCGTACCGGACGACGCCGGCGGAGCGCGGGACGCGGCCGACGCAGACGACGCAGGCGACGCGAACGCCGACGCCGCGGCGTACCTGTTCATTCCGAACGCCGGCCACGACGAGCAGATGCACGAGCGCTGGGTCGACGCCCGCGACGCCGACGGCCTCGACGCGGAGGTCCGGAACGTCACGGAGGACTGGGCGATGTTCGCGGTGCAGGGGCCCGACGCGCCCGGCGTCGTCGACGACGAGGCGGACGCGGACGTGCTGTCGCTCGACTCGTTCGAGGCGACCGAGGCGACGGTGGCGGGCGCCGACTGCTGGGTGTCCCGGACCGGCTACACCGGCGAGGACGGCTTCGAGGTGCTGGCGCCGTGGGGCGACGCGGAGGCGGTGTGGAGCGCGTTCGTCGACGAGTGCACGCCGTGCGGGCTCGGCGCGCGCGACACGCTCCGCATCGAGCAGGGGTTCCTGCTGTCCGGGCAGGACTTCGACCCGGAGGACGAGCCGCGGACGCCGTTCGAGGCCGGCATCGGGTTCGCGGTCGACCTCGACACGTCGTTCGTCGGCCGCGACGCGCTCGCCGAACAGCGGGCCGCCGGCGTCGAAGAGCGGTTCGTCGGCATCGAACTGCTCGACCGCGGCGTCCCGCGGCACGGCTACGACGTCACGGACGAGGACGGCCACGTCGTCGGCGTCGTCACCAGCGGTACGATGAGCCCGTCGCTCGACCGCCCCATCGCGCTCGGCTACCTCCCCGTCGACTTCACCGACCCCGGGACGACCGTCAACGTCGTCGTCCGCGGCAAGGAGAAGCGCGCGAAGGTCGTTCAGCCGCCGTTCAACTGACGCACCGCCGACGCCACCGCACTGCCGACGCCACCGCACTGCCGACGCCACCGCCACCGCACCGCCGACGCGAAGGGCAGGACTTTAGCACCGAACCGGAGTACCCACCTCCCACGCCGATGAGTTTCGACGTTCCCGACGGCAACCGGTACCGCGAATCGCACGAGTGGGTCAGCACCGAGCCGCCCCACCGCGTCGGCATCACGGACTTCGCGCAGGACGAACTCGGCGACGTCGTGTTCGTCGAGCTGCCCGCGGAGGGCGACGAAATCGAGGCCGGAGAGGAGTTCGGCGTCGTCGAGTCCATCAAGGCAGTCTCGGACCTGTACGCGCCGGTGTCCGGCGAGGTCGTCGCCGTCAACGACGAGCTGTTCGACGCGCCCGAACTGGTGAACGAGGCGCCGTTCGGCGACGGCTGGCTGCTCGAAGTCGACCCGAGCGACGAGGCGGAGTTCGACGACCTGCTCGGCGCCGACGACTACCGCGGCCAGATCGAGTGAGGCGGCCCGCCCGCCCGCCGGAGCCGTCGGCAGTCGGCGCGCTGACGACTCGTCCCGCCGCGAGACGGCCGGTGCCGGCCGGCTGAACCGGGAACGAACGACTCTTGGTTCCCGCGTCGTAGCCACACCTATGAACAGACGTGGACGGGTTTCGGTCCTCGGACGACACGGACGTGACGTGCGCGGAGGAGCGGTGCGCCGATGAGCGGACGCGACGCGGGGTCGCCGTACGCGCCGCACTCGCCGGCCGACACCGCGGCGATGCTCGAGGCGGTCGGCGCCGACAGCGAGGCGGACCTGTTCGACATCCCCGAGTCGGTGGCGTTCGACGGCGAGTTCGGGATTCCGCGGCGCGGCGAGCGCGAGGTCCGCGCCGACCTGCGCGAGACGTTCGCCCGCAACGACGACCTCACGGAGTTCCTCGGCCGCGGCCACTACAGCCACTACGTGCCGTCGCTGGTCGACGACCTCTCGGCGCGCTCGGAGTTCCTGACGAGCTACACGCAGTACCAGCCCGAAATCACGCAGGGGTTCCTGCAGGCGCTGTTCGAGTACCAGTCGATGCTGGTGGAACTCACCGGGTTGTCGGTCGCGAACTGCTCGATGTACGACGCCGCGTCGGCGCTCGCCGAGGCGGCGCTGCTTTCGGACCGCGTCCGCGACGCCACCGGCGACACCGTGCTCGTGCCGGAGGCGCTCCGCGACGGCAAGCGCGCGACGCTCGACAACTACGTCGACGGCGCGGACCTCGCAGTCGAGACCTACCCGTACCGGGACGGCACCGTCGACCTCGACGCGCTCGGCGACCGCGTCGACGACGACACCGCGTTCGTCTACGCCGAGAACCCGGCGGTCACCGGCGCCATCGAGCCGGAACTCGAAGCCGTCGGCGACGTCGCCGCCGACAGCGACGCGCTGTTCTGCGTCGGCACCGACGTCGTCGCGCTCGGCCTGCTCCGGGAGCCGGCGGCGGTCGGCGCCGACGTCGTCGTCGGCGAGGCGGGCGCGCTCGGCCTCCCGGCGAGCTACGGGATGGGGCTGGGCCTGTTCGCGTGCCGCGAGGACTACCTCCGGCAGGTGCCGGGGCGGCTCGTCGGCGCCAGCGAGGACGCCGCCGGCCGCCGCGCGTACACGCTGACGCTGCAGACCCGCGAACAGCACATCCGGAAGGAGCGCGCCACCTCCAACATCTGCACGAACCAGGCGTGGGTCGCGCTCCGCACCGCGATGCACGCCGCGATGCTCGGCGCCGACGGCCTCGCCGGCCTCGCCGAGGACTGCGTCCGCAACGCGTCGTCGCTCGCGGCCGACCTCGACGGCGTCGACGGCGTCACCGCGCCGCTGCACGACCGCCACCACTTCCGCGAGTTCGCCGTCGGCGTCGCGGACGCGCCGGTCGACGCGCCGACGGCCGCGGACGGCCTCCGCGACCGCGGCTACGCGGTGCACACGCTCGACGAGGAGACGCTGCAGGTGTGCGTCACGGACCTCACCGCCGACGAGACGGACGGGCTGGTCGCCGCGTTCGCCGAGGTGGTCGCCTGATGCAGCACGACCAGGCGCGCTACGGCAGCGACGACCGGAACGAGCCGCTGCTCGCGGAGAAGGACGACACCGAGGTCGACCCGGGCGCGGAGTCGGTGCTGCCGGACGACCTGACGCGCGACTCGCTGACGATGCCGTCGCTGTCCGAACCGGAGCTCGCGCGGCACTACACGCGGCTCTCGCAGATGAACTGGGGCGTCGAGTCCGGGCCGTACCCGCTCGGCTCCTGCACGATGAAGTACAATCCGTCGTTCACGGAGGACGTCGCCGCGGACCCGAACGCGGCGGTCCACCCGGACCGCGACCCCGAGTCGGTGCAGGGGAACCTCGAACTGCTGTACGGGCTGCAGGAGTACCTCGCCGACATCGGCGGGATGGACGCCGTGACCCTCCAGCCGCCCGCGGGCGCCGCCGGCGAGTTCACCGGCATCGCCGTCGCGAAGGCGTACCACGAACACCGCGGCGACGACCGCAGCGAGGTCATCATCCCGTCGTCAGCGCACGGCACCAACTTCGCGACGGCCGCGCTCGCCGGCTACGACGTCGTCGAACTGCCCTCGGACGACGACGGCCGCGTCGACGTCGAGGCGCTGGAGGCCGCCGTCTCCGAGGACACCGCGGCGCTGATGCTGACGAACCCGAACACGGTCGGGCTGTTCGAGCGCGACATCGAGACCATCGCGGACCTCGTCCACGACGCCGGCGGCCTGCTGTACTACGACGGCGCGAACCTGAACGCGCTGCTCGGCCGCGCCCGCCCCGGCGACATGGGCTTCGACATCATGCACTACAACGTCCACAAGACGTTCGCGACGCCGCACGGCGGCGGCGGCCCCGGCGCCGGCCCGGTCGGCGTCACCGACGACCTCGCCCCGTTCCTCCCGCGGCCGCAGGTCCGCCGCGTCGACGGCGGCAGCGACAGCGACGCGGCCGACGACACCGAATCCGGCGGCAGCAGCGACGCGGCCGAAGGCCACAGCGACGGCGACGACGGGACTCCGGCGTTCGAACTGTTCGACCCGGAGCACAGCGTCGGGAAGGTCCACGGATTCGGCGGGAACTGGCTGGTGCTGGTGAAGGCGTACGCCTACATCCACCGGCTCGGCGACGAGGGGCTGCTCGACGCCTCCGCGAAGGCGGTGCTGAACGCGAACTACCTCGCCGAGCAGGTCGACCTCGACGTCCCGTACGGCCCGTTCCACCACGAGTTCGCCGCGACGGCCGGCGACCGCGACGCCGCCGACGTCGCGAAGGGGATGCTGGACTACGGCGTCCACCCGCCGACGACGAAGTGGCCGGAGATGGTGCCGGAGGCGATGCTGACCGAGCCGACCGAAATCGAGAGCCGCGAGTCGCTCGACGACCTCGCCGCCGCGTTCAACGGCGCCGTCGCCGACAGCGACGAGACGCTGCAGTCCGCGCCGACCCACACCGCCGCGCGCCGCATCGACCAGGCGAGCGCCGCCCGGAACCCGCGGCTGAGCTGGCACGCGCTCGGCGCCGGCGTCGACGACGCGGCCGACGGCACCGCCGACGCCGACGATCACCGGTAACTCCCGGTTCCGCCGGCCGCCAGCGCCACCGCTTTTGGGTCGCCGCGCGAAGGGGTCGACGTGACCGAATCGTCCACGGCGGCCGTTCCGGACGCGGCCCGCGTCGGCCGCGTCGCGCTCCGCGTCGAGAACCTCGACCGGCAGGTGTCGTTTTACGAGTCCGTCGTCGGCCTCGCGGTGCTGGAGCGCCGCGACGACCGCGCGGTGCTCGGCGCCGGCGGCGACCCGCTCGTCGTCCTGACCGCGGCGCCCGACGCGCCGGAGCGCGGCCGCGACGAAACCGGGCTGTTTCACGCCGCGTTCCTGTTCCCGTCGCGGGGCGCGCTCGCCGACGCGCTCGGCCGCGTCGAGGCGGAGTGGAAACTCACCGGCGCCTCCGACCACCGCGTGAGCGAGGCGCTGTACCTCCGCGACCCGGAGGGGAACGGCGTCGAACTGTACCGCGACCGGCCGCGCCGCGAGTGGCCCGAGACCGACGACGGCCGCGTCGAGATGGACACGCTGCCGCTCGACCTCGATTCGCTCCGCACCGACGCGGCGGGCGAGTCGGCCGCGCCGCCCGGAACGACGGTCGGCCACGTCCACCTCGAAGTGTCGTCAATGGACGCCTCCCGTGCGTTCTACGCCGACGCGCTCGGCCTCCGGGTGCGGCAGGCGTTCGGGCCGTCGGCGCTGTTTCTCGCGGCGGACGGCTACCACCACCACGTCGGCCTGAACACGTGGAACGGCCGGACGGCGCCGGCGACGGGCCGCGGGCTCGACTGGTTCGAGTTCGTGCTCCCCGACGGCGACGCCGTGGCGGCGGCGCGCAATCGGTTCGAAGCCGCGGACGTCGCCGCGGTCCGGGAACGCGGCGACGCGGTCGCGGTCGACGACCCCGACGGAATCACGCTGCTGCTGCGGGCGGCGACGGACGACGAACGCGGCCGCTGAGCGGCTGGAAGAACTGCGCGGCTCAGTGGACGATGGTGACGGGGACGGGCGAGCGGCGGACGACTTTCTCGGCGACGCTGCCGAGCAGGAGCCGGTCGATGCCGGTGCGGCCGTGGCTCCCCATGACGACGGCGTCGAAATCGTGCTCGTCGATGTAGTCGACGATGGTCCGGGCGGGCGGGCCGTACAGCGTCTCGGTTTCGGCGGCGGCGCCGCGCTCTCGGACCACGGCTTCTGCGTCCGCGAGGAGTTCCTTCGCGGCGTTCTTCGCGGACTCTTCGAGCTCCTTCGAGTAGTAGACGTCGCCTTCGGCGTCGCCCGTGGAAATCCAGCGGTTCGGGTCGACGACGTGCACCAGGACGTACTCGGCGTCGCCGTGGACGTCGAGCGCGTGTTCGAGGGCGGCGGTGGACTGTTCGGAGCTGTCGATGGGAACCAGGACGCGTCGAGTCACACTGGCCGCGTCGCCCGCCCGCCCCACAGGTGTTTCGGTGGCGGAACGACGCTGACGCAGGGCCGACCAAACGTGTTAGGGACAACCGGGACGTGGCGCCGCCGCATCGATACAGGTCGCTTGAGTTCGGTTGGGACGCGGACTCGAGCGAACCGACGCGCCGGCCGAACACACGCTGTGGATGCACGCCGTCCGGCCGACGCTCCACGCGGCGCGCCGACGGCGGCCCGGACCGGGCGCACAGCCGGGTCGCCGTGGCGACCGCGCACGACGACCACCGTGGACGCGGGTGGGGACCGGACGAAACGGGCGAGGACGAGCCGGGATGGGTCGTCGAGAGCGCACGAGTGGTGTTGGGACGAGGTCGCCGCCGTGGGCGGGCGGCGACGCTACCCGTTCTGGGCGTTCCGTCCGTTCCGGTCGTTCCGGTCGTCTCCGTCGGAGAGCAGCCCGCCGAAAATCGTGTTCTCCGCCGCGCGGAGGTGCTGTGAGAACGTCGCCGACGAGATTCCGAGCGACTCCGCGACCTCCTCGCCGTTCGCCTGCCGCGGCCACTCGAAGTAGCCCGCGAAGTACGCGGTCTCCAGGACGGTGCGCTGCCGGTCGGTCAGCTCCTCCGACCACGCCTCCTTCAGCTGCTGGTTCTCGCCTGACCGGTCGGTGAGCTGTCGGCGCGCCACCGGCTCCGCTTCCGGGTACCGGTCCCGAATCGTCTCGATGACCGCGCGGACGGCGACGTCGGGCGGGAGGTGGACGACCATCCGGAGCGTCCCGTCTTCGATGACCATCTGCTCGACGGAGCCGCCGTGTTCGGCGACCCGCGACATCACCGGTTCGTCGGCGGTTCGGAGCTCGAACCGGACGTCGTCGAGCGTCTCGCTCACCACGTCGAAGTCGGTCCAGTACGCCGACTGCTCGGTGAGCGATTCGAGCACCGACGTCGCGTGCTCCGGGGCGACGCCGTAGATGAGGAACTCGTCGTCGTCGACCGGGACCGCCCGCTCGAACGTCAGCGTCTCCGCCGACGACGCCTCGACGCCGAGCGCGTCGAACACGTCGGGGACCCGGACCTCGAGTTCGACGGTGCTGTCGCTCATCAGCGCCTGCTTGCGCTCGGCGGCGGCGATGGCGTGCCCGACGATTTCGCCGAGGTGTCCGAGGACGGTCCGCTCCTCGTCGCGGAACGCGTCCTCCCGGTCGGCGTACACGTTCAGGACGCCGTAGACGGTGTCCTCGTGGCTGATGGGAATCGCGGCGGACGACCGGAATCCGTACTCGTCTGCGGCCTCGCGCCACGGCGCGTACGACTCGTCGCTTGCGGCGTCGCGGACCGTCTGCAGCTCGCCGGTCCGCAGCGCCCGGGGCGTCGGCCCCTGCCCCGTCTCGTCGTCCGGGTCCATCGACAGCGAGACCTCGTCGAGGTAGTCGCCGGTGCCGGCTTCGGCGCGCACCGTCACCGACCGCGTCGTCCGGTCGTGCTCGGCGATCCAGGCGAACTCGTAGGAGGCCGACTCGGCGAGCCGCTCACAGACGATCTGTTCGATCTCCTGTCTCGTCGACCGGTCGATGACCGCCTCGGTGACGCCGTGGACGACACCGTTCAGCTGGTTCAGCGCGGCGAGCCGCTCGCGCTGGAGTTCGAGTCGGCGCTCGTACGCCTTCCGCTCGGTGACGTCGTGGGTGTAGACGACGAGCCCGCCGATTGCCGGCTCGTCGAGGAGGTTCCGGCCGCGCGCCTCCAGGTCGACCCAGGAGCCGTCCGCGTGTCTGAACCGGAACTCCGCGGAGGCCCGGTACGTGCTGTCGTCGGTGAGCGACGAGAACTCCGCGCGCAGCACCGCCCGGTCGTCGGGGTGGACGTACTCGAACGTGTTCTCCCCGACGAGGGCGTCCTGCGGGTAGCCGAGGACGTGTTCGACCGACGGCGTGACGTAGCTCACCGTGCCGTCGAGGTCGATGACGGCGTTGACGTCGGTCGACTCCTCGATGAGCGTCTCGTACCGCTTCAGGGTCCGCTCGTGCGCCTTCCGCTCGATGGCGTGGTAGACGGTTCGCGCGAGGAGGTTCGGATTGATTTCGTCTTTCACGAGGTACTCCTCGGCGCCCTCGCGGAGCGCCTCGACGCCGACCTCGTGGTCGCTGACGCCGGTGAGCACGACGACCGGCACCGGGCCGGTCCGGCGGTGCAGCGTCCGCAGCGTCTCGATGCCGGTGCTGTCCGGGAGGTTCAAGTCGAGCAGCACGACGTCGAACGGCTCGGTCCGGAAGCGGTCGACGCCGTCTTCGAGCCGCGTCTCGTGGACGAACATCTCGCCGTCGCCGGCGCCGGCCGGCCGGGCGTCGAGCAGGTCGTCGTGGTCGAACGGCCGCTCCGTGAACTCGGCGGCGTCCGCCAGCAACTCCTCGATGTACCGGGCGTCGCCGGGGTTGTCCTCGACGAGCAGGATTCGGGGGAGCGTCTGGTCGGGCATGTCAGTCCGGGCTGGGCGGGAGTTCGACGAGCGTCAGCCAGAACTCCTCGAACGACCTGACGAGGTCGACGAACTCGTCCGGGTCGATGGGCTTGGTCAGGTAGGCGTTCGAGTGGTGTTCGTAGCTCTGTACGATGTCCTCTTCGGCCTCCGACCCGGTGAGGACGACGACCGGGATGCGCTGGAGCGCCGGGTCGTCGTTCATCTCCTCGAGGACGTCCAGTCCGTCGACCTTCGGGAGGTTCAAGTCGAGCAGCGTCAGGTTCGGTCGCGGCGCGTCCGCGTGCTCGCCGCGCTGGAACAGGAACTTCAGGGCGGCCTCGCCGTCGGTGACGACGTGGAGGTCGTTCGCGAGTTTGGCGTCCGCGAACGCCTCCTTCGTCAGCCGGACGTCGCCGGGGTTGTCCTCGACGAGCAGGATGTCTATCGGCTCCGCGTCGCGAGGGCTGCTCATCGGCTTCCCTCGGCCGCTGAACGGTTCGTGAACGTCGACCGCGAACGGCGGCCTGCTCGGGCTGCCGGACGCAGACCCGGCCCCCGGGGTGTCCCCGGACGGGTCGTCCCGCTACTCATTTCGCCGCTATAACCGCCTCCCCGGTTTAAATCCCTTGTTGCCCCGGTCGTTCTGTCCGTTTCGTCGCCGACAGAATCGGCCGCCGGTGACGGCTCGGGCCGGCCGGCCGCCGGACGCGAACGCTTTTATCGTCGCCGCGGGCAGGAACGGCCATGAGTTCCGGGAGCGACGACGGCGCCGACGGGGGCGGCGAGGAGCCGACCGTCGAGGACCTCATCGAGCAGCTGGAGGCGCTCGAAACCGTCGTCGACGACCACGACGAGCGGGTGCAGGTCCGCGACGCGATGCGGACCGCCCGCGACATGTCGACGCCGAGCGTCTTCGGGAAGGTGATTCACGGCTTCGACCGCGGCGACCTGGCCGAGGCGCTGCTCGGCAGCGTCGTCTTCGGCATCCCGATGCTCGTCGAAGGCGGCACCCTGGAGGTCGGCGAGTTCCTCGCGGCCCACCCGCTCGCGTTCGTCGCCACCGCGCTGTTCACCGTCGCGCTCGTCGTCGGCATCATCTACGTCGCCGACATCCAGGAGGTCCGCGTCCGCGACCCGCTGTTCGGCGTCGTCCCGCGGCGGCTCGTCGGCGTGCTCGGCGTCGCCTTCCTCGCCGCGCTCGCCGGCATGACCGTCTGGGGCCGCGTCGACTGGAGCGACCCGATGCTCGCCGCCGGCGGCGTCCTCGCCGCCTTCGTCCCGATGGCAGTCGGCGCCGCGCTCGGCGACCTCCTCCCCGGCTGACGTCGCAGCCGGCGTCGCAAGAGCCGGCTGCCGCCGGCCGCCGGCCCGAGTCTCCGCGAGCCGAACCGTTATCCGCCGCGGCCGGCTTCCGTCGCGTATGACCGAACAGCTGTATCTCGCAGACAGCTCCGTCGCGTCGTTCGAGGCGACCGTCGAGCGCGTCCTCGACGACCGCGTCGTCCTCGACCGCACCCACTTCTACCCGGCCGGCGGCGGCCAGCCGAACGACACCGGGGCGCTCCGGTTCGACGGCGGCGAGGCGACCGTCACGGACGTCCAGAAGAAGGACACGATATACCACACCGTCGACGGCGACGTTCCCGCCGAGGGCGACGTCGTCGAGGCGGAACTGGACTGGGAGCGGCGGCGCGCCCACATGCGGTACCACACCGCCCAGCACCTGCTCTCGGCGGTGCTGCTCGACGAGTTCGACGCGCCGACCGTCGGCAACCAGCTGTACGACGACCGCGCCCGGCTGGACGCCGAGTACCCGAAGTTCTCGGCCGACGACCTCGACGACGTCGAGGCCCGCATGAACGACCTCGTCGACGACGCGCTGGCGGTGCGGCACTACACGATGGACCGCGACGCCGCCGAGGCGGAACTCGACACCGAGCGCACCCGAATCGACCTGCTCCCCGAGTCCATCACGGAGCTCCGCATCGTCGAAATCGGCGACGAGTCCGACCCGTTCGACCGGACCGCCTGCGCCGGCACCCACGTCGCGTCGACCGCCGAACTCGGCCGCGTCGACGTCACCGGCCGCACCACGCAGGGAAGCGACAGGGAGCGCGTGACGTTCACGCTGCGCGACGACTGACCGGTACGACCCCGCGGCTACTGACCGGCAGCGAACCGCAGACGCTGACCCGCGTCGCTGACCCGGCTTGCCGACCGGGCGTCACCGACACGCGTCGCCGTCGTCACCGTCGTCGCCGCCATCGTCGCCGCCGCCACCGTCGCCACCGCGGTTTTCACCGGTGATACTCGGGCACGAAGGGATTTATGTTGGATACGGATACCGGAGAGCAGCGGCACAGGGAGTGCGGACGAACACGATGCTCAAACCGAGCGATTACGACCCGGAGGAGTTGCGGGCGCTGGCGGGAGCGGCGGCGCCGACGCACGGGACCGAGGAGGGCGAGCGGTGGGCGACCCCGCACGACTTCCTCGGCGGCGCGGAAGCGCGCGTGCGGGCGGCGCAAGTGGAGGACGCGTTCGTCCTCCAGGCGGCAGCCGACGGCGCGGACCGGCCGTACCTGCGGAGTCTCCCGGACTCCGTGGCGGCGACCCGGCTCGCGCTGGACTGGCTGCACTACCTCGTCGGCGTCGGCGGGCGCGAACGCGCCCGCGACGCGCTCGCGCTGTACCGGCGAGTCGAATGGCTCGGCGCCGACGCCGAGGACGCCCTCGCGGCGCACCTCGAAGCGTTCGACGACTCCGACGACGGACGACTCGGCGCCGGACACCACCGGACGAGCCTCCTGTTCGTCGCCCGCCTCGCCGCGCTCCGATAACCATGGCAGCTGAATCTAACTCAGGCGACGACTTCGAAGCGAACGAACCGACTCCGGTCGGCGTGAAGCTCGGCTCCACGCGGACCGTGCTGCGCTACCCCGGCGAACGCGACGGCGACGTCGAGACCGTCCGGACGCTCACCTGCCTCGCCACCTACGAGGACGCCATCACCGGCGACGAGAAGGCGCTGTTCGGCGAGCAGGCCGCCGCGGAGTACCCCGACCGCGTCGAGTACATGCTGCGGTCCGGCCTCCCCGAGGACGACGACCGCGCCGAGCTCGCCGACCGGTTCTTCACCGAACTCATCGAGGCGAACTCGGTGCCCGACGACTCCGCCGTCGTCTACGCCATCCCGACGATGGAGAACGACGACGGGCTGGAGAACCTCACGGACGTCATCGAGTCGTCCAGCATCGGCGCCGCCGAGATGCGGTCGTACCCCGAGTCGCTCTGCGGCGCCATCCCGGCGCTCGGCGACGGCGTCGAGGCCATCGACGAGGTGTTCATCTCCGTCAACATGGGCTCGACGAACCTCGAGGCGTGCGCGTACCGCCGCGGCGACCAGCTCGTCCCGTTCTCGACCGGCTCGGTCACCGGCAACGACGTCGACCGCCGCATCGTCGCGAACGTCGAAGAGGAGACGCAGGGCCGCGTCCACGTCGACCTCACGACGGCCCGCGAGTACAAAGAGCAGCACGGCGACTTCGACGCGTTCGAGCCGTTCACGGACGTCATCCAGCAGCCGGGCGGCGGCAGCCACGAGTTCACCATCGAGGACTCCGTGATGGACGCGCTCGACTGGTACGTCGACGCCGCGGTCGACCAGGTCGCGAACGAGTTCCTGCCGGAGCTCGCGAACGACTACATGAAGCCGTACCAGCTCGCGCTCGAACACCGCATCGCGCTCACCGGCGGCATGGCCTGCATCCCGGGGCTCGCCGACGAGTTCGAGCGCCGGCTCAGCGCGGAGCTCGACCGCGACGTCGAGGTCGCGACGCCGGACGACCCGGACCTCGCCGCCGCCGAAGGCGCCCACCGCATCGCCGAGCGCCTCGCCGGGAACTGAGCCGATGACCCGGGGTGACGACGGCGACCCGGCCGGCGGCGACCAGTTCGCCGACGGCGACGCCCCAGCCGCGACGCCCCGGGAGTCGACGCCGCCGAAATCGGCGGCGCCGGACTCGGAACCGACGGACCGCGACGCCGACGGAACGGGCGGCTTTTTCAGCGACACCGGAACGGGCGCTAGCGGCGACGCCGGCTCCGGCGTCGACACCGGCGGTCCGCGGACCGACGACCCGTTCTCCGACGTTCCCGGCGCGGTCGGCGGCGACTCGGCCGACGGCGACGCCGCCCACGACCCGGTCGACGCGCTGCTGTACGGCGGGGAGACGCGGCGCGCGTCGCTGCTGCTCGACGGCGGGACGCTCGTCGCGACGAGCCACCGGCTGCTCGCGTACACGCCCGGCGGCGACGACGCGCCGAACCTCCGCGCGCTCCACCGCGCGAACGTCACGGACGTGTCGCTGTCGGCGGCCGGCCGCGGCTGGCTGCTCCGGCCGGCGACGTACGCGCTGCTCTGCGGGCTGATTCTCGTCGGCTTCGGCTCCGTCGTGTCGCTCGACTCGATGGCGTCCACGTCGACGGCCGCGTCCGGCGCATCCAGCACCGGCGTCGGCGGGCTCGCGTCCGCGGCGTCCGGCGTCGTCGGCCTGCTGGCGCTGCTCGACGACGCGCTCCGCGTCGCCGGCGCGGCCTGTCTGCTCGTCGCTGCGGCGCTGCTGGCGCTGTACCTGCGGTCGCGGACGACCGAGGTCGTCGTCGGCCGCGCCGGTGACGACCCGCTTCGGCTGCCGGCGCCGGACCCGACGGCGGAGGACGTTCGGCGCGTCGAACGGGCGGCGACCGAACCGGCGGCCGCCGCGGGCGACGGAGAACCGGCGCGGACGGACGGCGGCTGAAGAAAAACGGAGACCGGGGACGACGCCGTCGCGGATTACAGTTCGCCGAGTTTGCGGAGCAGCTGGCCGCGGTAGCGCTCGTCGGCGGTGACGCCTTTCACTTCGAGGACGTTGCGTTCGAGCTTGTCGAGCGCGACGTGGAAGGCGTGTTCGGCGCCGTAGCCCTCGCCGGAGCCGGCGACCTGGCCGTGGGTCGTCCGGAGCCGAATCTGACACTGGATGAGCGGGGTGCCGCGGAGCTTCTCTTTGTGCTCGTGGAGCCGGACGTGCGCGTGCAGCACCTGCATCTCCTGGTACTTGTCGGCGACCTTCGTGATGGACTCCATGATGTCCTGCCGGGAGATGGTGTCGAGCAGTTCGACGTTCGTAATCTGGACGTCCATCGACTCCTCTTCGGTGTAGGTGAGCGCGCGGAGCACGTCCGTCTTCGTGATGACGCCGGCGGCGTGGCTGTCGTCGTCAGCGGGCGTCACGACCAGGCCGTTGACGTCCTGTTCGAGCATCTGCGCGACGGCGTCCTCGACGGACTCGTCCGGCGTCGCCGTGTAGACCGGGCTCGACATCATGTCGTACACCGGGAGGTCGAGCATCCGGTCGATGTCGCCGCGGCGGTCGCCGCGGCCCTGCCGGTCGCTCTCGCGGACGACGAAGTCGACGATGTCGTGCGTCGTCAGAATCCCGACGAGCTTCCCGGCGTCGTTCAGCACCGGGAGCCGGGAGATGCCGTGTTCGCGCAGGCGGTTGATGGCCTGCCCCGCGCCGGCGTCTTCCTCGATAGAAACCACGCCGTCCGTGTAGATGTCGTCGACCGTGAGCGCGTCGAGGCTGTCGAGCACCGCTTCGAGGATGGCGTCGACGGTGACGATGCCGTACAGCTGGTCGCCCTCGTACACCGGCGCGACCTTCACGCCGCCCTCGACGAGGACCCGCGCGACCTCCCGGACGTCCTCCGTCCGCGACACCTCCGGCGCCGGCTTCATCAGCGCCGCCGCCTTCGTGTCGTCTTCGACGCGCGACCGGATGAGTTCGCGCTCGCCGATGACGCCGCCGTACTCGCCGTCCTCCATCACGATGATCCCCTTCGGGTTCTCGCGGTCGAACAGCGACCGGACCTTCCCGAGTCGTTCATCCGCGTCGACCTCGACGAACTCCGGCACGGCGATGTTTGAGATATCCATAACGCTGTCGTGGAGATACAGCCCCCCGCGTCTTGAAGGTTGGTTCCGTCGAGCCGGACGCCGAGCCGCCCGACGAACGGCCACCGAGCCGCGTCTACGCGTGATATCTTCCGCCTGTAATGCCCTCAGTTGACCGTACGCCCGGTTTTCCGGGGGCTCGGCCACAACGGTTTTGCCCGGCTCCTCCGGTGAGACGCGTCAGTCTGTCAGCCGCCGGACTGTTTCGTTCACCTGGCCGAGCTGGTCGGTCTGCCGCTCGGTGGCGGCGGCGATGTCGGCGACGCTCTCGCGAACCGCCTCGGCCTCCTCGGTCGCCTGCTCGACGAGCGATGCGACCTCCTCGGTCGACCCGGCCTGCGACTCGGTGGCGCGGGCGACCTCCTGAATCCCGTCGACGGACTCCTGGACCGCGTCGGCGATGTCGTCGAGGTTCTCCATCGCCGCCTCCACGCGGCTCACGCCCTCGTCGATGCGCTGTTCGGTGCGGTTCAGGCTCTCGACGGTCTCGCCGGTCTGCGACTGAATCGACGTCACCAGCCCCTCGATTTCGGCGGCGCGCTCCTGTGACTCCTCGGCGAGCCGCTTCACCTCCTCGGCGACCACCGCGAAGCCGTCGCCCGCCTCGCCGGCCCGCGCCGCCTCGATGTTCGCGTTCAGCGCGAGCAGGTTCGTCTGGTCCGCGATTTCGTCGATGACCGTGACGACCTCGTCGATCTCGTCGACCTGTTCGCGCAGGCCGCGGACGTCCGCGGCGACCTCGCCGGTCGCGGACTCGATGTCGTCCATCGTCGACAGCGCGTCGCCGGCGGCGTCGACGCCGTCGTCAGCGAGGTCGCCGGCGTTCTCCGAGGTCGCCGCGACCTGCTCTGCGGTCGCCGCCACCTCCTCGACGCTCGCCGACAGCGACGACACCTCCGACTCCACCTCGTGCATCCGGGTCGCCTGCTCGTCCGCCGCCTCGGTGATGTCCTCCGCCGCGCCGGCCGCCTCGTCGGCCGCGTCCTCCAGTTCCGAGAGCGGGTGCTGGACGTCCGTCGAAACCTCGGCCGCGAGCCGTCGTCGGCGCTCCGTCTCCGCTTCGAGCCGGTCGGCGTACGACTGGATGTACGTGTCCATCGCGACGCCCTGGTCGAGCAGCAACAGCCGGAGCGTCGACAGCATCCGGTCGCGCACCGACTCCAGCGCCGCCGCGCCGTCGCCGTCGGCGTCGAGGTCGAACTCGTCGGTGGCCTCCGAGACGAACGCGTCGAACAGGCCGCGGTAGTACACCTCGTAGGCGCCGATGTAGTACTTCGGCCCGAGGTCCAGCATGTCGTGAATCTTGCCGATGCGCGCCCGTCCGTCGAAGTACTGCTGGCCGTAGTCGCCGCGGCCGAGCCCGCGGAGGTACTCCGCCTGCGTCCGTTCGAGCGCCGCGACGGACTTGTCGCTGCCGTCGTCGATGAACGACTGCGCGTCGTCGTGCGCCGCGATGGTGTCGTAGAAGTCGTCGACGAGTTCGTCCGCGACGTCGTCGAACACGTCCGAGAGGTCGGCGAGCCGGCGCTCGTCGGCGTCGTCGAAGCCGACGAAGCTCTTCCGCCACGCGATCTCCGACTCGTTGATGCCGATGTCGTCGGTCAGTTCGCTCCCGTCGACCGCGCGCCGCGCGTCGGCCGTGATGACGCCGTCCTGCGTGGCGTCGTCCCGCGTCCCGTCGCCTCGCGCGCTGCCGCTCGCAGCCTCGACGCCGCCGTCGGTTCGGTTTCGGTCGTCACTCCCGCTCGAAAAGTCCTCGCGCCGTTCCATACCCGGCGGTTCGCGGCGCCCACCATAACGCACCGGGTCAAAGTTTCAGCGCCGATAACCGCAAGGCTGCGCGGCGGTCGAAGCCGGAAATTTGCCCGCAGAACGCGGAACTCACAACGCCCGCGACGCCGGGAAGAAAACCGGAGCGCGGACTCCCAACCGACCGTCGCGAGAGCCGAACTGGGCTCCGCTTTCGGCGACGCACCACATCCTGTGTGCGCCGCTCGGCGATGTGAGAATCGGAGAGTGGGTTGGGGCGGATTCGAACCGCCGACCTGCTCCGTGTGAAGGAGCCGTCATAACCGGACTAGACCACCAACCCGGCAGTGCGTCGTAACCGGGTGCCGGGCTTAAGGCTTACCTCTTCGCGCGGTACTCCTTGATGCGGTCGCGGGCGTCCTGAACGGCCTCTTTCGTCTCGCCTTCGGCGCGCTCTGACAGCTCTTTCAGGTCGGCCTGGAGCTTCTCGAGCCGGTCGGGCTCCGGCTCTTTCTCCTTCCCGACGAGTTCGCGGACGCGCTCTTCGATGGGCTGGACCTCCTCTTTGACGCCCTCCTTGGCGTGGTCTGCGGCTCGGCCGAGGTAGTACCGTGCGTCCTCGAAGTGCTTCGACATACCTGTCGGTACGCGAAGGACAGATAAAGTCCTTGTGACCGGTTCGGTGGCGTCAGTACGTGGGTTCGTCCTCGGGGACGCCGTCGCGCTTGTTGACGAGGCGGCCGGCCGTGAACAGCGCGTCCGACAGCCGATTCAGGTACGCGACGGCGTCGCCGTTCACGTCCTCCTGGTCGGCGAGCGCGACGGCGCGTCGCTCCGCGCGCCGCACGACGGCGCGGGCGTGGTGGAGTTTCGCGCCCGCCTCGCTGCCCGACGGGAGGACGAAGTTCGTGAGCGGGTCGAGCTCCTCGTCCATCTCGTCGATCCAGTCTTCGAGCGCCTCGGTGTGCTCCGGGCGGACGACCGGATCGTCGTCGGACGGCTCCGGGTTCGCGAAGTCAGCCTGCAGCACGTGCAGGTGGTTCTGTATCTCCCGGAGCCGGTCGTCCACGTCGTCGTAGCCGGACGGCCGGATGGCGCCGATGAGCGCGTTCGCCTCGTCGACGGTTCCGTACGCTTCGATGCGCGGCGACGTCTTCGGGACGCGCGTCATGTCGCGGAGGTCCGTCTGGCCTTCGTCGCCGCGGCCGGTGTAAACGGTCATCTCAGGCGAGCGTCCGCTCGACGTATTCGAGGATGTTCGCGGACTCGTTCATCGTGACGCCGCGGTCGTCGTCGACCAGCACCGGGACGCCGCGCTGTCCGCTCACCCGCTTCACCTCGTTCCGGTCGGAGTGGAGCGCGTCCACCCAGACTGTGTCGTACGCGACGTCGTTGTCCGCGAGCGCGTCGTGCACCTTCTCGCACCACGGGCAGCCGTCCAGCGCGTACAGCGTGATTGCCATACCGGCGTGTACGGCCAGGCCGGCAAAGTAGCTTGGCTTCACCGGGCTTCGGCTTCCGACCCGAATACTCACGGGCGAGCCCGTCCGAGTGGGGTGCGTGGACGGAGACTCAGCGATGGCCGTCGACGCCGAGGCGGTACGGCTCCGGTTCGCCGCGTTGGCCGCCGTGGCGGCGCTCGTGTTCGCGCCGCTGGTCGTGCTCGTGTACGTGTGGCAGCCAGCGGCGCTGCCGCGGTGGTGGTGGACCGGCTACGTCGCGTACGCGGTGGCGGTGATGGTCGCCGGTCGGCTGGCGGTCGACCGCGTGACGTGAGAGCCAGTCGTCGGTGAGTGAAAAGCAGTCGTCGGTGACGGAAGAAACGCGTCGCCGGAGCGGTAAGCCGGCGTCAGAGGTCGGCGCGGGAGGAGTCGATGTCGGCGCCTTCGTTGATGCGGACGAAGCCGTAGTCGCACTCGTTGCAGCGCCACTTGGTCTTCTCGCCGAGGTGCATCGTCATCGCGGCGACGCGCCAGAACCCCTGTTCCTCGCCGCACTCCGGGCACTCGTGGGTCATCTCCAGGCTCATACGTCAGGGTCGAGACGCCGCGCGCTTCAAAACTCCGGTTCGCGCCGTCTTCCCGCCGCGGCGCACAGCGCGTCAGGCTGGTCGGTGCGAGGCGGGAGGCGGCGGAGGTAGCGCGAGGTGAGGGAGACGGCGCGAGGCAGGGGACGACCCGGGTGGTGCCGGAAGCAATACCGACAAGCCGGAGGCCTTCGATGGGCCGGTATGACCTTCGAGACGACCGTGCAGACCCGGTACCGCGACCTCGACCCGATGGGCCACGTCAACAACGCGGTCTACGCGTCGTACCTCGAACACGCCCGCGTCGACTTCTTCCGCGAGGAGGTCGGCGAGCGCATCGAGACGTCGAACGCGGCGCTCGCGTCGCTGTCGCTCGACTTCGAACGGCCGGTTCAGCGGCTCGACCCGGTGACGGTCGCCGTCGACGTCACCGACGTCGGCACCACCAGCCTGTCGCTGCGGTACGAACTCAGCGTCGACGGCGAGCGCGTCGCGACCGGCGAGTCCACGCAGGTGGCGCTGGACGAAGCCGGGGACCCGACGCCGCTCGGCGACGACCTGCGCGCCGCCGCCGAACGCCACCTCGAAGAATGACCCGCGACGGCGCCGACTCGCCGGGGTCGCTCGACGCCAGCGTCGCCGTCTTCGGCAGCATCAACGTCGACCGGATGCGGCGCGTCTCCCGCGAGGAGGCCGAGCGGCTCGCCGACGAACACGACTGGTTCCCGGAGCGCGGCGAGACGACGCCGGTCGAGTCGCCGCCGACGGATTTCGACGCGGAGACGACGCGGCTCGGCGGGAAGGGGGCGAATCAGGCGGTCGCCGCGGCGCACGCCGGCGCGGAGACCGCGATGTTCGGCGCGGTCGGCGCCGACGCGTCGGCGTTCGGCGTCCGCGAGACGCTCCGCGGCGAGGGCGTCGACGCCTCGGCCGTGCAGACGCGCGGCGACGTCACCGGCGCGGCCTACATCTGGGTGGAGCCGGACGGCGAGAACCGTATCGCCATCGTCGCCGGCGCGAACGACGACCTCGACGAGTCGTACGTCGCGAGCCACGTCGACCGCGTCGCCGCGGCGGACGCGGTGCTGCTCCAGAACGAGGTGCCCGTGGACGCCGCCGTCGCGCTGCTGGACGCGCTGGACGCCGCCGGCGGCGAGCGGTGCGTCGTCGTCGACCCGGCGCCGGCAGCGGGCGCCGCGCCGCTGGTCAGCCACCCCGCGGTCGACGCGGTGACGCCGAACGAGTCCGAGTTCGCGGCGCTCGCGGACGCGCTCGCCGACTTCGACGGCGCGGTCGTGAAAACCGAGGGAGCGGACGGCGTCTCCGTCGAGCTCCCCGGAACGTCGTTCCACGTCCCGTCGCCGACGGTCGACGTCGTCGACACCACCGGCGCCGGCGACGCCTTCGCGGGCTACTTCGCCGCCGAGCTCGGCGCCGGGACCGGCTACGAGCGGGCCGTCGAGCGGGCCGTCGCCGCCGGCGCGCTCGCCTGCACGGCGGAGGGCGCGATGACGTCGCCGGACCGCGACGCGGTCAGCGAACTCCTGAGCGAGTAGCGCTGCCGCGGGCGGCGACGGTTGCCGCCGGAGTCGAGCAGTTCGCGGGCGGTTTCCGGGGTGATTTCCGGTGCGTGGCGGCCGCTCGACGGACGCCCAGTTGTGCTGTCGTAACGACTAAGAACGAAAACCGCCTCGTGTACCGTAATGAGAACTTACGTCTCTCCTGTTCGAGCCGGCCAACGGAGGTGGAGGCCGTGGGCGTCGAAATAAAGGGGTCTCGGGTGGACGACGAGTCGTTCGAGGACATGAAACACTTCGTCCGCGAGTACCTCGCGGCGTCGGTGGAGTCCGAGGAGGACGGCGGGCGGATGCGGTGGTACCCGTGGCACTCGGCGGAGTACCGCTTCAACCACATCCTGAACGTCGTTCGGCTCGCGGACCGCATCGCGGCGAAGGAGGGCGCGGACGCGGACGTCGTCCGGGTCGGCGCCGTGTTCCACGACGTCGCGAAACTGGAGGCAGACCAGGACGTCCACGCCGAGGAGGGCGCGCGCGTCGCCCGGAAGTACCTGACGACGCACGGCGACTACCCGGAGTCGTTCGTCGAGGAGGTGTGCGGCGTCGTCGAGGACCACTCGTATCAGGGGTCGCTGACGGACCTGTCGCTGGAGGCGCAGTGTCTCATCGAGGCGGACCTGCTGGACAAGATCGGCGCGAACGGCACGGCGCTGATGCTGCTCCGGATGGGGTACGAGGCGCGGACGCACATGGACGCGGCGCAGATGGTCCAGCGCGTCCTGGAGCGCGGGAAGGACCACGCGGCCCGCATCGAGTCGGACACCGCCGAGTCCATCGCGCACGAGCGGCTGAAGCGCGTCCGGTGGTTCCGCGAGTGGCTGGAGGCGGAGGTCGCCGAGATGGACTGCGACCCGGACGACCTCGACCCGGTGTAGGCCGCCGCCCCAGTGGTCCCCGGTGAGTCGGCCGCTGCTGTTCGCCGCTACTGCCGCCGCCACGAGTTCGTGACCGGCGGCTGCAGCTGTGGCGTGCAGCTGTGGCAGTTGCTGCTGAGGCAGTTGCTACTGCGACAGTCGTTGCTGAGGCGGTCGCTATTACTGTAACAGTTGCGGCTGCGGCTGTGGCTGTGACGGCGACGGCAGCCGCGGCTGCGACCGCGGCGGTCGGGCGCGGAGTCGCAGCCTCGCCCTCCCCAGCCGACTCACTCGTCGCTTCGCTCCTCGTTCGCCCCTCGCGCGTCCGGCGCGGACGGAGCCGCGCCGCCGCGCCGCCGCGGAGGTCCCGCCGCGCCGCCCCGGGGTTCGGTTCAGACGGTGTCGAGCACGCCGAGGACGCGCTCTTCGGCGTCGCGGCCGGGGTCGTGTTCGCTGCCGTCGCGGTCCGAGGCCCGGTGCTCGTCGACGGTTCGCCGCATGGCGTCGTCGAGCGGCGTGGAGTCCCAGCCGAGCGCGGCGAGCTTGTCGGTGTCGAGGACGTGCGGGTAGTCGCGGTAGAGCACGAAGTCGTCCGCGGCGAGGCCGGCGGCGGAGAGTTCGCGGTCGGAGGCGTGGACGACCTCGCAGTCCGTGTCGGCGACGTCGGCGATGCGGTCGACGGTGTCTTCGAGCGTGAGCAGCGTCCGGTCGCCGACGTTGTACGCCTCGCCCGGCTCGCCGCGCTCGGCGACGATGCGGAGCGCGGCGGCGACGTCTTCGACGTACGCGCGGTGCCAGAGGTTCTGGCCGTCGCCGGGGACGACGACGCGGTCGTGGTTCAGGACCCGGTCGATCCAGTAGTCGAGCCGTTCGGTGTAGTCGTGCGGCCCGTAGACGATGCAGGGGCGGACCGACGTGGCGTTCACGCCGTCGGCGGCGGCCGCGGCGACGACCCGGTCGCCTTCGGCTTTCCGCGGGCCGTACGTCGCGCCGGAGTCGTCGGTGGCCTGCTCGGGGGTGCACTCGCACAGCGCCGTTTCGCCCTCGCGCTTCGGGATTTCCTCGGCGCCGTACGCCGACCCCGAGGAGATGTAGACGTAGCCGTCGACGTCGGCGAACACGTCGACCGCGGCCTCGACGTCGCCGGGCTTGTACGCGACGCAGTCCACGACGACGTCCGGTTCGACCGCCAGTTTCGCGGCGCGCAGGTCGGTGTCGTCGGTGCGGTCGCCTTCGACGTGGGTCACGTCGTCGGCGTCGGCGAACGGGTTGTCGTGGTTCCCGCGGTTGAAAATGGAGACGTCGTAGCCGTTCTCGCGGAGGTCGTCGACGACGTGGCGGCCGATGAACCGGGTGCCGCCGACGACGAGCGCCGAGTCTGTCATGGCGGCACGGAGGTGCGGCGCCGTCGAAAAGCCGGCGGTTCACGGCGCCGTTGCCGGTTCGTGCGACGAACCGTCGAAGTCGGCGGGCGAGCGCGGCCCGCGGAGCCGGGGAGACGACGCGGTTAGACGACGGCGCTCCAGAGCGGCTGCACGACGAAGAACAGCGCCTGGAAGCCGGCGTACAGGAACACCAGCGCGGACGCGGCGATGGAGCCCTTCGGCTTTTCGAGTTCGAGGTCGTTCCGCGCCTCGACGCAGCGGGACTCGTACTCGAAGACGTCCGAGATGAACAGGCCGACGACGAGCACCGACAGCACCATGCCGCCGTGCGGGTGGACGACCATGTACGCGAACGACGACAGCACCAGCAGGACGTTCGTCGCCTCGTGCGGCAGGTACCGCGACATGGCGTCGTCTCCGTCGCCTTCGGCGGCCAGCCGCTCGTAGCTACGCTGTGCGAGGAACCGCGTCGCGAAGTTCGCCAACACGAGCGCGAAGATGACGAACGGGATGAGGTCCGCGACGGACTCCAGCGCCCCGAGCGGGACGAGGAACTCCAGCGGAAGCGGTTGCATACAGGGTACTCGGACGACGACTCATTAGAAGGTTTCCAATCCCGAGCGACGTGCGGGCGACTGCTACCCCTCCCGGTGCCGGGGCACCCTGAGGAGTTCGACGGCGTCGTCGACGCGGAGTTCGACCGGGACGCCCGCCGGAACGCGGCGTTCCGCGTCGTCGTCGACGAGCAGTTGCACCGCGGCCTCGTCGCGCTCGACGGTGAGCGTCGGCGGCTCGTCGACCACCCACGTCTCGGTTTTCGTCGTGAACGGCGCGATGGGTACCACCGACAGCCCGGTTCCCGGCGTCAACACGGGGCCGCCGGCGGCGCGCGCGTAGCCGCTCGACCCGGCCGGCGTCGCCACCACGACGCCGTCCGACCGGAACTGCGCGAGCGGCTCCTCGCGCGTCTCCACGGCGTACTCGGAGATGCGCGCCGGCTCCGCAGTGAGCAGGGTCACGTCGAGTACGGCCCGGAACCGGTCGCCGTCGACGGCGACGCCGAGGACGGGGTGGTCGACGGTCCACGCCTCGCCGGCGGCGAGCGCGGCGAGCGCCGAGTCGACGCCGAGTTTCGACACCGAGTGCGCGCCGTCGCCGGCAGCCACCGGTAACACCGGCGCGTCGGGCTCGGCCAGCGCCGCCTCCACCAGCGCCTCCTCGCCGAACGTCACCAGCGCGTCCGCCGAAGCGGCGTCGCCGACGACTGCGCCGCCGGCGGATTCGATCGCCGCGCGAACCGTCCCGTCGTCGCCGGCGAGCGCCACCCGAAACTCCGTCATCGCCTCACGGTTCCGGCGGCGACGACTTAACCGCGGGGGTCTGCGCCTCGTCCGCGTCGCTCGATTCCGTCGACGCACTCGGACGAGGCAAACGAAGCGACTGAGCGACCGAACGACTAAACGACCGGACGGACCCAACGACCGGCCGAGTGACTCCGAGAACAGGACCGTCGCCGTCGGCGACGGAGTGGTGCCGCACCGCGAGTCCGCGAACCCCGGTTTCGCGTCGGCGCGCTACAGTTCGCGCTCCTGGATGTAGCCGCGCTTGCAGTCGGGGCAGATGTCGCCGGCGCGCATCGACGAGGCGCCGACCGGCTCGGTCTTGCCGCACTCCGGGCAGACGTACTCGACGTCCGGTTCGCCGGCGGTGGTGGACAGTTCGACGTTCGGCGGCCCCGACGTGGCGGACGACGCCGAAGACGACGCGGACGCGCCGTTCCGAACCGGGTCGGTGTCGGTTCGGTCGGTCGCTCCGCCCGCGGCGCCGGGGTCGCTCGGAGCGTCGGCCGGCCCCGAGTCGGACGGCTGCGTCCCGCTTCCCGCGCCGGACGAGCCGGACGGGCCGGAAGCGGGCTGAGAGCTCGCAGGCTCCGTGGCGCCGGCGCCCGTCGCCGCGTCGTCGCTCGGCCCGGCCTCGATGAACTCCGCGTCCTCGTCGTCGACGACGTCCGAGTCCACCTGCGGCGTCAGGTTCCCGTCGACCGAAACGCCCTCGTCGGGCTTGCCGTCGCTGACCTCGGCGTCGAACCCTTCGTCCTCGCCGCGCTGCTGCGGCCAGGCTGCCGAGTCGTCGTCCGCGTCGATGAACTCCGCGTCCTCGCCGTCGACGCCCTCGGCGCCGTCCGCCGGGTGGTCCGCGCCCGAGACGACGCCCGAGCGCGCCTCCGTCGCCGCGTCGTCCTCGTCGTCGGAGCCGTCGTCGAGGAACTCCACGTCGGCCGATTCGCCCGCGGAGGGCTGGTCGGTCTCCTCTGCCGCCTCCGCGGGGTGGGTTGCGTCCGCGTCCGGCCACGCGCGCGGCCCGGACTCGCTCTCCTCCGCAGCGGCCTGCTTCCGGTTCGCGTCGGCGTCCGGCCACTCGCCGTGCTGTCGCTCCCCCGGCGCCGCACCCGCGTCGGGGTCGCCGCCGGCCGCCGCGTCCGCGGCGCCGGACTCCCCGTCGAGGATTTCGGCGTCGTCGTCGACGTCGGTGTCGACGTCGGCCTCGTCGTCGACTTCCGGGTGGTCGAACTCGTCGCCGCTCTCGGCGTCGGTGATGACCGAATCCTCCCGGTCGGCGGCCGCTTCGGCGTCCTCGTCGCCGGCGGCTGCCGAGTCGTCGCCCGCCGAGCCTTCTACCGGTCGAGGCGAGCCGTCGTCCGGCGTTCCGGCTCCGGCGTCAGCGTCGATGAACTCCGCGTCGTCGCCGGCCGCGTCGCCCCCGACGCCGGTTCCCGTCGGCCGGGACGACGCGCTCGGCGACGGCGTGTCACCGCCGGTCGCCGGCTCCGCGTCCACCGACTGCGACGTCGACTCCGCGGACGTCGACTCCGCGGTCGTCGACTCGGCGGGCCGGTCCGAAGCCGGGTCGGCCGGCCCGTCGATGAGGTCCTCGACGGCCGTCACCTCCTTGTTCTCGGAGACGACGCGCGTCTCCCCGCAGCGCTTGCACTCTTTCACCTCCGTGATGGTGATGATGACCTCGTCCCCTCGTTCCTCCCGTTCACGCTCGGTCTGCGGCTCCGTGAAGTTGTGACCGAGCAGGCACCTGAGACCCATTGGTCGTTCAAACCGCCTTCTCGCCTAAAAGGGTTCGTTCGCGTCTGACGCTCGACGGACGGGCGAAACCGGCTCCGCCCGGTCGGTCGCCGGTACACGTAAGCCGCCGCCGACCAACGGGCGACGTATGAAGGCGCGGGCGGAGTTCCGCGACAGGGACGACGTCGAGGTGGCGGTTCTCGACGCGCTCGTCGGCAGAGCGGAGGACGGAATCACCGTGCTCGAACTCAGGTCGCACGTCGACGCCAGCATCGACGACATCGAGGCGGCGCTGTCGACGCTGAAGTCGGAGCAGCTCATCACCGTCGAATCCGACAACGGCGGCCTCCGAATCTATCCGGCGGACCGGGTCGTGCCGGCCCCCGGCGAGGCGCCGGACGAAGAGCCGTCGCTGCTCGACGCCATCCGGGAGCGGCTCGGGCTGTAAGCCGACCCCCGACCGGCAGTCCGCGGCTCTGACCGCCGGAGAACGCACCGCTTTTGCCGGCAGCGACGTATCAGTACGTATGAGTCTCGTCGCTGGGCTGCACGAGGACCACGGCGCCGTCTTCGAGGACCGTGGCGGCCGAGAAGTCGTCTCGCACTACGGCCGCCCGGGCAGCGCCGCGCGTGCGGTCCGGAACGGCGTCGGCGTCATCGAGATGGGGTACGGCGTCGTCGCCGTCGAGGGCGCCGACCGCGTCGACTTCGTCGACGACGCGGTGACGAACAGCGTCCCGGCCGACGACGGCGAAGGGACGTACGCGCTGCTGCTCGACCCGCAGGGCGGCATCGACACCGACATGTACGTCTACAACGCCGGCGAGCGCCTGCTGCTGTTCACGCCGCCGAGCCGCGTCGAGCCGCTCGTCGAGGACTGGTCCGAGAAGGTGTTCATCGACGACGTGGAACTCCGCGACGCATCCGCCGACTTCGGCGTGTTCGGCGTCCACGGCCCGACGTCGACCGAGAAGATCGCGTCGGTGCTGAACGGCGCCGGGTCGCCGGAGCCGGCGCTGTCGTTCGTCCGCGGCCGCATGAACGACGTCGGCGTCACCGTCGTCGCGAGCGACGCGCCGACCGGCGAGGAGGGGTACGAGGTCATCTGCGCCGCCGACGAAGCCGAACGCATCTTCGACACCCTGCTCACCCGCGGGCTGAACGCCGCGCCGTTCGGCTACGACACCTGGGAGACGCTCACCGCGGAGGCCGGGACGCCGCTGTTCGACACCGAGCTCCGCGGCCGGCTCCCGAACGTCGCCGGCGTCCGCAACGCCGTCGACTTCGAGAAGGGCTGTTTCGTCGGGCAGGAAGTCGTCTCGAAGGTCGAAAACCAGGGACGGCCGAGCCAGCGGCTCGTCGGGCTTCGACCGGAGGAGCGCCCCGACGCCGGCGCGGCCGTCTTCGACGGCGACGCCGCCGTCGGAGACGTGACGCGCGCGGTGGACTCGTCGACGCTCGACGGAGCCGTCGCGCTGGCGTACGTCGACTTCGGCTGTGACGGCGACGACCTCGCGGTCCGCGTCGACGGCGACGACGTCCCGGCCGAGCGCGTCGAACTCCCGTTCGTCGACGGCAGTGCGCGCTCCGCGCGGCTCCCGACGTACCCCGAGTAACGGCGTGTCGGCCACGCCGCTGGCCGTCCGGCCGAGCGCTGCCAGGCGCTACGAGAACAGTTTCTTCAGGTGGTCGCGGGAGAAGAACGAGCTCGGCTCGTCCATGTGGACCCCGATTTCGCCGGAGAGCGCCCACAGTCCGGCGCGCTGCACCGGCTCGGGGAGCGAGTAGGCGCGTCGAATCCAGTGGCCGAACCGGATTTCGCGTTCCAGTTCGTCGCGCCACGCCGACTCGTACGCCGGCAGCGTCGTCGGGTCCTCGGGGTCGACGACGTCCGCGGCCACGTCCGCGGCGCGCATCCCGTAGAGGATGCCGCCGCCGGTGAACGGCTTCGTCTGCGCCGCGGCGTCGCCGAGCAGGAAGCCGCGGGTCGCGGTCGTCGCCGCCGGCGGCCCGATGGGAATCGCGCCGGAGCAGAACCGGTCGGTGTCGACGTCGTAGGCGTCGGTGAGCCGGTCGAACAGGTCGCGGACCTCGTGGCCGGGCGGCGCCGCGAGGCCGTACTCGACGCCGGCGTCACCGCGCGGGATGCGCCACGCGAAGAACCGCGGCGCCGTCATGTGGACGTCGACGTGGTCGCCGTGGTCGGCGGTGTCGTCGAACGCCAACACGCCGTGCAGTTTCTCGTCCGGCTCCGGGAGGTCGAGCTGGCGGCGGACCCGCGACACCGGGCCGTCCGCGCCGACGACCATCCGGCCCTCGAACTCGCGTTCCTCGCCGGCGACGGTGGCCGTGACGCGAACGTGGCCGGCGCGCTCTTCGACGCCCGTGACGGTGTGACCCTCGCGGACGTCGGCGCCGGCGTCGACCGCGGCGCCGGCGAGCGTCCGGTCGAGCTCGACGCGGTCGATGACGTTCGACACCTCCTCGCGCTTGTAGAACCGGTAGCCGTCGGTGTCGGGGCCGCCGACGTGGAAGTCAGCGCCGTACACGCGGTTCTGCAGCAGCCGCTCTTTCGCGTCGGCCGGCACGTAGTCCCAGACGTCGGTGGAGACGTGCCCGGAACACGCGAGCGGCGTCCCGACCTCGCCTTTCTCGAGTGCGAGCACGTCGTACCGCGCCTCGGCGGCGCGGCGCGCGAACCGAGCCCCGGCCGGTCCGACGCCGACGACGACGAAGTCGTACATTGCCGGACGATGGACGCGAGCGAAGATATGTCTCGTGGTTCAGTGATTGGCGAACAGGCGACACCCGAACCGGCGGCCGAGACCGTGCCGCACAGCCGCTTCACCTCGGCCGGTGACTCGCTACGTCATCGGCGCGTCTGGCCGCGGACTCGTATGTAAACGTTCGCCGGCTCCGGTTCGTTCGTCGGCGTCGGCTTCCGGTGGTCAGTCGTCGGACGCCGGTGCCGGCTCCGCTTCGTCTTCGGGGTCGTCAGCGCCGTCTTCGTCGCCGCCGGAGTCGCGTGCGGGGAGTCGCCGGTCGCTGCGCGGCCCGTCGAGGTCGACCTTCGGGAGGTGGTCGCGGAGGTAGGTCCCGGTGTAGGAGTCGTCGACGCGGGCGACCTCCTCGGGGGTGCCTGCGGCGACGAGTTCGCCGCCGTTCTCGCCGCCTTCCGGACCGAGGTCGACGACGCGGTCGGCGTTCTTCACGAGGTCGAGTTCGTGTTCGATGACGACGACGGTGTTCCCCTTGTCGGTGAGCCGGTGGAGCACCTCGATGAGCTTCCGTTCGTCCTCCTTGTGGAGGCCGGTCGTCGGCTCGTCGAGCAGGTACAGCGTGTCGCCGCCGTCCTTCTTGCCGAGTTCCTCGGCCAACTTCACGCGCTGGGCTTCGCCGCCGGACAGCGTCGTGGACGGCTGGCCGAGCTGCATGTAGTCGAGGCCGACGTCCTTCAGCAGACCGAGTCGTCGGCGCAGCCCGGAGTGGCTCTCGAAGAAGTCGTACGCCTCCTCGACGCTCATGTCGAGCACGTCCGCGATGGTTTTGCCCTTGTAGGTGACGTCGAGCGTCTCGTCGTTGTAGCGGGCGCCGCCGCACTCCTCGCAGGGGACGTGGACGTCCGAGAGGAAGTTCATCTCGATTTTCACGGTGCCCTGGCCGCCGCACTCCTCACAGCGGCCGCCCTTGACGTTGAACGAGAATCGGCCCTTCTCGTAGCCGCGCTGTTTCGCCAGTTTGGTCTCCGCGAACAGTTCGCGGACGTGGTCGAAGACGTTGGTGTACGTCGCCGGGTTCGACCGCGGCGTCCGGCCGATGGGCGACTGGTCGATGAGCCGGACGCCCTCGATGCCGTCGACGCCCTCGATGTCGTCGTGGTCGCCGGGGTCGACTTCGGTGTTGTCGTTCATGCGGCGCGCCAGCCCCTTGTAGAGGACGTCGTGCATCAGCGTCGACTTCCCGGAGCCGGAGACGCCGGTGATGGCGGTGAAGGTGCCGAGCGGTACGTCCACGTCGAGGTCTTTGAGGTTGTGCTGGCGGGCGCCGCGGACGGTGAGTTTCCCGTCGGGGTCGCGGCGCTCGTCCGGCACCGGCACCCGTTTGCGGCCGGCGAGGTAGTCGCCGGTGACGGAGTCGTCGCTGGCGACGATGTCGTCGAAGTCGCCCTGCGCGACCACTTCGCCGCCGCGCTTGCCGGGGCCGGGCCCCATGTCGATGATGTTGTCGGCGCGGCGCATCGTCGCCTCGTCGTGCTCGACGACGATGAGCGTGTTCCCGAGGTCGCGGAGCCCTTCGAGCGTGTTCAACAGCCGGTCGTTGTCGCGCTGGTGCAGCCCGATGGACGGCTCGTCGAGCACGTACAGGACGCCGACGAGGCCGGAGCCGACCTGGGTGGCGAGCCTGATTCGCTGGCTCTCGCCGCCCGACAGCGTCGAGGCTTCGCGGTCGAGCGTCAGGTACTCCAGCCCGACCTCCTCCATGAAGCCGAGTCGCGCGCGAATCTCCTTCAGAATCTCCTCGGCGATGGTGCGTTCGCGGTCGGTGAGCGTCGACTCCAGCCCCTCGAAGTGGTCGAGGGCGTCGCCGATGCTCATCCGGTTCACGTCGGTGATGGCGGTGCCGTCGACGAGCACGGAGCGGCTCTGCGGCTTCAGCCGCGTCCCGTCGCACGCCGGGCAGGTCGTGACCGCCATGTACTCCTCGATGTGTTCGCGCGTGCGGTCGGAGTCCGTCTCGACGTGGCGGCGTTCGAGGTTCGGGATGACGCCCTCGAACGGCTGCGTCTTGCGCCGGACGCCGTTTTTCGTCTGCTGTTCGAACACGACGTCCTCGTCGGTGCCGTAGAGGAACTGCCGCTGGACGTCCGCTTCGAGCTCCGCGAACGGCGTGTCGACGTCGACGCCGAAGTGCTCGGCGACGTTGTCGAGGCGGGTCCGGTAGTACGACCGGTTGTAGCTCCACGGCTCGAACACCGACTTGATGGGCTTCGACTCGTCGACGACGACGAGGTCCTCGTCGACCTCCTTCGTCGACCCGATGCCTTCACACTCCGGGCAGGCGCCGTGCGGGGAGTTGAACGAGAAGCTCCGCGTCTCGATTTCGGAGAAGTCGATGCCGCAGTGCGTGCAGGCGAGCTCCTCGCTGAACTCCACGACGAGCCGGTCGTCGCCGGCGCCGGCGAGGTCGCCGGTGGAGCGCGTCTCGGTGCCGATGTCGGCGTCCTCGGGCGGGTCTGGGACGATGAGTTTCAGGACGCCGTCGGCCTCGTCGAGCGCGGTCTCGACGGAGTCGGTGATGCGAGACCGGTCCGCCTCGCGGACGACGACGCGGTCGACGATGACGTCGACGGTGTGGTCGTAGTTCTCGTCGAGGTCGGGGACGCCGGCGGTGAGGTCGTGCTGTTCGCCGTCGACTTCGACGCGGCCGTAGCCGTCGGCGCGGAGCTGCTCGAACAGCTCCTCGAAGGCGCCCTTCTGGTCGCGGACGACCGGCGCGGCGATCATCGCCTTCGTGCCTTCGGGGAGGTCGAAGACGCGGCGCACCATCTGCTGGGCGGACTGCTCGCCGACTTCACGGCCGCACTCGGGGCAGTGCGGGTGGCCGACGCGGGCGTACAGCAGGCGGAGGTAGTCGTGCAGTTCGGTGACGGTGCCGACCGTCGACCGGGGGTTGTTGGCGGCGTTCTTCTGGTCGATGGAGATGGCCGGGGAGAGCCCCTCGACGGACTCGACCTGCGGCTTGTCCATCTGTCCGAGGAAGTTCCGCGCGTACGCGGACAGCGACTCGATGTAGCGGCGCTGCCCCTCCGCGTAGATGGTTTCGAACGCCAGCGACGACTTCCCCGAGCCGGACAGCCCGGTGACGACGGTGAACTCCTCGCGCGGGACGTCGACGTCGAGGTCCTTCAGGTTGTGCTCTTCGGCGCCGCGTACCTCGATGAACTCCTTCGGCATCTACGCGCCACCCCGTCGCTCGACACATCCGACTTCGACGCAGAACGGCCGTTCGGTCATTACGGGTACGCACGGCGTCGAGCCACTTAACGGGCCCGTCCGGCCGGGGCGCCTGCCGACAACCCGGGGCAGGCGCCGGCACGCACGTGTAACGCGGGCGCGCCGGGACCGGTCCTCGACGGAGTCGCACGGCGTGGAAAGGTTCATAACCGTGGGTGACGTTATCACGGTTGTCAATGCCAGACACGAAGCGCGGGCGCGAACGGCAGGGTGCGAAGAAGCGGGAACAGCTCGAACACCACCTCGCACGCCGAGAGCTGAACGCCGACGAGTCGGACGAGCCCGAGTATCCGCCCGCGGACGCGGAGTCGGAGCTGCTGACGGAGCCGTCGACGCTGGACGAGTAACGCCGGCGTCGACGACCGACGAACCCTTTTTCGCGGTGACGCTGCGTCGACGAGCGATGGCCGTCTCGTGGCTGACTGGACGCCAGCGATCCGTGGCTGACCGGATGCCGGCGAGCGACGCTGCCCGTGGCCGCGAGGCGGCGACAGAGACGGTTCGGGCGGGGCGAGCGACGAACGCGGCTACTTAAAGCGTAGCTGCGGGCAGCGTGTCGGTGTGAGAGCCGCCGTCCGTGTGGTAGCAGTTAACACGGGGAGCGGAGGCTGTCGCCGCTATTTCCGGTGTATCCGGGTCCGGGTCGGCCGGTCGGCGCTGCGCCCGGTACCCGAGGCTTTATGTAGAATCACAACCACACTCCCGGTTGAGCATGAGTCAACGACGGATGCAGGGCCAGCCCATGGTCATCATGGGGGAAGACGCCCAGCGCGTAAAGGACAAGGACGCACAGGAGTACAACATCTCGGCCGCGCGCGCCGTCGCTGACGCGGTCCGGTCGACGCTCGGACCGAAAGGGATGGACAAGATGCTCGTCGACACGATGGGCGACGTCACCATCACGAACGACGGCGTCACCATCCTGACGACGATGGACATCGACAACCCGACGGCCGAGATGATCATCGAGGTCGCGGAAACCCAGGAGGACGAGGCCGGCGACGGCACCACGACCGCCGTCGCGATCGCCGGCGAACTCCTGAAGAACGCCGAGGACCTCCTCGAACAGGACATCCATCCGTCGGCCGTCATCAAGGGCTTCCGGCTGGCCTCCGAGGAGGCTCGCGCCGAGGTCGACGACATCGCAGAGCGCGTCGACCCCAACGACGAAGCCCGCGTGAAGAAGGTCGCCGAGACCTCCATGACCGGGAAGGGCGCCGAACTCGAAAAGGACGTCCTCGCCGACCTCATCTACCGCGCGGTGAAGCAGGTCAGCGTCGACGCCGACGACGGCTCCACGGTCGTCGACCTCGAGAACGTCAAAATCGAGACGCAGACCGGGCGCTCCGCCGGCGAGTCCGAACTGCTGCAGGGCGCCGTCATCGACAAGGACCCGCTGCACGACGACATGCCGTCCAGCGTCGAGGACGCGAACGTCCTGCTGCTGAACGACCCCATCGAGGTCGAGGAGACGGACGCCGACGCGCAGGTCAGCATCGACTCGCCGGACCAGCTCCAGCAGTTCCTCGACCAGGAGGAAGAGCAGCTGAAACAGAAGGTCCAGCAGATCAAAGACACCGGCGCGAACGTCGTGTTCTGTCAGAAGGGCATCGACGACATGGCCCAGCACTTCCTCGCGAAGGAAGGCATCCTGGCGGCCCGCCGCGTCAAGAAGTCCGACCTCCAGTTCCTCCAGAACATCCTCGGCGGCTCCATCGTCTCGGACCTCGACTCCGCGACCGCCGCCGACCTCGCACACGGCTCCGTCTCCCGTGACTCCGAGGACGACCTGTTCTACGTCGAAGGCGGCGACGAGGCTCACGGCGTGACGCTGCTGCTCCGCGGCTCCACCGAGCACGTCGTCGACGAACTCGAACGCGGCGTCACCGACGCGCTCGACGTCGTCGCCACCACGGTCTCGGACGGCCGCGTCGTCCCCGGCGGCGGCGCCATCGAGGTCGAACTCGCCTCGCGGCTCCGCAGCTACGCCGACTCCGTCACCGGCCGCGAACAGCTCGCCGTCGAGGCGTTCGCCGACGCGCTGGAAGTCGTCCCCCGGACGCTCGCCGAGAACGCCGGGCTCGACGCCATCGACACGCTCGTCGACCTGCGCGCCGCACACGAGAGCGGCCGGACGAACGCCGGCCTGAACGTGTTCAGCGGCGACGTCGAGGACACCTTCGAGGCGGGCGTCGTCGAGCCGGCTCACTCCAAAGAGCAGGCGCTCGCGAGCGCCACCGAGGCCGCGAACCTCGTCCTCAAAATCGACGACATCATCTCCGCCGGCGATCTGTCGACGGCCGGCGACGACGAGGAAGGCGGCGCCCCCGGCGGCGGCATGGGCGGCATGGGCGGTATGGGTGGCATGGGCGGCGCGATGTAACCACGTCTGCCACAGCCCACCTCACCGGACTCCCGCTCCGTCGCTGCACCGTCGTCCGACCGCGACTCGACCCGATTTTTCTCGCAGCCGACCGACGCCGAACACCGATTCTCCGAGCAGTCGCTCCTGTCTGCGAAGCCGGCGAAAACGAGGCGTCTGCGGCGCCGGTGGTTGCGAGTCACTGGCCGGCGTCACCCGAGCCGAATCGGACCGGCGTTCCGGGCGGTTCAGGCGGTCGCGTTGCCCGCGGCGTCGCCGGACCCGCTCTCGGCGGAGCCGTCGGCACCGTCGCCGCTCGCGTCACCGTTCGCGTCGCCGCCCGCGAGGCCTGAGACGGCGTCACCGAGCGACGGGAGGTCGCCGTCGAGGAACGACCGGATGGCGTCGTGGATGTCGCCGACGAAGTCGGGGACGGGGCCGGGAAGGTCGCTCGGCGGGCCCTGTGCGGCCGCGCCGTCGGCGTCGGTTCCGTGCTGGCCGGCGTCCGCCGGGGCGTTCCCCGGCAGCGCGGCGGCCGCGCCTGTGCTGACGAGCAGCGCCGCGAGGGCGACTACGACGAGCTTGGTTGGCGTCATTGCATCCCCCCGTCGGACCGCGGCGGCAAAGAGGGGTGGAGACGTGGAACCGGGATTTCGGCGGCTTTCGGCCGCGATAAGCGACGTTAAGCCGACTTAATCGGGGCGAGCCGGGGGTGCCGGGAGAGACGGGTGGCGTGGAGTCGGCGTCCGGGCCGGCCCGCTATCGGAGGGTTCTAACCGCGTCGCGCAAGAATTGCGAGCATGAAGACGCTGCTGCTCAACAGCGGGGACGTCCACGAGAACGCCGAGATGTCCGAGCTCGTGCCGGCCGTCGAGGCGGCGTTCGCGGCGTACGAACGCGGCGACGCCCAGATGCCGCCGAAGAGCTACATCGACCTGCCGCAGTACAACGGCGACTTCCGGTCGATGCCGGCGTACCTCGACGCCGGCGACTGGGACGCCGCGGGCGTGAAGTGGGTGAACGTCCACACGGACAACAAGCGCGACTTCGACCTGCCGACCGTCATGGGGACGATGATCTACTCGGAGCCGGAGAACGCGTTCCCGCTCGCCATCCTCGACGGGACGGAACTGACGATGAAGCGGACGGGCGCCGCCGCCGCCGTCGCCACCGACCACCTCGCCGTCGAGGACGCCTCCACGCTCGGCATCGTCGGCGCCGGCGTCCAGTCGTACACGCAACTGGAAGCCATCGCGACCGTCCGCGACATCGAACAGGTCGTCGTCTCCGACCTCGACGAGGAGCGCGTCGCCGACTTCATCGAGGCGTTCGAAGACCGCTTCGACGTCCGCGCCGGGAGCGTCGCGGAGGCAGCGGGCTGTGACGTCCTGTCGACGGTGACGCCCGTCGAAGACCCGGTCGTGCTCCGCGACATGGTCGGCGACCACACCCACATCAACGCGATGGGCGCCGACGCCGCCGGGAAACACGAACTCGCGAACGACGTGCTGCTCGACGCGAAAATCGTCATCGACGACCACGAGCAGACAACCCACAGCGGCGAAATCAACGTCCCGTACGCCGAGGGCGTCCTGACCGACGACGACATCCACGGCGCCATCGGCGAAATCGTGGTCGGCGACCGCGTCGGCCGCACCAGCGACGACGGCATCACCGTGTTCGACTCGACCGGCCTCGCGATTCAGGACGTCGCCGCGGCCCACGTCGTCTACGAGCACGCCGACGAGCGCGGCAACGGCTACGAGTTCGACCTGCTGGGCCTCCACGACTGAGCCGGCCGGGCCGCTCGCCGCACGCGGCGGCTCAGTCGGATGGAAAGGGATATGGGCCGAAGCGGACGACGTGTCCACAAGAGAATGTCCGAGGAGGGATACGACCACGCGGCGGTCGAGCGACGCTGGCAGGCCGCGTGGGACGACGCGGACGCGTACCGCACGCCGGACGACGTGTCGGACCCGACGTACGTCCTTGGGATGTACCCGTACCCGTCCGGCCAGCTCCACATGGGCCACGTCCGGAACTACACCATCACCGACGCGTACGCCCGGTTCCGCCGGATGGCCGGCGACGACGTGCTCCACCCGATGGGGTGGGACGCGTTCGGCCTGCCCGCCGAGAACGCCGCGAAGGAGCGCGACACGAACCCGCGCGACTGGACGCTCGACTGCATCGACACGATGCGCGGGCAGATGGAGTCGATGGGGTTCGGCTACGACTGGGACCGCGAAGTCACCACCTGCACCCCGGAGTACTACCGGTGGAACCAGTGGCTGTTCAGCCGCTTCCACGACGAGGGGCTGGTGGAGCGCGAGTCCGCCGACGTGAACTGGTGTCCCTCCTGCGAGACGGTGCTGGCGGACGAGCAGGTCGAAGGCGACGACGAGCTGTGCTGGCGGTGTGACACGCCCGTCGAGGAGCGCGAACTGGAGCAGTGGTTCCTGAAGATCACGGAGTACGCCGACGAGCTGCTCGACGACATCGACGACCTGGACGGCTGGCCCGACAGCGTCCGGCAGATGCAGCGCAACTGGATCGGCCGGCAGGAGGGCTCGCACGTCGACTTCGAGGTCCACGCGGCCGACGCCTCGGAGGCGAGTGAGGAGCAGCGGAGCTACGGGTCGGTGACGGCGTTCACGACGCGGCTCGACACCATCTACGGCGCGACGTTCTTCGCGCTGGCGCCGGACCACCCCATCTCGCAGGAGCTCGCCGACGAGGACGACGCGGTGCGGGAGTTCGTCGAGGAGGAAGCGGATCCGGACGGCGACGAGCCGAACGGCGTCGAGACGGGGCTGACCGCGACGAACCCGGCGACCGGCGAGGAGGTCCCGGTGTTCGTCGCGGACTTCGTGCTGTCGGACGTCGGGACGGGCGCGCTGATGGGCGTCCCCGCACACGACACCCGCGACCACGACTTCGCCGAGAAGATGGGCGTCGACATCCGGCCGGTCGTCGCGCCGGAACCGTCCGACGGCGACGAGGAACCCGAGGCGCCGGACGTGAGCGATGCGGCGTACACGGAGGACGGCGTCCTCGTCAACAGCGGCGAGTACGACGGCCTCGACTCCGCGGCGGCCCGCGAAGCGCTGACCGCCGACATCGACTCCGCCGAGTTCCACACGCAGTACCGGCTCCGCGACTGGGGCATCTCGCGGCAGCGCTACTGGGGCACCCCGATTCCGGTGGTGCACTGTGACGACTGCGGCCCCGTGATGGTGCCCGACGAGGACCTGCCGGTGGAGCTGCCGGAGTTCATCAACACGACCGGGAACCCGCTGGACGCCGCCGAGGAGTGGAAGCAGACGACGTGCCCGGACTGCGGCGGCGACGCGGTCCGCGACACGGACACGATGGACACGTTCGTCGACTCGTCGTGGTACTTCCTGCGGTACGTCTCGCCGGACCTGGCGGACGCGCCGTTCGACGTCGAGCGCGCGAACGACTGGATGCCGGTCGACCAGTACGTCGGCGGCATCGAACACGCCGTGATGCACCTGCTGTACAGCCGGTTCATCACGAAGGTCGTCGCCGACATGGACATGCTCGAGCACCGCGAGCCGTTCACGAACCTGCTCGCGCAGGGGATGGTGCAGTTGGAGGGCGAGAAGATGTCGAAGTCGAAAGGGAACGTCGTCTCCCCCCAGCGCATCGTCGAGGAGTACGGCGCGGACACGGCGCGGCTGTTCATCATGGAGGCCGCCCAGCCGGAGCGGGCGTTCGACTGGTCCGAGGAGGGCGTCCGGTCGACGAACCGGTTCCTCGCTCGGCTGAAAGAGACCGTGGAGTCGTTCGACCCGGACGCGGCCGACGGCGACGCCGACGCGGTCGCCGACTACGTCAGCAGCGAGACGGACGCCGCGGTCGACGTCGCCACGTCGCACTACGACGACCTGACGTTCAACACGGCGCTGCGGGAGGCGCAGGGGCTGGTGAACACGCTCCGGAACTACCGCGAGTACGCCGGCGGCGAGGCGGACGGAGCCGACGGCGTCCACGCCGAAACGATGCAGCGCGGCCTGGAGACGGCCGTGAAGCTGCTGGCGCCGGTGACGCCGCATCTCTCCGAGGAGCTGTACGACGAACTCGGCGGCGACGGCCTCGTCGTCGACGCGGCGTGGCCCGAACCGCAGACCGACGTCTCCGGGGCGGACGAGCGCCGCCGCCTCGTCGAGAACACCCGCGAGGACGTCCGGCAGATCATCGACGTCGCCGGCATCGACGACCCCGAACGCATCGACGTCGTCGTCGCGCCCGAGTGGAAGCACCGCGCGCTGGAGCTCGCGATGGAGAGCGACGCCGACAACCTCATCTCCGAGCTGATGCAGGAGCCGGAAATCCGCGAGCAGGGCGACGACGCCGCCTCCTACGGCCAGGACCTGCAGGCGGAACGTGAGGCGCTGCAGCCGGCGCTGCCGCCCGAACGCGAACACGAGGCGCTGGAGGAGGCCGCGTGGCTGGTCGAACGCGAGTTCGACGCGCCGGTCCGGGTGCTCCGCGCCGAGAACGCCGACGACGACGTCGCGCGAAAAGCGGAGCCGGGGCGACCGGCCATCGACATCGAGGAGTAAGCCGGCCGCGTCCGCCGCGGACGCTCACCCGGTTCGGGCGGCGGCGCGACCGCCGGGAGCGACGCGTTTTTCGGGGTCGGCCGCGAGCCGCAGCTCATGGGCGACGCCGCGGTGCGCGTGCAGACGCGGATCCGCGAGCGACTCGCAGACGCGCGGCCCGCCGTCGACTGGCGGACCGAGTACGACGTCGGCGGAACCCCGGTCGACGTCGCCGGCGTCCACGGAGACGGGAATCGAGGCGGAGACGGGGACGAGGACGAAGGCGGGGACTCGTCGCTGGTGCTCGTCGAACTGGAGTGGCGGCGCGCCGACCCGGCGAACAACACGGTGAAACTGTTCCGGAACCTCGCCGACGGCGACCTCGGGGGCGGCGACGATGTCCGAATCGTCCAGGTGTTCACGCGGTACTACGACCTTCAGCGCGGCGGCGTGAGCACGAAGCGGCGGAACGCGACGTTCGTCGGGGACCGCGTCGCACGGACGTTCCCGGCCGTGACGTACGACGCCGTGACGCTCGACGTCGACCCGCCGAAACGCGGCGGTGCGCTCCCCGACGGGTGGCGAGCGGCGGTCGACCGCGTCGTCGACGCAATCGTGTCATCCGAGTAGGTCACGAGGCACCGATTTAGCCGGGGGTCGCCGACTGGGTCGGAGCGCACTCCGCCAGGAATAGACGAGAGTTGGAGGAGACGGAGGAATGAGGGGGACGGAAGCGAGAGCGTGCGGTCACGTCAGGTCGGCCGAGCGATACGGATTCACCGGCACCGCACCGGGTACTGATACGGTACCGGAGACGAGGCGAGAGACGAGACGAGCGTTCTCACGCGCGCCGGGCCGGTCGCGGCCGTCTCAGTTGATGTCGATGTGGTGGGCGTCCCCGTCGACGTCGAGTTTGGGGAGCGTGACGGTCAGCACGCCGTTCGTGTACGTCGCGGTCGTCGCGTCCTCGTCGATGGACGCCGGGAGGCGGATGCTGCGTCGGAGCGACTCGCTGCGGCGCTCGCGGCGCACGTACGCATCGCTGTCGCCCCCCTCGGACGTGCCGCTGCTGCGGTCAAGCGTCCGGTCCGCCCGGATGGTGAGGACGTCCTCGCGGACCGTCAGGTCGACGTCGGACTTGTCGAACCCGGGGAGGTCCGCGACCACCACGAGTTCGTCGTCGTAGTCGGCGACGTCCACGTCGATGTGCCCGCGGCGCATCGACTCGAAGCCGTCGCCCCAGTCCATGCCGTCGAACTGCCGGGACATGCGGTCGAACATCCGGTTCACGTCGTCGAAGGGAGTAATGTGAGTCATCAGTATCACCGAGACCCACAGAGGCGCCCTCAGATATTAAATATAGATGAACAGTTGGTAGCCGATAGCACGCTCGAGGGTATTTCAGCACCACTACCGCGCATACTAAATAACCGACTTTCTGATAAATGGCGGTTCGCTGTCCGGGACGTCGCTACTCGACGTCGATGCTGGTTCCGCCGGCGCCGTCGCTGACTTTCGGGAGCGTGACCGTCAGCACGCCGTTTTCGAACTCCGCGGTCGCCTCCGTCTCGTTCACCTCGGCGGGAAGCCGGAGGCGGCGCGTGACGCTCTGTGTCGACCGTTCCCGGAGGTGGTAGTGCGTCTCCTCGTCGCGCTCCTCCTCGCGGCGCTGTTCGTGTTCCGCCGAGAGGCTGAGTTCGCGGTCGGCGACGCTCACCTCGATGTCGTCGGCGTCGAACCCGGGGAGGTCCGCGGTGACGACGACGTCGTCGTCCGTTTCCGCGACGTCGACGTCGACGCCGGCGCCGAACTCGCCGTCGAACTGTCGACCCAGTTCCTGCAGTTCGCTGTTCATCCGGTCGAACATCTCGTCGAGGTCCTCGAACGGGTTCTTCCGCGGCATATCCGGACGTCCGTCGTCGAACAGCATGAATCTTGTCGCCGGGCAGACGACTGTTTCTCCGCGGCGAACGTTCAAATAGGGAGCCGCGGCCAGACGGCGCATGTGACGAGTCGGCCGCGGCGGTCAGCGGTTGTGCGGCACAGCCGCCGCGGAGCGGAAAGAACGGGGTAGATTCGGCCGTTCGGCGTGCCGCCTGTTCGCCCTCAGTTCACGACGTGTTCGGTGTCGTACGACCCGAGTACCTTCACCCAGCCGTCGTCGGCGAGCCGTTCGACCTCGTCGACGGCCGCCTTCGTCCGGTCTTCGAACAGCCCCGCTTCGATGTCGAGGTGGAACAGGTAGTCGCCGAGGCGGTTGCCGCTCGGCCGCGACTCGATCCGGGTGAGGTTGATGTCGCGGTCGGCGAACGCCTCCAGAATCTCCAGCAGCAGCCCCGGGTAGTTCGCGCTCGGGTAGACGACGAGCGACGTCTTCCCGCCGCTTTCGGACCGCTCGTCGACCGGGGCGACGACGAGGAACCGCGTCGCGTTCGACGACTGCGCCTGGATGTCCTCGGCGATTACTTGCAGCGTCACGTCCGCTCCGGCGGGCTCGCCGTCGCCCGCGGTGACCGGTTCCGCGTTCGCCGGGTGGCCGATTCCGGCGACCGACGGGTCCTCGCGGGCGCGTTCGACGCCGCGCGCCGTCGAGGCGACCGCCTCGCGCTGCAGGTCCGGGTACTCCCGTTCGAGGAACTCGCGGCACTGCGCCAGCGCCTGCGAGTGCGACGCGACCACGGAGAAGTCCTGTGACTGGGCGAGCAGCGCGTGCCGAATCGGCGTCACGAGCTCCCGGACGACCGCGACGTCCGTGTCCGTCAGCGCGTCGAGGCTCTCGGTGACGCTCCCCTCGATGCTGTTTTCGACCGGGACGACGCCGCGGGCGAACGAGCCGTCCGCGACGGCGTCGACGATGGCCGTGACTGACTCGCGGAACTGAACGTCGTCGGCGACAGCCGTGGCTGCGCGGTGCGAATACGTTCCGGCGGGCCCGAGTGTGACGGCCTGCATGCTCCGCGGTGCGACGCCGGCGCGGTTAAGCCCTCGGGTGTAACAGGTCGTTCAGCGGTCGGCGCAGTAGTCGACGAAGTTCTGGAGGATTCGGAGCCCGGTCTCGCCGGACTTCTCGGGGTGGAACTGCGTACCGAACACGTTCCCGTCGTCGTTGGCGACGATAGCCGGAAACCGTTCCCCGTACTCGGTGGACGCGACCACCGCGTCGTCGTCGTCCGGGACCGCGTAGTACGAGTGGACGAAGTAGGCGTACTCGCCGTCGACGCCGTCGACGAGGGGGTGCTCGCGCTCGACATCGAGTTCGTTCCAGCCCATGTGCGGCACCTTCGGCGCGTCGGTGAACCGGACGTTCGTCCCCGGGATGAGGTCCAGGCCGTCGACGTCGCCCTGACCGGCGCGCGTCGCCTCCTCGCTGGACGTGAGAAGCATCTGCATGCCGAGACAGATGCCGAACAGCGGCCGCCCCGCCTCGGCGTGTTCGACGAGCGCGTCGCGGTACGGGCCGGCGTTCTCCATCCCTTCGCGAAACGCCCCGACGCCCGGGAGCACGACGCCGTCGGCGGCCGCGAACGCCGACGGGTCGTCGGTGATGGTCGTGTTCGCGCCTGCGCGCTCGAGCCCGCGCGTGACGCTGCGGAGGTTCCCGAGCCCGTAGTCCACGACGACGACGTCCGCCTCTGTCATACTGCACCGTAGGCCGCGGCCCGGTAAGTAGGCGTCCATTCCGGCACTACCGGCTGCTCCGAACGAGGCACACCAGCGTCGGCCCGTCGGTCAGAACCGCGACCGCAGCTCCGCCCGGAGGTCCGCGACGTCGACGTCGTTCATCGCGAGGACGACCAGCAGGTGATAGACGAGGTCGGCGGACTCCGCGGCGAGCGCGTCTGAGTCGCCGTTCTTCGCGGCGAGAATCGTCTCCGTCGCCTCTTCGCCGAGCTTCTCGAGCGCGGCGTCCTCGCCCTTCTCGTGGGTGAACAGCGACGCGGTGTACGAGTCGTCAGGGAGGTCGGCTTTCCGCTGTTCGATGGTCGCGAACAGCTCGTCGAGAACGGCGTCGTCCGGGACGAGCCGCTCCGGGTCGGTCGCGGCGGCGTCGTCGTCGGTCACGCCGACACCTCCCCGTCGACGCCGTCGGCGTTGGCGTCGGTGTCAGCGTCCGCGTCGGCGTACTCCTGCCGGAAGAACGCGAGGTCGTGAATCCGGTCGTCGTCGGTGAGCTCCGGGTGGAACGACGTCGCGACGACCGGGCCCTGCCGCACCGCGACCGGGTCGTCGTCCCAGGTCGCGAGCACGTCGACGTCGGCGCCGACGTCGTCGATGACGGGCGCGCGGATGAACACCGCCGGGAACGGCTCGTCCAGCCCGTCGACGTCGAGCGGCGCCTCGAAGCTGTCTGCCTGCCGCCCGAACGCGTTCCGGTCGACGGTGACGTCGACGAGGTCGAGCGTTCTGACGCGGTCGTCTTTCGCGTCGCGGGAGGCGACGATGAGCCCGGCGCAGGTCGCAAGCACCGGGTTCCCGTCACGGACGTGCGCGACGATTTCCTCGTCGATTCCCTCCTCGTGGAGCAGCCGCGAGATGGTGGTCGACTCGCCGCCCGGCAGCAGCAGCGCGTCGCAGTCCGGGACGACGCCGGAGTCGCGTATCTCGACGACGTCGGCGTCGACGCCGTGGCTCGCCGCGGCGCGTCGAATCGCGTCGGCGTGCTCGGAGACGTCGCCCTGCACGGCGATAACGCCGGCTTTCATGGTCCGGTTTGGGCGTCGCTGTCGTGAAAAGCTGTCGTTCCGCGAGAACTGCGAGCCGGCACGCCGGCCGAGTTAGATGGCGAAGTTCAGGATGAGAACGAGGATTCCGAACAGGACGCCGGCGGTGACGACGGTCTTCGGGTCGATACGGATGGCGTTCCGGTCCTCGGCGTCGAAGTAGCGGACGAGTCCCGCGCTGGACATCAGCCCGCCGCTGTTCTGGCCGCTGCTCATGTCCGTGTCGTCGTGAGTCGGCCGCCTAAGCCTTTCGCTCCGGGCAGCGGCGGCGGAGAGCGCCGAGTGAGTAACCCTTATGCGCGGGCCGCGGCTATTCGCGGTCGGAATGACCGTCCGACTCAAAGACTTCTACGCGGACTGGTGCGGCCCGTGTAAGACCCAGGACCCGATCCTCGAGGAGCTCGAAGCCGACTACCCGGACGTCAGCTTCGAGAAGGTCGACGTCGAGGAGAACCAGGACGTCGCGAACCAGTACTCCGTCCGCTCGCTCCCGACGCTCATCGTCGAGAACGACGACGGCGTCGTCGAGCGGTTCGTCGGCGTGACCCAGCGCGACGACATCGAGGACGCGCTCGCGCAGGCCAGCGCCTGAACCGACGGCCGCCGCGACACCACGGATTCTGCGGGCCGTAGAACCGTCACCTCCGGGTGAACCGTCGGTCGCGGAACCGGGACGGCGACTCGCAACCGTTAACACGGGGCCGTCCGCTGTATCCACACATGGCAAGCTTCGACGCGGCCGAACGCCGCAACCTGGAAAAGCTCATCTGCATGCGGTGTAACGCCCGCAACCCGCAGCGAGCCGACCGCTGCCGGAAGTGCGGCTACGGGAACCTCCGGCCGAAAGCGAAAGAACCGCGGACGGCATAACGCCTCCCGCTTTTTCAGTCGACGACGACCGGAGAGCGGCGGCGCCGTCTCGCGCGCCGCGAACTCAGTCCGTTCTGCATCACGGCGAGCATTCGCGCTCGACGCCGCCGGCTACTCCTCCGGGTATTTCGGTTCCCGCCGCTCGGCGCGTTCGAGCGCGCGCTCGACGACGTCGTGGACGGACTCGTCGTCGGTGGCGTGGAACGGGTCGCCGTGGCCGGCGTACATCGACGTCACCGACTCGGGGAGTCGGTCGAGCAGGGTCCGGAGGCTCTCGATGAGCCGTTCGCGGCTCTGCCCAGGCATGTCGGTGCGGCCGAACGAGCCGTCGTCGAACGCGCCGTCGTTGTAGACGACGACGTCGCCCGAGAACAGCGCGGTGTCGCCGACGAACGCGACGTGGTCCGTCGCGTGGCCCGGCGTGTACACGACCTCGAAGGTCTCGTCGCCGAGGACGACCTCGTCGCCGTCCGACAGCGCGCGGTCGCGGCGGGCGTGTTCGGCGTATGCGGCGAGCTCCGGGTCGTCGAAGGCGTCGAGCACCGCGTCGAGTTCGTCGACGTGGTCGTGGTGCTGATGGGTGAGCGCGACCCGGTCGAGCGACGACGTGTGCTCCGCCACGACGTCCTCGACGCCCGGCATCGCGCCGGCGTCGACCAGCGCGGGGCTGTCGCCGTCGACGAAGTAGGCGTTGCAGGTGAACTCCTCGGCGTCCGCTGTGACCGTGACGACGTCCATGTGCGGCGGGTCGGGCCGCGGGCGGAAAAAGCCGCCCCAGACGGCAGTCTCCGGTGGCCGCGCGGGCGCCGCCGATTCCGGCGGGGCACCGGACGCGGTCCGGGTCTACGGCTGATTCGGCGGGGGTTCCGGCGAAATTCACCCCCAGGTTTTTCAGTTGGAACCGGTAAGTATCTCGTGTATGGGCTTTGGGAGTTACGATGAATCCGAGCAGGAGAACCAAGAACTCGACTCGGACCTGGAAGACGGCGACACGCTGAACGCCAGCGAAGCCGAACACGACGGCGACGTCGAGTTCGAAATCGGAGCGTCGAACGACGAACTCCTGGACAAGCTAGAGGACATCAAGGGCGCGGACGACCGCTGACCCTGCGCTGACGTGAAACCCGGCGCACGGACGCTCGGCGTCTCCGTCTCCGCACCGAGCGGCGCCGACGAATCCGCCGAGACCGCCGACGGCTCCGGCGCTGACGCCGCGGTCGCGGGCGCGCTCGTCCGGGCCGACCGCGTGCTCGACGGACTCTCGTTTTCTCGCTGCACCGTCGGCGGCACCGACGCCACCGCCGCAGTCGTCGACTGCTTCGAGCGACTGGGCCGCGAAGACGTCCAGTTCGTGCTCGTCGCCGGCGCCGCGCCGGCGTGGTTCAACGTCGTCGACCTCGCCGCCGTCCACGAGGCCGTCGACCGGCCGGTGCTGTCGGTGTCGTTCGAGGCGAGCGCCGGACTCGCGCCCGCGCTCCGCGAGCACTTCTCCGGCGACGCGCTCCGCCGCCGACTCGGTGTGTACGAGGCGCTTCCGCCCCGCGTCCGGGTCAGCGTCGATGACGACGTCGACGGCGGCGACGAGGGCTCGGCCGCGCTGTGGGTGCGGGCGGTCGGCTGCGGCGACGACGAGGCGCGGCGGGTCGTCGCCGAACTGACGCCGGCCGGGCAGCGCCGACCCGAACCGCTCCGCGTCGCGCGACTCGCCGCCCGCGGCGGCCGGGACCTGCTCGGCTGAGCCGCGGCGACGGCGACCCGCCGGGCGGCCGCCCGGGACGGAAAGCGGTAACTCCCCCCGGGACGCGTCCCCGGTATGAGCGACTCGCTCGACGCGGAGCTCTGCGTCGCCGACTGCGAGCGCTGCCCGGCGCTCGTCGACTCGCGGAGCCGCATCGTCAACGGCACCGGCCCGGTCGACGCCGACCTCGTGTTCGTCGGTGAAGCCCCGGGCGCGAACGAGGACGAACAGGGCGAGCCGTTCGTCGGCCGCTCCGGCACCGTCCTCGACGACGCGCTCCGCGACGCCGGCCTCGCCCGCCGCGACGTCCGCATCACGAACTGCGTCCGGTGCCGGCCGCCGGAGAACCGCGACCCGACGACCGAGGAGCTGTCGAACTGCCGCGGCTACCTCGCCGAGGAGCTCCGCCGGCTCGACCCGGAGCTGGTGGTGACGCTCGGCAAAGTCCCGTCCGAGCACCTGCTCGACCGGTCGGTCGCCGTCACCTCCGAAGCCGGCGACGTCTTCGACGCCCGCGTCGGCGACACGACCCACCGGCTCCTGGTCTGCGTCCACCCCGCGGCGACGCTGTACGACCGCAGCCAGGAGGAGACGTTCCAGGAAACCATCCGGCAGGCCGCCGCGCTCGCCGGCGTCGGTGCCGCCGGCGACGACGGCGACGGCCAGTCCCGGCTCGGCGACTACTGACCGGTTCGGCTGTTCGCGTCAGCTTCGACGACGTCCGTGGCGCGCGCCGGCGCGGCTCCGTCCGCGCCGGCCTCGCGCGAGGGGTGAGCGCGGCGGGAGCGACGCGAGCGCCGCGCGAACCGGCTGGGGAGGGCGAGGCGACGACGACTTCTCGCAGGACGCGCTGAGACGCAGCCGGCGCTGGCCGGCGACGTGAAAAACGAAAGAAACGGGGTCGCGAAGGCGGCTCCCGCGCGGCTACTTGCCGCCGCGGTCGCCGGCGGACACGGACGGCCGCGTCTTCTCGGCGCCCTTACCGCGGTTGTTGAGGCCGCGGTTGTCCGAGCCGGCGTTCGTGAGGCCGCGGAACGCGCGGCCCTTCTGGCTGTCGTCGCAGATCCAGTTCAGCTCGTCGTCGCTCTGAATCGCGGGGTGCTCGGGGTCGATGAGCACCACTTCGAACCACTTCTGCGAGCCGTCCTGCCCGACCGGGTAGGAGGCGAGCACGCGGAGGTTCGGGTACTTCCGCGAGACGCGCTCCTCGCCGATGCGCTGGATGGACTTCCGGCGGCCGAGCCGGTTCACGCCCTGGCGCTTCGACCGGCGACCGGCCTTGAAGCGCTGCTTGCGCGCCCCGCCCTTCCGGACGGACACGCGCGTCATAACGACGCCCTGCTTCGCCTTGTAGCCGAGTTCGCGCGCCTTGTCCAGCCGCGTCGGCCGGTCGATGCGGACGATGGCGCCCTCGTCGCGCCACTCCTGTTTTCGCTGCCACTGCAGCTCGGCGAGCTTCCCGTCGTCCGGGTTCCGCCAAGCCTCCTTGATGTGGGAGTAGAAGCTTCGTGCCATTGGTTGTCTCCGCGGGCGCTTGCGATTCAGCCGCGCCGGGAACCCCGGCCGGCCACATTTCGTCCCGGACGAACCGGGTGCCCACTGGCGGCCCACGTACCAGCGAGTTGTCGACCGTACCGGCGGCGCGCTGTTAAGCACTTCGAAGCGACGCCGACGCGGCGGCTACGGCGCTGACCGCTGGGCGGCTCAGTCGAGGAACGCCGTGGCGGTCTCGGCGACGCCGCGGTAGATGCGGTAACAGCGCGCCAGCACGTCGATGCTGACGCTCTCGGTGTCGGTGTGCGCCTCGCCGGGCTCGGAGGCGCCGCAGACGACGCAGGTCGTCCCGGCGTCCGCGAGCCAGCCGGCGTCGGTGGCGTGCGGCTTCACGACGTGCGCCGGGTCGCCGGCCTGGGCGTCGCGGGCCGCGGCGAGCACCGCCTCCGCGAACTCGTCGTCGTCGCACGCCATCGGCGGCAGGTCCTGGTCGACGCGCCACTCCACGCCGTCGACGTCCTCAACGCGGCCGAGGTCCGCGCGCTCGCCGGGAACGGTGCGCTCGTCCACCGTCACCTCGCACTCGTCGGGGACGACGTTCCACGCCGACCCGCCGTCGATTTCGGTGACCGCGACGCTGCCGCGCAGCGACTCGCCGAACACGTCCGTCGCCGGGAACGCGAGGTCGCGGACGACGTCGACGGCGTCGCAGGCGCGGTACACGGCGTTGACGCCGTTCTCCGGCTCGCTGGCGTGCGCGTTCGCCCCGGACGCGACGAGCGTCGACGCCCGCCGCCCCTTGTGGGCGACGACGACGTCGGTGACGCCGTCCGCCGAGTAGTTCGTCGACCCTTCGCCGACGACCGCGAATTCGGGCGCGAAGCCGTCCTCGATGGCGCCGCGGGCGCCGACGCCGCCGACCTCCTCGCCAACGAACGACGCGAACACCAGTTCGACCGCCGGGTCGCCGGCGCCGCCGCCGTCGTCGCCGGTGCCGCCCGGGAGGTCGGCGTCGCGGAACGCCAGCATCGACGCGGCGACGGCGCCTTTCATGTCCGCGGTGCCGCGGCCGTACAGCCGGCCGTCGCGCTCCTCGACGACGTACTCGCCGTCGTCGGTGACCTGCGGGTCGCCCGGCGGGACGACGTCGTGGTGCCCGACGAGCGCCACCGACTGCGCGTCCGGGTCGCCGCGCCGCGCGACGACGTTGCCGTGGCGGTCGCGGGTCACGTCGGCGTCGGTGTGCTCGCGGAGCCACGACTCGATTTCGTCGCCGGCGGCGGCCTCGTCTTCGTGGCTCGGCGTCTCCACGAGGCGACGGGTGAGCGCCGTCACCTCGTCGCGCCGGTCAGCGTCGGCGTCAGCGTCGGCGTCAGCGTCGGCGTCCGCGTCATCGACGTCGGCAGCGTCGTCCGCAGCGTCTGTCATGCGTGAACGGCGGGCCGCCGGCGGCTTAACTTCGGCTGTCGGCGGCGACGCCGACCGCGTCGACGCCCGCGGAGTGTCGACAGCCGGCGCGGCCCGCGCGGCTGACGCAGTCGACGCGGCCGACGTGACTGCCGCGGCCGCCGAGCCCGGTTTCGTCTCACGGTTTTCGCGGCCGGACGGAAGTACCCTTAAACGGCTCCGCCCCCGACTGGGTGTATGAACGTCGTACCGGACACGAGCGCGGTCATCGATGGCCGCGTCTCCGACCGGATCGAAGCGGGTACCTACGAGGACGCGACGGTGTACGTCCCGGAGGCGGTCGTGAGCGAACTGGAAGCACAGGCGAACGCGGGCAGAGACACCGGCTGGGACGGCCTCGCAGAACTGCAGCGAATCGCGGAGTACGACGCCGAAGGGGTCGTCACGGCCGAGTTCGTCGGCCGACGGCCGAGCGTCGCAGAGCAGGAGGGCGCCGGCGAGGGCGACATCGACGCGCTCATCCGCGACCTCGCCGCCGAGCGCGACGCGACGCTTCTCACCTCCGACTTCGTGCAGGCTGAGACGTCGAAAGCGAAGGGGCTCGCCGTCGAGTACGTCGAACCGGTCGCCCGCGGCGACACCGACGAAGGGCTCGCCATCGAGGAGTTCTTCACCGAGGACACGATGTCCGTCCACCTGAAAACCGGGACGCGCCCGAAGGCGAAACGCGGCGACATCGGCGAGATGCGGTACGAAGCCATCGCCGACGAGGCGTCCGACGAGGCGCAGATGGCGGAGTGGGCCGACGGCATCGAGGCGACCGCGCGGTCGTCCTCGCAAGGGTTCATCGAGCTGTCCGAGCCCGGGATGACCATCGTCCAGTACCGGAACTACCGCATCGCCGTGGCGCGGCCGCCGTTCGCGGACGCCATCGAAATCACGGCGGTCCGGCCGGTCGTCAAGACGACGCTCGACGACTACGACTTCGCCGACGAGCTCCGCGAGCGCTTCCTCGAACGCCAGCGCGGCGTCCTCATCTCGGGGGCGCCCGGCGCCGGGAAGTCGACGTTCGCGCAGGCCGTCGCCGAGTTCCTCAACGAGAACGACTACGCCGTCAAGACGATGGAGAAGCCGCGCGACCTCCAGGTCTCCGACGACATCACGCAGTACACGGCGCTCGGCGGCGACATGGCGAACACCGCCGACTCGCTGCTGCTCGTCCGCCCCGACTACACGGTGTACGACGAGGTGCGGAAGACCCACGACTTCGAGGTGTTCGCGGACATGCGGCTCGCCGGCGTCGGCATGGTCGGCGTCACCCACGCCACCCGCGCCATCGACGCGCTCCAGCGGCTCGTCGGCCGCGTCGAACTCGGCATGATCCCGCAGGTCGTCGACACCGTCGTGTTCATCGAGGCCGGCGAAGTCGACACGGTGTACGACGTGACGACGCAGGTGAAGGTGCCGGAGGGGCTGACCGCGGAGGACCTCTCCCGGCCCGTCATCCAGGTCGTCGACTTCGAGACCGGGACGCCGGAGTTCGAAATCTACACCTTCAACAACCAGGTCGTCACGGTGCCGCTCGGCGACGAGACGGAGGCGTCCGAGTCGGGCGTCGGCCGCCTCGCGAAAAAGGAGATCGAGCGCGAAATCCAGTCGGTCGCCCGCGGCCACGTCGACGTCGAACTGCAGGGCCAGAACGACGCCGTCGTCTACGTCGAAGAGGACGACATCAGCTACGTCATCGGGAAGGGCGGCGGCCGCATCACCGACATCGAAAACCGGCTCGGCATCGACATCGACGTCCGCACCCACGCCGAGAAGCCGTCAGGCTTCGACGGCGGCGGAGGCGGCGGAGGCGGCGCGAGCGGTGCGGGCGGCTCCGCCGGCAGCGAGCCGGCGGCGACGCCGAAGCCGCAGGGCACGACGGTGCAGCCCGAGATCACGAACCGGCACGTCGTCATCCGGATGGACGAACACGTCGGCGAGACCGTCGAGGTGCGCGCCGACGGCGAGTACCTGTTCACGGCGACGGTCGGCCGCGGCGGCGACATCCAGGTGTCCCGCGGCTCCGCCATCGCCGAGGAGCTCGAAGACGCAATCGACCGGAAGCAGTCGATCACCGTCGTCCCGGCGTAAGCCGACCACCACGCGGCCCACGGCCGCGGCGGACAGTACCGTTCCCCAGCGGAAATCGCTCGCGGAAATCGCTCCGGTGAGCGCCGCCGCTCGGTGTGAGGAGAGCCGAGAGAAGTGAAGTGAGGCGCCGTTACTCCGCGCAGCAGGCGCCGGTGCCGTCGTCGGAACTCTTCGAGTTCCCGGTCGGCGCGGAGCCGCTGCCGCCGTCGGCCTCGGCCTGCTGTTGCTGTTGGGCACCGTTCAGCTGGTAGAGGTTCTGCCGGGCGTCGGCGAAGTAGACGTCTTCGTCGACGATTCCGATGTTCTCCAGCCGTTCGAGGGCGTACCGCACTGTCCGAGCGGAGAGCATCGACTCCTCGACGATGCCCTTCTGGGTCAGCGGGCCGTTGTACTCCAGCACCTTGAACACGAGTTTGGCGCTGGGGGGCAGCTCGTCGAGGCTCTCCTCGTCGGTTTCGGCCATCGTTACGAAACGAAACAGGGTGAACGGCTTAAAGCTTGACGGATTTCCCACCCCGGACGCACGCAGCGGGGGAGCACCCAAGCGAACCCCTTTTGTCCGCGGCTCTCGGACCGGTTCGTATGGCTACGGAAACCGCTTCGGGGCTCTCGGACCACGCGCGCGGGGTGACGGTGACCACCGTCGCGTGCCTCGCCGGGATCGCCGCGGCGCTCGTCTCCGCGACCGTGTTCGGCATCGGCGCGGACGCCGCGGCGAACCGGCTCAACCTCGGGGTGCTCGCCGGGGCGCTGCTCGTCGAGCTCCCCGTCCTGAAGCTCATCGGCGTCGACGTCGAAGAGTTCGGCATGAAGGACAACCTCTACGTCGCCTTCATGACGTTCGCGCTCTGGTTCATCTCGTACGCAGTGCTGCTGTCCTCCTCGCTCAACGCGTAACCATGGCGGACGACAGCATCGCGGTCGTCGACCTCGACAGGTGTCAGCCCGACCGGTGTAACTACGAGTGTGCGAACTTCTGCCCGCCGAACCGCACCGGGAAGGACTGCATCGTCGAACGCGGCGACTTCTACGGCGACGACGAACCGTACGACGGCGCCCCCGACCAGATCCGCATCTCCGAGGACATCTGCCTCGGCGAGTCCTGCGGCATCTGCGTCGAGAAGTGTCCGTTCGACGCCATCGAGATCATCAATCTGCCGTCCGAACTGGAGGACGAACCGGTCCACCGCTACGGCGAGAACGCGTTCGCGCTGTACGGGCTGCCGGTGCCGGAGACCGGGCAGGTGACCGGCATCCTCGGGCCGAACGGCATCGGGAAGTCCACGGCCGTCAAGATGCTCTCCGGGGAGCTGACCCCGAACCTCGGCCGGCACGACGACGAGCCCGACTGGGACGCCGTCCTCGACCGGTTCCGCGGCACCGAACTGCAGAACTACATCGAGCGCGTCATCGACGGCGACGTCGAGGTCGCGCGGAAGCCGCAGTACGTCGACCAGATTCCGAAGCAGTTCGACGGCAACACCCGCGACCTGCTGGAGCGGACGGACGAGCGCGGCGCGCTCGACTCGCTCGTCGAACGGCTGAACATCGGTCCGGTGATGGACCAGGACATCGACTCCATCTCCGGCGGCGAACTCCAGCGCGTCGCGCTCGCCGCGACGCTCGCCCGCGACGTCGACTTCTACTTCCTCGACGAAATCACGCCGTACCTCGACATCGGTCAGCGCATGACCGCGGCGCGGCTCATCCGCGAACTCGCGGAGGACGGCGACCGGTCGATGATGGTGGTCGAACACGACCTCGCCATCCTCGACCTGCTCGCGGACACGCTCCACGTCACGTACGGCGAACCCGGCGCGTACGGCGTCGTCACGGACCCGAAGTCGGTCCGGAACGGCATCAACGAGTACCTGAAAGGCTACCTCGACAACGAGAACATGCGGATTCGGCCGAACGCCATCACGTTCGAGGAGCACGCGCCGCGGGAGTCCGTGAAAGGCCAGACGCTGTTCGAGTACCCGGACATCCACAAGTCGTACGGCGACGGCGAGTTCAGCCTCGACGTCGACGGCGGCACCGTCTACGAGTCGGAGGTGCTCGGCATCGTCGGCCCGAACGGCATCGGGAAGTCGACGATGGCGAAGCTGTTCGCCGGGCAGCTCGAACCGGACGAGGGCGAAATCGACGTCGACCTCGACATCGCGTACAAGCCGCAGTACATCGAGATCGACCAGCCGATTCGGGTCGACGCGTTCCTCTCCTCTATCACCGACGAGTTCGGGTCGTCGTACTGGGACACCGAGGTCGCGCGGCCGCTCCAGCTCAACCCCATCATGGAGCAGAACCTCACCGACCTCTCCGGCGGCGAACGCCAGCGCGTCGCCATCGCGGCGTGCCTGTCGAAGGACGCCGACCTGTACCTGCTCGACGAGCCGTCCGCGCACCTGGACGTCGAACAGCGCGTCCAGGCGACGACCGCGATTCGGCGGTACGCCGAGAACCACGACGCGACCGTCATGGTCATCGACCACGACATCTACATGATCGACCTGCTCGCCGACCGGCTGATGGTGTTCGACGGCGAGCCCGCAGTCCACGGGCACGCGTCGCCGCCCCAGCCGATGCGTGACGGCATGAACGAGTTCCTCGCGGACCTCGACATCACGTTCCGGCGCGACGAGCGCACCGGCCGGCCGCGCATCAACAAGCCCGGCTCGCAGCTCGACCGCCAGCAGAAACGCGAAGGCGAGTACTACTACTCCGCGTAGCCCGACTCGCCGCGTCTCACTCCTCGGACCTGCTTCGCCTCGTCTCGCTGCCCCGTCATGATTCACCGCGCCCGGTACCGTCGGGCTGCCGGCGCCACCGCTCCGAGAATCCCGAGACGGACGGCGAGCAGTTCTTCGAGAACGGTCCCGCGGCGTCGACGCCGCCGTCGGCCGCAGTCTCAGAGCGGCGGCGTCAGTCGCTCCGGTACTCCTTCTTGAAGCCCTTGAACTCGGTTCGGTGGGCCTCTTCGTCGCTGAGGATGGTGACGGCGAGGTCTTCGGTGACGGGGTCGTCGGCTTCTTCGGCGGCGTCGATGATGGCGCGGTACGTCGAAATCGCGTCCTCTTCGGCGTCGAGGACGCCTTCGATGACCGAGAGGACGTCGGTGGAGTCGGCCGGCGGCTGAAGCGAGTCCTGGGTCGCGGTGAACTCCGCGGAGCTCGGCGGCCGCGCGTCGAGCTGTTTGAGCCGCTGTCCGAGCTGCTCGGCGTGCCCGAGCTCCTCTTGAATGTCGGCCTGAAGGCTCTCTTTGATCTCCTCGGCGCGGACGCCGTCGAGGATGATGGCGTTCGTCTGGTAGTTCATCACCGTCTCCATCTCGTCGGCGTACGCCGTCCGCAGTAGGTCGATGACCGTGTCGCTTGACATCGACAGTACGTCTCGGCTCGCGCGATAAATAGGTACTCGCCGGTTCCCGCGGTCGGTGAATCCGGAGAAACGAACCGTCAGACGGTGCCGGGGAACGAGCGGGGAGAGGAGCCGGAAAGGCGGACTGCGGCGGGGAGCGTCGGGGCTGTCGGCGGGTCAGCGGAACTCGCGGGAGCAGGTGCCACAGAGGTGCTCCTCTTTGACGTCGACTTCGCGGACCGTCGGGGAGAAGCTCATGACGCACTTGTTGTTGTCGCAGTGTTCGAGTCCGAGGGTGTGGCCGATTTCGTGGACGATTTCCTTGCGGACGCGGTCGGAGAACACTTCGGTGGACGGCTTCGTGGAGACGCCGCCGTCGGAGGAGGTCTGCAGGCGGTACGTGGAGATGACGGAGCCGTTGCCGTTGAGGTACGCGAGGCCGAACACGTAGTTCCGGCGGCGGTAGTAGAGGTCCTGCGGCGTGATGCCGATGTTCTTCTCGCCGGTGCCCTCCCGCGAGACCAGTTCGATGAACTGCTCGGCGCGGTATTGGTTTCGGCTCCGGTCGTACGCGCCGTCGGGGATGCTCTGCTCGTCGTGTACGGTCACCTCGCAGTCGTACACGGAGCGGAGTGCCGCAGACGCCTCCCGCTTCACTCGGGCGGAGACGTCCCCGACAGGCACGATGTCGACGAGCATGAGACGACTTATGGGAGGGGCCGCAATAAGTTTCCCGCCCGTGTCCGACGCGAGTCGCCCTGCCGTCGTGGAGTTCCTGGCGCGCTACCGGTCGGTCTGTGAGGTCGGCGTCGGCCGCCGGCCGGGCGTCGCGGCCGCGCTCGCGGACCGCGGCGTCGACGCGCGCGCGACCGACGTGGCGCCGCGGGACGTCCCCGACTCGGTCCGGTTCGTCGTCGACGACGTCGTCGACGCGGCGGCGCGGGACGACCCCGGCGACGTCTACCGGGTCGACGCCGTCTACGCGCTGAACTGTCCGCCGGAGCTCCACCGGCCGCTGCTCGCCGTCGCCCGCGCGGTCGACGCCGCCTGCCTGTTCACGACGCTCGGCGGCGACCCGGCGGCGGTGCCGGCGACGCCCGTGACGGTCCCCGGCGACACCGTCTACGTCGCCCGCGACCCGGACGGCCGCGCCGCCGGGGGCGCTGACGAGTCGGAACGCCCATAGCCCGGCGGCGCCCCTGTCCCGGTATGCGAGTGGACGCGGTCGTGCTGGACGTCGACGGCGTGCTCGTCGACGTCGCGGAGTCGTATCGTCGCGCCGTCGTCGAGTCCGTCGACCGGGTGTACGGGGAGACGGTGCCGCGGGACGCGCTCCAGCCGTTCAAGGACGCCGGCGGCTTCAACAACGACTGGGAGCTCACCGACGCCGTCGCGCTGTACGTGCTCGCCCGGCGCCGCGGCCTCGACGCCGACGTCGACGAGTTCACGGACGCGGTCGCCGCGAACGGAACCGGGCTGGCGGGCGCCCGCGCCGCCATCCGCGACGCCCTCGGCGACGACGCGGCCGACGACGTCGAATCGGCGTGGCAGCCGGACCGCCTCCGCGACGTGTTTCAGGCGCTGTACCTCGGCACCGACCGCTACCGCGAACTCGAAGGCGGCGACCCGCCGTTCGACGCGCCCGGCTTCATCAACGACGAACCGGTGCTTGCCGACCCGGCGGCGCTCGACGACCTGACGGAGCGCTTCCCGGTGTGCGTGCTCACCGGCCGACCGGCCGCGGAGGCCGACATCGCACTCGACCGCGTCGGCCTCGACGTCCCCGACGACCGCCGGTTCACGATGGACGACTGGGACGAGGGGAAGCCGCACCCGCGGGCGCTGACGACGCTCGCCGAGCGCGTCGGCGCCGAACGGGTCGCGTTCGCCGGCGACACCCTCGACGACGTCCGGACCGCGGTGAACGCCGACGCCGCCGACCCCGAGCGCATCTACTACGGCGTCGGCGTCCTCACCGGCGGCCTCCGCGGACGCGAGGGCCGCGACAAGTACGCCGCGGCCGGCGCGAGCGCCGTCGTCGACGACGTGAACGACCTCCCCGACCTGCTGGAGCGGCCGTGACGGACGAGTCGCGGTCGCCCGAGGCGCCCGAACCCTCCGAGTCGTCGCCCGGCGCGTCGCAGTCGCGGTCGCGGTACGGTCGCCTGCTGCGGTTCGTGACGTTCGTCGCGCTGCTGGACGTGCTGGCGCTGCTCGTCGGCGCCCGGTTCGCGCCGCCGGACGCCGTGACGCAGCTGCTCGCCGTCGGCCCGATGCTGGTGGTCGCGCCGATTCTCGCCTACTGGCTCGTCTACCGCCGCGGCTGACGCCGACGACGCAGCGACGCCACCGCCGCCACCGCGGCCGGCGGCGACGACGCCACCGCCGACGGCGGCGTCACCGCGCGCTGTACCCGCGAGCCGGGGTCGTGACCGGCAGGCGCCGCCGGTCACGCAAGCCTTACGCCGCGCTCACCCGGAGAGACAGTCATGCGAATCGCAGTGCTCGGCGGCACGGGCGACATCGGCGAGGGGCTGGTGCTCCGGTGGGGCCGAGACACGAACCACGAACTGCTCGTCGGGTCGCGCGACCCGGCGAAGGCGCGCGACGCCGCGGAGTCGTACGCGGAGACGGTCGCCGACCGCGGCGGCGACGCCGACGTCAAGGGCTTCGAGAACAGGATGGCGGCGGACCGCGCCGAAATCGTCGTGCTCGCCGTCCCGCCGTACCACGTCGCGGACACGGTCGACGCCGTCGCCGACGTGCTGGAGGACGACGACGTCGTGGTGACGCCGGCGGCCGGCATGAAACGCGGCGACGACGGCTTCCACTACCACCCGCCGAGCGCCGGCAGCGTCACGGCGCTCGTCCGCGAGTCCGTCCCGGCCGACGTCCCGGTCGTCGGCGCGTTCCACAACCTCGCCGCGGGCCGGCTCGCCGACCTCGACGCGGACCTCGGCGTCGACACGCTGCTGCTCGCCGACGACGCGGACGCGAAAGCCACGGTCCGCCGGCTCGCAGAAGAGATCGAGGGGCTGCGCGCGCTCGACGCCGGCGGCCTCGACAACGCCGCCGAGGTCGAATCCGTGACGCCGCTGCTCGTCACCGTCGCGATGCACAACGACGACCTCGACGACCTCGGCGTCCGGTTCACGTAGCCACCGCGCGGCTCCGTCAGCCGGCGGCGTGTCGGCGGCAGCGCGTCGCCGGCAGCGCGTCGGCGGCGGCCCGCCGAGTCGACGGCGTTACTCCTCGGCGGGCGCCGCGATTTCGACGAGCTGTTTTCCGACGTTCTCGCCCGCGAACAGTCCGCGGAAGGCGTCTGGGGCGTTCTCCAGCCCCTCGGTGACGGTTTCGCGGTACTGGAGGTCGCCGCCGGCGACGAGTTCGCCGAGGTGGGCGGTGGCCTGCTCGAACCGCGGGGCGAAGTCGCCGACGAGGAAGCCCTCGACGCGGGCGCGGGTCTGCACCAGCCCGGGGAGTTTGCGCGGCCCGGTCGGCACGGACTCGTCGTTGTACAGCGCGATCTGGCCGCAGATGCCGACGCTGGCGTCGACGTTGAGCTGCGGGAACACGGCGTCGGTGACGGGGCCGCCGACGTTGTCGTAGTAGGCGTCGACGCCGTCGGCGAGTTCGGCGAGCCGGTCGGCGACGTCCTCCTCCTGGTAGTTGATGCCGGCGGTGAATCCGAGGTCGTCGGTGAGCCAGTCGACCTTCTCGTCGCTGCCGGCGACGCCGATGACGTCCGCGCCCTGGAGTTCGCCGAGCTGGCCGGCGACGGAGCCGACGGCGCCCGCCGCGCCGGAGACGACCATCGTGTCGTCGCCGCTCGGCTCGATGACGTCGCGGACGCCGAAGTAGGCGGTGCGGCCCGGCATCCCGAGCACGCTGAGCGCCGTCGACACGGGGAGCGCGCCGGTGTCGACCGGCGTCAGGTCGGCGCCGCGCTTCGTCGCGTACTCCGCCCACGGGAACTCCGCGACGACGGTGTCGCCGGCGTCGAAGCCGGCGCCGTTCGAATCGACGACTTCGCCGACGGCGCCGCCGTACAGCGGTCCGCCGACGTCCCACGGCTCCGCGTACGACTCGCCGGCGCGCATCCGGTCGCGCATGTACGGGTCGACCGAGAGGTAGAGCAGGCGCACCAGCGCCTCGCCGGGCCCCGGCTCCGGGACCTCGGTTTCGCGGAGGTCGAAGGTGTCGTCGTCGGGCAGTCCGTCCGGCCGCTTCGCGAGGTGGTAGCGTCGGTTCGTCGGCACGCTCGAACGGACGCCCTGAACGCCCAAGGCACCTTGGGAGTCGGCCGGCTTCGCCGCTCCGCGATTCCGGCGTCGCCGCGGATCGCTACTCCAGCGTCTCCGCCCAGCCGACGAACCGCTCGAAGCCGAGGAAGACGACGAGGAACACTGCGGTGAAGGCAGCCAACCGACCGAAGTGTAACGAGCCCGTGAACGCGACAGCCGTGAAGACGTACGCCGCGGACGCGGCGACCAGCCCGGACAGGGACAGTTTGCGGCGGAGGTCCATACAGCCGAGTTTCCGCAGCGGGGCTTAGTCCTGGTGGCGACACCGTCCACGGTGGCGTTCCCGGACGGAACTCGGTAGGTGGTGGTCTCCGTCCGTGCGCTTATGCCCACGCACGCGGAATCGGTCTGTATGAGCGGACTCGCGCTCGACTCCACCCAGTTGGACCGCTACTCGCGGCACATCATCCTCGACGAGGTGGGGCCGGCGGGCCAGCAGGCGCTGCTCGACGGGTCGGTGCTTGTGGTCGGCGCCGGCGGCCTCGGCGCGCCGGCGGTGCAGTATCTCGCGGCGGCGGGCGTCGGCAGACTCGGCATCGCCGACGACGACGTGGTCGAGCGGTCGAACCTCCAGCGGCAGGTCGTCCACGCGGACAGCGACGTCGGCGAGCCGAAGGCGTCGTCGGCCGCGAACTACGTCCGCGACCTGAACCCGGACGTCGACGTCGCGGAGATTCACGAGCGCGTCGGCCCGGAGAACGCCGAGTCGCTGGTCGCCGACTACGACGTCGTCGTCGACGCCTCGGACAACTTCCGGACGCGGTACCTGCTGAACGACGCCACCCGGCTCGCCGGCGTCCCGGTGGCGCACGGCGCCATCTACAAGTTCGAGGGGCAGGCGACGACGCTCGTCCCGGGCGGGCCGTGCTACCGCTGTCTGTTCCCGGAGGCGCCCGAACCGGGCGAGGTCCCGGACTGCGCGACGACGGGTGTGCTCGGCGTGCTGCCCGGCACCGTCGGCTGCATCCAGGCGACCGAGGCGGTGAAACTGCTGCTCGGCGCCGGCGACGTCCTCGACGGCCGCCTGCTCTTTTACGACGCGATGGACATGACGTTCGAGACGGTGCCGTACCGGCGGAACGCGGACTGTCCGGTGTGCGGCGACGACCCCATCGACTCGATTCGGGACGTCGAGTACAGCGGCGGCTGCACGGTTTCCGCCGACTGAACTGGCTGCGGCGATTCTCCGGAGTGTACGAGCGGCGGGGTGAAGTGCGGTGTGTGAACGACCCACTCGTTCTCGGATAAGTATCTACCGGTCTGTGCGGCCGAGGTATTTAAAGACAGCGACAGATTTATATGATCACCTGCCCTAACTATGAGTGAAGCCGGTTCCGGGCGTGGTGGGCACCGACCCGGACGGCACCCATATCCTCCAATGAGTCACGCGACACACTTCGAGACGGACGAGCGGCGAACCGAGCGGAAACAGAGCGACGAAACGGAGCGGACCGACGAACAGCAGGCCGACGAACAGCAGACGTGTCCCGAGTGCGGCGGGGCGCTCGTCAACGACGACGAGCACGCCGAAACCGTCTGTGCGGACTGCGGGCTCGTCGTCGACTCCGACGGCATCGACCACGGCCCCGAGTGGCGGGCGTTCGACGCCTCCGAGAAGGACAGCAAGAGCCGCGTCGGCGCGCCGACGACGAACATGATGCACGACAAGGGGCTGTCGACGAACATCGGCTGGCAGAACAAGGACGCCTACGGCAACCAGCTGTCGGGCAGCCAGCGCCGCAAGATGCAGCGGCTCCGCACCTGGAACGAGCGGATGCGGACCCGCGACCACCAGGACCGGAACCTGAAGCAGGCGCTCGGCGAACTCGAGCGGATGTCGTCGGCGCTCGGCCTCCCGGAGAACGTCCGCGAGACCGCCTCCGTCATCTACCGGCAGGCGCTGAACAAGGACATGCTCCCGGGCCGCAGCATCGAGGGCGTCGCGACGGCGAGCCTCCACGCGGCCGCGCGGATGTCGAACGTTCCGCGCAGCATCGACGAGATGGCGCGCGTCTCCCGCGTCGACGAGGAGACGTTCAAGCGAGCGTACCGCTACATCGTCCGCGAGCTCAGCCTCGAAGTCCAGCCGGCGGACCCGCTGGAGTACCTCCCGCGGTACGCCTCCCAGCTGGACGTCTCCGACGAGACCGAGCGCCGCGCCCGCGAACTGCTCGAGACGGCGAAGGAGGCGAACGTCCACTCGGGCAAGTCGCCGGTCGGCCTGGCGGCCGCCGCCATCTACGCGGCCGGCATCCTGACGAACCAGAAGCTCACGCAGGGCGAGGTCTCCGAGGTGACCGACATGAGCGAAGTCACCATCCGGAACCGCTACCAGGAGCTGCTCGAGGCCGCCGAACGGACGCAGTCGCAGTCGCCGGCCGGCTCCGCGGCCGCCGACGCCTAACGACTCGTTTTCCGTCCGAGTGACGCGCCGACGCTCGTCGACGCCGGGAACACTACCGAGACTCGTCGACGCCGGGAACGCCACAGACGCGAAGCCGCGGCTCTCGCGGTCGAACCGTCGAACCGCGCAGCCGCCGGGCCGTGAACCGTGAGCCGCCGAGCCGTGAGCGGCTCTGCCGTCGGACGGACCCCGTCGACGCGCCGCGACGTCCGACGTGACACAGCCCACCTGCGGTGCGGTTCGCGGCGACGCCGCCGGCGCCGGACGCGACAGTCCGTGACGGCCGCCGCGGCGAGTTCACTTCGTTTCGACCCGGAGTTCAACGGTTGACGAATTCTCACCCCGACAGACGCCGTACTCAGCGCGCTCGACCGGCAGAGACCCTCACGAACGACAACGCTTTTCGGCCACCCCTCGAACAGTCGGAGTATGTCCGACGAACTCAAACGAGGGCTGGAGGGCGTCCTCGTCGCGGAGTCCGGTCTGAGCTTCATCGACGGTGACGAGGGGAAACTCGTCTACCGTGGCTACTCCATCGAGGACCTCGCCGAGCACGCCTCCTACGAGGAGACGCTGTATCTGCTGTGGCACGGCGAACTGCCGACGGAGTCCGAACTCGACGAGTTCGCCTCCGCGATGGCCGAGGACCGCGAACTCGCCGACGACACGCTCGCCACGGTGCGCCGGCTCGCCGAGGCGGACGAGGAGCCGATGGCGGCGCTGCGCACCGCGACGTCCGCGCTGTCGGCGAACGACCCGGACGCCGACGCCGACCCGACGGACCGCGAGGCGAACGTCCGGAAGGCGCGCCGCGTCACCGCGAAGATGCCGACGGCGCTCGCCGCGTTCAGCCGCATCCGCGACGGCGACGACCCGGTCGAGCCGCGGACCGACCTCGGCCACGCCGCGAACTTCCTCTACATGCTCAACGGCGAGGAGCCCGACGACGTGCTCGCCGACGTGTTCGACCAGGCGCTCGTGCTGCACGCCGACCACGGCCTGAACGCCTCGACGTTCTCCGCGATGGTGACGTCGTCGACGCTCGCCGACCTGCACTCGGCGGTCACGTCCGCCGTCGGCACGCTCTCGGGGAGCCTGCACGGCGGCGCGAACGCGAACGTGATGCGGATGCTCCAGGAGATCGACGAGTCCGACAGCGAACCGGTCGAGTGGGTGAAGCAGGCGCTCGACGACGGCCGCCGAGTCGCCGGCTTCGGCCACCGCGTCTACAACGTCAAGGACCCGCGCGCGAAAATCCTGAGCGAGCGCTCGGAGGCGCTCGGCGAGGCCGCCGGCGACACCAAGTGGTACGAGATGTCCACGGCAATCGAGGAGTACATGAAATCCGAGAAGGGCCTCGCACCCAACGTCGACTTCTACTCCGCGTCGACGTACTACCAGATGGGCATCCCCATCGACATCTACACGCCCATCTTCGCCATCAGCCGGGTCGGCGGCTGGACCGCGCACGTCCTGGAGCAGTACGACGACAACCGCCTCATCCGGCCGCGCGCCCGCTACGTCGGCGACGAGGACGCCGACTGGGTCCCCATCGAGGACCGGTAAGGGAAGCGACCGCGGCGCCGACGCACCGACTCCGTCCTCGATGCGGCGTCACCAGTGCTGTCACGGCGCCGGCAACGGTTATCTCCTCGCGGCGCCTCTCGTCGGTATGGACCTGACAACCACTCCCGAGCAGCGCCGCGCGTACGCCGACCGAGTCCGCTCCGGCGGCCTCCGCGCCCGCGCCGAAGCCGGCGAACGCGGCGACGCGCTCCGCAGCGACGTCGGCGACCGGCTGTTCGACCTCCTCGCGGAGAACTTCCCCGAGGAGTACGCCGCGCGCCGCCGCCGCGACGCGGTCCGCGCGTTCGGCGCCGGCGTCGTCGTCGGCCTCGTCGCCCGCGAAGCGCTGCGCCGCCGCTGACGACGACCCCTCGATTTTCGAGTTTCGGTTTTTTCACTCCGCCGCGCCGCCACTGCCGCGTTCGGCCATCATGCCGGCGGTGCGCGACGCCCAGTCGGTGTAGCGGAAGCCGGCGGCGACGAGGAGCGTCATCCAGACGTACTGGAGGGCGACGCCGGCGTACGCGCCGGTGACGCCCCAGCCGAGCAGTTCGACCGCGAGGTAGCTGAAGCCGACGAGGAAGCCGAACGTCCCGGTGAGCCGCGCGACCAGCGGGATTCGCGTCTCGCTGGCGCCCTGGAGCGCTCCGGACAGCACCGAGTAGCCGACGAGGAACACGGCGGTCGCGCCGTACACCCGGGCGAACCCGACGGCGTACGGCACCGCGGCGGACTGCTCGGTGAACACCGAGACGAACGCGGGCGCGGCGACGACGAGGCCCGCGCCGATTGCGCCGACGGTGAGGACGCCGAGCGCCGTCACGGCGGCCCCCTCGTAGCGGGCGCCGGCGGCGTCGCCGTCGCCGAGGCGCTGGCCGACGACGACCGACGCGGCGACGTGGTAGCCGCGCGAGAGCGGCCCGGTCACCTGCTGGTACATGCGGCGGCCGATCTGGAAGCCGGCGTTCACGGGCGTCCCGACGGCGAGCAGCAGCGCGTTGAACGGGAACTCCGCGATTGCGGCGCCGAACCCTTCGACCACTCGCGGCGTCGACACGCGGACGAGCTGCCGGGCGATGACGGCGTCGCGCGGCGCCACCAGCGACGCCTGCGACCACGACGTCGCCATCGCGACGAGCAGCAGCGTCGCCGTGAAGACGTTCGCGGCGGCGGTGGCGAGGCCGACGCCGACGACGCCGAGCCGCGGCACGCCGAGCAGCGGGACGCCGAGGCCGAGCGCGACGGAGCCAGTGATGTTGAGCGCGTTCGCGACGACGTTGACGTACATCGGCGTCCGGGTGTCGCCGGTGCCCTGGAGGCTGCGTCCGGCGATGAGCGCGACGTGGCGCGCCGGCGCCGTCGCGAACACGACGGCGAGGTACCGGCCGCCGAGCCGCGCCGTGGCCTGGTCGGCGCCGAGCAGCGCGATGACCTGCTCGCCGAACAGCAGGCCGACGAGCACGAACGGGACGCCGGCGAGCGCGCCCATCACGACGGCCTGCGTGACGGCCTCGTCGCGGTTCGCGTCCGCGCCGGCGCCGGTGTCCTGACTGGAGAGCGCGATGGCGCCGCCGCCGAGACCGAGGCCGATGCGGAGCGGGAAGCGGGCGTACAGGTCCGCGAGGCCGATTGCGACGACGGCCGCCGGCGAGAACTGCGCCGTGACGATGACGTCCGTCGTCCGCATCGCCGTCCGGAACGTCTGCTCGGCCATCACGGGCCACGCGAGCGACAGCACGCGGCGCCAGACGCCGACCAACCGGTCCGTGTCCATGCCGTCGGTTGCCGCAGTCTCCGTAATGACGCTGCCGAAACCGGATGCCGCACCCCGAACGTCCGTCGGCGTCGACCGCGGGCCGCCGTGACCCGCGCTCCCGAAGCAATGTTTATACGCGAGTACGAGGCAGACCGACGCGACGAATGTCACGAGACGTTCCTCGGGACCCGTTCTGGTGGGTCGGCGAACTGTTCAGTCGGCGCGACGGACGCTGGTCGCTGCCGTCCGCGCTCGGGCGACACGTCGCGCTGCCCGTGGTCGTGAGCTTCGCGTACCTCTCCGTGCTGGGAGCGGTCACGGAGTTCGCCGGGGGCGTCCACTGGACGCTCTCGCTCGTGACGCCCGTCGCGGTCGCGGTGGCTGCCGGGCTGGTCGGCCTCGCGTTCCCGGCCGTCGTCGTCGAGGCGTACGCCGTCGACGGGGCGATTGCCGCCGGCTACGTCGTGTTCGGAGACGGGGCCGACGCCTTCGCCTCGACGTTCGCTCCGGTCGTCGCGGACCACTCGGCGCTCCAGTTGGCGGTCGCGGTCCCGGCCGTTCTGTTCGGCGTGTTCGGCCCGCTTCTGGTCGTCCTCGCCGGCCTCGCTCGGGGACGGAGACGGGGCGCCGCGTCGACGTGACCGCGGCGGCAACGACGGACCGCCGGCTGACACGGTCCGTCGGCGCCGAAATCCCCAAGCACCGCCCGTGCGACTTCCGCACGTGGACGTGTTCGTGTACGGGACGCTGACGGCGCCGGACCGGGTCGCCGAACTGCTGGACTCGTTCGTGTTCGTCGGGCCGGCGACGCTGCGCGGGCTTCGCGTCGTCGACGGCGAGTACCCGACGCTCGCCCCGCCGACCGGCGCGACGGCGGACGACGACCGAGCCGACGTCGCCGGCGGCGGTGCAGGCCGGAGCGGTGCGGAGGGCGCCCGGGCGGATTCGGTCGGCGTCGACGACGCGGTCGCGGGGCGGCTCCTCAGAACCGACGAGGTGGCCGCGCTCGACCGGTACGAGCGCGTCGACGACGGCCTGTACGTCCGCGTCTCCGTCCCGGTCGTGGACGGTGACCGCGGACCGAACGGCGACGAAGGCGGCGGCCGGCCGGTCGGCGACAGCAACGAGGTCGGAGACCGGAACCACGGCGGCGACGAGGCCGGTGAGGCGGCGGTGTACGTCGGCGACCCGGACCGCCTCGGCGCCGCCGCGTCGTGGCCCGGCGCCGGCCCGTTCGAACAGCGGGTGCGGCGGTACGTCGACCGGGCTGACGTCAGGGTGATTCACGAGGAGTGAACGGGCGCGAGACGGCCGGCCGACACGCGTCTGACGGGCGGTTTACCCCGGCGCAGTCGCCCGATTTCACTTTCACCGTGCGTAACACACCTTTATGTAGCCGGAGATGCTGAATACGGATGCACGTCACACGCGTGCATTCCCCCTCTTTCCCCTTCCAAACCACTAAACGGAGAGCCGTCGGTACCTCCAGTATGCTCTCGCTGGAGGACGTCCTCGCCGCCCGCGACCGCGTCGCCGACGTGGCTCGCCGCACGCCGCTCGACTACTCGCACTCGTTCTCGTCGATGACCGGCGCCGAGGTCCACCTGAAAGAGGAGAACTTCCAGCGCACCGGCTCGTTCAAGATCCGCGGCGCCACCAACCGCATCGCGACGATGTCGCAGGCCGACCGCGACCGCGGCGTCGTCACCGCCTCCGCCGGGAACCACGCGCAGGGCGTCGCGCTCGCCGCGAGCCGCGTCGGCGCCGACGCCAAGATCGTGATGCCGAAGTACGCGCCGTTCTCGAAGGTCGCGGCGACGCGCCGGTACGGCGCCGAGGTCGTCCTGCACGGCGTCGACTACGACGAGGCGCAGGCCCGCGCCCACGAAATCGAGACGGTCGAGGACCGCACGTACGTCCACGCCTTCGACGACGAAGCCGTTATGGCCGGCCAGGGGACCATCGGCCTCGAAATCGCCGAGCAGTGCCCCGACGTCGACATCGTCGTCGTCCCCATCGGCGGCGGCGGCCTCATCTCCGGGGTCGCCACGGCGGTCACCGGCGAACTCGGCGACGACGTTCGCGTCGTCGGCGTGCAGTCCGAAGGCGCCTCCTCGGCCGCCGAGTCGCTGGAGAAGGGCGCGCCGATGGAGCTGGAGAGCGTCGACACCATCGCGGACGGCATCGCGGTCCGCGGCGTCGGCGAGACGCCGTTCGAGGTGATTCGCGAACGCGTCGACGAAGTCGTCACGGTGTCCGACGAGGAAATCGCGGTGGCGGTCACGAAGCTGCTGGAGCGCTCGAAGACGCTGGTGGAGGGCGCCGGCGCCGTCCCGCTCGCGGCGACGCTGACCGGCGCGTTCGACTACGACGACGGCGAGGTCATCGTCCCGGTGCTGTCCGGCGGGAACGTCGACATGAACACGCTGACGACGGTGGTGATGCGGGGGCTCGTCCAGATGGGGCGGTACCTGAAGATTCGGACCGAACTGAAAGACCGGCCCGGGGCGCTCGAACAGCTCGTCGAGGTCATCTCGGAGTCGCAGGCGAACATCTACGCCATCCGGCACGACCGCACCAGCCGCGACATCGCGGTCAACGCCGCCGAGGTCGAAATCGACCTCGAAACCCACGACGACGAACACGCCGCCGAAATCGTCGCCGCCCTCGAGGAGTACGGCTACGAGGTCGACGTGCTGTCGTAGCCCCGCGCCGCTTCCCCCGTCCGCTCGGCGCGGTACTCGACGGTCAGGAACTGCCTGCCGCACAGCCACATCTCCTGGGTCGCGACGATACCCGACTCGGCTCCGCTCCGGTCAGGCCGAACTCGGAACTCCTGGTTCATCGGCAGCGCGACGGCCCCGAGCGGCGTGACGAGGTACAGCCCCGGGTCGCCGGCGGCGCGGGTGTGCAGCAGCACGCCGCCGGATTCGCCGCCGGGGTCGTCGCGGGACTCGACACCGGAATCGTCGCCGTCGAGGTGCTCCATCCGCAGCACCGTCGAGAGGTTCCCGCCGGGGAGCGGCACCGCGATGTTGACGAAGCGCTCGTCGTCGCGGCGGTGGCTGGCGTACACCGCGACGAACACGGCGTCGCCGTCGTCGTCGGTGCGGACCCACGCCCGGGCGTCGTCCCGCGGGTCGGCGTCGTCGCTGACGCCGACGAACCGGCTGTGGAGTCGGCCGCCGCGCCCCGACCGGCCGGGGAGGTTCAGCTGTTCGAGCGCGCCGGTGAGCGGCGCGACGGCGGCGGCGCCGAGGCGGAACGGCGCGTGCCAGCGGACCCGGTAGGTCATGCGGTAGGCGGCGGTCCGCTCGTAGAAGTCGCGGACCTCGGCGGGGACGCGCTCCGGGTCGAAGCCGGGGCGTGCGAACGCCGAGAAGTCGTCCATCTCGCCGGGCGGCTCGGTCTCCGTGGCGACGCCGGTGCGTTCGGGCCAGTCCGGGCCGACGCGGCCGGCGGCGGTGAGCGGCGACAGCGGGACGTCCGCGGCGGCGCGGCGGGCGCGGCGCAGCCAGCCGACGACGACAGCGGCGAGTCCGGCGGCGACGGCGACGACGACCGCGGCGGCGACGCCGGGCAGCCGACGGCGGCGACGAATCCAGCGGCGACGGCGGCGGCGACGTCGTGACACGGGTCGGCGTAGGTGCCGGCGATTTAAGGCGTGTGCGGTCGGAGGAGCAGCCATGAAGCGCGTGGTTTCCACCGACGAGGCGCCGGCGGCGGTCGGCGCGTACAGTCAGGCGACGACGAACGGCGACGTCATGTTCACGGCCGGCCAGATTCCGCTGACGCCGGACGGCGAACTGCTCGACGACGCCGACATCGCGACCCAGACCGCGCAGGCGCTCGATAACGTCGTCGCGATCCTGAACGAGGAGGGCGCGTCCGTCACTGACGTCCTGAAGACGACGGTGTTCCTCGCGGACATCGACGACTTCGAGGAGATGAACGAGACGTACGCCGACTACTTCGACGAGGAGCCGCCGGCGCGGTCGGCGGTGCAGGCCGGCGCGCTGCCGAAGGGCGTCGGCGTCGAAATCGAGGCGGTCGTCGCGCTGGAGTAGCGGTGCCGCCCAGCGCGACGCGGCTCGCGGCGCTGTGGGGCGTCCTCGGTGCGCTCACGTTCCTCGTGCTCGCGCAGGGCGCCGTCCTGCTCGGCGTCACGCTCCCCGTCGGATTCGCCGGAACGCTCGCGGTCGCGGTCGGCGTCGGCGCGGTGACCGCCGCGGTCGGCTACGGCTTCGAGCGTCGTCGCTGACGCCCGCGCTGCCGAGTCGCGAGCGCGGCCGCGGGCGCGGCTCGACCGGCGGCAGCGTCCCGTCGCGTCTCAGACGTCGCCGGCGAGCCTGACCTCTTCGTCCGTGACGGTGTCGACGGCGTCGCCCGGGACGGTCAAATCGTCGTCGTCGTGCTCGGAGTAGCCGAACGCCGCCTCGACGGCCGTCGGAATCGACGGCTCCGGTTCGACGTACGCCGCGCCGGACTCGACGTCGGTGACGACGCCGATTTCCTCGCCTTCGCTGTCCACCAGAATCTTCCCGGTGTCCTCGTCGGTGAGCGTCGACATCGTCGGACCGTCGGCCACGGCGCCCGTGGTTCTTGTGGCCGTCCGCGAAACCGCACGACGAAAGGAAGGACTTAAACAGCGCAACGGGGTATTCACGGGATACGAGCCAGGATGGCCGAGTGGTAAGGCGCACGCCTGGAAAGCGTGTTCCCTTTCGGGATCCAGGGTTCAAATCCCTGTCCTGGCGCTCTTCGATTCTCCCGAGCGCCGTGTCCCTCGTTTCGAGTCGCCGCCTCGCCGAGCGGCGGACAGACCGATTCGCGGACAGACCGATTCGCGAACGGGCGGAGCCGTGCCCGGGCGGGGCTACTCCGAGTCGACCCGGCGCGGTTCGGGGGTCGCGTCGGCGTCGTCGAGCATGCGTTCGACGTACTTGGCGACGACGTCGACTTCGAGGTGGACCGGGTCACCGGCGGCCTTCTCGGAGAGGTTCGTGCGGTCGCGGGTCGTCGGGATGATGGCGACGTCGAACTCGTCGCCGCGCGTCTCGGCGACCGTCAGCGAGATGCCGTCGAGCGTCACCGACCCCTTGTCGACGACGTACCGCTCGAATCCGTCGGGGATGGCGAAGGTGTACCGCCAGTCCTCGCCGACCTGTTCGACCGCCGTGAGTTCGGTCGTCGTGTCGACGTGGCCCTGAACGAGGTGGCCGTCGAAGCGGCCGTCGGCGGGCATCGCGCGCTCGACGTTGACCGCGTCGCCGGCGCGGAGGTCGTCGAGGTAGGTCTTCGCGACCGTCTCGGCGGCGAGGAACACTTCGAACCAGTCGCGGTCGTCGCCGTCGGCGCCGATGTCCGGGTCGCCGTGGCCGAACTCCTCGACGGTCAGACAGACGCCGCTGACCGAGATTGACTGGCCTTCGTGGAGGTCGTCGAGCCCGTCGGCGCGGACGCGGAGCCTGAGGCCGTCCGCGGTCGCTTCGCGTGCGGTGACTTCGCCGGCGGCTTCGACGATGCCCGTGAACATACCGGCGGTACCGGCCCAGAAGTGGAAAGCGTTCCGGGTACGAGACGCCGTGTCACCTTTACACACGGGGGTCGCATCGGGGCCATGGACGTCATCGGACGGATTCGGTCGAGTTTTCTCGCGGGGCTGCTGCTCGTCGCACCGCTCGCGGTCACGCTGTTCATCCTGGATTTCACGGTCGACAGGCTCACGGCGCTGCTCGCGCCGGTCGTCCGCGGCTCCGGGCTCGCCGAACTCGTCGGCAGCGAGCCGGCGGCGCAGGTGCTCGCCGTCGCGCTGCTCGCGGTCGGACTCACCGCCGTCGGCTTCGTCGCCTCCCACGAGGCCGGCCGGCGGCTGTTCGGCGGCGTCGAGCGCGGCGTCAAACTGCTGCCGGTCGTCCGCGCCGTCTACTTCGGCGTCCGGCAGGTCAGCGAGTCGCTCGCGTCGCCGGAAGCGGGCTACGACCGCGTCGCGCTCGTCGAGTACCCCCAGCCGGGCCGCTACCGAATCGGGTTCGTGACGGGCCGCGCGCCGCGGTACGCCCGCGACGCGACCGACGAGGAGCTGTACAGCGTGTTCTTCCCGAACAGCCCGAACCCGACCGGCGGCGCGCTCGCGCTCGTCCGGGACGACGACGTCCGCGAACTCGACGTGTCGGTCCGGCGCGGCCTCCGCCTGCTCATCACCACCGGGCTCTCCGGCGACGACGCCGCCGCCGCGCTCCCCGACCAGCCGTCCGGCGACGACGACGCCGCTCACGCACGCACCGGCTCCGAGTAGCAGTGGCGTCCGCGGCCGCGGCGCCGGTATCGACAGCGCTTTTCTCCGCGGACCGCCTACCGCCGGACGTGTCTCTCGGCATCATGGAGCAGCTCGGGCTCGCGGGGTCGCTGATCTTCGCGCTCCCGGTCGCGGGCTACGGAATCGAGCGCGCCATCGGCGGCGACGCCGTCGTCGGGGGCGCGTTCGTCGTCGTCGCGGTGCTGATGGTGGTGCTGCCCCAGCGGCTCACGACGCCCTCGGACGTGCCGGCGAAGGCCGCGGAGAAAGCGGTCGACTCCGTGGTGGTGGAGCCGGACGGCGAATCCACCGACGAAGCGGCCGTCGACGACGCGAACTGAGTCCCGGAGCGCCGGGACGGGTCAGTCGCCGCGGCTGCGCGGCACCAGCCCGAACGGGTACTCGCCGAGCAGTTCGTAGCCGTCGTCGGTGACGACGACGAGGTCTTCGAGCCGGACGCCGCCCTCGTCGGGGTCGTACACGCCCGGTTCGACGGTGACGACCGTGCCGGCTTCCAGTTCGTCGTCGCCGGAGAGCGCCGGCGCCTCGTGCAGCGAGACGCCGACGCCGTGGCCGGTGGAGTGAGTGAAGCCGACGGCGTCGTCGTCGACGCGGAAGCCGTACGCGGCCAGTTCCGCGGACGCCTCCTCGTGGACCGTCGACGCCGCGACGCCGGCTTCCAGTTCGGCGAGCGCCGCCTCCCGCGCGGCCTCGACGGCGACGTACGCGCGGCGCTCCCAGCCGCCGTCCGGGTCGACGGCGAACGTCCGCGTCATGTCGCCGTAGTAGCCGTCCGGGCCGCGCGGCGAGACGTCCACCAGCACGGTTTCGCGGGGGCGGACCGCGTCGACGCCGGTGAAGTGGAGGTCGGCGGCGGACGCGCCGGCGCCGACGACCGTGTTTCCGGCGTCGCTGACGCCGTGGGCGGCGAGCACTTCGTTCACCTGCCGGCGGATGCGCTCGGTCGACAGCGGCCCGCCCTGCCAGACGAGTTCGTCGCCGTCGACGGCGGCGTCGTACAGCACCGCCTCGACGCGGGCGACGCCGCGGGCGGCGGCGCGCTGCACCCGGCGAATCCGGTTGAGTTCCGCGTCGGTCTTGACGGCGCGGGCGTCGGCGACGGCGGCGGTCGACGCCACCTCGAAGCCGGCGTTCTCCAGGTAGACGGCGGCGTCGTGCGGGACGTGCTGCGGCACGAGAACCGTGCCGGACGCCCCGGCGTCGTCGAGGACGGCGGCGGCGCGCCGACCCGCGGCGTCGCCCTGGTTCGCGACGCGGACGTCGTCGCCAGGGAACTCGCGGCGCGCCTGGTCGTCGAACAGCGTCGGCGCGCACAGCGTCGCGGTGCCGTTGCAGTAGACGAACGCGTACGGCCGGTCCGGGCCGCCGAACCGGGTGAGATAGCGCATGTCGTCGTCGAAGCGGTCGCCGACGTGGACGAACGCGGCGGCGTTGCGGCGGCGGAGCGCGCGGCCGAGGAACGAGTAGTCCGTCTCGAGCGCGTCGGCGTCGCTGCCGGCGTCCGGCGCGGAGTCCTCGGGCGGCACGGTCAGGGCTCCGGTTCGGGCGCCTCCTGCTCGTCGATGACCTCGTCGACGAGCTCCGCCGGCGGCTCCTCGCGGAGTTCGTTGAACAGCACCACCGAGATGGGGAGCGTCGGCGCGCCGTTGACGAGGTTCTCCATCAGGACGAGGCGCTCGCGGGCCCGCGACATGCCGACGTAGAAGACGCGGCGTTCGTTGTCGGTGAGCACCGGAACCGGGTCGGTAGACTTCGTGAACTCCTCGCCGGGCGGGATGCCGGGGACGTCGAGGTCCTGCTGGGCGGCCTGCGCCGCCATCTGCTCGACGACCTTCTCGGTGAGGTCGGTGTTGACGAAGACGTGGTCGGCCTCGCGGCCCTTCGCCGAGTGGATGGTGCCGAGCCGGACCCTGCTCGGGTCCATCCCGGTGTACGACCCGGCGAAGTACGCCTTCATCGACTTCCGCTGGAAGCTCGTGATCTTCCGGGCCATGTCGGCCGCCGCCGGCCCGTCGGGCATGAACGGGACGAAGTCCGCGACGTCCTCGGGCGACAGCGGAATCTCTGCGAGGTCGTCCTCGTCGGCGGTCTCCTCGACGTCGTCGAGGAAGTCGTAGAACTCGTCGCGGTCGTTCGAGCCGAACGCGGAGTCCTGCAGGATGTCGGCGAGCCGGCGGCCCTGCAGCGCCGTCAGCACCTCGTCGTTCTCGACGGCTTCGACGGCGCGGACGTAGTCTGTGAGCCGGTCGGTCCACATCCGCTGGTCCGTGAGACACGAGAAGGGGATGCCCTCCGAGATGAACTCGTCGATGAAGTCGAACATCTGGTAGCGCGCCCGGAACAGCACCATCACGGTGTCGTCGTCGGTCTCCTTGACGGTCGCGCGGACGTTCCGGACGAGGTCGAGCATCGACGGCGACTCGACGGCCTCGACGCTGCCGCCCTCCTTCCGCGGCTTCAGGTCCTTCTCCTGGCGCTTGTCGATGTGGCGGATCTCCTTGTTGACGACGCGGAGGATGTTCGACGGGAGCCGGTAGGAGTTCGGCAGCACCTCGTCTTCGTGCACCTCGGTGTCGAGCAGCAGGTCCGGGTCGGCGCCCTGCCACGCGTAGACGACCTGGTCGTCGTCGCCGGCGATGAGACACTGCTTCACGTGCGGCCGCCACTCCTCGTAGACGTCGTACTGCAGCGTCGTGATGTCCTGGAACTCGTCGATGATCAGGTAGTCGACGTCCGGGAGCAGCGACCGCTGCTTGACGCGTTCGAGCATGTCGGCGAAGCCGACGAGGTCGTTGTCGCCCTTGTAGGCGCGCCACGCGCGGATGGCTTCCGGGACGTCGAGCCGGTCGTCGTCGGAGGGCCACGTCGGCGTGTACTTGTTGCCCTCCTGGGCGTTCGGGTCGATTTCGGGCGGGAGCCGGACCTCCTCGACGTCCCACTGGAACGGGACGTCGTACCAGTCGGCGACGTCGCGGTCGGTGCGCTGGAGCCACTGGGAGGTCGCGATGACCTTGTTGCCGAGCGTCGTCGACCGGGCGGTGCGGCGGCCGCCGCCGCTGTACTCGTCTTCGAACTCGACGCCGTACTCCTCGCAGAACGCCTCCTTTTCGTCCTCGCCGACGACGTCGCCGCGGGAGAGGTCCAGCAGTTCGTACGCCTTCGCGTGCATCGTACAGACGTTCCCCTGGAGGTGCCGGGGCGTCGTGTCGATGCGTTCGGCGAGCCGCTCGCGGATCTCGGCGGCGGCGGCGCGGGTGTACGAGACGACGAGGACGTCGCGGACGTCAGCCCCCTCGTCCAGGATGGCTTCGACGCGGTCGAGGAGGGCGGTCGTCTTCCCGCTGCCGGGGCCGCCGAACAGACGGGTGACCGTCGGGTCGCTCATTGTGCCTCTCCACACGCTCCCGGCTCATAAGCCCCGTGGCTTCGGCTTCCAGTCGGCTCACGGCTCAGCGCAGCCGAAAAACGAGTTCGCGGGTCGCCGCCGCGGCGACCTGTCGGCTACGACCCTGTCGGTCGCCAGCCGCACACCGTACACTCGTGGGCGTCCGGCTCGTGGAGCCCGCCGCAGTCCGGACACTGTTTCTTGTTATACGACTCCTCCCAGTCCGCAGCCTCCGTCTCGTGACCGCGGCTGGTCAGGAACTCATCGAACAGCTCGTCGTCGGTGTGCGGTGCCGACGCCATACATGCCATGGTATAGCACACCACTACATAGGTCTTCTGGCGAGTCTCTCGGCCCGAGAATCGGCGGGACACGCTTCGAAAACCGCGAGAACCGAAGTGCTGCGTCGAGGCACAGCAGCGGCGAAGGTCGAAAGGAAAAGCCGGCGAAGGGGCGAAGTCGCGGTGACGCGCCGCACCGGAGCACCGCGGCCTGCTGCGGCGGCTCGCGGAGTTACGCTTCGCGGAGTTCCTTGACGCGCTGGATGTTCCACGCGAACGACTTGCCGTCCTCCGTCGGGGTTTCGAGCGCCATCGGGACGTCGAGCAGGTCGTCGTGGTTGATGAACGCGCGCATGCCGTCCTCGCCGATGAGGCCCTCGCCGATGTGGGCGTGTTCGTCCTTGTTGGTGCCGCACTCGTGTTTCGAGTCGTTCAGGTGGATGTACTCGAGGTGTTCGAGCCCGACGACGTCGTCGAGTTCGGCGACGGTGTCGTCGACGGCCTCCGGCGTGGAGAGGTCGTAGCCGGCGGCGAACGCGTGCGCCGTGTCGAGGCAGATGTCGATGTCCTGGTCGGTGCGGTCGATGACCTCGGCGAGGTGTTCGAAGTCGCCGCCGAGTTTGGTGCCGCTGCCGGCGTCCGACTCGACGAGCACGGTGACGCCGTCCGGGACGTCGAGTTCGTCGAGCGCCGAGGCTGCGTTGTCGAGGCCGCCGTCGACGCCGGCGCCGGTGTGCGCGCCGAGGTGGACGTTCACGTACGGGATGTCGAGTTTCGCGGCGGCGTCCACCTCTTTCTGCATCGAGTCGATGGACTTCTCGCGGAGGTCCTCCTTCGGCGTGCAGAGGTTCACGAGGTACGACGAGTGGATGACCCACGGGCCGACGCCGTGTTCGTCGCTGGCGTCGCGGAACCGCTCGGCCTCGTCGTCGTCGATGTTCGGGTCCTGCCACACCTGCGGGGAGTGCGTGAATATCTGGCCGCAGTTCCCGCCGTCGTCGACGAGGTCGTCGACGGCGTTGTACACGCCGCCCGCGATGGATTCGTGTGCGCCGATTCGGAGCTGACTCATGCAGAGGAGTCGGTGGCCTGCCGGCAAAGCCGCTTCGGAACCGGTCGTCCGGCGAGCCGCGACGGCGCCGCTGCCGAATCGACTAAGCCGCTCGAACCCCTCTTCGTCGCCACATGGGTTCGCGCGCCGAACACGACGTCGACGAGCCGCTGTCAGTCGGTGACACCGCGCCGGATTTCACGGCGCCGTTCGTCACGCCGAACGGCTCCGTCGGGGAGGCGCGCTTCTCCGACCTGCTGGAGCAGCCGGTGCTGCTGTGTTTTTACACCGTGGACTTCAGCCCGGACTGCATCGACGAGTGGTGTTCGTTCCGCGACTTCGACTGGTTCGCCTCCGGCGACGACGTCCGCGTCGTCGGCGTCTCGAAGTCAGGGCCGCGGCTGCACCGCCAGTTCATCAAGCGGCTCGACCTCGGGTTCCCGCTGTACTCCGATACGAACCTCGACATCTCCGCGGCGTTCGGCGTTCGCTACCGCGCGTTCGGGCTGTTCGCCCGCTCGCGCCGCTCCTGTTTTCTCGTCGACGAGAACCGCGAAATCCGGTACCGGTGGCTCGCCGACCACTGGCTCGACGCTACCCGTGACACGCCGCCGGTCAGCGACATCCACGACGCCATCGTCGACGAACTCGGGCTCGACGACGCCCCCGAGTTCTGACCGCGCCGGCGACGGCCACTGACCGCGGGCGCCTCAGCGTCCGCCCGGCGTCCGGCGCACCCAGTCGTCGCTCCGGTACTTCTCGTCGGCGAGCCGCTCGGCGCGCGCCAGTTCGTCGTCCGTCCACGACCCCTCGTCGGCGTCGCTCCACGCCGCGAGCGCCGCCTCGAACGCCGCGACGGCGTCCGAACGCGACGCGTCCACGAGGTCCGCGATGCCGGCGACGCGGTCGGCGAACGCCGCCTCGTCGACGCCGGGGTCGGCGAAGCAGTCGAGGTGGGCCGCCGGCGTCGACTCGTAGGTGACGGAGCCGTGCTGGATGACGGCGTCGTCGCGGCGGTACTGGGCGTTCCCGGAGAGCTTCCGGCCGGCGCCGCCGTCCGACAGCAGGTCGTGTGCCGGGTGGAGCTCCCGGAGGTAGCACGCGGGCTGGTGGAGCGCCGGCCGCTCCTCGTCGGCGTAGTCCGCGTCGACGCCGAGCCGCGAGAACGCGTCGAGCACCGGCTCACAGAGCAGGTGGTAGCAGTCCATGAGGTTCCCGGGGAGTTCGGCGGCGGGCGCGACGACGGAGTAGGAGATGTCGCCGCGGTCGTCGTGGTAGATGCCGCCGCCGCCGGTCTGCCGGCGCGTCACGTCGACGCCGGCGTCGCGGCAGTGCGCCCAGTCGACCGAGTCGGGGTCCTGTCGGTAGCCGAGCGACAGACACGACGGCTCCCACCGGTAGACGCGGACGGTTCGAGGGCCGCCGGCGGCGGCGGTTTCGGCGGCGACTTCGTCGAGCGCCATCGTGACCGGGCCGGGCCGCGATTCCTCGCGGATGAGCCGCCACTCGCGGTCGTCGAGAGCCATGTCGGCCCCTGCCGGCGCGGGGGGAAAGCCGTTGCGCTCACCGCCGCAGCCGTCGCGGCCGCACCCCGCTCTCCCGCGGTTTCGCGGCCCCGCCGCCGAGCAGCGTCGACGCGGACGACACGAAACTCGGCGTCGACGTGGACGCCGCTCAGGGACGACGCGAACGACGTTCGGCGTCGACGCAGACAACACTCGGCGCGCCGGTCGGCGTCGAGCCGGCTGACCGACTGCTTTTACCGCCGCACCGCCCACGATACCGTACATGGTCGGAAACGTCGCGGAGGTGATGGCGGAGCTCGAGCCGGCGGACTTCTATCTGCTTTCCGGCGTCGAGCAGGGGATGCGGTTCTCCGAGTGGGTGAACCGGGAGAAGCTCCCCGAGTACGCCGACCTCACCGAAGAGGAGGTCGACTACCGCATCGACCGCTGTGCGGACCGGGGACTGATTCAGCGGAAGACGATTCAGTACGAGGGGTACCAGCTCACCTTCGAGGGGTACGACGCGCTGGCGCTGCGGACGTTCGCGGAGCGGGAGACCATCTCCGGGATGGGGGCGCCGCTCGGCGTCGGGAAGGAGAGCGACGTCTACGAGGTGGAGTCGTTCCGGCCGTTCGCGCTGAAGTTCCACCGGGAGGGGTACACGAACTTCCGGGAGGTGCGGAAGGGCCGCGACTACACCGCCGACAACCACCACGTGTCGTGGCAGTACACGGCGCGGAAGGCGGCCGAACGCGAGTACGGCGCCCTCGAGGACCTGTATCCGCAGGTGTCGGTGCCGCGTCCGGTCGACCACAACCGCCACGCCATCATCATGGAGAAGCTCCCGGGGCCGGAGCTGGCGGACGCGAAACTGCAGTCCGAGCAGGTGGTCGGCGTGCTCGACCTGGTGTTGCGGGAGGTCGACGCGGCGTACCGCGCCGGCTACGTCCACGCCGACATCTCCGAGTACAACGTCGCCGTCAGCGACGACGGCGTCGTCATCTTCGACTGGCCGCAGTCCGTCGAAACCGACCACGAGAACGCCGACGAACTGCTGACCCGCGACGTCGAGAACCTCGTCGGCTACTTCCACCGGAAGTACCCGCGGGAGACCCCGGACGTCGACACCGACGCCGTCGCCGCGGCCGTCGCCGACGGCGAGTTCGAATCCGTCCGCGCCGTCGACGAACCCGGCGCCTGACCGGACTGCGACCGGTGGGTCACCGCGTCGAGTCTCGGCTGTGTACGCACCGCGGACCGCCGGGAACGCGCCTTTGAAGGCCGGGGACGCCTAAGCGACGCTGATGGCTACTGACGCTGCGGCGGCCGAGACGGCCGACCCGTACGAGGAGCTCACGGAGCGACTGAAGCGAATCAACGCCGTGCAGAGCGCCGGCGGCGTCCTCGGGTGGGACCAGCAGGTGATGATGCCCGAGGGCGGGACGCCCGCCCGTTCGAAGCAGCTGTCGGTGCTGTCGTCGGTGAGCCACGACATGCTCACGGACGACCGCACCGAGGAGCTGCTCGACGCCTGCGAGGATCTCGACCTGGACGACGAACAGCAGGCCGTGCTGCGCGAGGCGCGCCGCGAATACGAGCGCGCCGCGGCCGTCCCGCGCGACCTCGTCGAGCAGATTTCCGAGGCGTCGACGGAGGCGCTGGGCGCGTGGGAGCAGGCGAAGGCCGACGACGACTTCGAGCAGTTCGCGCCGCACCTCGAACGGCTCGTCGAACTGAAGCGGGAGTACGCCGAACACATCGACCCGGACCGAGACCCGTACGCGGTGCTGTTCGACGACTACGAGCCGTGCCTGCCGCTGTCGCAGGCCGAGGAGATTCTGGAGACGCTGAAGGAGACGCTGGTGCCGATGATAGACGAAATCCGCGAGAGCGACGTGGACGTCACCACCGACGCCTTCGAGGGGCACTTCGACGCCGACGAGCAGGAGGCGCTCTCGCGCGACGTGCTGTCGACGCTCGGCTACGACTGGGAGCACGGCCGGCTCGACACGTCGAGCCACCCGTTCACCTCCGGCAACCAGTTCGACAGCCGCGTCACGACGCGGTTCGACGAGTCCGACCCGCTCGGAGCGCTGATGGCGACGGTCCACGAGTTCGGCCACGCCTTCTACAGCCTCGGGCTGCCGAAAGAGGAGTTCGGGACGCCGCTCGGCGAGTCCCGCGACCTCTCCGTCCACGAGAGCCAGAGCCGGCTCTGGGAGAACCACGTCGGCCGGTCCAAGCCGTTCTGGGATCTCATCATGCCGACCTTCCTCGAGCACTTCCCCGAGACGGACGCCACCGTCGAGGAGGCGTACGAGTCCGCGAACCAGGTGTACGAGGACAACCCGATCCGCATCGAAGCGGACGAACTCACCTACCACCTCCACATCGTCGTCCGGTTCGAAATCGAGCGGGAGCTCATCTCCGGCGACCTCGACGTCGAAGACGTCCCGGAGACGTGGAACGACAAGTACGAGGAGTACCTCGGCATCCGGCCGGACACCGACGCCGAGGGGTGCCTGCAGGACATCCACTGGAGCCACGGCAACTTCGGCTACTTCCCGACGTACTCGCTCGGCTCCGTGATGGCCGCGCAGCTGTACGACGCAGCTGACGACGACATCGACGACCTCACCGGGAAGATTCGCGACGGCGAGTTCGACGACCTCCACGCGTGGCTGCGCGAGAACGTCCACCGGCACGGCAGCCGATACGAGACGAACGAACTCGTCCGGCAGGCCACCGGCGAGGACTTCACCGCCGACTACTTCGTCGACTACGTCGCCGAGAAGTACGGCGACCTGTACGACCTCGAATCGTCGGTCTAACCGGAAACTCGGCGTCACCGAGGCGAGTCAGTCGCGTCTGCACCGGCCCGCCGCGGCCCGCGTCGACTCGGCCCGGAGCGGTTCGACCCGCGGCGTTTTTCACTGCGCTCGCCGCATCCGGACACAACCGAATGCGTCGTTTCTCGCCGGAGTACCTGGACCGGACCCGCCGCGGAATGTGGACGGAGAGCCGCGCCGCGCTTGACCCGCTGGACCTCCCGTCGCGGAGCCGCGTCCTCGACGTCGGCTGTGGCACCGGCGAACTCACGCAGGTGCTCGCGGACGAGGCCGCCGACGCGGACGTCGTCGGCGTCGACGCCGACACCGACCTGCTCGCCGTGGCGCGCGACCGCACGGACCTGTCGTACTGCGCCGCGGACGCGATGCGGCTCCCGTTTCCGGACGACGCCTTCGACCTCGTCGTCTGTCAGGCGCTGCTCATCAACCTCCCCGACCCGGCGGCCGCTGTCGCGGAGTTCGCGCGGGTATCGTCGGACCTCGTCGCGGCGGTCGAGCCGAACAACGCGGACGTCGCGGTCTCCTCGACGGCGGCGTCTGAGTCGGCGCTCGAACAGCGGGTCCGGTCGGCGTACATCGGCGGCGTCGGGACGAACGTCGCGCTCGGCGACCGCGTCAGGCAGTTCTTCGCGGACGCCGGGCTGTCGGACCTCCGGACGCGTCGCTACGTCCACGAGAAACGGGTCGAACCGCCGTACAGCGAGTCCGACCTGAAGGGGGCGGCGCGGAAGGCGAGCGGCGCCGGCCTCGCAGACCACGAAACCGAGCTCCGGGAGGCGCTCGGGCCGGACGCGTACGACGAACTGCGGCGGGAGTGGCGCAGCATGGGCCGGAACGTGGTCGAACAGATGCAGTCGGACGAGTACGAACGAGTCGAGGTCGTCCCGTTCGACGTCACCGTCGGGCGCGTCTGAGACCGAACGGTTCCGAGGCGAAGCCGCGATTAGACGACGTCGCCGCGGACCGTGGCACCCTGCTGAGCCTCCCGGTACGACTCCACGGCGTCGGCCGCTTCCGCCGCGCGGTCGTCGTCGACGCCGAGCATCTCCAGCGCCCCGGTGAGCGTCGGGAACGGGAGTTCGCCGCCGCGGAGCTTCTCCATGGTCTCGTCGGCGCGCTGCCCGTCCGCCCACAACTGGACGCCGCGCGGGTCGAGAATCTGTTCGTAGGCGTCGCGGGCGAGCGCCCCCTTCAGCCGCTGCCGGACGTTCTTGTCGAACGGCGCGTTGCACACCTCCAGGTGCACCGGCTCGTCGTCCGGCAGGAGGTGCGCGGCGAGACACTGCTCCGGGGCGGCGTGGCCGTTGTCGTTCGCGCGAAGGTGCCCCGGGAATTCGCGCGCCCACTCCGCGGAGACGGACTTGCCGACGCCCCTGACGCCGTGCGAGTCGACGAACTCGGCTTCGGCGTCCGCGTCGCCGCGGAGGTGCAGGTCTTTCGTGACGTAGACGTCGAGCCGGTCGATCGGGTCGAGGCCGAGCGCGACGTCGCCGTACACCCACAGCTCCCGAATCGGCACCGGCATCGGCTCCGACTCGACCGTGTCGATGATGCGGTCGACGCGGTCGAGTGCGGCTTCGCGGTCCATGCTTCCCGCTCGGCGGCGCGTCGGGAAGCCTCTTACGCGTCGACTCGGCCGGACGGCGAAGCGGCGCAGTCGCTGGGGCACGGGGACGCAGTCGCTACGGAACGAGTGGCGAACAGGCGGCCGTGCTCGAGGCAGGATGCGCCGTGTCCGGCCGCACAACCGCAAACCACGGCGCCGTCGTCGCTACCGCATCGAGGGGCCTGGCCGCCTCCTCCGGTTTGAACCTTCGTGCGGCCTCCGAGAGCGAGGTCGGGGTCGACGCGGAGCCGCAGTTCCGCACCTCGTCCGGACGAAACCGGTATCCGGGCCGGCGCGTAAGCCGCCGGTAATGGACTGTGACAAGTGCGGCGCTGACGCGGTGATGCACGCCGCCTACTCCGGCGCGCACCTGTGCGAGAGCCACTTCTGCCGGTCGGTCGAAAAGCGGGTGCGGCGGCGCATCCGCGAGGACAGCCTGCTCGGCCGGGACGCGACCCCGGACGACCCCGAACGGTGGGTCATCGGCCTGTCGGGCGGGAAGGACAGCGTCGTCCTCACGAAGATTCTCGACGACACCTTCAGCGACGACCCGCGCGTCGAGATGGTGGCGCTCTCCATTCACGAGGGCATCGAGGGGTACCGCGACGAGTCGCTCGACGCCTGCGAGGAACTCGCCGCCGACCTCGACGTGCGGCACGAAACCGTGACGTACGAGGACGAACTCGGCGTCCAGATGGACGACGTCGTCGAGAAGGACCCCGAGAACATGGCCGCGTGCGCCTACTGCGGCGTGTTCCGCCGCGACCTGCTGGAGAGCTACGCCGACGAGTTCGGCGCCGACAAGCTCCTCACCGGCCACAACCTCGACGACGAGGCGCAGACGGCGCTCATGAACTTCCTCGAAGGCGACGTCACGCAGATGGCGAAGCACTTCGACGCCAGCCTCGGGTCGTTCGACGACCGGCGCGACACGGACGAGTTCGTGCCGCGCGCCAAGCCGCTCCGCGACATCCCCGAAAAGGAGGTCGCGCTCTACTGTCACCTGCAGGACCTCCCGGCGCACATCACGGAGTGCCCGCACGCCGAGGAGGCGTACCGCGGCGAAATCCAGCAGCTCTTGTTGAAACTCGAGGAGAACCACCCCGGCACCCGCCACTCCATCCTTTCGGGCTACGAGGAACTCGCTGACGTCGCCGGGGACCGCTACCGCGGCGACGACGCGCAGGAACTCGACGAGTGCGAGCGGTGCGGCTCCAAGACGACCGGCGACGTCTGCCGGAAGTGCAAACTGGTCGAGGCTGTCGAGGCGGTCTGACGGACGCGGTTCGCGGAGCGGACGAGCGGTCGCTGAGCGGTCGGCGTCCGAAGAAGTGCGTCCCGTGTCACCGCCGATTCAGGGGTCGGCGGCGTGACCGGGCTGCGGCGTCGACGGACGGCCGAACCGGGCAACGGTCGCGGTCGTCCGCGGTCGGTGGCTGTGCGTGGCGTCGACGTCGACGCGCCGAATCAGGGTTCAGCGGATGACGTCGAGCCCGTTGTTCTGCTCGCTGGCGTCGCGGCCGCCGTCGGACTGCCAGGCGGCCTGTGAGCCGGAGCCGTTCGTCGCGGCTTCGGCGTTCGATTTCGCGTCGAAGTCGATCTCCGACGTGTCGCCTTCGATGCTGGCGCGCGACTTGTCAGCCTGCTTTTGAGTGCTCGGACCGAGCACCTGTGCGCTCTGGACACCGGTCATGATGGCCATGACGCGCACTTTCCCCTTGTACTCCTCCTGGATGCGGGCGCCCCAGATGACGTTGGCGCTCGCTTCCAGCCGTTCGGTGATGTTGTCGGCGATGCCCTCGGCCTCTTTCAGCGTGAGGTCGGGGCCGCCGGTGATGTGGACCAGTCCGCCGGAGGCGCCGCGGTAGTCGACGTCCAAAAGCGGGTGGTTCATCGCGTCGTTGACGACTTCCTGCGTCTTGTTCTTGTCCTGGGTCTCCCCGACGAGCATCACGGCGACGCCGCCCTGATTCATGATCGTGGACATGTCCGCGTAGTCCAGGTTGATGAGCGACGGCTGCGTGATGGTCTCGGAGATACCCTTCACGGTTTCGGCGATGATCTGGTCCATCACCGAGAACGCCTTCCCGATCGGTAGATTGGGGACGTAGTCCAGCAGCCGATTGTTGTCGAGGACGATGATCGAGTCGGCCTCGTTCCGGAGGTTCTCGAGGCCCTCTTCGGCCTTGACGGTGCGGGCGCGTTCGACGTTGAACGGCGTCGACACCATGCCGACGACGATGGCGCCCTGCTCTTTCGCGATCTTCGAGACGACGGGCGCCGCACCGGTGCCGGTGCCGCCGCCCATACCGGCGGTCACGAACACGAGGTCCGCGTCGCCGAGGACCTCCTTGATGGTTCCCTGCGCCATCTCCGTGGCGCGTTCGCCCATCGAGGGGTCGCCGCCGGCGCCGAGCCCCTGCGTCAGGGACTTGCCGACGAGGATCTTCGTGTCGGCCTCGATCATCTTGAGGTGTTGCTTGTCGGTGTTGATGGCGACCGTTTCCGCGCCGTCGACACCGATGTTGTACAGCCGGTTGATGGTGTTGTTGCCGGCACCGCCGGCACCGACGATGACGATTCGGGGCTCCCCGAACTCGTCGTCGTCTCCGTCCATCTCCGCCATGCTGCGCTGTTCTGCTTCCGCGTTTTCAAGCGCGTCCTGGACGATATCTTGCATTTAATTACACCTTGGCCCAGCTGCGTTTACTCTGGTCGTTGCGGGTCCGGTCGCCGGTGCCGTCCTGCTCGTTGAGCATTTCGCGCACGGCGGAGCGAATCGCCTCGCTGCGATTCGGGAACTCGCCGGTCTCGACCATCTGTTCGACTTCGTCGATCTGCTGTTTCGGGATTCGTAGAGTCACACGCTCCATTTGCATTCCCCCGGTAAGACGGCGAGCACGCGGTACGTGCGGTACGGACCGTCGGGGCGGCTTCCCCGCCCGCGCCCTGCAGCCCGTAAGACGAGCCGTCTTACGCAGCAGTATCAACAGACCCTTCACATATAAAGATACCGGGCAGTGTAAGACGCTGTCCGCGCCCCCGTCTTACACGCGTCGACGCCCGCCGTGCCGCGCTGTCACCGACGATCGACGACGTCCGCCGCCGCGGTCCGCCGGCCGCAGCTCGGGCAGAACGCCCAGTCCGACCGGACCTCGTCGCCGCACGCACACACCGCCCGCTCCGGCGTCTTCTCGCCGCAGTTCGGGCAGAACGCGTGTGAATCGTCCAGCGACTCGCCACACTGAACGCAGTCGGCCGCCGACCCGTCCCCGACCGAATCGGCGTCGACGGCGCCGACGGACTCGGCGTCCCGCGAAGCACCGCCCGCTGACCGGGAGTCGTCGACCGAGGACTCGGACCGGGTCGCCGCTCCTTCCTCCACCGAAACCGCGCGGTCGTCCGCGCCGTCGACGTTCACCGTGAGCGATACCGCCGGCTCGCCGGGGCGGGCGTGACCGCCGCCGGAGCGGCCGTCGAGGAACGCACCGAGCCGCTCCTCGATGACCTCGTCGACGCGCGCCGCGAGCGCGTCGTCGACCTGGTCGGCCTCGGCGTCGCCGTCTGCGTCCGCAGTGTCGGCGTCGCCCCCGCCGTCGGCGGGCTGGGCCGACTCCGCGCCGTCGAGGTAGGCGCGAAGCGCCTCCCGCATGACCTGGCTCTTGGACGCCTCGAACCGGTCGAGGCGCGCCACGAGCTCGTCGTCGGCGCGGAACGTGATCTTGCTCATTAGCCGCGTATACACGCACCCGGCATATCAAACTGTCCCCGGCGCTCCTCCCGCCCGCCGCGTAATACACGCCACAGCCGTCGACGCGGACGGCGCAGAGCGACGAGGCCGGTCCGATACGGATTCAGTCTCACGCGTGGGCCTGCCCGCTCGCACGAGTCACAACACTAGTCCGTCAGCTCGTCGCGAGACTTCGACCCGCAGTGCACCCTGCTCGCCTCCACTCACGCCCCGTCGTCGCGTTCGTGGGCGTCGCCGTGCCGGCACCACAGCCATCTTACATCGGCGCCACCACCACCGGGTATGCAACGTCGCTCACTCGGAGCAGTCGGCGAAGTCACGGAAGTCGGACTCGGCACGTGGAACATCGGCGGGGACTGGGGCGACGTCCCCGACGAGGCTGGCCGCGACGCGGTCCGCGCGGCGCTGGACGCCGGCATCGACTTCCTCGACACCGCGGACGTGTACGGCGACGGCCGCAGCGAGCGGCACATCCGGTCGGTGCTGGACGAACGCGACGCCCACGACGACGTGACGGTCGCGACGAAGGCAGGCCGACGACTCGACCCGCACACCGCCGACGGGTACGACACCGAGAACCTCGAGCGGTTCGTCGACCGCTCAAGGGAGAACCTCGGGGAGGACACGCTGGACCTGCTCCAGTTGCACTGCCCGCCGACGGACGTCTACTACCAGCCCGACGTGTTCGACGCGCTCGCGGACCTGCGGCGGCGCGGCAAAATCGCGCAGTACGGCGTCAGCGTCGAGCGCGTCGAGGAGGCGCTGAAAGCCATCGAGTACCCGGGCGTCGAAACCGTCCAGATTATCTTCAATCCGTTCCGGCAGCGCCCCGCGGACCTGTTCTTCGAGGAGGCGAAGCGGCGCGACGTCGGCGTCATCGTCAGGGTCCCGCTCGCGTCGGGGCTTTTGACGGGCGCCATCGACCGCGACACCGAGTTCCCGGAGAACGACCACCGGAACTTCAACCGCGAGGGCGACGCGTTCGACGTCGGCGAGACGTTCGCCGGCGTGCCGCTCGGCGCCGGCGTCGACGCCGTCGAGGCGCTGGAGCCGCACGTCCCGGACGACGCGACGCTCGCGCAGTTCACGCTCCGCTGGATTCTCGACTTCGACGCCGTCTCCGCGGTCATCCCGGGGTCGACCTCTCCGGAACACATCCGGCAGAACGTCGCCGCCGCCGACCGCGACCCGCTTCCGCACCGACTGCACGGCGCCGTCCGCGACGTCTACGAGCAGTACGTCGAAGGCCACGTCCACCAGCGCTGGTAACTGCGGCCGCGACGGACAAGTAAAGTGGCTCTGTCGCGGAGACGTCGACATGGGCGACGAGGAAATCGACGGCGTCGACAGGGCGATCCTGTACGCACTGCAGGAGGATGCCCGGAACACGTCGTCGGGCGACATCGCAGAGCGGACCGGCACCTCGGACAGCACTGTCCGCAAGCGCATCCAGCGACTCGAGTCCGAGGGCGTAATCAAGGGGTACAGCGCCAGCGTCGACTACCAGCGGTCGGGGTATCCGCTCCGAATGCTGCTCTACTGTACCGCCTCGATTCCCGAACGGGGCGACCTCATCCCGGACATCCTGGAGATAGACGGCGTCATCTCGGTTCAGGAGTTGGTCACCGGTGAGCAGAACCTCCTCGTCACCGTCGTCGGCGAGTCGGACAGCGACATCACGCCCGTCGCACAGGAACTCCTGGACATGGGGCTCACCGTCGCCGACGAGGTGCTCGTGCGGACCCACGAGACGACGCCGTTCGGGAAGTTCGACGCCGAGAGCCGGACGGGGGACGACGCCTGACCGGCGACGGGCCCGATACCGGCGAGTCGCGCCCTCGTCGATTCCACGTCCCAGTTCGGCCGGAGAGACTGGACCGTCCGAGTCGCCAGAGCGGACGGAGAGCGCCGCTCCCGCGTCGCTCACCGGCCCCGACATAACTATCACGTTCTTTGATAACAGAATATCGAACGTATTGTGAATATAGACAGAGTTAATAGACGATTCGTTCTTGGTGTCGGGTAGAGACGACCAGAAGCGGACTCGAAGCCCGGCGCGGACGCCGGGAATGGTCGTGCGATGGGCTGAACGATGTCAGGAAACAGTTCGAAGCCGACGGTCGGAGCGCTCCCGGACACGACGGCGGAATCGCCGTCCGTTCCCGTTGTATCGACGTGGCTCGTGTGGTCGCTGTTTGCCGCGAGCGTCGTCGCCCTCGTCGCCCGACTCCGAGTCGGTGGCGCGTGGGGGATTCCGGGCGTGGTCGCCGTCGACGGACTGACCGTGCTGATGTGGGTGGTCGTCACCTTCTTCAGCGGCATCGTCCACAGCTACTCGCGTCGCTACGTCGCCGGAAGCGCCCACGAGACGAAGTTCTTCGCGGCGACGTTCGGCTTCACCGTCGCCGTGATGGGGCTGGTCGCCGCCGACCACGTCGCCCTGTTCGGAGCCCTGTGGCTGGCGATGGGGCTGCTGATGGCGGAACTCATCGGGACGGTCAGCGGCTGGGACCACGCGCGGGCGGCCGCGGCGCTCGCCCGCAGGTACTTCCTCGCCAGCAGCGCGCTCCTCGGCGTCGCGCTGACGGCGCTGTGGCTGGCGACCGGCGCGACGACGGTCTCCGGAATCGGCGCGGCGGCCGACACGCTCGGCGGCCCGACGTGGCTGGTCGCCGCCGCCGCGCTCGTCCTGGCGGCGATGATACAGTCCGCCCTGATTCCGTTCCAGAGCTGGCTCCTCTCGTCGATGACCGCCCCGACGCCGGCGTCGGCGCTGATGCACGCCGGCTTCGTCAACGCGGGCGGCGTCCTCCTGACCCGCTTCGCCCCGGTCATCACCGTCGAGCCCGCAGTCATGCTCGCGGTGGTCGCCGTCGGCGGGCTCAGCGCCATCGGCGGGAAGCTCCTGAAGTCGGTCCAGACGAGCATCAAGGGCAAACTCGGCTGTTCGACCGTCGGTCAGATGGGGTTCATGATCATGCAGGCCGGCCTCGGCTTTTTCGGGGCCGCGATTACGCACCTCATCCTGCACGGCTTCTACAAGGCCTACCAGTTCCTCAGTTCGGGGGAGCAGGTCGAACACACCAGCCCGAGCGAAACCACCGAACACACCGTGGGGCGCGTGACCAGCGCCGTTGGCGTCGTCGTGGCGCTCCTGACCGGAGTCGTCGGCGGCGTCGCGTTCGCGGTGCTGACGGGGAAAGGGACGGAGGCCGACAGCGGCCTCCTGTTGACCTTCTTCGTCGTCGTCACGACGCTGCACGCCTCCCGGAGCGCGATTCAGCACACGTCGCTTCCGGCGACGGCCCGCTACGCGGCCGTCCCGGTGGTCTTCCTCCCCGCCATCGTCGTCTACGCCGTGGTCTACGAGGGCGTCGCGGGGCTGCTGACGGTCAGCACGGCGACGACGGAACTGACTCTGCTCCACGGCCTCATCGCCGTCAGTTTCGTCGGCATCTACGTCGGCATCGAGACCGGCGTCCACGAGCACAGCCAGCGGCTCTACGTGGCGCTGCTGAACGCGACTGAGCCGGCGTCCGACACCCTCTTGACGTCCACGGAGGAGTACAATGAGTACTGAAACAGCCATCCGCGACAGTATCGACGAAGCGGCGACGGCCGTCGGCCCCCTCTGGCCCATCCACTCGTTCGTGACCGCCAACCCGCTCTCCGGGTTCGAAGACCGGCCGTTCGGCGAGGCGGTCGAGCGGGCCGCCGACCTGCTGGGCGGCCGCGGCTACCCCAGCGCCGAGACGTTCAGAACCGCGCTCGAACGCGGACAGATAGACACGGGGATACTCGAAGCGGAACTCGCCGAGGCTGGCTACGACGCCGACCCCGAGACGCTGCTCGACCGCATGGCCGACGCCGAGGACGCGGGAGACGACAAGGACGGCGGAGACGGCGAGACGGACACCGCGGTCGACCACGTCGACCGGGTGCTGACGAAGTGGCTGTCGGCCTTCCTCGAAGAGGGGAGCGCCCACTGGTCGATGCCGAACCGCGAAGCCGGGTTCTACGCTGCCTTCCGCGGAATGGCCGAGTACGACCGCGACGTCCCCGACGAGGGGGTCGTCGCTGACCTGCCCGAAGCGCCCGTCGAAGCCGTCGAGGCGGTGCTGCAGTCGTACCCGGAGAGCCAGTGGGTCCGCATCCTCGAAGCGCAACTGACTGCGCTCCCTGGCTGGACCGGGTTCATCAAGCGGCGCGCCGAGGACGGTGGCGCGTGGCAGTCGACGTACCCGATTTCGCTGGACGGGTACCTCGCGGCGCGGCTGGCGCTGCTGGACGCCGTCGGAGCCGACATCGAACCCTCGAACGACGCCGACGACGACGCCCCCGCCGACAACCCCGCTCTGCCGTTCTTGCGCGCGTGGGAGTCGACGTACCGCGAGGACCTCGTCGGGACCGTCGCCGCCGAGAGCCGGTCGGTGGCCGACGGCGACACGCAGGACCGTCCGGACGCCCAACTGGTCTTCTGTATCGACACCCGCTCGGAAGTCATTCGTCGGCACATCGAGGCGGCGGGGGACTACGAGACTCACGGCTACGCCGGCTTCTTCGGCGTCCCCATGGAGTACCAGGGATACGACGACGAGGTGTCGGTCGACGCCTGCCCGCCGATTCAAGACCCGCAGCACCACGTCACCGACGTCCCGGTCGACGACGAGACGCAGGCGCGGCACGACCGCTGGTCGAGCGTCCGCGCGGCCGCCGACGAAGTCGTCGAGATACTGGAGGCCAACGCGGCGACCGCCTACGGCTACGTCGAGACCGCCGGGAGCGGCTACGGCCTCTCGCTCGCCGCCCGGACGCTCGTCCCCGGACGCGTCCGCGACCTGTTCGACGCGGCCGACGAGGCGGTGCCCGACGAAGACGAGTTCTGCGAGCCGCTGGTCGACCACCAGTACACGTACTCCGGCGACCTCCCGGTGGGGCTGACCACCGAGGAGAAAGTCGAGTACGCCGCGACCGCGTTCGACCTGATGGGGTGGGAGCGGTTCGGTCGGCTCGTCGTCTTCGCGGGCCACGCCAGCGAGACCGCCAACAACCCCTACGACTCCAGCCTGGACTGCGGCGCCTGTGCCGGCAACCCCGGCGGCCCGAACGCCCGCGTCCTCGCGAAAATCTGCAACGACGACGACGTCAGAGCCCAACTCCGCGACCGCGGCCACGACGTCCCGGAAGACACCGTCTTCCTCGCCGCCCAGCACAACACGACGACCGACGAGATCGAACTGTTCGACGGCGACGTCCCCGAGAGCCACGCCGACGACCTCGACCAGTTGCGCGCGGACCTCGCCGCGGCGCGCGAGGGCGCGGCCGCAGAGCGCGCCGAGACGATGGGAGCCGACGGCTCGGCCGCCGTCAGCGAGACCGAGCGCCGCGCCGCCGACTGGGCGGAGACCCGGCCGGAGTGGGGGCTGGCGGGCAACGCCGGCTTCGTCGTCGGCCCCCGTGAACTGACGAGCGACGTCGACCTCGACGGTCGCGCGTTCCTCCACTCGTACGACTGGTCGACGGACCCCGACGGCGACGCGCTCGAAGCGATTTTCACCGGCCCGATGGTCGTCACCCAGTGGATCAACGCCCAGTACTACTTCTCGACGGTCGACAACGCCGTCTACGGGAGCGGGTCGAAGATAACCCAGAACCCCGTCGGGAACGTCGGCGTCTACCAGGGCAACGGCGGCGACCTGATGACCGGCCTCCCGCTGCAGTCGCTGATGGCTGCCGACGACGAACCGCACCACCAGCCGCTCCGCCTCTCGACGGTCGTCCACGCGCCAGTCGACCGCGTCACCGACGTCCTGGCCGACAACGGGGACTTGACCGAACTGCTGGACAACGGCTGGCTCTCGCTGACGGTCGTCGACCCGACGCAGGACCACCGCGCGTTCCACTACGAGGAGGAACTGGAGTGGGCGCCGCGGTCCGATCGGCCCGAAATCCCCGGGGAAGAACCGGCTTCGCCCGCTGTCGCGGACGACTAACCGGCCCGGACTCGGGGCGAGCCAGGCCCTTCAACTGTTCTCCCGTCCGTTTCGACTGTTCTCTGACTCCTGTTCGGCGGTGGCTCCCGTCGAAAAGATGACCCCGTGGATGACGACACACAACTTCGGAGGATAGCGAATCTACAAACGAAACCGAACGATTTCTCGGGTGATTCAGTAGCGACGAATTGTGGTAATGGCGAATCCGACCCGCTACTCATTCAGAAACGGACACGAAGACGCGAAAATGGAGGGCAGCCGAGAGAGCTATGGCTACGCAACGAGCGAACACATAGGGAGAATCAGACCGTGACTATCCGTATGGGACGAGGAAGCAAGCGAGCAACTCGATGGCCTCACCCGCCGTCAGCACGGGTTCGTCACGAATAGGCTTCCCTACTTCCAACTTCAACAAGTAGTCCGCGAGCCGCCACACGTTGTACAGCAGGCACGCGAACATGAAGTTGAAACAGCGTACACGGTAATCTGTAGAAGCCATCGTCGGGAGGAACTTCTTGATCTGCTTGTACTCGTTCTCGATCTCCCATCGCCGACTGTAGCGGTTACAGAGTCCTCGTACGTCCTCGGGAGCCACGTCGTCGCGGTTCGTCAGAAATACCGCGTAGTCGCCGTCTTCCTCGGTCGACGGAACGTACATGAAGTTCACCTCGTGGCTCACTTCGCCGTTGGCCCCCAACTCTACGTCGGGTTCCACACCCACGTCCGCGACCGGGTGGTCTTCGACTTTCTCAATACCCTCTAAGTCCGCCTCGTACGCCCGCTTCGGAATGAGGTAGGTCACGTCGTGGCTGTCGAGCGTGTGGAGAACGTCATGTCCGTCGAACTCGCGGTCGGCCATCACGAGGTGCATATCGACGTGCTTGCTCGCTTCTTCCAGCAGTGCGTCGACGACTTCAGCGCGACTTCGCGTCTCGATATCGTCGTCCTCCCAGTAGGATGCATCTCGAATCGGTTCGACGGCGAGGATGAGCGGGGCGTTCTCGCCGACGATGGTGAGTGTCGCAAACTGATACCCGCGCTCACCGTTCTCCTTCAGACCGTTCACGGGCGCGGGGAAATCGTCCTTCGCTATCCCGTCCTCGTAGTCTTCCCACGGTGAGGGGTAAAACATCGTATCGGTAATGTCGATGGCCGCGACAACCGGCTCGCGGAACGGCTTCGTGTCCCGAATCGCCTTAATCGTGTTCTCGACTGCCGTACTGAAGTCGCCCTGTAGCTCCTCGCAGACGCGTTTCCACGGCTCAGTCCGCTGCTTCCGGCCTGTTCCGTGGTACTCGGTGAGCGTGGACTGGCGGCCCGTGGGCTTCCCGAGCTTCTTGATCGCCCGTAGATGGGTGTCGCCGTGTGGGGTTTGCTCGCGGCGGCTCATCCGCGCGAATCGCTTCGTCCCCTGTGCAGTCCCACAGTTCGCCAGACTAAGGTAGGACTGCATCGAGAGGATGCATTCGTCGCTATACCGGGCGTTCGCAGCACGCCCTGTGTCGAACGCGGGGAAGATGTGCTCGCGGGCTGCCCGCATCGTCTCACGAATTTTCGCTTCTGAAAGGTCGTCGGGGACCTCGTCCGTCTCGAACTCGCTGTCAGTCTCGTCTTCGCCGTCCGCATGGTCGTCGCGAATAACGCCGTGCTCGATGGCCTCCCGTCGGATGGCCTTGCCAGCGGCGACGATCAGCTTGCGGAGGTCTGCATCGAAGCGGTTGCGCCACGTATACGAGAGGGTTTGTTGCGTGGGCGTGCCATTGAGGTCGAAGCGGATTCGGAGATACTGCCACGAGTCGACGCGGTCGGCGAGTTCGCTATCGCTGTAGTCGCCCGCGTACTTGTAAAGGAACAGCCGCAGCATCGGCGTGAGGTCATAGCCGTGACTCGGCGTCCGCTTGTACAGGTCGTCGATATCTGTGAGCGGGAGATTGAGATCAGCGATGACTCGTGTGAGGTGGTTTTCGTGTTCACAGAGGTCGCTGGCCTGCTGGACCATCCGCTCTGCGAAGGCAGGCTGCCCGCTGTCGGCGTCGCAATGAGCGAATGGCACCGTCTCATTGTTTCCATATCTTACTCGTCGATACTTAAGTTGTAGGAGGAGTGTTTATATATGGGCGAACCAAAGAAGGTAGATCTCATGTACAATCTTGTGTAGCACGTTACTATCTTGGTCGTAGGAGAGACCCGTCCCGTTGCAGCCAGCACATGAGACGCACTCGCGCTGCATAGGTCCGGTGGCGTCCTTTTCTCAACTGCCCATGATCTCATGTGCTTGCGTACTGGTATGAGGGTGTTTTCAAAATTTTGCATCTCCGGCTCATGCCACTATCGCTGAAAGTTCCTCTTTTCCTGAACGTGGCAGAGATCGTGGAGGACAATCTAGGCAGCGTAGGATTATCCAGATTTACGCAGGCAAGAGTTGAGGGCTGTTGCTGAGCAATTTGAGGAACTGATTCCTTGATTTTCGGCGAAGGGTTGTACTACGCCAAGGTCGAAGGTAAAACGAGGACCAGATTACTACCCAACCGTGTAGGAGTTGTTGTTAACGATTTTGTAAGCGGGCCAGCCTACAGTCTTCGGTTGTGTAGAGTCACCGTCGCAGGCAGTTCCGTTGTAACTCCCTTTGGCGATGCTCATGTTGTTGATGGCCAACGCTTCACAGCTACCGTATCTACATCCCGTGAGGTCGAAGATTGGACCGCCTGAGTCCCCCGGTGCAACGTCCACTTCGGTTTTTACGCCGTCAGTATCGAATCGGGGACATCCGGTGAATCCGCCCTCATTGTATCCTCTAATCGTCCCTGTTCGGTACCCAGTTCCGTCTCCAGATTTGTATGCTTCGCCGGTTTTACCCACCATCGAAGCGATTCCATCACGGGTCTTGTACCCGGTAAGCGTGTAGCTGTATCCGTCCCAGTAGATTTCGTTGGCAATGTCAGTGACTCCCTGACTATTAGCGGGTACCAAGCACCAGTCGTGAAGAGCGTGAGCGTCTTCGAAGGTTCCAATCGTGGCATTGTTCGCGGCAGCCGCGACCTCTCCGGTCGCTTTGGTAGTACAGCTATCGACGAACACGTGGTTCGCGGTCAGCATGTACTCCTGACTGCCGTCGTGCATCCGGTATCCAGACGTCCCTTGATGGGTGGACTGGTTCTTCTCCCAGATGACGATCCCACCGGGGTATGGTTCTATTGTAGTTTCTGCACCGCCACACAGGAGAGTTTGGTTCTGGTTGATTCGTTCGTACCGAATCTCATCGAGCAGGAGGTCATTCGAGGTTGAAACACCAACGTCTTTGAGAACACTCGGAAGTCGTTCTTCCAACCCAGAAGGAGCCTCTTTCGCAATTTCCACCACTGGTTGAGTTGCGGTGTATCCCCCGATGCTTCGGGAAGACCCACCTTGGTACATCGCGATGAGGTGGTCGCCGAACTCACTGGTATTACGAATGTGCTGGAAAGCTCCGAACAGTTGATCGTAGACCTGACGTAGAGCCTTCTCGTGTTCGTGCCAATGAACAGGCACTTTCTTTTTCTCGACAGGCTCCTGTTTTAGTCCGCCGCGCCCCGTTACGATTCGGCGCTTTCGTTCAGCTGCGCCGACTACGTTCGAGAGGGACGTGGCTCCAACTGCGGAACCGACTCCTTGCAAAACGGTACGCCTGTTAACTCGGCTGTCAGTTGGTTTGTCTGACATCGATACTCAATTTACAGCAATGAATTAAATGCCGTGTTGAATAGGTGCTGAGTCACGGTTAGAGTGGCTCACAGAGAGGTTCTATGTTGGAGATGGCGAACATAAG